>JAOAIK010000063.1 GCA_026414745.1 Roseococcus sp.
GATGGTGATGCCTGGGGACAACATCTCGATGGAGGTGGAACTGATCGCCCCGATCGCGATGGACGAGGGCCTGCGCTTCGCCATCCGCGAGGGCGGCCGCACCGTCGGCGCAGGCGTCGTCGCCAGCATCCTGAAGTAGGCCTTCGTCATGGACAGCCAGAACATCCGCATTCGCCTCAAGGCGTTCGATCACCGCGTGCTGGACGGCAGCACGCGGGAGATCGTCAACACCGCGAAGCGAACCGGCGCGCGGGTGCGCGGCCCTATTCCGCTGCCCACCCAGATCGAGCGGTTCACGGTGAACCGCTCGCCGCACGTGGACAAGAAGTCGCGCGAGCAGTTCGAGATCCGCACGCATCGCCGGCTGCTCGACATCGTGGACCCCACTCCGCAGACCGTGGACGCGCTCATGAAGCTCGACCTCGCCTCCGGCGTGGACGTCGAGATCAAGATCTGAGGATCCGGTCATGGCCACCCAGACCCGGACGGGGCTGATCGCGCGCAAGCTCGGCATGACCCGCCTGTTCAACGAGGACGGCACGACCACGCCGGTCACCGTGCTGCATGTGGATGCAGTGCGCGTCGTCGGGCAGCGCACCGCCGAGCGCGACGGCTACGACGCCGTGCAGCTCGGCTTCGGCAAGGCGAAGCCGAAGAACGTCTCCAAGCCCAACCGCGGCCATTTCGCCAAGGCGGGCGTCGAGGCGCCGAAGAAGGTGGTCGAGTTCCGCGTCGATGCGGCCGCCCTTCTCGCCCCCGGCACGGCGCTGTCGGTGACGCATTTCGTGAAGGGTCAGAAGGTCGATGTGACCGGCACGACCAAGGGCAAGGGCTTCGCGGGCGCGATGAAGCGCTGGAACTTCGCGGGTCTCGAGGCCTCGCACGGCGTGTCGATCAGCCATCGCTCGCACGGCTCCACGGGCAACCGCCAGGACCCGGGCAAGACCTTCAAGAACAAGAAGATGGCCGGCCACCTCGGCGTCGAGCGCGTGACCACGCAGAACCTCGAGGTTGCCGGGCATGACGCCGAGAAGGGGCTTCTTCTGGTCAAGGGCGCGGTGCCGGGGGCCGCGGGCAGCTACGTGCTGGTGCGCGACGCGGTGAAGCGCGCGCGCCCGGCGGATGCGCCCTTCCCCGCCGCGACCGTCTGAGGATCGAGGACGATGCAGGTCAACGTCATCACGCTGGACAATGCGCCGGCCGGCTCCGCCGAGCTGCCGGAGGAGCTGTTCGGCGTCGCGCCGCGCGCCGACATCATGGCGCGCGTGGTGCATTGGCAGCTCGCCAAGCGTCGGGCCGGCACCCACAAGGTGAAGGGCATGGGCGAGGTGCAGGGCACCACCAAGAAGCCCTATCGCCAGAAGGGCACCGGCAATGCCCGCCAGGGCTCGCTGCGCGCGCCGCAGTTTCGCAAGGGTGGCATTGTGCACGGGCCGGTGGTGCGCGATCACGGCTACTCCCTGCCCAAGAAGGTTCGTCGCCTCGGCCTGATCTCGGCGCTGAGCCAGAAGGCGAAGGACGGCAAGCTGGTCGTGCTCGATGCCGCGACGGTCGGCGAGAACCCGAAGACCCGGCAGATGGCCGCACGCCTGAAGGCGCTCGGCTGGAGCTCCGCGCTCGTCGTGGACGCGACGGTGGAGGAGGGCTTCGCGCGCGCGGTGCGCAACCTTCCGGGCATCGACGCGCTGCCCACGGCCGGCGCCAATGTCTATGACATCCTCAACCATGACCTGCTCGTGGTGACGCGGGCGGGCGTGGAAGCCCTGAAGGAGCGCCTGGCATGAGCGCCGCTGTCAGCAAGCCTCCGGCGCCGAAGCCGCTCGGGAAGGAGCGCATGTACCAGGTGATCCTCGCGCCGCTCGTCACCGAGAAGGCGACCATGCTCTCGGAGAAGGGCGCCTACGCCTTCCGCGTCGCGCTCGATGCCGACAAGCGCGAGATCAAGCAGGCGGTGGAGGGGCTCTTCGGTGTCAGCGTGGTGTCTGTGAACACGCTGGTGATGAAGGGGAAGACCAAGCGCTTCCGGGGCCGCCCCGGCCAGCGTTCGGACTGGAAGAAGGCGATGGTGCGCCTGGCCGAGGGCCAGAGCATCGACCTCACGACGGGGCTTTCGTAATCCCATGGCGCTGAAGAGCTTCAATCCGGTCACGCCCAGCCTCCGCGGCACGGTGCTGATCGACCGCAGCGGCCTGTGGAAGGGCAAGCCCGTCAAGGGGCTGACCGTCGGCAAGACCAAGACCGGCGGGCGCAACAACCACGGCCACATCACCTCGCGCTTCCGCGGCGGTGGGCACAAGCAGAGCTACCGCCTCGTCGATTTCAAACGCCGCGCCAAGTTCGGCGTGCCGGCGACGGTGGAGCGCATCGAATACGATCCGAACCGCACGGCCTTCATCGCCCTGGTGAAGTACGCCGACGGCGAGCTCTCCTACATTCTCGCGCCGCAGCGGCTGAAGGCGGGCGACACGGTTGTGGCGGCCGAGAAGGCCGACATCAAGCCCGGCAACGCCATGCCGCTTTCGGCCATTCCGGTCGGCACCGTGATCCACAACATCGAGCTGAAGCCCGGCGCGGGAGGGAAGCTCGCGCGGTCCGCGGGCACCTTCGCGCAGCTGGTGGGCAAGGATGCGGGGCTCGCGCAGATCAAGCTCATGTCGGGCGAGCTGCGCACGGTGCGCGGCGAGTGCATGGCGAGCATCGGCGCCGTCTCCAATCCGGACAACAGCAACCAGCAGATCGGCAAGGCGGGCCGCTCGCGCTGGCTCGGGCGTCGCCCCCACAACCGCGGCGTGGCAATGAACCCGGTGGACCATCCGCACGGCGGCGGCGAGGGTCGCACCTCGGGCGGGCGCCATCCGGTGACACCCTGGGGCAAGCCGACGAAGGGCGCGAAGACGCGCAACAACAAGCGGACGGATCGCAACATCCTGCGCCGCCGCCACGCGACGAAGGGCTGAGGCACATGCCGCGCAGCGTTTGGAAAGGGCCGTTCGTGGACGGCTATCTCCTGGCGAAGGCCGAGGCGGCGCGCGCCTCCTCGCGCAACGAGGTCATCAAGACCTGGTCGCGCCGGAGCACCATCATGCCGCAGTTCGTGGGCCTGACCTTCGGCGTGTACAACGGGCGCAAGTTCCTCCCGGTGCAGGTGACCGAGAACATGGTCGGCCACAAGCTCGGCGAGTTCGCGCCGACGCGCACCTTCGGCGGCCATGCCGCCGACAAGAAGGCGAAGCGGGGCTGACCATGAGCAAGCCGAAGCATCCGCGCGGCCTCAGCGACAACGAGGCGCAGGCGATCACCTACAACATCCGCGTCAGCCCGCGGAAGCTGAACCTGGTGGCGGCGACCATCCGCGGGGCCCGCGCCCAGGACGCCGTGGCGACGCTTGCCTTCAGCAAGCGGCGCATCGCGCGCACGGTGAAGAAGACGCTGGAAAGCGCGATCGCCAACGCCGAGAACAACCACCAGCTCGACGTGGACCGTCTCGTCGTCTCGCGCGCCGAGGTGGGGCGCGCCATCGTCATGAAGCGCTTCCACGCGCGCGGACGCGGCCGCTCCGCGCGGGTGGAGAAGTGGTTCAGCCATCTCAAGATCGTCGTCGCCGAGCAGCAGGCGCCGAAGGCCGGCACGGGAACGGAGGCCGCGTAACATGGGTCACAAGGTCAACCCGATCGGGCTGCGCCTCGGCATCAACCGCACCTGGGACAGCCGCTGGTTCGCGGGCGACGACTACGCGAAGCTGCTGCACGACGACCTGAAGCTTCGCGAGACGCTGAAGGAGAAGCTGAAGTCGGCGGGCGTGTCGCGCATCGTGGTGGAGCGTCCGGCGAAGAAGCCGCGCGTGACCATCCATGTGGCGCGGCCGGGCGTGGTCATCGGCAAGAAGGGCGCGGACATCGACCAGCTTCGCAAGGAGCTCTCCGCGCAGGCGGGCGCGGAGGTGTCGCTGAACATCCTCGAGATCCGCAAGCCGGAGCTCGACGCCACCCTGGTGGCCGAGAGCATCGCCCAGCAGCTCGAGCGGCGCGTCGCCTTCCGGCGGGCGATGAAGCGCGCGGTGCAGTCGGCCATGCGCCTCGGCGCCCAGGGAATCCGCATCAACTGCTCCGGGCGGCTCGGCGGTGCGGAGATCGCGCGCATGGAGTGGTACCGCGAGGGGCGCGTGCCCCTGCACACGCTGCGTGCCGACATCGACTACGGCACCGCGACGGCGAAGACCACCTATGGCACCTGCGGCGTGAAGGTCTGGATCTTCAAGGGCGAGATCATGGCCCATGACCCGATGGCGCAGGACCGCCGGGCGCAGGAACAGGCGCCCCAGCGGTGAGGATGTGAGCGATGCTGCAGCCGAAGCGAACCAAGTACCGCAAGGCCCACAAGGGCCGCATCAAGGGCGTCGCGAAGGGCGGCTTCTCGCTGACCTTCGGCGGCTATGGCCTGAAGGCGCTCGAGCCGGAGCGCGTGACGGCGCGCCAGATCGAGGCGGCCCGCCGCGCGATCACGCGCGCCATGAAGCGCCAGGGCCGCGTCTGGATCCGCATTTTCCCTGATGTGCCCGTCTCGACCAAGCCGGCCGAGGTGCGCATGGGCTCGGGGAAGGGCTCGCCTGAGTACTGGATCTGCCGGGTGAAGCCCGGGCGGATCATGTTCGAGATCGACGGCGTGGCCAGCGAGACCGCGCGCGAGGCGCTCTCGCTCGGCGCGGCGAAGCTGCCCATCAAGACCAAGATCGTGACGCGCCTGGGTGCGGAGGCCTGAGGTCATGACCAAGATCGCCGACATCCGTGCCAAATCGCCGGACGAGCTGCAGGGCATGCTGCTCGATCTGCGCAAGGAGCAGTTCAACCTGCGCTTCCAGCGCGCCACCGGCCAGCTCGAGGCGGTCAGCCGCATCCGGGCGGTGCGGCGCGACATCGCGCGGGTCAAGACCGTCATGGCCGAGCGCGCGCGCGCGGCCGCCAACCCGCACTCCTGAGGAGACCCCGGCGATGCCGAAGCGAGTCCTCACCGGGCGGGTCGTCAGCGACAAGATGGACAAGACGGTGACCGTTCTTGTCGAGCGTCGCGTGATGCACCCGCTCTACAAGAAGTTCATCCGCCGCTCGAAGAAGTATGCGGCGCACGACGAGGCGAACCTGTGCCGCGAGGGCGACACGGTGTCGATCCAGGAGTGCCCGCCCATCTCCAAGCGCAAGACCTGGATGGTCGTCGCCCGCAACGGGGAGCCGGTCGGTGAGGGGGTGAAGGCATGATCTCGGTCGAGACCAACCTGGACGTGGCCGACAACTCCGGCGCGCGCCGCGTGCAGTGCATCAAGGTGCTGGGCGGGACGCGCCGGAAGACGGCCTCTGTCGGCGATGTGATCGTGGTGGCCGTGCAGGAGGCGATCCCGCGCGGCAAGGTCAAGAAGGGCGCGGTGGAGCGCGCGGTGATCGTGCGCACGGCCTATCCGGTGCGCCGGCCCGACGGCTCTGCCATCCGCTTCGACCGCAACGCGGCCGTGCTGATCAACAAGCAGGGCGAGCCGATCGGCACGCGCATCTTCGGGCCCGTGGTGCGCGAGCTGCGCGCGCGGAAGTTCATGAAGATCATCAGCCTGGCTCCGGAGGTGCTCTGACCATGGCCGCCAAGATCAAGAAGGGCGACCGGGTGCAGGTTCTGGCCGGGCGCGACAAGGGCAAGCGGGGCGAGGTGCTGCGCGTGATGCCGGCCGAACAGCGCGCGCTGGTGCAGGGGGTGAATCTCGTCAAGCGCCACCAGCGGCAGACCCGGATCGGCGAGACGGGCGGGATCGTGACCAAGGAGGCGCCGATCCATCTGTCCAATCTCGCGCTGATCGACCCCAAGACGGACAAGCCGACGCGCGTGGGCTTCCGCATCCTGGAGGACGGGAAGAAGGTGCGCGTTTCCAAGGCGAGCGGTGAGGTGCTCGACGCATGAGCGGCACGAAGAAGGGCGCCCCCGCCAAGGGCGGCGCGAAGCCGGCGGCAAAGCCGAAGGCGGCGGCCCAGCCGAAGAGGACCGACGCGCCCGACCCCGGGCGTCGCGTGGAGGCCGTGCCGGCCGCCCCCGGCAAGGCCGCGGCCATGCCGCGCGAGATGGCGCGCCTGCAGAAGCACTACATCGAGGTGGTGAAGCCCGCGCTCCAGAAGGAGTTCGGCTACAAGAACCCGATGCAGGTGCCGCGCCTGGAGAAGATCGTGATCAACATGGGCGTGGGCGAGGCCGCGGGCGACCAGAAGAAGCTGGACGCGGCGGTGGCCGACCTCACCCTGATCTCGGGCCAGAAGCCGGTGCGCACCCGCGCCAAGAAGGCGATCGCGGGCTTCAAGATTCGCGAGGGCCAGGCGATCGGCTGCAAGGTCACGCTTCGCAAGGCCCGCATGTACGAGTTCCTGGACCGCCTGGTGACCATCGCGCTGCCGCGCGTGCGCGACTTCCGCGGCATCCCCGGCAACCGCGGCTTCGACGGGCGGGGCAACTACAGCCTCGGCCTGAAGGAGCAGATCGTCTTCCCCGAGATCAACTACGACAAGGTGGACGCGATCCGCGGCATGGACATCGTCTTCGTGACGACGGCGAGGACGGACCAGGAAGCCAAGGCGCTGCTGAAGGCTTTCAACCTGCCTTTCGCCAACTGACGCAACCGGAAAACCGCCGGCGGAGGCCGGCAGGTTCCAGAGGACCCTGAGCCCATGGCCAAGATCTCTTCCGTCGAGAAGAACAAGCGCCGCGAGAAGCTCGCCGGGCAGCACGCGAAGAAGCGCGCCGCCCTGAAGGCCATCGTGATGAACCGCGAGGCGCCGATCGAGGAACGCTTCGCCGCGACGCTGAAGCTCGCGCAGATGCCCCGCAACGCGGCCAAGGTGCGGGTGCGCCTGCGCTGCGCGGTGACGGGCCGCCCGCGCGGCAACTACCGGAAGTTCAAGCTGTGCCGGAACCAGCTCCGCGAACTGGCCAACAGGGGCCAGCTGCCGGGCGTGGTGAAGGCGAGCTGGTAAGGAGCCCCGCGCATGTCCATGTCCGATCCGCTGGGCGATCTGCTGACGCGCATCCGCAACGCGCATGCCGCGCGCCAGACCCGCTGCGTCGCGCCCGCGAGCCGTCTGAAGACCGATGTGCTCGAGGTGCTGAAGCGCGAGGGCTACATTCGCGCCTGGCGCGTCGAGGAGATCCGCCCCGGCGTGAGGCAGATCGAGATCGAGCTGAAGTATTCCGACGGCGAACCCGCGATCAAGGAGATCAGCCGCGTTTCGAAGCCGGGCCGGCGGGTCTACTCGAAGATCAAGGAGCTGCCGAAGTTCTACAACGGGCTCGGCATCCAGATCCTGTCCACGCCGCGCGGCGTGATGAGCGATGCCGAGGCCCGCGCCGCCAATGTTGGCGGCGAGGTTCTCTGCCGCGTGTTCTGAGGGGGCCGCGATGTCTCGCGTCGGAAAATACCCGGTGCCGGTGCCGGCGGGCGTGACGGTCACGCTCGCGGGCCGGACGCTGAAGGCCAAGGGCAGGCTCGGCGAACTCTCGCTCGAGCTGACGGACGCCGTGGACGTGGAGGTGCGGGCCAACGAGATCGCGGTCTCCCCGCGCGGCGAGGACCGGCGGTCGCGCACGCTGTGGGGCACCACGCGCAGCCTGGTGAACGGCATGGTGATCGGCGTCTCGACGGGCTACTCGAAGTCCATGGAGATCACCGGCACCGGCTACAAGGCGGCGATGCAGGGCAACGAGCTGGTGCTGAACCTCGGCTACAGCCATGAGATCCGCTATCCTGCCCCGCCCGGCATCAAGATCAGCTGCGAGAAGCCGACCTCGATCAAGGTCGAGGGCATCGACAAGCAGAAGGTCGGCCAGGTCGCGGCGGAGATCCGGGCCTTCCGCGGGCCCGAGCCCTACAAGGGCAAGGGCGTGAGATACGACAACGAGGTGATCCTCCGGAAGGAGGGGAAGAAGAAGTAATGGCCGACAAGCTCGCCATGCAGGCGCGCCGCCGCCAGCGGCTGCGCTACCAGCTCCGGCAGAAGGGGGGCGGCCGCCCGCGGCTCTCCGTCTTCCGCTCCGGGCGGCACATCTACGCCCAGGTGATCGACGACAAGCTCGGGCGCACGCTCGCGGCGGCCTCCTCGCTGGAGAAGGCGCTGCGCGAATCGCTGAAGACCGGGGCGGACAAGGCCGCCGCGGAGACGGTCGGCCGACTGGTGGCGGAGCGTGCGATCGCCGCCGGCGTCACCGAGGTGGTCTTCGATCGTGGTCCCTACCTTTATCATGGCCGCGTGAAGGCGCTGGCCGATGCCGCCCGTGCGGGCGGCCTCAGCTTCTGACGCGCGCGGGGAGAATTGAGATGGCACGTGAACCGCGTGGCGGCGGCGAGGGCGGCGAGCAGCAGCGGGGCCGCCGGGGGCGCGAGCGGGAGCGCGAGCGCGCCCCCGAGCGCGAGGCGGCCGACGAGCTGCAGGACAAGCTGGTCGCGATCAACCGCGTGGCGAAGGTGGTGAAGGGCGGTCGGCGCTTCAGCTTCGCCGCGCTCGTCGTGGTCGGCGACCAGAAGGGGCGCGTGGGCTACGGCACGGGCAAGGCGCGCGAGGTGCCGGAGGCGATCCGCAAGGCCACAGAGCGCGCCAAGCGCGGCATGGTGCGTGTGCCGATGCGGGAGGGACGCACGCTGCACCACGACGTGATCGGCGAGTTCGGCGCGGGGCGGGTGATCCTGCGCTCCGCCCCGCCCGGCACCGGCATCATCGCAGGCGGCCCCATGCGCGCCGTTTTCGAGACGCTGGGCATGGGCGATGTGGTGGCCAAGTGCACCGGCACCACCAACCCGCACAACATGGTCAAGGCGACCTTCGCGGCGCTGGCCAAGGCGACGAGCCCGCGCAGCGTGGCCCAGCGCCGCGGCAAGAAGGTCTCGGATCTGCTCGGCCCCCGCAAGGAGGGCGCGGAGCCTGCGCAGGAGGCGGCGCATGTCTGAGCCGAAGAAGACCATCCGCGTGAGGCAGATCGCCTCCGGCTTCGGGCGCAAGCCCGGCCAGCAGGAGACGCTCAAGGGCCTCGGCCTCAACAAGATCAACCGCACCCGCGAGCTCGAGGACACGCCCGCGGTGCGCGGGATGATCCGCAAGGTCGCGCACCTGGTGAAGGTGGAAGACTGAGATGAAGCTCAACGAACTGCGCGACAATCCAGGCGCGCGGCGCAAGTTCAAGCGCATCGGGCGCGGCATCGGCTCGGGCAAGGGCAAGACGGGCGGCCGGGGCGTGAAGGGCCAGAAGGCGCGCACGGGCGTGTCTCTGAACGGGTTCGAGGGTGGCCAGCTCCCGATCTACCGGCGCCTGCCCAAGCGGGGCTTCCGCAACATCTTCCGTCTCGTCTATGCGCCGTTGAACATCGGGGCGCTGGAGGCGGCGATCGCGGCGGGCAAGCTTCCGGGCAGCGGGACCATCACCGAGGCGATGCTGCGCGAGGCGGGCGTGGTGGCGCGCAGCGGCAAGTATGCGGGCGTTCGCCTGCTCGGCCGCGGCGAGATCACCCGGCCGGTGGAGATCAGCGTCTCCGGCGCCTCGGCCAGCGCCGTCGCGGCGGTGGAGGCCGCGGGCGGGAAGGTGCTGTTGCCGGCTCGGGAGCCGGCGGCGCAGTGACGCTTTCCGGACCGGCGACGGTTGCGGCCGTGGCCGGTCCGGCGCATGAGGGCCGGGTGGCTCCCGCCCGGGCGGGGGCAGGCTTCAGGCTCCGGGCCGCTCGGCACGCTGCGGTCGGGCGCCACCGAACGGGGGAAAGTCGCGCATGGCTTCGGCCACCGAACAGCTTGCCGGCAGCCTGAACCTCGGTGTCCTGGCCAAGGCCACCGAGCTCAAGCAGCGGATCTGGTTCACGCTGGGCGCGCTGATCGTCTATCGCATCGGCACCTACATCCCGGTGCCGGGGGTGGACGCGGCCGTCATGGGCGAGATGCTGCGCCAGCATGGCGGCGGCATCCTCGGCATGTTCGCCATGTTCACGGGCGGTGCGCTCGGGCGCATGACCGTCTTCGCCCTGAACATCATGCCCTACATCTCGGCCTCCATCATCGTGCAGCTCATGACGGCGGCGATCCCCTCCTGGGAGCAGCTCAAGAAGGAAGGCGAGAGCGGGCGCAAGAAGCTGAACCAGTACACGCGCTACCTCACGCTGCTGATCGCCATCTTCCAGGCCTATGGGATCGCGGTGGGCCTCGAGGGCATCCGCGGCAGTATCGGGCCCGCCGTGGCCGATCCCGGCTGGTTCTTCCGCATCTCCTGCGTCATCACCCTGACCGGCGGCACCATGTTCCTCATGTGGCTCGGCGAGCAGATCACGGCGCGCGGCGTGGGCAACGGCATATCCCTCATCATCTTCGCAGGGATCGTGGCCAACCTGCCCTCGGCGCTGGTGGCGACGCTGGAGCTGGGCCGCACCGGTGCGCTCTCCACCTTCTTCATCATCTTCTTCCTGATCGCGGCCCTCGGCGTGATCTTCGTCGTGGTGTACATCGAGCGCGCGCAGCGCCGCATCCCGGTGCAGTATCCGAAGCGCCAGGTGGGCAACCGCATGTTCGGCGGCGAGGCGACGCATCTGCCGCTGAAGCTCAACACCTCGGGCGTGATCCCGCCGATCTTCGCGTCGTCCCTGCTGCTCTTGCCGGCGACCATCGCGGGCTTCACCACCGACCGCACGGCGGACGGCTGGCTGCAGTGGCTGGCGGCGCAGCTTGCGCACGGGCAGCCGGCCTACATGGCGCTCTACATGGCGCTGATCGTCTTCTTCGCCTTCTTCTACACGGCGGTGGTGTTCAACCCGGCCGAGACGGCGGACAACCTGAAGAAGTACGGCGGCTTCGTGCCCGGCATCCGGCCCGGACAGAACACGGCGGAATATCTCGACCGCGTGCTGACGCGGCTGACCGTGGTGGGCGCGATCTACCTCTGCATCGTCTGTCTGATCCCGGAACTGCTGATCTCCAACTACGGCGTCCCCTTCTATTTCGGTGGCACCTCGCTGCTCATCATCGTGACCGTGACCATGGACACTGTGGCGCAGGTGCAGTCCCACCTCTTCGCCCACCAGTACGAGGGCCTGATCAAGAGGGCCCGGCTGGGCGGCCGCGGCCCCCGCCCGCGCTGACGGAGATCCCGATGAACCTGATCCTCCTCGGCCCCCCCGGCGCCGGCAAGGGCACCCAGGCGAAGCGCCTGGAAGAGCGTTTCGGCCTGGTGCAGATCTCGACCGGCGACATGCTGCGCGCCGAGGTGAAGGCCGCGAGCCCCATCGGCCTCGAGGCGAAGGCCATCATGGAGCGCGGCGAACTCGTGCCGGATGCCATCATCACCGCCATGCTGGCCGCCCGCGTGCAGCGGCCGGACGCCGCCCGTGGCTTCATCCTCGACGGTTTCCCCCGTACCGTGCCGCAGGCCGAGGCGCTGGACGCGATGCTGGCCGAGAAGGGCCTGCGCCTTGACCATGTGATCGAGCTCAAGGTGGACGACGCGGCGCTGGTGGCGCGCATTGCCGGTCGCTTCACCTGTGCCCGCTGCGGCGAGGGCTATCACGACCAGTTCAAGCGGCCCGCGAGGGAGGGCGTCTGCGACAAGTGCGGGGGCACCGAGTTCACCCGCCGCGCCGACGACAAGGCGGAGACGGTGGCGGCCCGCCTCGAGGCCTACCACCGGCAGACAGCGCCGCTGCTCCCTTATTATGCGGCGCAGGGCAAGCTGCGCAGCGTGGACGGCATGGCCGACATGTCCGCCGTGACGGCGGCGCTGGAGGAGATTCTTGCGCCGGCCGCTTGACGGGGCTGGCGTCTCGGTTCTATGTCCCCGCCTCTCGCGGGCGGGGCGTGTCGGGAGCGGCAGCCTTCGGCCGCGCTCGGCTTTGGTCAGGTGAAGGAATGGGCCTCCGCGCCCGGGCGACCGGATGGCGGGGCGAAACAGGGACGGTCCTGGGCAGGACCCGCAGGAGCTGGAACGTGGCGCGCATCGCTGGCGTGAACATCCCCCCCAACAAGCGCGTGGTGATCTCGCTGCGCTACATCTACGGCATCGGGCCGCAGAACGCGAAGGAGATCTGCGCCAAGGTGGGCATCCCCGAGGAGCGCCGGGTGAACCAGCTCACCGATGACGAGATCGTGCGCCTGCGCGAGACCATCGACCGCGACTACCGCGTGGAGGGCGACCTCCGGCGGGAGGTGGCGATGAACATCAAGCGTCTCATGGACATGGCCTGCTATCGCGGGCTGCGGCACCGCCGCGGCCTGCCGGTGCGCGGCCAGCGCACCCACACCAATGCCCGCACCCGCAAGGGCAAGGCCGTGCCCGTGGCCGGCAAGAAGAAGGTGACGAAGTAAGATGGCCCGCCAGCCCTCCACCATCTCGCGCCCGCGCAAGAAGGAGCGCAAGAACATCTCCTCGGGCGTGGCGCATGTGCTCGCCACCTTCAACAACACCATCGTGACGATCACCGACGCGCAGGGGAACACCATCGCCTGGTCCTCGGCTGGCGCGAAGGGTTTCAAGGGCAGCCGCAAGTCCACGCCCTATGCCGCGCAGATCGCTGCCGAGGACGCGGGGATGAAGGCGCGCGAGCACGGGATGGAGACGGTCGAGGTCGAGGTCTCGGGCCCCGGTTCCGGGCGCGAGAGCGCGCTGCGCGCCCTGCAGTCCGTCGGCTTCCATGTCACCGCCATCCGCGATGTGACGCCCATTCCGCACAACGGCTGCCGCCCGCGCAAGCGCCGCCGGGTCTGAGCCGCCAGGAGAGATCCCCTTGCTGGAACGCAACTGGCAGTCCCTCATCAAGCCCGAGAAGCTTGTCGTCGAGTCGGGCAGCGCCGACCTGCGCCAGGCGACGCTGGTGGCGGAGCCGCTGGAGCGCGGCTTCGGCATGACGCTCGGCAACGCGCTGCGGCGCGTGCTGCTCTCCTCGCTGCAGGGGGCGGCGGTCACCGGCGTGAAGATCGACGGCGTCCTGCACGAGTTCTCGAGCCTCACCGGCGCGCGCGAGGACGTGACGGACATCATCCTCAACCTCAAGCAGCTCGCCATTCGCTATCATGGCGAGGGTTCGAAGCGCCTGCTGCTGACCGCGACCGGCCCCGGCGAGGTGACGGCGGCGCAGATCCAGACCTCCGGCGACATCGAGATCTGCAACCCGGAGCTCGTGATCTGCACTCTGGACGAGGGCGCCAAGCTCTCCATGGAGCTGACCATCGGCACCGGCCGCGGCTATGTCCCTGCCTCGCAGAACCGGCCCGACGACGCGCCCATCGGCATGATCCCGGTGGATGCGATCTATTCGCCCGTGCGCAAGGTGAGCTACCGGGTGGAGCCCACCCGCGTCGGGCAGGTCACCGACTATGACCGCCTCGTGATCTCTGTGGAGACGAACGGCACGGTCGCGCCCGAGGATGCGGTGGCCCTCGCCGCGCGCATCCTGCAGGACCAGCTCGCCCTCTTCGTCACCTTCGAGGAGCCGCGCGAGAAGGCCCGCGAGGAGGTGCAGGACGACCTGCCCTTCAACCGCAACCTGCTGCGCAAGGTGGACGAGCTGGAGCTCTCCGTCCGCTCGGCGAACTGCCTGAAGAACGACAACATCGTCTATATCGGCGACCTCGTGCAGAAGACCGAGCAGGAGATGCTGCGCACGCCGAACTTCGGCCGCAAGTCGCTGAACGAGATCAAGGAGGTGCTCGCCTCGATGGGCCTCTCGCTCGGCATGCCGCTCCCTGGCTGGCCGCCCGAGAACATCGAGGAGCTGGCGAAGAAGATCGAGGAGCCGTTCTGACCGCCCTCCCGGGCGGGCCACCGGGTCCCGGGCCCGCCCTGTGCCGCGCAGGTGGCGGTTCGGCCGGGCGATGGACCATGGCGCCGCCGCCCAATCCTGCGGGCGAGGCCCGGCGCCGGGCCCGATGTGGTGAATGTGAAGCCTTCGCGCCGGTCGGCGCTGATGGAGTTGTGTGATGCGTCACGGTATGGCCAATCGGAAGCTGGGCGTCACCTCGGCGCACCGCCTCGCCATGTTCCGCAACATGGCAACCAGCCTCCTCAAGCACGAGCAGATCACCACCACCCTGCCCAAGGCCAAGGAGCTGCGCCCCTATGTCGAGCGCATCATCACGCTCGGCAAGCGCGGCGGGCTGCACGCGCGGCGGCAGGCCTATGCCACGCTGAGGGACGAGAAGGTGGTGGACAAGCTCTTCACCACCATCGCCGAACGCTACAAGGCGCGGGCGGGCGGCTACACCCGCGTGCTCAAGGCGGGCTTCCGCTATGGCGACATGGCTCCCATGGCGGTGATTGAGTTGGTGGACCGCGACCCGGCCGCCAAGGGCCAGGACAGCGGGCCGAAGCCAGAGAAGGCGGAGGCGCAGGACGCCGCCTGATACCAGGCGCAGGAAGTCCCAACCCTCCGGCCCGGAGGGACGAGGCCGCGGATGCGGCCCGCGGCCTGTGCCGCGACGCCCAGGCGGCGGCAAGGGCGCCGCCCTGCGACTGAGGGGCGCGAAGGTGAAACCCTGTTGCGTGTGGCATGAGGTCGCGCCGCCCATCGTGGTATCGCGGAAGGGGCGGGGGGCAACCTCCGCCCCTTTCGCGTGCCCGCTAGTGGAAGCGCAGCGCCGCCGCCACCTGCGGCGAGAACCCCTCCACCGCCGCGCGCAGCGCCGCGGGCCAGGGCGCGAAGCGCGGCGGCACGAACAGCGCGGCCGCCGACCCCTCGTAGAGGATGATGGCCACCGCCTCGCTGCGGGTGTCGAAGGCGAGCAGCACCCGTGCCTCGCCCGCGCGCGCGCGGCCATGCACCCAGCCGCCGCTGACCGCGAGCGGCGGGCCCTCGCCGCGCAGCGCCTCGCTCAGCAGGCGCTGGCGGCCCTGGGCCATGGCGCGCAGCCGCGGTCCCACTGCCGGGTGGGTGGCAAGCGCCAGCACCGGCTGGCCGGCCAGGTCCAGCACCTCCGGGGCCTGGGCGCGCGCCGCGCCCGGGGGCAGCGCCGCCAGCGCCAGAAGCCCACGCCTATTCAATGCGGATGTTCGCCTCGCGCACCAGCGCCGCCATCTGGGCGCGGCCCTCGGTGACGAAGCGCGCGAATTCGGCGGGGCTGCTGCCCACCGGCACAGCGCCGAGCTGAGCGAGACGCGTGCGCACCGCCTCCTCGCCCAGCGTGGCCGCCAGCGCGCCATGGATGGCCGCCAGCGCCGGGCCGGGCGTGCCGGCGGGCGCGAAGAGCGCCGCCCATTCGGAGAGGGTGATGCCCGGCAGCCCCTGCTCGGCGAAGGTGGCGAGGCCGGGCGCCAGCGCCACGCGCTCGGGCGCCGAGAGGGCGAGGAAGCGCGCCCGCCCGCTCTCCACGATGGGCCGCGCCGAGAGCAGGGTGATGAACACCGCATCCAGCGTGCCGGCCGCGAGGTCGCGCGCCGCATCCGCCCCGCCGCGATAGGGCACATGGGTCACCTCGATGCCCGCCGCCCGCTGGAAGGCGGCGAGGCCGAGATGCCCCGCCGTGGCGTTGCCCTGGGTGCCGACCGACAGCGTCTGCCGCCGCGCCAGCGCCAGGAACTCCTCCAGCGTCCGCGCCGGCAGTTCCGCCTTCACGGCCAGCACTTGCGGGAAGGTGACGACAAGGGAGATGGGCGCGAAGGCGGTGGCGTAGTCGAAGGGCAGGCCGCGCAGCAGCGCGGGGTTCACGAGATGGCTGGAGGCGTCCATCAGCAGGGTGTGGCCGTCCGCTGCGCTCCGCGCCACCTCCGCGCCCCCCAGCGAGCCGCCGGCGCCGGTGCGGTTCTCCACCACCATGGGCTGGCCCAGCCGCTCGCCCATGCGCGGGGTGATCGCGCGCGTCGCGCTGTCGGCCGCGCCGCCGGCGGCGAAGGGCACCACCACGCGCACCGGGCGGCTGGGCGCCCAGCCCTGGGCGCGGACGAGGCCGGGCAGCGCGAGCATGGGCAGGACGAGAAGGCGGCGGCGGCGCGGCATGGCGGTTCCTCCGGAATGCACTGCGCGAAAACCCCGCCCCGGCCCGGGCGTCAAGCGGCTGGACAGCGGGCCCCGCGCATGGCTTGCACCCGCCATGGCGGATGTGGCGGTGGTGGGGGCGGGCCCGGCGGGGCTGATGGCGGCGGAGGTGCTGGCGGCGGACGGGGCACGCGTCACCCTCTACGACGCCATGGCGCGGCCGGGGCGCAAATTCCTCCTCGCCGGGCGCGGCGGGCTCAACCTCACCCATTCCGAGCCGCTGGAGCCCTTCCTCGCCCGCTATGCCTGCCCCGAGATCGAGCCGCACATCCGGGCCTTCCCGCCCGCCGCCCTGATGGCCTGGTGCGAGGGGCTGGGGCAGGCGCTCTTCATCGGCTCCTCGGGGCGGGTCTTCCCGCGCGCGATGAAGGCCTCGCCGCTGCTGCGCGCCTGGCTGCGGCGGCTGGAGGGTATGGGCGTCGCCTTCCGCCCGCACGCGCGCTGGCTGGGCTTCGGCGAGGGGCGGGCGCTGCGCTTCGAGGGCTTCGAGATCGCGCCCGATGCCGCGGTGCTCGCGCTGGGCGGCGCCTCCTGGCCGCTGCTCGGCAGTGACGGCGCCTGGGTGCGCGCCTTCGCGCCCGATCAGGTCGCGCCGCTCCTGCCCGCCAACATGGGTTTCCGCGTCGCCTGGTCCGCCGCCTTCGCCACGCGCTTCGCCGGGACGCCGCTGAAGCGCCTCGCCCTCTCGCACGCGGGGCGCAGCTGGCGCGGCGAGGCCATGGTGACGCGCCAAGGCATCGAGGGCGGCCTGATCTACGCCGCCGCGGCGCGGCTGCGCGATGCCGCGCCGGTGACGGTGACGCTCGACCTCAGGCCCGATCTCGACCACGCGGCGCTGGCGGCGCGGCTGGGCGGCGGGGCGCAGTCCCTCTCCAACCGTCTGCGGCGGGCGGGGCTCGCGCCCGTCGCCGCCGGGCTGGTGCAGGAGGCGCTGCGGGCCGGTGCGCCGCGCGGCGATCTCGCCGCGCTCATCAAGGCGCTGCCGCTGCGGCTGGAGGAGCCGATGGGGCTCGCGCGCGCCATCTCCACCGCCGGCGGGCTGCGCTGGTCGGCGCTGGACGGGGCGCTGATGCTGCGCGCCCGCCCCGGCGTGTTCTGCGCGGGCGAGATGCTGGACTGGGAGGCGCCGACGGGCGGCTATCTGCTGCAGGGCTGCTTCGCCACGGGCCGTGCGGCGGCGCTCGGCGCCCTCGGTTTCCTCAGCCGGCCGGCTTCCCCGGGGCCAGCATCATCAGCCGGTTGAGAAGGCCGGGCGGCAGCGCGCCCGTCAGCCGCGTCAGCGCATAGAGGCGACGCGGATAGGCGATGCGCGTCCGCCCCGCCACGATGCCGGCCAGCGCGCGGCGCGCCGCCACCTCGGGCGACATCATCCAGGGCATGGGGAAGGGGTTGTCGGCCGTCATCGCCGTGCGGATGAAGCCGGGGCAGAGGGCATGAACGCGCAGCCCCCGGCGGCGCTCCGTCGCGTCGCGCGCCTCGGCCCAGGCGCGGGCGGCGGCCTTGCTCGCGCAATAGGCGGGGGCGGTGGGCGCGGCGACGAAGCCCGCGATGGAGGAGACCACCGCCACATGCCCGCGCCAGCCATCCTCGCCCGGCGCCTGGGCGGCCATCACCTCCAGCGCGGGCAGGGCGGTGTTGAGCACGCCCGTCAGGTTGGTCTCGAAGATCAGGCGCACGCGCGCGTCCTGCTCCTGCGCCGTGCCCGTGCCGGCGGAGACTCCCGCATTGGCCAGCACCAGGTCGAGCCGGCCCGCGCCGCGCACCCAGTCGGCCATGGCCGCGGCGTCGCGCACGTCCACGAGGCGGGTCGTGACGGAAGCGCCCCGCGCCCGGCAGTCCTCGGCCACCGCCGCGAGCGCCTCCGCGCGCCGCGCGCCCAGATGCAGCACCGCCCCGGGCCGCGCAAGCACCCGGGCAAAAGCGGCCCCGAGCCCGGCCGAGGCGCCGGTGATCAGCACATGGCGGAAGGGCATCGGCTGGACTCCCGTGGCGCGGCGCGAGACAAGGCGCGCCATGACCAGCGCCTTGATGAGCATGACGGGCTTCGCGCGGGAAGCCGGCCAGCTTCCCGACGGCACCGCCTATGCCTGGGAGCTGCGCAGCGTGAACGGACGGGGCCTCGAGCTGCGGCTGCGCCTGCCGGGCGGGCTGGACGCGCTGGAGCCCGCGCTGCGCGAGGCCGCGGCGAAGCGGCTCCGGCGCGGCACTGTCCAGGCCAGCCTGACACTGAAGGCCGAATCGCGTCCCGCCCTCTCGCCCGACCCCGCCGCGCTGGAGCGCGCCGTCGAGATCGCGCTTGCCCTCGCGCAGCGCCTCGGCGCACCGCCGCCCCGCGCGGAGGCGCTGCTCGCCCTGCCCGGCGTGCTGCGCGCCGAGAACGCCGAGCCCGAGGAGGCGGCGGAGGAAGCGAGGCGCGCCGTCCTGCTCGCCGCCTTCGGCCGTGCGCTGGAGGGGCTGGTCGCGGCGCGAAGGGCCGAGGGCGCCCGGCTCAAGCCGGTGCTCTGCGCCCTGCTCGACGAGATCGCCGCGCTGCGCGAGGCCGCCGCCGCCGAGGCCGCGGCCCAGCCCGCCCAGCAGCGCGCGCGCTGGATGGAGAGCCTCGCCGCCCTGCTCGATGACACCGCCCGTGCCCGCATCCCGGACGAGCGGCTGGCGCAGGAGGTGGCGCTGCTCGCCGCGAAATCCGATGTGCGGGAGGAGCTGGATCGCCTCTCCGCCCATCTCGACGCGGCGCGCGCGCTGGTCGCGGCAGGCGAGGGCGCGGGACGCAAGCTCGAGTTCCTGGTTCAGGAGTTCGTGCGCGAGGCGAACACGCTGTGCAGCAAATCCGCCTCCATGGCGCTGACGCGCATCGGGCTCGACCTCAAGGCCGCCATCGAGCGGTTGCGCGAGCAGGCGGCCAATGTCGAGTGAGGCGGGCCCGGCGCGGCGCGGCGTCTGCCTCGTGCTCGCGGCGGCGCCGGGCGGCGGCAAGACCAGCGTCTCGCGCGCCCTGCTGGCGAGCGAGCCGAACCTGACCCTCTCGGTCAGCGTCACCACCCGCCCGCCGCGGCCCGGCGAGCAGGAGGGGGTGCATTACTTCTTCCGCAGCATGGAGGCGTTCGAGGCGATGGCGGCCGCGGGCGAGCTGCTGGAGCACGCGCGCTTCCTCGGCCGCGGCTACGGGACGCCGCGCGCCCCGGTGGAGGCCGCACTCGCCGCGGGGCGGGACGTGCTGTTCGACATCGAGTGGCAGGGGCACCGGCAGCTCCGCGCGCGTCTGCCCGGCGATGTCGTGGGCGTCTTCCTGCTGCCGCCCTCCTTTGCCGAGCTCGAGCGGCGCCTGCGCGCGCGCGCGCAGGACAGCGAGGAGGAGATCGCCCGCCGCCTCGCCGCCGCGCGCGAGGAGATGACCCACTGGCACGAGTTCGACCACATCCTCATCAACGCGGATTTCGAGCGCACGGTGGCGGATGCCCGCGCCATCCTGCACGCCGCGCGGACGGCGCGCGCGCGGCTCTCGGGCATGGCGGGCTTCGTCGAGACGCTGCTCGGTGGCTAGTGCCGTCCTGACCCTTGTCGAGGTGGTGGCGCCGATCTTCGCGCTCATCCTCGCGGGGTGGGTGGCGGCGCGGCGGGGCTGGGTGGGCGAGGCGGGCTTCGCGGGCCTCAACGCCTTCGCCTTCTCGCTCGCCGCGCCGGCGCTGCTCTTCGCCTCGGGCACCTCGGGCCACACGGCCGGGGGCGGGGCGGCGCTCGCCTTCTTCCTGGGCTGCGCGGTGCTCTATGCGGCCACGCTGGCGGGCGGGGTGCGCGCGGGGCTGGGCCTCCGAGGGGCGGGGCCGCTCGCGCTCGACGTCACCTTCGGCAACACGGTGATGATGGGCATCCCGCTCATCGCCGCGGCCTTCGGGCCCCAGGGGCTCGCGGTGCTGCTTGCCATCCTCGCGCTGCATTCCATGGTGCTGCTCGGCACGGCCACGGTGGTGGCGGAGCTGTCGCTGAACAGCGGCGCCTCGGCCGGGCGGCTGCTGCGCAGCACGCTGCGCGGCGTGCTGCGCAACCCGATCGTCATGGCGGTGCTGCTGGCGATGGTCTGGAGCACCCTCGCCCTGCCCGTGCCGGGGCCGGCGCGGCGCACGCTGGAACTGCTGGGCGCCGCCGCGCCGCCCGTCTCGCTCTTCTGCCTCGGCGGTTCGCTGGTCGGCTTCCGGGCGCGGGGGCTGTGGCGGCGCACGGCGCTGACGGCGGCGCTGAAGCTGCTGCTGCTGCCGCTGCTGGTGTTCGGCTTCTGCCGCCTGCTCGGCCTTGGGCCGCTGGAGACGGCGGTGGCGGTGACCACGGCGGCGCTGCCCACCGGGGCCAACGCCTTCCTGCTGGCGCGGCGCTACGGGGCCGGGGCGGCCGAGTCGGGGGCGGCGGTGCTGGTCTCCACCGCGCTTTCCCTGCTCAGCCTCTCCGTGCTGTTGACGCTGCTGCGCTGAGGCTCATCCGGTCTCCAGCAGCGGATCGAGCCCGAGCGCCAGCGCCAGTGCCTCCAGCCGGCGCAGCACGCTCTCGCCGGCGAAGACGCCGGCGCCGCGCTTGAGCCGCAGCACAAGCCGCCGCCCGCGGCGTTCGAGCTCCGTCGCCTCCAGCAGCGCCGGCACGCCGCCCGAGAGGGTATAGGCGAGGCGCAGCGCCGCCCCCAGCGCCTCGGCCCGGCGCACCGTGGCGGCGGAGAGCAGCGCCCGCGCGGGGCCGAGAAAGGGTGCGGCCGGCTCCGCTTCGTAGCGCAGCGCCGCCACCAGGGCGAGGAAGGCGCGCACATGGTGGTCGAGCCCCACCCCGTGCAGGCGCAGCAGCCGGAAGAAGGCCTGCTCGGCGCGGTATTCCGGATGGTCGCGGCTGCCGCTGTCGCTGACCCAGCAGGCGGCGGCGCGCAGCTTCGCATCCGGCTCCGCCTCCTCGCCCAACGGGCCGAGCCAGCGGAGCAGGGCCGGCGGAAGCCCGGGATCGCGGCCGAAGCGCGTGCCGATCTCCCGCGCGGCGGCGAGCAGCGGGTCCTCCTCCCGCCGGGCGGCTTCCAGCCGGCGCGCGTACCACCCCTCGCGCAGCCCGTTGGCCGAGAAGACGACGCGCGCCACCTGGGCGGCGCGCAGCAGCCGGCGCATCACCACCGCGGCGAAGGGCAGATCCTGCACGCGCTTGGTGGGGGCGGCGGGCATGCGCTCCAGCGCCTTGCGGGGGGCGTTCATCACCACCCCCGCGAGGTCGCGCGCCTCCTCGCGCCGGATCGCGTAGTGGTGGACGATGGCGAGCGGGTAGCCGGTCTGCGCGATATGGATGCGCGCCAGCGCCCGGAAGGTGCCGCCCACGAGGAAAAGATCCTTGAGCGGCTCCGCGCCCAGCCAGGGAACGGTCTTGAGCTCGGCCTCGACGATGGCGCGGGCACGGGTCACATCCTCTCCCGCCCGCTCGGCGAGGCGGATGGTGCCGATGGGCAGCGAGGCCGTCTCGACGATGCGCCCCTGCGCGAGCCGCACGAGCTCGAGCGAGCCGCCGCCGAGATCGCCGAGCACGCCATCGGCCTGCGGCACGCCGAGCAGCAGCCCCTCGGCCGAGAGGCGCGCCTCCTCCTCGCCCGAGAGGACGGTGACCGGCACGCCGGGCATCACGCTCGCGAGGCCGGCCATGAACTCCGCGCCGTTCGTCGCGTCGCGCACCGCCGCCGTGGCCAGCACCTCGAGCGGCTCGGCCCCCATGCCGCGCGCCAGCGCGTGGTAGCGGCCGAGCACCGTGAGCGCCTGCGCCGCCGCCTCCTCGTTCAGCCGCCCCGTGGCGTGCAGGCCGCGCCCGAGGCCGAGCACGGCCTTCTCGTTGAAGATGGCGTGCGGGTTTCGCTCCAGCCCCTCGAACACCACGAGGCGCACGGAGTTGGAGCCGAGATCGACCACCCCGAAGCGGGCGCGCGCGGCGCAGCTGCCCTCCATGCGCTCAGTCCTGGTGCAGCTTCTCGGCGCGGCCGCGGCGCGGTGCGGCGGGGCGCGGCGGACGGGTGAGGGCGCTGCCGCGGCCCGAGAGGGAGGGGTTGGTCATGAAATACTCGTGCGCCGAGAACTGTCGCGGATCGGGCGGGCGGCGCCGCCAGGTCCCGTCCGGCTCGAGATCCCAGGACTGCGCCGCGTCCTTGAGGTTCACCACCATGATCTGGTCGAGCACCTGGGCGTGCACGGTCGGGTTCTCCACCGGCACCATGGTCTCCACCCGCCAGTCCATGTTGCGCGCCATCCAGTCGGCGGAGGAGATGTACACGCGCGCCCGGCGCGAAGGCAGCTTGTGCCCGTTGCCGAAGACGTAGATCCGGCTGTGCTCGAGGAAGCGGCCGACGATGGACTTCACGCGGATGTTATCGGACAGGCCAGGCACGCCGGGGCGCAGGCAGCAGATGCCGCGCACGACGCACTCGACGATCACGCCCGCCCGGCTCGCGCGGTAGAGGGCGTCGATAAGGTCCTTGTCCACCAGGGAGTTCATCTTGAGCCAGATGCCCGCCGGCTTTCCCTCCTTCGCGAAGGCGATCTCCTGTTCGATCAGCCCCATCAGGGTGGGGCGGATGGTCAGGGGCGCGAAGGCGAGCTTCTCCATCGCCTCGGGCCGGGCGTAGCCGGTCATGTAGTTGAAGAGCTTGGCGGCGTCGCGCGTCAGCGCCGGGTCGGCCGTGAAGAAGCTGAGGTCGGTGTAGATGCGCGCAGTGATGGGGTGGTAGTTGCCCGTGCCGAAATGCGCGTAGGAGCGCAGCCCCCCCGCCTCGCGCCGCACCACCAGGCTGACCTTGGCGTGGGTCTTGAGCTCGACGAAGCCGAAGACGACCTGCACGCCCGCCGCCTCCAGCTCGCGCGCGATGGAGATGTTGCGCTCCTCGTCGAAGCGGGCCTTCAGCTCCACCATGGCGGTGACGGATTTGCCCACCTCGGCCGCCTCGATCAGCGCGCGCGCGATGGGGCTGTCGCGGCTGGTGCGGTAGAGCGTCTGCTTGATCGAGACGACGTTGGGGTCGCGCGCCGCCTGGCGGAGGAACTGCACCACCACGTCGAAGCTCTCGTAGGGGTGGTGCACGACGATGTCCTTGGCGCGGATCGCGGCGAAGCAGTCGCCCCCGTAGTCGAGGATGCGCTCGGGAAAGCGAGGCGTGTAGGGGGTGAAGAGCAGGTCGGGCCGGTCCTCGACGATGAGGGCCTTGAGGTCGGCCACCCCGAGCAGCCCGTCCACGGTGAACACCGCGGCGCGGTCGGCGTCCAGCTCCTCGGCCACGAAGTCCACCATGTCGGCGGGCATGCGCGCATCCACCGAGAGGCGGATGGCGCGGCCGCGGCGGCGGCGCTTCAGCGCCGTCTCGTAGCTGCGCACCAGATCCTCGGCCTCCTCCTCGAACTCCACGTCGGTGTCGCGGATCAGGCGGAACAGGCCGCGCTCGGCCACGATGAAGCCGGGGAAGAGGTGGTGGAGGTTGAGGCCCACCACGTCCTCGAGCAGGGCGAAGCGGATCGCCTCTCCGGGTTCGGCGGGCAGGCGGATGCAGCGGTCCACCTGCGGCGGCAGCGGGATCAGCGCGCGCATGGTGCCGCCATCCTCCTCGCGCACCAGCTTCAGCACCATGCACAGGGCGAGGTTGGCGATGAAGGGGAAAGGGTGCGCCGGGTCCACCGCGAGCGGCGTGAGCACGGGGAAGATGCGCTCGTGGAAATAGGTCTCGAGCCAGGCGATGTCGGGCTCGCTCAGCTCGT
The DNA here is from genome assembly GCA_026414745.1 of Roseococcus sp. Classification (GTDB taxonomy): domain Bacteria; phylum Pseudomonadota; class Alphaproteobacteria; order Acetobacterales; family Acetobacteraceae; genus Roseococcus. The sequence continues at coordinate 23,758 of JAOAIK010000063.1, forward strand.
CCGCCTCCAGCACGGACAGCCCTGCGGCACGCAGGAGCTGGCGCAGCGTGCGCCAGGCCTGCTGCTGCGCCTCTATCAAGGCGAGCGCGCGCTGGTGGATGGCGGCGAGCTGCTGGGTGGGGGAGAGACCGTCGGGCGAGGGTGTGGTGACGCCCTCGCGCTCCTGCCCGACGAGGCCGGCCACGCGCACGGAGTAGAATTCGTCGAGGTTCGAGCCGGAGATGGCGAGGAAGCGCAGCCGCTCGAGCAGCGGGTGCTGCGGGTTCGCCGCCTCCTCCAGCACGCGGGTGTTGAAGTCGAGCCAGGAGAGCTCGCGGTTGAAGAAGCGGCCCGGCTGGTCCTGCAGGGCGGGCTCCGATGTCTGTTCGGCGGCGGACATGGGGCGGGAGCCTACAGCAGCGCGGGGCCGGCCGGCAGGGCGGGTTCGGACGCTGTCTCCGAAGCGTCACCGAGCAGGGGGGCGAGCGCCGCCAGCGCGGCGCGGCGCGTCAGGCGCCGGCCGGCGCCCAGTGCCGCGTGGTCGAGCCGCGCCACCGCCTCGGCCATGGCGGCGGCGCTGCGCGGCAGCCGGGCGCGCAGGAAGGCCGCGAGGGCGGGATCGAGCGCGAGCTGGCGGTCCGCGAGGTGCTTGGCGAAGAGCGCCTCCAGCAGCGCGTCCGAGGGCTCGCCGGTCATCGCCACCGCCGTGGCGGCGAGGCGCGAGCGCAGGTCGGGCAGGGCGATGCGCCAGCGCGAGGGAGGCGCGGCGGCGGCCATCAGGACGGGCAGCCCGGCCTCCGCGCAGGCGTTGAGCAGGTGCAGCAGCGCCGCCTCCTCGGCCGGCGCGTCGGCCTCGTCGAGCGCGAGGCCGCGGGCGGGCAGGGGCGGCAGGCCGCGCAGCGCCGGGCCCTGCCGCAGCTCCCAGCCCTGGGCGGCGGCAGCGATGTGCAGCAGATGCGTCTTGCCCGTGCCCGGGGGGCCGGCGAGGACGAGCCGCCCCATGGGCCAGCGATCGGGCGCGGCGAGCCAGCGCAGCGCCTCCTCGTTGCTCGCGTCCGGCACGAAATCCGCCGCGGCGTAGGAGGGCGAGAGCGGCAGCGGCAGGGCAAGCTGGCTCATGCCGGCTTGTCCGCGAGCTGCGGGAAGATGGGTGGCAGGGCAAGCTGGCTCATGCCGGCTTGCCCGCGCGCTGCGGGAGAATGGGCGGCAGGGCGAGCTCGCGCATCACCCTTCCCGCCGCGGCGGGTCGAGGTAGAGCGGGCTCTCCAGATAGCGGGCGAGCCAGTGGCGCGCCACCACGCCCACTGCCGCGGCGATGGGCACGGCGAGCAGCACGCCCAGGAAGCCGAAGGCCACGCCGCCCGCGAAAAGGGCGAAGATCACCCAGACCGCGTGCAGCTCCACCCGGTCGCCCAGCAGGCGGGGATAGATCACGTAGCCTTCCAGGACCTGCCCGAGCACGAAGATGCCCACCACCAGGATCACTCCGTTCCAGTCGCCCCATTGCCCGATGGCGAGCAGCACCGCCAGCGCGAAGCCGGTCAGCGAGCCGACATAGGGGATGAAGGAGAGGAAGCCCGAGATCAGCCCCACCATCAGCCCGAGCTCCAGCCCCGCCGCCGAGAGGCTGAGCGCGTAGAACAGCCCGAGCGCGAGGCAGCAGAGGAGCTGCCCGCGCAGCCAGGCCGAGAGGACCCGGTCCATGTCGCGTGCGAGCTGGATGAGCGTGGGGGCGGAGCGGCGCGGCAGCCAGGATTCGAGGCGCGCCATGATGCCCGGCCAGTCGCGCAGCAGGTAGAAGCTGACCACCGGCGTCACCACCGCGAGGGTGAACACGTTGAAGAGGGCGAAGCCGCCGCCGATGAGGCGCGTGGCCGCCGTGCCCAGCCAGCCGATCATGGCGCCCGCCTGGCTGATGATGAGCTCGCGCAGCCGCGCGTCCACCACCTCGGGTCCGGCCGCCTCCTCGAGGCTCATCAGGAACTCGCGCAGGGCGGCGTTGATGGTGGCGATGTAGCCCGGCAGCCGCGCCAGCAGCACGCCGATCTGCGCCACGATCAGCGGGTAGAGCAGCAGCAGCGCCAGCAGCCCGAACAGCAGCAGCAGCGTGACGAGCAGCAGGGCCGAGGCCCAGCGCGGCAGCCCCCAGCGCGCGAGGAAGGTGGCGATGGGATCGAGGAAATAGGCGATGCAGGCGGCCAGCACGAAGGGCGTGAGGATGGCCGAGAACATCCACAGCGCCAGCAGCAGCCCGCCCACCGCGCCCCCCAGCAGCAGGGCGCGCTGGCGCGGGGTGGCGCCCACCCGCGGCGCCCGGCCGCGGCCCGGCGGGGGGGCGTGCTCGGTCATGGCGGGCCCGCGCGCAGCCGGCGCGCCGTCTGCCCCACATAGGCGAAGCCGGAGGCGAGGGTGCTGGCCGCGGTGGCCCAGATCAGCGCCGCCTTCAGCCCGCCCAGCGGCAGGTTGAATCCCACCGCGAGCAGCGCCACGGCGGCGAGCGCGATCTGCAGCGCCGTGTTGAGCTTGGAGACGAACAGCGGCGCGATCTCCGGCCGGTCGCCGATCATCCAGAGCAGCAGCAGCCCGCCCACGATCACCGCGTCGCGGAAGACGACAAGGATGGCGAGCCAGTCCGGCAGCACCCCCACCGCCGCCAGCGCGACATAGACCGAGACGAGCAGCGCCTTGTCCGCCACCGGGTCGAGCAGCGCGCCGATCTGCGAGCGCGCCCGCCGCACGCGCGCGAGCCACCCGTCCAGCGCATCCGACAGCCCGGCCGCGACGAAGAGCAGGAAGGCGAGGTCGAGCCGCTTCTGCACGATCAGCCAGATGGTGGCCGGCACGGCGCAGAGGCGGGCGAGCGTGATCAGGTTGGGCAGCGTCAGCAGGTTGTGCGCCGGCCCGGGCGCGGACGGCCCGGGCGCGGACGGCTGCGGCTCAGCCGCCGCCAAGGCCCACCTGCCAGCCCGTACCCTCGGGCTGCACGACAAGCCCCATGGCCGAGAGGGCGGCGGCCGCCTCCTCCGGCGCGCGGCTGAGGCCGAGCCGCACCTGGGCCGCGTCCATGCTGATCTCCAGCACCTCCACCCGCACCACCGCCCCCGATTGCAGCATGCGCCGCCGCGCCTCGTTCCAGGCCGAGAGGGAGCCGGTGCGCACCGTGGCGGTGATGGAGCCGGTGGCGGCCATGGGGATGTTCAGCCCGCCGCCCCCCGCGCCGGCCATGGGCACGGGCCGGCCGAGCGCCGCCGCCACCGCGCCCGGCTGGAACTGGAAGGTGAGGCGGCCGATGTAGCGGGTGGCGGTGGTGCGCTCCTCCTCCACGATCATGGCGCCGACCAGCGCCTCGATCTGCGCGTCGCCGAGGTTGGGCGCGGGGCCGCCGAGCTGCCCCACCATGCGCTGGAAGGCGATGCGCCGGGCCGAGGCGATGGCCGCCTCGCGTGCCGCGACCGCGTTCGCCGCGCTCGCCTCCGCCGGCACGCCGCGCTGGAGGAGGGGGTTGTCCTGCGCCGGCGCCGGGGGGCAAAACAGCGGGAACAGGAACAGGGCCATGAGCCAGCGCCACGCGCCTCGCCTTGCCGTCACCGTTCCTGTCCTTTCCCCCGGGGTTCTCTCCCCGAGACTTAGCCCATCGGAGGCGGCCCTGAACAGTTCGCGAGAGACAGGCCTGACCTACGCCGCTGCCGGCGTGGACATCGCCGCCGGCGATGCGCTGGTGGAGCGCATCAAGCCCATGGCCCGCGCCACCGACCGCCCCGGCGTCATGGGCGGCATCGGCGGCTTCGGCGCGCTGTTCGACCTCAAGGCCGCCGGCTACGCCGACCCCGTGCTGGTGAGTTCGACCGACGGGGTGGGCACCAAGCTGCGCCTGGCCATCGAGGCCGGCCACCATGCCGAGGTGGGGGTGGACCTCGTCGCCATGTGCGTGAACGACCTGGTGGTGCAGGGGGCGGAGCCCCTGTTCTTCCTGGACTATTTCGCCACGGGCAAGCTCGATGTGGCGCAGGCGGCCGAGGTGGTGGCCGGCATCGCCGAGGGCTGCCGGCTCGCCGGCTGCGCCCTGGTGGGCGGCGAGACGGCCGAGATGCCGGGCATCTATCGCGCGGGCGACTACGACCTCGCCGGCTTCGCGGTCGGCGCGGCGGAGCGCGGCGCGCTGCTGCCGCGCGCCGTGGCGCCGGGCGATGCGCTGATCGGGCTGGCCAGCACCGGCGTGCATTCCAACGGCTTCTCGCTGGTGCGGCGCATCGTGGAGGCGAGCGGCCTCGGCCTCGACGCCCCCGCGCCCTTCGCGCCGGCCGCCCCGCTGGGCCGCGCGCTGCTCACGCCCACGCGGATCTACGTGAAGAGCGTGCTGGCCCTGCACCGCTCCGGGCTGCTCAAGGCGGCGGCGCACATCACGGGCGGCGGGCTGCCCGGCAACCTGCCGCGCGTGCTGCCCGACGGGGTGGTGGCGGAGCTGCGCGCCGGAAGCTGGCCGGTGCCCGATGTGTTCTCCTGGCTCGCGCAGGCCGGCGGCGTGGCCGAGGCCGAGATGCTGCGCGTGTTCAACTGCGGCCTCGGCATGGTGCTGGTGGTGGCCGAGGCGGATGCGGAGGTGGCGCTGACCGCGCTGCGCGCGGCGGGCGAGGAGGCGCATGTGGTGGGGCGCCTCGCCCCCGGCGCGGGCGCGGCGCGGGTGGCGCTGGAGGGGCCGCTGCCGCTGTGAGGCCGCGCGTGGCGATCCTCATCTCCGGGCGCGGCTCCAACATGGCCGCGCTGATCGAGGCGGCGCGCGCCCCGGGCTATCCGGCCGAGATCGCCCTCGTGCTCTCCAACCGCCCCGATGCCGCGGGGCTCGGCCTGGCCGCGGCGGCGGGCGTGCCGGTGGCGGTGGTGGAAAGCCGTGGCCGGCCGCGCGAGGCCTTCGAGGCCGGGCTGCAGGCGGTGCTGGAGGCGCAGCGCATCGGCATCGTCGCGCTGGCCGGCTTCATGCGCCTGCTGACCGAGGGGTTCGTGCGCCGCTGGGAGGGGCGGATGCTGAACATCCACCCCTCGCTTCTGCCGAGCTTCAGAGGGCTCGACACCCACCGTCGTGCCCTGGAGGCCGGGGTGCGGCTGCATGGCTGCACCGTGCATCTGGTGAGCCCCGGCGTGGACGAGGGGCCGATTCTCGCCCAGGCCGCCGTGCCGGTGCTGCCCGATGACGACGAAGCCGCCCTGGCCGCGCGGGTTCTGGCGCAGGAGCACCGCCTCTACCCCGCCGCGCTGGCCTGGCTCGCGGCCGGGCGGGTGCGGTTGGAGGGCGGGCTGGCCCGGGTGGAGGCCGAGGCCGCAGCGGGCGCGCTGGCGAACCCCTTGCCCGGCCCCGCCGCGCTTTCTACACAGCGGGCGCAGGAGTGAGGGAGCAGAGCGGTGGCCGAGCACAAGACGGAGATCGAGCTGGTCGAGGTGAAGGCCGAGGACATCATGGCCGAGCGCAAGGCGATGTACGACGCCTTCATGAAGGCGATCCCCTGGGGCATTGGCGTCACCGCGGCGGTTCTGATCCTGCTCTACCTCATCTGGGGCTGAGCGGGCCCTGCCTCAGCGCAGCCGCCAGGCGGCCCAGGCACCCCCGAGACACACCAGGGCGCTGAGCGCGAAGGCGGCCGTGTAGCCGCCCAGCGCGCCGCTCGCCAGCGCCAGCACCGGTGGCCCCAGCACCGCGCCCGCGAAGGTGAGCGACAGCACGGCGCCCGAGGCCGCCCCGGCGCGCCCGGGCGGCGCAAGGCGCACGCTTTCGGCGATCAGCACCCCGTTCCAGCCCGCCGTGGTCGCGCCGATCGCGGCGAAGAGGAGCGCCACCGCCCATCCCTCGGCCCCCGGCAGCAGCGGCAGCAGCAGCAGCGCCAGCGCCGAGAGCAGCCCGATCAGCGCCAGCACCCGCGCCCCGCTGCCCCAGCGGTCGGCCAGCAGGGCCCAGAGCAGGCGGGCCAGGGCCCCCACCGTCTGGCACAGCCCCACCAGCGCCCCCGCCGCCACGGGCGACCAGCCGAACTCCGCCACCAGCATCGCCACCATATGCGCGGCGAGGGCGATCTGCACCAGGGCGAAGCCCGCCCCGGTGAGGGCCAGCGCGGAGAGCCCCGGGCTCTCGCGCAGCCGGAAGCGCGCGGCCGGGCCTGAGGCCGCCTCGCGCGCCGCATCCCAGCCCGCGCGCAGCGGCTGCAGCAGCAGGGCGAACAGCGCGAGCAGCAGCGCCGCGGCCAGCATCGCGCCCTGCCAGCCCAGGGTCTGCGCCAGCGGCGGCAGGATGAGCCCGCCCAGCGCCACGCCGAGCGGCACGCCCATCTGCTTCACCGCGAAGACGAGGTTCCGACGCCCCGCGGGCGCGAGCCGCCCGAGCAGTTGCGCCGCCGCCGGGTTCGTCAGCCCATAGGCGGCCCCCAGCAGCGCCGAGGCCGGCACGGCCAGCCAGAGCGCGCCCGCGGCCAGCGCCGCCAGCCCCGCCGCGGCCGCAACCAGCGCCGCCTGGGTGGCGCGCAGTGGTCCGAGGGCGCCCAGCACCCGCGCCGCGCCCAGCGAGCTCAACGCCGCGAGGAGATAGACGAGGCCGACCTGGTGGCCGATGGCGGATGTCGGCAGCCCATATGCCGCGGCTGCCTGGGTCACCAGCACCGGCAGCGCGAAGACCGCGAGGGTGGCGAGCGCCTGGGCCGTGCCCGTGGCGGCGAGGGCGAGGCCCAGCCCCGCCGCGCGGATTCTGGAGGGCGCGTGCATGGCGGCCCGCCCACTCTGCGCGAGACGGCGGGCGCGGCCAAGCCCGGCGGGCTCAGGCGGCCTCGAGCAGGGCGGGGAGCAGGGCGGCCTCCGCGTCCTCGGCGGCCAGCGGGTCGCGCGGCAGCACGCGGTGGCGCAGCACCATGGCGGCCAGCGCCGCGCGGTGCGGATCGGTGGTGCGCGCCGCCTCCCAGGTCATCACCACCGCGCTCGTGACGTGATAGAGCGCGGCGGCCGCGCTGCGCGCCAGCGCCTCGTCGCCCTGGGCGCGCTCCAGCAGGGCGGCGGCGCGGTCGAAGCAGGATGCGGCGTGCGCGAGCGGGGCCTCGGCCAGACGCTCCCGCACCAGCGCCCCCAGCGCGGCGAGCCCGCCCTCGCGCCGGGCGGCGCGCAGCACGTCCAGCGCCACGATGTTGCTCGTGCCCTCCCAGATGCTGCCGAGATGGCTGTCGCGCAGGAGTTTCGGCTCGGGCCACTCCTCGATGTAGCCGCAGCCGCCGCGCACCTCCATCGCATCGCCCGCCACCGTCCGCGCGTCGCGGCAGGCGCGGTATTTCAGCAGCGGCGTGAGGATGCGCAGCAGCGGGCGCGCCGCCTCCTCGCCCGCATCGGCGCGGCGCAGCGCCTCGGCGGTGGTGAAGACCATGCTGCGCGCCTGCTCGGCGCGCATCAGCATCTTCGCGAGCTGGCGGCGCATCAGCGGCATCTCGATCAGCCGCCGGCCGAAGGCGATGCGGTGCCGCGCCACATGCAGCGCCTCGAAGACGCAGCGGCGCATCATCCCCGCCGCGCGCACGCCGTTGGACAGGCGCGAGTTGTTCACCATGTCGGCCATCTGCTTGAAGCCGGCCTCGGGGTCGCCGATCAGCCAGGCGGTCGCGCCCTCCAGCCGCACCTCGCCGCTCGCCATGCTGCGGGTGCCGAGCTTCTCCTTCAGCCGCACGATCCGGTAGCGGTTGGGCGTGCCGTCCGGCAGGGTCCGCGCCAGCAGGAACAGCCCCACGCCCTTGAGCCCCGCCGCCGCGCCCTCGATGCGCGCGAGCACGAGGGCGAGTTCGGCATCGGCGTTGGAGCAGAACCACTTGTCGCCCGAGAGCGCCCATGTGCCGTCCGCATTCGGTCGGGCGGTGACGGCGGTGGCCGCGATGTCGCTGCCCGCGCCCTGCTCGGTCATGAACATCGCGCCCTGGTGCAGCGTGTCGAGATCCTGGCTGGTCAGCAGCGGCAGGTAGCGCTCCACCAGCGCCTTCGGCCCGTAGCGGCGCAGCGTGCGCGCGAGGCTGTCGGTCATGGAGACGGGGCAGAGCAGGCCGAACTCGGCCTGGGCGAAGAGGAAGGTCAGCGCGTATTTCGCCGCGGGCGGCAGCGGCGCGGGCCAGCCGAAGACGCCGGCACGGTGGCTCATCGCCGCCAGCCCGAACTCGGAGAAGGCGAGGCGCTCCATCTCGCGATAGGCGGGGTGGTAGGCGATGCTCTGGGAATCCTCACCGCGGCGGGTGCGATGGACGAGTTCCGGCCCGTTGCGGTCGGCGGTCATCGCCAGCGCATCGAGCGCGCCGCCGGCCAGCGCGCCGAGCCGGTCGAGCTGCGGTTCCAGCACCGCGCGCAGATCGGCGGGCAGGTAGAGCGGCAGGAGGCGGGCGAAGGCCGGGTCGGCGCGCCAGAGATTGCTGCCCGCGGCGTCGGGCACCGCCTCGGGGCCGCTGGGCGCGGAGAGGGGACGGATGTGCATGGGCGGTTCCTCCCCGGGAAGCCTAGCCCCGTGCGGGAGGTTCAGCCAGCGTGCGCGGCGATCGCGCGCCCCCGCTCAGCGCACCAGGGCGGTGGCGAGCACGGGCATGGCGGCGATGACGATCAGCGCCGCGCCCATCACGGCGAAATAGGGCAGGGCGCCGGCGAACACGGTCTCGATGCCCACGGCCGGGTCGTTCAGCGTCGCCTTCACCGTGAAGACCGATATGCCGAAGGGCGGCGAGAGCAGCCCCATCTCCACCGCGATGATGACGAGGATGCCGAAATGGATCAGGTCGAAGCCCATGGCCTGGGCGATGGGCGCGCCGATCGGCACCATGATCAGCAGGATGGAGGTGCTGTCGAGGATCATGCCCAGCAGCAGCACGATGGCGATGAAGGCCAGCAGGAACCCGTAGGGCCCGAGGCCGAGATGCTCCACCATCTCGCCGATCGCCTGCGGCACGCCGGCCATGGCGAGCATGCGCGAATAGAGGCCGGCCGCGATGAGCAGGAACAGGATGGCGGCGGAGACGAGGCCGGTCTCGCGCAGCACGCGCCAGAACTTCGGCCCGTCCAGGCGGCGGCGCAGCAGGGCGATGACGAGCGCCCCCGCCGCCCCGACCGCGCCGGCCTCGGTGGGCGTGAAGAAGCCCGAATAGAGCCCGCCCAGGATGAGCACGACCAGCGAGAGGATGGGCACCGACTTCGCCGCCATCTCGCCCGCCGGCATGGCGCGGTCCTCGACCGCGGGGGCGGGCGCGGTCGCCATCACCTGGGCGGGGAAGAAGGCGGCGCGCACCCAGATCATCAGCGCGAAGCCGAGCGCGATGATGAGGCCCGGGATGATGCCGGCCACGAACATGGCGCCGATCGAGACCTCGGCCAGCACGCCATAGACGATCATCAGCAGCGAGGGCGGGATGAGCATGCCGAGGATGCTGCTGCCCGCAACCGTGCCGGCCGCGAAGCGCAGGGAATAGCCGTGGCGCACCATCTCGGGCACGGCCACCTTGGTGAACACCGCCGCCGAGGCGATGGAGACGCCGGTGACGGCGGCGAACACCGCATTCGCCCCCACGGTGGCCATGCCGAGCCCGCCGCGCACCCGCCGCAGCAGCGCCTGCGCCACCTCGAAGGTGTCGCGGCCGACATCGGAGATGCTGACCAGCAGCCCCATCAGCACGAAGAGCGGAATGGTGGCGAAGAGATAGTCCTGGATGCCGGAATAGGTCGCCATCGCCGCGAAGCGGAAGGCGAGGTCCGGGTTGTCGCGGATCAGCCAGACGCCGATGGCGCCCGTGCCGATGAGCGTGATGCCGATGGGCAGCCCGATCAGGATCAGGGCGACCATCGCCCCGATCAGCGCGAAGCCGAGGGTGATGTCGTCCATCGCCTCAGCCCCGCGCCGAACGGAACAGTTGCCACAGCGCGCGCAGCAGCAGCGTGGCGTAGGCGAGGGCGCCGGCTGCCCCGCCCAGCACGATCAGCGCCCGGAAGGGCCAGGTGGGCACGGTGAACAGGCCCTGCACGCCGAAGAACTCGCGCCGGTCCACGGCGTTCCACAGGCCCGGCCAGGCCGCCTGCGCGACGAAGGCCATGACCAGCGCGCCGACCAGCAGGAACAGCGCCTCCAGCGAGAGGCCGATCCGCGGCAGGGTGCGGCAGAGCCGCTCGATCAGGAAATCGGCGCGTGTCATGCGCTGCTGGTAGATGGTGGCGCCGATCTGCAGGAAGACGATGCCCACCACCGAATGGGCCGCGATCTCGGCCACGCCGGTGATGGGCGCGTTGAGGAAGGAACGCCCGATCACGTCGGCGCAGATCAGCAGCATCAGCCCCAAGGTCCAGATGGTGCCGATGGCGGCGAGCGCATCGAGCAGCAGCCGCACCGGGTCGAAGCCCCCCGGCGCGGCGGGGGCGGCCTCCAGCGCCGCCATGTTCACGTCATCGGCCATGGCGGCGCCCCGCGCGCGGCGTTACGAGGTCACCTCGCGGTCCCAGTCGCGGCCGGGGGTGATGCCGGCGGCGCGGATCGCCGAGAAATAGGCGTTCAGCACGTCGCGCGCCGCGGGGCCGGAGCTGTCGGCCCAGGTGCGCGCGAGGTTGGGCAGGCCGCGGATCCAGCGCTCGCGCTCGGCGGCCGCCATGGTGGTGATGATCGCGCCCTGCCGGGCCATCTCGGCCTCGGCGCTGGCGATGCGGGCCGAGACGTCGGCGATGTGGGCGGCGGTCGCGGCCTTGCCGGCATGGACGCAGGCGCGGCGCATCACCTCCGGCCAGCGCTGGAAGCGCTGCAGGTTGGCCGCGATGCCGCCGACATACATCGCCCCCACGTCGCATTTGCAGATGAAGCGCGCGACCTCGTGCACGCGGGTGGGCAGGATGCCGACGAAGAAGGAGAGCGCGCCCTCGCTCACGCCGGTCTGGATGTCGGTGTAGTAGGTGGTCAGCGCCCCGTCCACCGGCGTCGCCCCCGTGCCCTGCAGCCAGTTCGCGCTGGTGCCGGGCGCCGAGATCTTGCGGTTGCGCAGATCATCCAGCGTGCGGACCGGGAAGGTGGACCAGATGTGGTAGGTGTCGGTGATATAGGAGGAGAGCGGGACCATGTTGAGCCCGTTCCAGTTCTGCCGCAGCGCCGGGATGGTCTCGTTCATCCGGTCGAAGGCGTTGGCGATGACGGCATGGTCCCCCGTGGTGAAGGGGGTGAAGTAGGTGACGTTCTGGAGCGGCATGGTGCTGCCCTCCCAGAGCGTGCCGACATAGCCGATGTCGGTGATGTTGTCGCGCACCGCCTCCATCGTGTCCTGGAAGCGATAGAGCGTGCCGCCATAGGCCTCGCGCCAGTTCACGCGGTGCGTGTTGCCGTTGTCGCGGAGGAACTTGTCCACCTCGGGCTGGAAGACGTTCTTCATCATCGCGACCCAGAAATTCGCCACCGGGTGCGAAGAGGCGATGGTGACGTTGAGCGCGGACTGCGCGCGCGCGTGGTAGCTGAACAGCGGCAGCGCGGCCGCGCCGGCCAGAAGGCTGCGACGATGGGTCTGCATGGTTCGTCCTCCCTGCGTTTCGGGTCCAGGCCAGCCCTCAGATCCTGCCCAGCGCCCTCAGGATGCGCGCGGGGGTGAAGGGCTGTTCCGTGACGCGCGCGCCGAAGGGACGGAGCGCGTCGTTGATCGCGTTCATCAGCGCGGCCGGGGCGCCGGCGGTGCCGGCCTCGCCCGCGCCCTTGGCGCCGAGCAGGCTCTCGCGCGTCGGCGTCTCCACATGGCCCACATGGATGTCGGGCATCTCGGCCGACATGGGCACGAGGTAGTCGGCCATGGTCGTCGTCAGCAGGTTGCCCTCGGCGTCATAGACGCAGTGCTCGTAGAGCGCACCGCCCAGGCCCTGCACGATGCCGCCGCGCACCTGCTCGTCCACCAGAAGCGGGTTGATCACGCGCCCGCAATCCTCGACGCACCAGTGCTCCAGCACCTTCACCATGCCGGTCTCCACGTCCACCTCGGCCCAGCAGGCCTGGATGCCGTTGGTGAAGGCGAAGGGGTATTCCTTGGTGATGAAGTGGCGCGTCTGCACCAGCTCGCGCGCCAGATCCTTGGGCAGCGTGTCGCCGCGGAAATAGACGATGCGGCCGAGCTCCGCCAGCGAGAGGCGCGGCGTGCCGGAGGCGCGATCCACCACCTCGCCCATCGCCACGTCCAGCGTCTCGGGCCTGGCCTGGAGCATGGCGCCCGCCACCTCCAGGATCTGCGCGCGCAGGGCGAGCGCCGACTGCAGCGCCGCCTCGCCGCCGATGCCCGCGCCGCGGCAGGCCCAGGTGCCGCCGCCATAGGGGGTGTTCTGGGTGTCGCCGGTGACGACCTTCACGCGCTCCACCGGCACGCCCACGCCATGAGCCACGATCTGCGCCAGGATGGCCTCGGTGCCCTGGCCCTGTTCGGTCACGCCGGAGGCGACGACGACGCTGCCGTCGGGGTCCATGCGCACCGTCGCGCCGTCCTGCGCGGAGATGCGCGCGCCGCCGATGCCGTACATGAAGGGCGAGGGGTTGGTGAGCTCGATGAAGCTCGCGAAGCCGAGGCCGCGATACACGCCCCGCGCGCGCTGCGCCGACTGGTCGGCGCGGATGCGCTCCACCGGCACCATCTCGAGCAGCTTGTCGAGCGAGGCGTGGTGCGAGAGCCCCTCGAAGCGCATGCCCGAGGGCGAGCTGCGCGGATAGGCGTCGTCGCGGATCAGGTTGAGGCGGCGGAAGGCGATGGGGTCCATGCCCAGCGCCTCGGCCGCCATGTCCACCAGCCCCTCGGTGACGGCGGTGGCGATCGGGTGGCCCACGGCGCGATACTGGCAGGTGGGCGTCTTGTTCTGCAGCACGACCCGGGTGGTGCAGCGGTAGTGCTGGAAATCGTATGGCCCGCCGCAGAGGTTCACCACCTGGTTGCCCTCGATCGCCGAGGTGCGCGGATAGACCGAGTAGGGGCCGATGCCCGTCAGGTCGTCCACGTCGAAGCCGAGGATTCTTCCGTTCGCGTCCACCGCGATGCGCGCCTTGATGCGGTGGTCGCGGGCGTGGATGTCGCTCTGGAAGCTCTCGAAGCGGTCGGCGACGAACTTGATGGGCCGGCCCATGATGCGCGCGATGGCGGCCACCGCCACCTCGTCCGGATAGACATGCACCTTGATGCCGAAGCTGCCGCCCACATCCTTGCAGATGACGCGCACATCGGCCTCGCGCAGGCGCAGGTGCTTGGCGAAGACGCCCTGCATCATGTGCGGCGCCTGTGTGGAGTGATGGACCGTGAGCGTGCCGTCGGCGCGGTTGTAGTCGGCGATGATCGAGCGCGGCTCGAGCGTCACGCCGGTGTGGCGGGCGGTGACGAAAGTGGCTTCCACCACCTTGTGCGCCTTGGCGAAGGCGGCCTCCACATCGCCCGCGGCGGCGGTGCGGGTGAAGACCAGGTTGTCGCCGAGCTCGGGATGGATCACCACCGCGCCGGGCGCGAGGGCGGTTTCCATGTCGGTCTGCGCGGGCAGCGGCTCCCACTCCACGCGCAGGGCGGCGACGCCATCCTCGGCCGCGGCGCGGCTTTCCGCCACCACCGCGACCACCGGCTCCCCCTGCCAGGTCGCGCGTTCGAGCGGCAGCGGATATTGCGGAGCGGACTTCATGCCCTTGAGGTGGTCGAGCACCGCCACCCAGGGGTCGCAGACCGCGGCGATGTCGCGCCCGGTGAAGACGCGCACCACGCCAGGCGTGGCCAGCGCGCCCGCCGTCTCGATCGAGAGGATGCGCGCATGGGCGTGCGGGCTGCGCAGGAAGGCCGCGTGCAGCATGCGCGGCAGCACCACGTCGTCCGTGTAGGTCGCGCGCCCCTGGACCAGCTTCGCCGCATTGGGCCGCGGCACGGAACGGCCGATGTAGGAGTTCGGCAGATCCTCGCGCGAGAGGCCGATGGAGGCGGGGGTGATCTCGTTCATCGGCGCTCCTCCTGCCGGCGGGCGGCCCGTTCGGCGAGCGTCGCCTCCACCGCGTCCACGATGGCATGATAGCCGGTGCAGCGGCAGTAGTTGCCCGAGAGGTGCTCGCGGATCTGCGCGCGCGTCGCATCCGGATGATGGCGCAGGATGTCGGCCGCCGTCATGATCATGCCGGGCGTGCAGTAGCCGCATTGCGCGGCGTTGCGCGCGACGAAATGCGCCTGGAGGTCCGCGACCTCCCCGCTGTCGGAGAGGCCTTCGATGGTCGTCACCTCCGCTCCGTCGAGGGAAGCGGCGGGCACGAGGCAGCCGCGCACGATCTCGCCGTCGACGCGCACCGTGCAGGCGCCGCAGACGCCGTGCTCGCAGCCCGCATGGCTGCCGGTGAGGCCGAGATCGAGGCGCAGGAAGTCGATCAGGTGCCGGCGCGGCTCGACATGGCGCGAGACGCGCTCGCCGTTGACGGTCAGCGTGATCGGGATCATGCCGCCTTCTCCCGTGCGGGGAGGAACTGCGCGAGCGCCCGCCGCAGCAGCACGCGCGCCAGGTGGCGCTTCATCTCGGGCGGGCCGTGCAGGTCGGCCGGCGGGTCAAGGTCGCCCTCCAGCGCCTCGGCCGCCGCGGCGATGGCGGCCGCATCCAGCACGCGGCCGGCCAGCGCCGCGTTGGCCCGGGTGGCGAGCACCGGGCGGTCGCCCACGCCGAAGAAGGTGAGACGCGGCGACGCGACTTGCCCCGCCGCGTCGAGCTCCAGCACGGCCGCGATGCCGGCCATCGCGTAGTCGCCCGACCGCCGCGACACCTCGAGGATCGCGCTGCGCTGCGCCGGGCTGGCGGGCGGCAGCTCGACGGCGGCGATGATCTCGCCCGGCTCCAGCAGCGTGGAGAGCAGCCCGGTGAAGAAGCCCTCCGCCTTCACCCGCCGCTCGCCGCGCGCGGAGAGCAGATGCAGCGTCGCATCGAGCGCCACGGCGCAGGCCGGCAGCTCGGCCGCCGGATCGGCATAGGCGAGGCTGCCGCCGATGGTGCCGCGGTTGCGGATGGCGGGATGGGCGATGTAGGGCACGGCGGCCGCGATCAGCGGCGCATGGCGCGCGATGAGCGGATCGCGGCCGAGCTCCGCATGGCGCGTCAGGGCGCCGATGCGCAGCACCCCATCGCGCAGGGCGACGCCGCGCAGCTCAGGAATGCGGGTGATGTCCACCAGGACGCCGGGCTCGGAGAGGCGGAAGGCGAGGGTGGCGAGCAGCGTCTGCCCGCCTGCCAGAACCTGGGCGGCGGCGCCATGGGTGCGCTGCGCCTCCCACAGGTCGTCGAGCGAGCGCGCGCGGACGTAGCCGATGGCGGGCCACTTCATGAACGTCCCTCTCCGCTTCCGGCGCCTCGGGCGCCGCTTGTTGATCGTTTGATCAACGAAGGGCAGAGTGATGTCAAGTCGGGAGGACGCGATCTTGGACGGCGGCATGGCGCCGCGCGGCCGGCGGCTGGATGCCGGCGCGCGGCGCGAGCAGATCCTGGAGGCGGCGGTGGCCTGCATCGCCGAGCGCGGCTTCGGCGCCACCACGCGCGAGCTCGCGCGGCGCGCGGGCGTCACGCAGGCGCTGCTCTACCAGTATTTCGCGAACAAGCAGGCGCTGACCGAGGCGGTGTACGAGCGCGTCTATCTCGGCCGGCTCGATCCGCGCTGGATGCGCGAGATCCGCGACCGCAGCCGGCCGGTGGAACGGCGGCTGGAGGATTTCTACCGCCGCTACACGGCCGCCATCTTCACCTACGAGTGGATGCGCATCTTCATGTGGGCGGGGCTGGCGGGAGAGGGGCTGAACCGCCGCTACCTCGGCACCGTCGAGGCGCGGCTGCTGCGCCCGCTCGCCGAGGAGATCGCCGCCGACGGCCGCTTCGGCGCGCCGGAGCTGGAGGCGATGTGGGCGCTGCACGGCAGCCTCGTCTACATCGGCATCCGCCGCTTCATCTACGACCTGCCCACGCCCGAGGATCCGGGGCCCGCCGTGGCCGCCGGGGTGCGCCGCTTCCTCGACGGGCTGCGTGCCGAGGCGCAGCGCGCACGCCGGCGGCGGTTGCGGTAGCGCCCGCCCCCGGCGCAGCATGGCCGGCCACCCGCCACGGAGACCGCGATGCCCCGCCTCGTCACCCTCGCCGCCGCGCAGCTCGGCCCCATCCAGAAATCCGAAGGCCGCGAGGTGGCGGTGGAGCGCATGCTGCGCCTGATGGAGCGCGCGCATCGCCGCGGCGCGGAGGTGGTGGTGTTCCCCGAACTCGCGCTGACCACCTTCTTCCCGCGCTGGAACGAGGAGGACATCGCCGCGGCCGACCACTGGTTCGAGACGGCCATGCCCTCCAACGCCACCGCCCCGCTCTTCGCGGCGGCGCGGAAATACGGGATCGGCTTCCACCTCGGCTATGCCGAGAAGACGCCGGAGGGGCGGCGCTTCAACACCGCGATCTACGTGCACCCCTCGGGCGAGATCGTGCTGAAATACCGCAAGATCCACCTGCCCGGGCACCGCGACTTCGACCCGATCCGGCGCGTGCAGCACCTCGAGAAGCGCTATTTCGAGGTCGGCGACCTCGGCTTCCGCGTGGTGCGCGCGCCGCTGGGGCGGGAGCGCGCGAACATCGGCCTGATGATCTGCAACGACCGCAGGTGGCCCGAGGCCTGGCGCGTGATGGGGCTGCAGCAGGTCGAGGTGGTGATGGTCGGCTACAACACGCCCTCGCTCAACATGGACAACCGGGGCTTCGAGGCGCACCACCTGCGCGTGGAGCACAGCCACCTCTCCATCCGCGCCGGCTGCTACCAGAACGCCTGCTTCGCGGTGGCCACCGCCAAGGCCGGCACCGAGGACGGGCACGAGCTGTTCGGCCACTCCATCATCGTGAACCCGCAGGGCGAGATCATGGCCCAGGCGACGAGCTGGGACGACGAGCTGATCACCGCCGACTGCGACCTCGACATGTGCGCGCTCGGCCGCAGCACCATCTTCGACTTCGCCGCGCACCGCCGCCCCGAGGCCTATGGCCGCATCACCGCCCAGGTGGGCAGCGAACCGCCGCCCGAATGGACCCCCGCTCAGCCGGCCGAATAGGGAAAGCCGCCGAGCCAGAGCACATCCTCGATGCGCCGCGCCCCCGTGGCGAGCATGGCCAGGCGGTCGAAGCCGAGCGCGATGCCGCTGCCCGCGGGCATGCCGTGCTCGAGGGCGGCGAGGAAATCCTCGTCCACCGGCCAGGCGTTCTCCGCGCCATAGAGCCGCACGCGCTCGGCCACGTCATGGGCGAAGCGCGCGCGCTGCTCGGCGGGGTCGGTGAGCTCGTCGAAGGCATTGGCCAGCTCCACCCCGGCGACGAAGAGCTCGAAGCGCAGCGCCACGCGCGGATCCGCCGGGTCGCGCCGGGCCAGCGCCGCCTGCGGGGCGGGCCAGTGGGTGAGGAAGCTCGCGCGCGCGCGGCCGAGATGCGGCTCGACATGCGCGAGCAGCAGGCGGAAGAAGGCGTCCTCCCAGCTCTCGCCCGGGCGCGCGCCGAGCGCGGCGGCATCGCCCGTGCCGTCGGGGCGGATGCTGGCCAGGAGGTCGAGGCCGCACCAGCGCGCGAAGGCCTCGGCGCAGGTGAGGCGCTCGAAGGGCAGGGAGAGGTCCGTCTCCACCCCCGCATGCGCCACGCGCGGCGGGCAGAGGGCGCGGACCAGCGCCTCCGTCTCCTCCATCAGCGCCGCGAGCGTCGCGCCGGGGCGATACCATTCGAGCATCGTGAACTCCGGGGCGTGGCGCGCGCCGATCTCGCCGTTGCGCCAGACGCGCGCCAGCTCGAACACCGGCCCCGCCCCGGCCACCAGCAGGCGCTTGAGCGCGAGTTCCGGCGAGGTGCGCAGCCACAGCGCGCGCGGCGCGCCCTGGCCGAGATGCGGCTCGAACCCGGTGCGGAAGCCGCGCAGATGCACCTCCATCCCCGGCGCGGGCACGAGGCAGGGGGTCTCCACCTCGCGGTAGCCGCGGGCGGTGAGGAAGGCGCGGGCGGCGGCGGTGAGGCGCGCGCGCGCCTCGAGGAAGGGCAGGCGGGCGGCGAGCGCCTCGGGCGACCAGGCGGGCATTGCGCGCCGCGCCATAGCAGGGCAGGGACGCGCGCACCATGAACCGCACCCTGCGCAGCGCCGGCGAGCTTGCGGCGGCCGGCCTCCTCCCGCCCGAGGCCGTGGCCGCGCTCGCCCCCGTCGAGGCGCGCTATGCCGTGGCCGTGACGCCCGAGGTGGCGGCGCTGATCCGCGCCGGCCATGCCGATGTGGCGCGGCAATACCTGCCCGATCCTTCCGAGCTCCTCACCGCGCCGCATGAGCGGGGCGACCCGACGGCGGATGCCCCCTTCACCCCGGTGAAGGGCGTGGTGCACCGCTACCCGGACCGGGCGCTGCTGAAGCCGCTGCTGGCCTGCCCGGTCTATTGCCGCTTCTGCTTCCGGCGCGAGGCGGTGGGGCCCGATGGGGGGCTGCTCTCGGAGGCGGAGCTCGAGGCGGCGCTCGACTGGTTCGCGCGCACGCCCGGGGTGCGCGAGGCGATCCTCACGGGAGGCGACCCGCTCATCCTCTCGCCGCGGCGGCTGGGGCGCATCCTCGGGCGGCTGGCGGCGCTGCCGCACATCGAGGTGCTGCGCATCCACAGCCGCGTGCCCGTGGCCGATCCCGGCCGCGTGACCGAGGCGCTGCTCGGGGTGCTGGAGCCCGGCAAGCCGCTCTATCTCTGCGTGCATGCCAATGCGGCGGCCGAGTTCACGCCGGCCGCCGGGGCGGCGCTGCGCGCGCTGCACGCGGCGGGGGTGGTGCTGCTCGGCCAGAGCGTGCTGCTGCGCGGCGTGAACGACAGCCCGGAGGCGCTGGAGGCGCTGTTCCGTGCCATGCTGCGGCATCGGGTGAAGCCCTATTACCTGCACCAGCTCGACCCTGCCCCCGGCACGGCGCGCTTCGCCGTGCCGGTGGAGGAGGGGCTGGCGCTGCTCGCCAGGCTGCGCGGGCGCGTCACCGGCCTCGCCTGGCCCACCTATGTGCAGGAGAGGCCGGAGGGCGCGGGAAAATTCCCCCTCGGCATGCCCGCCATGCAATGATGCGCTGGACAAGCGGCGCGTTCCGGGTAGAAAGCGCGGCTCGGCGGGCGCATAGCTCAGTTGGTAGAGCAGCTGACTCTTAATCAGCGGGTCCTAGGTTCGAGCCCTAGTGCGCCCACCAGCCTTTTCAACGGCTTCCAACAGGAACGTCAGCGGCGCGCGGCGCCGCGTCCAACGCGCTGTCCAACGCCCGGTCCAGCCCGTCAGAAGCGGAGGC
>JAOAIK010000007.1 GCA_026414745.1 Roseococcus sp.
TGGCGCAGGCGCCCGGCAATGGCGGGATCGAGGCCCTGGCGGTGCTGGCCGATGGGCGGCTTATCGCGCTGGCCGAGCATTATGCCGATGCCGCCGATCCCTCTCTGCGCTGGGCCTGGATCGGTGCGCCGGGGGCGTGGCAGCCGCGCCGCTATCGCCCCGCGGCGGGCTTTGCGCCGACCGGGGCGGCCGGCCTGCCTGATGGCGGCGCCCTGGTGCTGGAGCGGCGCTTTGCCCTCTTCGGCGGGGGGTTTTCCTGCCGCCTGCTGTGCCTTGCGGCGGAGGTGCTTGCCGGGGATGCTCCCTGGGCCGGGGAGCTGCTGCTGGAACTGCCCCCCGACGGCCCGGCGGAGAACTGGGAGGCGGTGGCGGTGGCGCGGCGGCCCGAGGGGCTGTGGGTGGCGCTCGCCTCGGACGACAATGAGAGTCCGTTCCAGCGCAGCTTGCTTGCCTTCTACGCCTGGAGCAGCTGACGGTCGGAACGGTCGAGCGGGGAGGGCAGGGCGGCCTCGGCCTGCGGTGAGAGCAGGCGCCGGGCGGGAAGGATGAGCCAGATGCGGCTGCCGATGCCGGGGGCGCTTTCCATCAGCAGCTCTCCGCCATGGGCGCGCAGCAGCGACCGGGCGAGGCTGAGCCCGGAATCGAGCCCGCGCGAGCCGTGGTGCGGGGCGCCCTGCTGCAGGTCATGGGCGGCGATGCCCGCGCCTTCGGCCTCGACCAGGATGGCCGGGTCCTGACCGACGCGGGCCAAGCGGAGGGAGATCGCATCCTCGGGCCCGCATTGGCCGGCGGTGCGCACCAGGACCTGCACGAGCGCACCGCGCAGGGCACGCGGATCGGCCACCAGCTCGAGCTCCCGCAGCGCAGAATCGAGGCGGCAAGGCCGCGCCGCAGGCCCGAGCTGGGCCTTGGCCTGGGCCTCGGCCTCGATCAGGAGGGGGCCGAGCTTGACCGGCTCCTCCGTCAGCCGGCGCGGCTGCCGATGAGCGCCCAGGTGATCGGCCAGGATGAGCATGCGCAGCGCGAGGCTCTCCGGCAGGCCGGGGTTGCGCAGGGCACCGCGCGCATGGTCCTGCAGCGCGATGGCCATCCCGTGCAGTTCGGCCGCGGCCTGCTGCATGCGCCGTTCGGCTTCCGTGCGGACAAAGCGCCAGCGCAGGCCGCGCCCGATCAGGATGCCGACAAGGGCGAGAGCGGCACAGGAGAGGGTGGACAACCAGGATGCTTCGGCCGGCAGGACGATCATGACGCCATCCTGCCGGCCTCTGCTGAAGTTCCGCTTAACGCGGGCGAGGGGCGTGCGATCAGCCCTCGAGCATGCGGCGCAGCAGCTTCACATCCTCGGCCAGCGCCGCATCCTCGGCCATCAGCTGCTGGATCCGCGCCACCGCATGCATGACCGTGGTGTGGTCGCGGTTGCCGAAGCGCCGGCCGATCTCGGGCAGGGAGCGGCTGGTCAGCTGCTTGGCCAGATACATCGCGACCTGCCGCGGCCGCGCCACATTGCGGGCGCGGCGGGCGCTGTACATGTCGGTCATGCGGATGGAGTAGTGCTCGGCCACCCGCCGCTGGATGTCCTCGATGCTGATGCGCTTCTCATGGCTGCGCAGCAGGTCGGAGAGCACCTCCCCGACATTGTCGAGGGTGATCGGCCGGCCGAACAGCTTGGCGTGGGCGACCAGGCGGTTGAGCGCCCCCTCGAGATCGCGGACGTTGGAGGCGATCTTGTGGGCGAGCAGGTCGAGCACCTTCTCCGGGATCGGCACGCCGGCCGCGGCCGCCTTGGCCTGGAGGATTGAGAGGCGCAGCTCATAGGTGGTGGCGTGGATATCGGCCACGATCCCGCCGCCGAGCCGCGTGCGCAGCCGGTCCTCGATGCCGGAGAGGTCATTGGGCGACTTGTCGGCGCTGACCACGATCTGCTTGCCGGCATCGACCAGCGCGTTGAAGGTGTGGAAGAACTCCTCCTGCGTGTTGTCCTTGCCGATCAGGAACTGCAGGTCGTCGATCATCAGCACATCGACCGACCGCAGCTGCTGCTTGAACTCGATCGTGCTGCCGCCGCGCAGCGCGCCGATGAAGCGGTACATGAACTTCTCGGCGCTCATGTAGGCGACCGGCTTGCCGGGATAGGCAGCGCGGATCGCCCAGGCGATCGCGTGCATGAGATGCGTCTTGCCGAGCCCCACGCCCCCGTAGAGGAAGAGCGGATTGAAACCGGCCGCCGCCGGGCGTTCGGCCACGCGGCGGGCGCAGGCATGGGCAAACTCGTTGGGCTTGCCGACGATGAAGGTCTCGAAGGTCAGGCGCGGATCGAGCGGGGCCATCCAATCCGGCTCGCGCCCGGCCTCGGCCGGCGCACGGGGCGCGGCCCGCGCTGCGGGCTCGAGCGCCGGCGCCAGGCCTTGCTCCTCCTCTCCCGCTTCATCGCCGGCGGCTGCGGCATCCGGTGCGACCCGGAACTCGAGCCGCCGCAAGCCGGGCCATTCCTGCATGGCAAGGGCGCGCAGCCGATCTCCGTAATGGTCGCGCACCCAGTCGCGCAGGAAGCGCGAGGGCAGCGCGATCACGCCCACCTCCCCCTCGATCCCCTGGAGGACCATCTGCCGCAGCCAGTTTCGGTACTCGACCTCGCCGACCTCGCTGCGCAGGCGCGCGCGGATCCTGGCCCATTGCGGCGCGATCCTGCCGGCATCCGGGGGGACATGGCCGGGTTCTTTCGTCATCCAGGACACCTGCCTCACATTTTTCTCCCGATCGGTCGCCGGGTTCCCCTCTGCGCGGGCCGACCCGGTCCGGGCGCATCGCGCCGGGGGTGGACCGGGCCCTCCCGCAACAAGATGTTACGTCCTGGTGGCGGTCGGCGGCAAATGCAAAACCCGCATGACCGTGAAACTTGGCCGTGGTGTTGCAGATAAACCACCGTCATGCACAATCATAGATCGGAGGCATAAAATAAGGCGCCGCTGTGAATACTCGGCGCCTCAGACAAACTGTGATTGACGAAAACGATCAGCTCTGGGCCGGAATGGCCTTGATCCTGGCGGAGAGGCGCGAGAGCTTGCGCGCCACAGTATTGCGGTGCAGCACACCCTTGCTGCACGCCCGCTGCAGCTCGGGCTGCGCGGCGCGCAAGGCGGCCAACGCCTCCTCCTTCCGGCCGGCCGCGATGGCTTGTTCCACCTTGCGCAGGAAGGTGCGCACGCGCGACCGGCGCGCCCGGTTGCGCGCCGTGCGCTTGGCGGTCTGGCGGATGCGCTTGCGGGCGGAAGCGGTATTGGCCATGGCGAGTCAGCTACCGAGCAAAAGAGGATCTGAAGCGGAGGCTACGCGGCGGCGCCGCGAGAGGGCCGGGTTCTAGTCCCGCCACCGTGCCAGCGTCAAGGCGCACCGCCATCGCCCAGACCGATGCCTTCCCTCTCATCGATGCGCGAAGTTGGGTCGACGCTTCTCGACGAAGGCGGCCATGCCCTCCTTCTGGTCGGCCGTGGCGAAGAGGCTCTGGAACAGGCGCCGTTCGAAGCGAACCCCTTCGGAGAGCGTGGTCTCAAAGGCGCGATTGACCGCCTCCTTGGCCATCGCCACGGCCGGGCGCGAGAGGGTGGCGATCTTCTCCGCGATCGCCAGCGCCTCCTCGATCAGCTTCTCGGCCGGCACCACCCGCGCCACCAGCCCGCAGCGTTCGGCCTCGGCCGCATCCATCATCCGTCCGGTGAGGCAGAGATCCATCGCCTTGGCCTTGCCGACCGCACGGGTCAGCCGCTGCGTCCCGCCCGCGCCGGGAATGATGCCGAGATTGATCTCCGGCTGGCCGAAGCGCGCCGTCTCGGCGGCGACGATGATGTCGCACATCATCGCGAGTTCGCAGCCGCCGCCCAGGGCAAAGCCGGCCACCGCCGCGATCACCGGCTTGCGGATCGTGGTCACCACCTCCCAATGCGCGGCGATGAAGTCATGCTCATAGACCGCCGGGAAGCTGCGCTCCCGCATCTCCTTGATGTCGGCGCCCGCGGCGAAGGCCTTCTCGTTGCCGGTGATGATGATCGCCGCCACCGCCGGGTCGGCATCGAAGCGGCGCAGCGCCTCGCCGAGCTCGCGCATCAGCTGATCGCACAGGGCATTGAGCGCTTGCGGACGGTTGAGGCGGATCAGCGCCGCCGCTCCGCGCATCTCCGTCAGGATCATCTCATAGGCCATCAGCGCTTCTCTCCAACCGAAGCCTCTTGCCCGAAGCTAGATCAGCCGGCCGTGGATCGGAAATGCCGGGGGGTCCAAACAAAGCGGCCTGGCCACGTTGCCGTGGCCAGGCCGTGGCCGCCGGGAGACAGCCAGTTCGGCGGGGACTTGCCGGGATCAGCCCCCGCCTCAGGCCCGCACAGCTGGCCGCGGCACGGCCGCGCCGCCGGCCAAGTGGGGCGGGCGCAGACTGCCGCGGCCCACCCTTCGCCGGCGTGGGGCGAAGCTTAAGCTTCGGCAATGGCGAGGAAAGAACTCGGGCATCGGCGCAGGTCAGACCGGCGCCGCGCAGGCCTTGAAGAAGGCCCCGTCCTGACAGAATTTTCACCCATGCCCGATGCCGGAGTCGGGCCGTCAGCCATCTCCGGCGCCGCGATCGCAACAGATGCCACAGCACCCCCTTGCCGAGAGCCTCGCCATGCCCCCTCCGTCGCCACCCGACGCCTGCCCGCCCAGGCGCCGGCTGATCCTCGGTGCGGTCGGGCTCTCCGCTGCTGCCCTGGCCGGCTGCAGCGCGCCGGCCACGGCGCAGCGCGGCCTGCCCGACTTCGCCGACCTGGCCGAGCGCGTGCTGCCCTCGGTCGTCAACATCGCGGTCCAGAGCGAGACCGTCATCCCCATCCCGCCCGAGTTCCGCGGCACCCCCTTCGAGCGCTATTTCCGCGGCCGGCGCGAACGCGTGCAGGGGGCGGGCAGCGGCTTCATCATCGACCCCTCGGGCTTCATCGTCACCAACCATCACGTCATCGGCCATGCCCAGCGCGTCACGGTGGCGCTGCAGAACGGCACCGAACTGCCGGCCCGGGTGGTCGGGACCGATGAGCTGACCGACCTCGCCCTGCTGCGGGTAGAGACGCGCACGCCCCTGCCGGCGCTGACCTGGGGCTCCTCGGCGCGTGCCAGGGTCGGGGAGTGGGTGATGACCGCGGGCAACCCCTTCGGCCTGGGCGGGACCATCACGGTCGGCATCATCTCCGCGCGCGGGCGCGACATCGGGGCCGGCCCCTTCGATGACTTCATCCAGACCGATGCCGCGATCAATCCGGGCAACTCCGGCGGGCCGGTGTTCAACCTGGCGGGAGAGGTGATCGGCATCTCCACCGCCATCTACTCGCCCTCGGGCGCGAATGCCGGGATTGCCTTCGCCACCCCCTCCGATCTGGCGCGGCCGGTGATCGAGCAGCTGCGGCGCGAAGGCCGGGTCGAGCGCGGCTGGCTCGGCGTCTCGGTGCAGGAGCTGGTGGGGGAGGAGGCCCGCGGCGGCCGGCGCGCCGTGCTGGTGACCGATCTCGTGCGCAACGGCCCGGCTGCCCGCGCCGGGCTGCGCGTGGGCGATATCGTGGTCGCGATCAACGGCGAGCGGATCGAGAACTCCCGCCAGCTCGTGCGCGCGGTGGCGGCGGTTCCGCCCGGCCAGTCGGTGCGCCTGTCGGTGCAGCGCGACGGCCGCACCCAGGAGGTGACCGTGCAGGTCGGGCGCCGCCCCTCGGGCGCGGGCTGAGGCCTGAGCCAGGGCCGGCCGGGAGAGCGAGAGGCAAGAGAAGATGCGGATTCTGCTGGTCGAGGACGACGCTGAAGTCGCCCGTTTCGTCAAGAAGGGGCTGCAGGAGGCGGGGCATACCGTCGAGCATGTGACCAATGGCCGCGACGGGCTGTTCCTGGCCGCGAGCGAGCCGTTCGACCTGCTGGTGCTGGATCGGATGCTCCCGGGCGGGGTGGACGGGGTGCGCCTGGTGGAGACGCTGCGCGGTCAGGGCAACCGCACCCCGGTGCTGTTCCTCTCGGCGCTCAGTGCGGTCGATGAGCGGGTCAAGGGCCTCAAGGCCGGTGGCGATGACTATCTGGTCAAGCCCTTCGCGTTCGCCGAACTGCTCGCCCGCGTCGAGGCGCTGGGCCGGCGGCCGAGCGTCGATGCCCCGGTGACCAAGCTGCGCGTGGCCGATCTCGAACTCGATCTGCTCGCGCGCACCGTCACCCGCGCCGGCAAGAAGATCGACGTCCAGCCGCGGGAGTTCCGCCTGCTGGAACACCTGATGCGCCATGCCGGGCAG
This sequence comes from Roseococcus sp., assembly GCA_026414745.1. Lineage (GTDB taxonomy): Bacteria > Pseudomonadota > Alphaproteobacteria > Acetobacterales > Acetobacteraceae > Roseococcus. The sequence goes on from JAOAIK010000007.1 coordinate 6,288, forward strand.
GTGGTCACCCGCACCATGCTGCTCGAGAAGGTCTGGGACTACCACTTCGACCCGCAGACCAACGTGATCGACGTCCATGTCTCGCGCCTGCGGCAGAAGCTCGACCGCGGCTTCGACAAGCCGCTGATCCATACCGTGCGCAATGCGGGCTATATGATCCGCGCTGAGCCGTGACCGCCCCGGCGCCGCCCGCGCGGAATCGGCCGCTGCCGGGCCTGCGCCCTGCGCTGCCGCGCCTGTTGCAGAGTGCGGGGCTGCGTTTCGCTGTCCTCTTCACCCTGGTCTTCGCCCTGGGCACCGTGGTGCTGGTGGCGGTGCTCTGGATCGCCACCGCCGCCTCGATCGACCGGCAGCTGCTGGCGGCCATCCGCGCCGATGCGGTGGCGCTGGCCGAGCGCTGGCGGACCGGCGGGGAGAGTGCGCTGATCGATGCGATCGAGGAGCGCATCGCCACCGATTCCACCAACCAGGCGCTCTATCTGCTGACGGATCGGCAGGGCGTGAAGCTCGCCGGCAATCTCGGCGCCTGGCCCGAGGGGGTCGAGATCGGCGCGAGCTTCCAGCGCACCAGCATCGTGCACGAGGGCGTGGCGGCCGATGCCCGGATCATCACGCGCGATCTCGGCGGCCTGCGGCTGCTGGTCGGCCGCGACGAGGCCGAGCGGGTGCAGCTGCGCCTGCTGCTGACCGAAGGCGTGGTCTGGTCGCTCGGCGCCTCCCTGGTGATCGCGCTGATGGGAGCGGCGCTGATCCGCCAGGCGCTGGTCAACCGGCTGGATCCTGCCCTGCGGACGGCGATGCAGATCGCGGCCGGGGATCTGGCGCGACGGGTGCCGCTGTCGGGCCGCGGCGACGAGTTCGACCGCCTGGCCGAGACGATGAATGCCATGCTCGACCGCATCGAGGCGCTGATGCAGGGCATCAAGGGAGTCTCGGATGCGATCGCGCATGACCTGCGCACGCCGATCGCGCGCGCCCGCTCCAAGCTCGAGGCGGGGCTTGCCCATGCGCGGGATGAGGGCGAGCTGCGGGCGGCGATGGAGGAGGGCATCGCCGATCTCGACCAGGTCAGCCGCATCTTCCAGGCCCTGCTGCGCATCGCGGAGGCCGAGGCGGGTGCGCGCCGCGCCGCCTTCGCCCCCTTCGACCTCACTGAGATGCTGCAGGATGCGGCCGAGTTCTATTCGGTGGCCGCGGAGGCGCGCGACCAGCAGCTGACGCTCGAGGCCAGGCCCGGCCTGCGCATGGTGGGCGATCGCGATCTGCTGCTGCAGGCGGTGATGAACCTGCTCGACAATGCCGTGAAGTTCACGCCGGAGGGCGGCCGCATCGTCCTCGCGGCCCAGCCGCAGGGGGAGGGCTGGGTGGAGGTGACGGTGGCCGACAGCGGCCCGGGCCTTGCTCCGGCAGACCGAGCCCGCGCGGGGGAGCGCTTCTTCCGCGCCGATGCCTCGCGCAACACGCCCGGGTCGGGCCTCGGCCTGTCCTTGGTGCGGGCGGTGGCGGCACTGCATCGCGGCAGCCTGGAGCTGGCCGATGCCAAGCCGGGGGCCGACCCGCCCGGCCTGCTGGTGCGGCTGCGCCTGCCCCGGGCGAGCTGACCTGCAGGCAAAGGCATGCGATTTGCCCTTGCTTTGGGCGATCCAGCCAGCCTAGGTAAGGGCATGCCGCGAAAGAAGGCGTTCCTGACCGCATGCTTGCTGCTGTTGCTGGCCTGGAGCCAGACGGCGGCGGCGCAGGGCACGCGCGGGGCAGTGCGGGAGACGCAGGCGGCCCCGTTCCCCGGCACCCAGCTCCTGCCGGAACTGCCGCGGCTCGGGGCGGCTCCGGTGGAGGCCAGGTCGACGCACGAACTGGCCCCGCGCCCGCGCCTCGATCTCGAAGGCCCGCGGGCGGTGTCGAACCCGCACGGTCAGCCGCAGATCGCACCCGCCTTCATCGCCCCGCGCCTTCCGGGGCGCGGCTTTGCGCAGGAGAATGCCTCCCCGGGTTCGATCAACGAACGCCTCTTCCGCCCCGCCCCGGGGGCGCGCGTCTCGATCCCGATGAGCTGGTAGGGCGGGCGCCCTCGGCCGCCGGTCACTCGGCCCGCAGCGCCGCCCGCGCCTCCTGCAGCCCGTCCGGATCGGTCAGCGCCGCCAGCCTGCGGCCCGCCGCCAGGGCGAAACGCTGCAGCAGCGCCCGCCGCCGGGCGGGCGGGAGCGGATGGTCGGGCGCTTCGCGCAGCAGGCAGCCGGCTGCCCCCTCGGCCACGATCACCCCGACCCCCTGGGGCAGCAGGGCGGGCGGGAAGGCGGGATCGACCGCGAAATAGAGGCGATCGCAGAAGGCGCGATAGCGCGGCCATTTGCGGTCGGCCAGGATATCGCGCGGGCCGGATTTCGCCTCGAGGATCAGGAACCGCCCATCCGGGCGCAGCACCCAGAGATCGGCGCGCAGCCCCTCGGGCAGCACGGCCTCGGGCAGGGCGGCCCAGCCCTGCAGCAGGCAGAAGCGCAGGGCCGCGCGCTGCACCGGGCTCACGCGAGCAGGCGGTCGATCGCCTGGGCGAGGCGGATGTCGCGCATCGACAGCCCGCCCGCATCATGGGTGGTGAGCAGGATCTCGACCCGGTTCCAGACATTGGACCATTCCGGGTGGTGGTCCTGCGCCTCTGCCAGCAGGGCGACGCGGGACATGAAGCCCCAGGCGGCCGAGAAATCCGGGAAGCGGAAGCTGCGGGCGATCGCATCGCGCCCTTCGACCAGGCGCCATTCCGGCAGGAGCTGGGGCAGGGCGGCGCGGGTGGCGGCGTCGAGCTTGTCAACCATCGGTCGGATCCTCTCTCGCTCTGGGGGTGTTGTGCCGGTCTGCGATTTCGCGGCAAGGGGAGGCGGGCGCGCTGCGCCGCGCCGGGATCTGGGGATGGCAGGAGAGATGCGCCACAGCACACCGCCCACGATCGAGGACATCGTGCGCATGGCCGAGCAGGCGCTCGCCGCCATCCCGCCCGAGTTGCGCGAGATGGTCCGGGGCTGTGCGATCGTGGTCGAGGAGGAGGCCGATGCGGAGACGCTCGCCGAACTCGGGCTCGACAGCCCATGGGAGCTGACCGGCCTCTACCGCGGCACGCCGCTGACGGCCAAATCGGTCATGGATGTCCCGCAGGCGCCCGATGCCATCCTGCTCTTCCGCCGTCCGATCCTGCTCGAATGGATCGAGACCGGCGAGGACCTGTTCCGCCTAGTGCGCCATGTCCTGATCCACGAGATCGGCCATCACTTCGGCCTGACCGATCAGGACATCGCGCGGCTGGAGGCGGAGGGCTGAGCGCCCGGGCGCCCCTCTTTCGCGTTGACGCGGGCGGAGCCTGGGGCCTATTGTATACAAACCAGCCAGGGGAGGCCGCTCATGCCCGAACTCATGGACAAGGACACGTTCCGCAAGGCGCTCGAGAACGCGATCAAGGGCAAGGCGGCGACCGGCTCTCCCTTCTCCAAGGCCTGGGCCGAGGGGCGGCTGACCCGCACCCATCTCGCCCGCTGGGCCGAAAATCACTACAAGTATGTCGGGCCCTTCGCCGATTATCTGGGCTATGTCTATGCCCGGATGCCGCATCAGTATCTCGAGGCGAAGGATTTCCTGCTCGCCAACATGTATGAGGAGGAGATCGGCGGGGATCGCCACACCGACCTCCTGATCCGCTTCGCCGAGGCCTGCGGCACCACGCGCGAACGCGTGCTTGACCCCGACAACTGCAACGCGACCACCCGGGCGCTGCAGGCGTGGTGCTACTGCGTGGCGATGCGCGAGGATCCGATCGTGGCCGTGGCCGGCCTCGTGGTCGGGCTCGAATCCCAGGTGCCCAGCATCTACCGCAAGCAGACGCCGACGCTGCGCGAGAAATACGGCTTCACCGACTACGAGCTCGAGTTCTTCGACCTGCACATCGTCAGCGACGAAATCCACGGCGAGCGCGGCTATCAGATCGTGCTCGAGCACGCGAACACGCCCGAACTCCAGCAGCGTTGCCTGCGCATCTGCGAGATCGGGGCGGAGATGCGCCTGCTCTACACCGACGGCCTCTATCGCGACTACGTGGAACCCGACCTCAACCCGCTGCAGCGCGCCGCCTGACGGTTGCGCCCTTGCCGGTGGTGACCATCCTCGCCGGCGGCGTCTCCTACAGCGAGGCGCTGCCGGATGGGTCGAATCTGGTGGTTCGCGCAGGGGTGCGGAAGTTTCCCTGGCCCCATCTCAAGTACAAATGCGGCATGGGCAAGTGCGGCACCTGCGCAAGCCGCGTGCTGGCCGGGGCCGAACACCTGCCCGAGCCCAACTGGAAGGAGCGCGAGAAGCTGGGCGCGCGCCTCGCCGAAGGATGGCGGCTGATGTGCCAGCTCTGGCCCACCCATGACCTGACGATCACGCAGGAGTGACGGCCATGCCCTATGTCATCCTGACCAGCAAACCCGGCCAGTTCCGCACTGAACCCGGCCCCGGGATGCGGCCGGTGGAGGGCTGGGACTACTTCTTCTGCGGCCGGATGCGCGCGCACTTCCTGATCGCCGAACTCGACCGCCCCACCAAGGTGCGCGTGGTCGACGAGGAGGGGCCGATCAATCCCGTGCCGAGCAAATTCCTGCCGAGTTTCGAGAGCCTTGAGGCGGCGCGGGCCGAGCTGCGCAGCCTGGTCAGCTTCGGTTCGATGCCGGTCGAGCTCCGGCCCGCCGCGGCGGCATGACCGGCACGACGGCCGAGGGCGAGGAAACATCGCCCCGGCGTATTACCATCACCTTCGCCACCAGCGGCGTGATCGCCACCGCCCAGGCGGGCAGCAGCCTGCTGCGTGTCTCGATCCGAGAGAAGGGCGGCATCCCCTGGAAGTGCGGCGGCGGGGTCTGCGGCACCTGCCGCTGCCGGATCGAGGCCGGGCGGGAGCATGCCGACCGCATCAAGCCCAAGGAGCGCCAGCACCTGAGCGAGGAGGAGCTGGCCCAGGGCTTCCGCATGGCCTGCCAGACCTTCGTCGCGGGGGATGTCACCGTCTCCTGGGTGCCGCGCGCCACCTCGCCCGACGGCAGGGTCAAGGCTGGCTGAGCGCTGCGGCCATGCCGCCCCCCCTCCGCCTTCTCCGGCGGCAGCCGCGCCGGGCCGCCCGCCGGGTGCGGGTGGGCGGCGCCTCGCTATTGTCCGGCGGGCCCGCGCTGGCCGGGGCCGGGCTTGCCCTTCCGTCGCCGCGGCGAGCTAGAGCTTGATGTCGGCGGCGACCAGCACGCGATGCCCGGCCGGGGCGAGGAGTGCCGCCAGGGCGCCGAGCGCGGCCAGGCCGCAAGCGGTGTCTTGTTCGCCGTTGCCGCCGGAGAGGCCGACGCCCCCCACCACCTGACCGTCGACCACCACCGGGAAGCCGCCCACGAACACGGCGAAGCGCCCGCCGAAACTGTGCTGTATGCCGAAGGCCTCATTGCCCGGCAGGGCAGGCCCATGGGGCGGGGTGTTGAAGAGGTGGGTGCTGCGCTTGTGCCCTGCGGCGGTGAAGGCCTTGTTCCAGGCGATCTGCGGCCCCGTGACCCGGGCGCCGTCCATCCGCTCCAGCACGATCGGAAAGCCCCCCTCGTCGGTCACGCAGCAGCTTTGCGCCACGCCGAGTTCGGCTGCCTTGGCCAGGGCGGCGGCGACCATGGCGCGGGCCTCCTGCAATTCGAGCTTCCAGGTCTGCTTCATCGGGGTTCCTGCCTTTCTCGGGCTGGGCTAGGAGAGGCGGCGCCATGGACGATCCCGCCGCCCGTGCACCGCGCGGCGCCCTCCGCCCCCCGCTGCGGGAGGTGGTGCGCGAGCAGCTCGAACGCGACATCCTCTCGGGCCTGCTGCGCCCGGGCGAGCGCCTGGTGGAGGAGGAGCTCGGCCGGCGCTACGGTGTCTCGCGCTCCCCGATCCGGGAGGCGATTCGCACCCTGGCGAGCGAGGGGCTGATCGAGGTCTCGGCCCGGCGCGGTGCGGTGGTGGCCGGCCTCTCGCCGCAGGAGGCGCGCGAATATGTCGAGGTGCGCGCGCTGCTTGAGGGCTACAACGCGCGGCTGGCCGCCCGCTACCGCCGGCCCGAGGTGCTGGCCCGCGCCGCGGCGATCCTGGCCGAGGCCGCCGCCGGCCGCGGTGATCTGGCCGAGCTCAACGCCCGCTTCCACGACACCCTGGCCGAGGCGGGAGGCAATGCGACGCTGCGGGCGATGATGGAGAGCCTGCGCAAGCGCAGCGCCCGCGTCTTCCCCCCACCCGCCGATCCCGCCGCCGAACGGGCCACTTGGGAAGAGCACCGCGGCATCCTGGAGGCGATCCTGGCAGGCGATGAGGCGCTGGCCGCCGAACGGGCGGAGGCGCATGTGCGCAAGGCCGGGGCCGCTGCCCTGGCGGCGGGCTGAGCCGCCCCGCATCTCCGCCTGCATCGGCCTCGCTGCCCTCCAACCCATCGAGGGGACTGTATACAAACGGGGCTCCGCCCAGCAAGCCGGCCGTTCGTTTCGAACACGATTTGACCCAGGTCAAGGCGGTCTCTCACCCCGGGCGCATCCTGCAACCCAGGCGGGAGCAGGCCGATGCGCATCCTTTTCATCCATCCCAACTACCATTCGGGCGGGGCGGAGATCGCCGGCAACTGGCCCCCGGCCTGGGTTGCCTATCTGACCGGAGTGCTGAAGCAGGCCGGCTTTTCGGATGTGCACGTCATCGATGCGATGACGGATCGCCTCGACGATGCCGTGCTGCGCGCCCGGATCGCGCAGCTGCAGCCTGACATCCTCGGCACGACGGCGATCACCCCCGCGATCTATGCCGCCGAACGGCTGCTCGCCCTGGCCAAGGAGGTCTCACCGCGCACCCTCACCGTGCTCGGCGGGATCCACGCGACCTTCATGTACCGTCAGGTCCTGGCCGAGGCGCCCTGGATCGACTGCATCGTCCGCGGCGAGGGCGAGGAGATCATGGTCGAGGTCGCGCGCGCCGCCGCCGCCGGCGATTTCGCCGCCGCACGCGCCGCCATCAAGGGCATCGCCTATCTCGAGGACGGGAAAGTGGTGGCCACGCCCGCCGCGCCGACCATCCGGAATCTCGATGCGCTCTGCCCTGACTGGTCGATCCTCGAGTGGGGGAAATACACCTACATCCCGCTCGGCACCCGGGTGGCGATCCCGAACTTCGCGCGCGGCTGTCCCTTCACCTGCAGCTTCTGCAGCCAATGGAAATTCTGGCGCGACTATCGCATCCGCGACCCGCGCCGGGTGGTCGACGAGATCGTGAGGCTGCGCGATGAGCACGGTGTGGGCTTCTTCATCCTGGCCGATGAGGAGCCCACCATCAACCGCAAGAAGTTCGTCGCCTTCTGCCAGGAGCTGATCGACCGCAAGGTCGGTCTGCTGTGGGGTATGAACACCCGCGTCACCGACATCATCCGCGATGCCGATCTGCTGCCCTTCTACCGCCGCGCCGGCCTGATCCACGTCTCGCTCGGGACCGAGGCGGCGGCGCAGCTCAAGCTCGACCTCTTCCGCAAGGAGACCACGATCGCACAGAACAAGCGCGCCATCCGCCTGCTGCGCGAGGCGGGAATCGTGGTCGAGGCGCAGTTCATCGTCGGCCTGGAGAACGAGACGCCGGAGACGCTGGAGGAGACCTATCGCATGGCGCGGGATTGGGATCCCGATCTCGCCAACTGGTCGATGTACACGCCCTGGCCCTTCAGCGACCTCTTCCGCGAGCTCGGAGATCGGGTCGAGATCTTCGACTACGAGAAGTACAACTTCGTCACGCCGATCATCAAACCCGCGGCGATGGACCGCGCCGAGCTGCTCGATCGGGTGATGCACAACTACCGCCGCTTTTATGCGCGCAAGGCGCTGTTCTCCTACCCCTTCGCCGGCAGCGGGGAACGGCGGCGCTATCTGCTGGGCTGCCTCAAGGCCTTCCTCAAGGCCGGCTTCCGCCGCACCTTCTACGATCTGGGCAAGGTCGGCTACTGGGGACCACAGTCCAGGAAGAAGGTCGATTTCCGCTTCGATACCGCCCGCCGCCGCGCCGATCCCGACGAGGTGGAATGGACCAGCGTGCACAACCGGCGCAGCGTGGGAGAAAGGCCCGCCGCGCGGAAGGCCATGGCCTGCGGCGGGGGCAGCGAACAGCTGATGGAGGAGGGCCCAGCCGATGGCGGTCGCAACCCTTCGTGAGGCGGGCTCCCTGCCGGCCGAGGAACCGGTCGGCCGCATCGGCCCCAATGCGGTCCTGCAGCTCTCCGATGTGCTGCTGGAACAGGACGGGGCAGAGGCGAGGCGGCGCATCTTCCAGGCGGCGGGCCTGCTGCGCCACCTGGCCAGCCCGCCCTCGACGATGGTCGAGGAGCGCGAGGTCGCGAGACTGTTCGGCGCGCTGGAGCAGGAGCTGGGCCGGCCGGCCGCGCTCGAGCGCATCCGCCGCGCCGGGCAGCGCACGGCGGAATATCTGCTGGCCCATCGCATTCCGCCGCTTGCCCGGATGCTGCTGCCCAACCTGCCGGCGAGCTTCGCCGCGGTGCTGCTGACGCGCTCGATCCAGCGCCATGGCTGGACCTTCCTGGGTTCGGGCAGCCTGGCGGTGGTCCGCGGCCAGCCGCTCGGCATCCGCATCCGCTTGGCCGATGCGCTGGCGCGGCATGCCGCGCTGGCCTCCGAATACTACCGCTCTGCCTTCGAGGAGCTGTTTCGCGCCCTGGTCCACCCCGCGGCGCACGCCCTGCCTCAGCCTGCGCCCGCCGGCATCTGCCGCTTCGACATCCTCTGGTAGGTCGGCCATGACGGCGCGCCTTTTCCTGCCCAAGGACATCGCCCGATGAACAGCGCTCGCCTCGTCCTCGCGGAACGCCAGGTGCCGCGCTACACCTCCTATCCCACAGCCCCGCATTTCCACCCCGGCATCGGGCCGCGCGAATACGCGGATTGGCTGGCTGCGCTGCCGGCGGAGGCGACGCTTTCGCTCTACCTCCATGTCCCTTTCTGCCAGGCGATGTGCGCCTATTGCGGCTGCCATACCAAGGTGGTGCGCAGGCCGGAGCCGATCGAGGCCTATCTCGCCGCGCTGCTGGCCGAGATCGAGCTGGTCTCCGACGCCACCGCGGCGCGGCGCGTGACGCATCTGCACTGGGGCGGGGGCACGCCGACCATGCTCGGCCTGCCGGGCATGGCACGGGTGATGGAGGCTCTGGCCCGCCGCTTCGACCTCTCGGCCCTCGCCGAACATGCGATCGAACTCGACCCGCGCGCGATGACGGAGGAGACGGCGCGCGGCCTGGCGGGGCTGGGCACCAACCGGGCGAGCCTCGGCGTGCAGGACTTCAACGCCGCGGTGCAGCGCGCGATCGGGCGGATCCAGCCCTATGACGTGGTGGCGGCGGCGGTCGAGCATCTGCGCCGGCATGGCATCCGCTCGATCAACCTCGATCTGATGTATGGCCTGCCGCTGCAGGACCGCGAGGGGCTGCTGCGCAGCCTGGAGCTCGCGCATGGCTTGGCCCCCGATCGGATCGCGCTCTTCGGCTATGCCCATGTGCCCTGGATGAAGAAGCATCAGCGGCTGATCGAGGAGGGCACGCTGCCCGGGCCGCAAGCCCGGCTGATGCAGGCCGAGGCCGCGCGCAGCCTGCTGCTCGGCCTCGGCTACATGGGCGTGGGGCTCGATCACTTCGCCCGCCCGGAGGATGAGCTGGCCCGCGCCGCGCGGGAGGGGCGGCTGCGGCGCAACTTCCAGGGCTATACGACCGATGCCGCGGATGCGCTGATCGGTCTCGGCGCCTCCGCGATCGGGCGTCTGCCGCAGGGCTTCGTGCAGAACCGGCCGGATCTGCGCGCCTATCGCGCCGCGATCGCAGCCGGGCGCTTCGCCACCCAGCGCGGCAAGGCGCTGAGCGCCGATGACCTGCTGCGCGGAGCGATCATCGAGCGGCTGATGTGCGATTTCGCGGTGGAGGTGGATCGGGCGATGCTGGAAGAGGTCCGCCCGCGCCTCGCCCCGCTCGCCGAACAGGGTATCGTGACCCTGCGCGGGGGGCGCATCGTCGTCACGGCCGAAGGGCGGCCTTTCGTGCGGCTGGTGGCTGCCGCCTTCGACGCCTATCTCGACCAAGCGGGGCGGCACAGCGCGGCGGTCTGATGGAACTGGTCGGGAATTGCCTCTATGGCCTTGCGCCGCTGGGCCGGGAGGGTCTGGCGGCGCTCGCGGTCGCGCTGTTCCTGGCGGGGCTGGCCGCCGGGGCGACGCATTGTGCGGGCATGTGCGCCCCCTTCGTGCTGGCGCAGGTGACGGCCGAGGGCGGCCATCGCCTGGCCGGCGGCAGGATCGCGCGCCTCGCCGGGGCTGCGCTGCTGCCCTACCACGCCGGCCGTCTGCTCGGCTATGCGCTGCTTGGCGCCGTCGCCGGCGCGGGGGCGGGGCTGGTGGCGGGGCTGACCGGCCTTCGCCTGGTGCTGGCCGGGCTGCTGCTCGTCGCCGCGCTGCTCATGTTGGCGCAGGCGGCAGAGAGGCTCGGCTGGCACAGCCCGCGCCTGCCCGCGCCCAGCCTGCCCCGCGCAATCGAGCGACGGGTGGGGGCGCTGCTCGCAAGCCCCGGCGGGGGGCGCGGCGTGCTGCTTGGGCTTCTGCTCTCGGCCCTGCCCTGCGGGGCGATCTATGCTGCGCTGGCGGCGGCGGCGGCCTCGGGCAGCGCGCTCGGCGGGGCGATCGGCATGGCGAGTTTTGCGGCCGGGACTGCCCCCGGCCTGGTCGCGGTCGCGCTGGTCGGCGGCTTTCTGGCGCGCCGCGCCGGCCCGCTGCTGCGCCCGGCGGGGGCGCTGCTGTTGGCGGTCAATGGCCTGCTGCTTGGCGGCATGGCGGTCAGCCTCGCCGTCTGACGGCTGCCCGCCCGCAGCTGGATGGCAGGGCGGCCGGCTGCGGCGGGGAAGGGCGCGGCCGGCTAGCAGCGCGGCGCGAAGGCCGCGGCATCGATCGGCGGCCGGCGCTCCGCCATCGCATCGGCCAGCAGCGCGGCGCTGCCCATGGCCAGGGTGAAGCCGAGCGCGCCCTGACCGACATTGAGATAGAGGTTGGGCCAGCCCGGCGCCCGACCGATCAGCGGCAGCCCGGTCGGTGTGGCCGGGCGCAGCCCGACCCAGGGTTTGAGCTCGCGCCAGTCGCTCGCCTCGGGGAAGGCGCGCCGGGCCAGCCTCAGCAGGCTGTCGAGCCGCCGATTGTCGAAACGGTGATCGGCCCCGACCAGGTCGGCCATGCCGGCAATCCGGAGGCGGTCCCGCAGCCGCGCGTAGACGACCTTGGCGGCGGCGTCGGTGACGCTGACCTGCGGTGCGGGCCCTGTCACGGGTACGGTGAGCGAATAGCCCTTGAGCGGTGCGATCGGCAGATCAAGCCCGAGCGGCGCGGCCAGGGCCCGCGCCCCATTGCCCAGAGCGAGCACGAAGGCCTCCGCCTCCTCGACGCCGTGCGGGGTGGCGGCGCCGATCACCCGCCCGCCGGCTGAGAGCAGCTGCGTGACGCGGGTGCCGAAGCGAAAGCTGACCCGGAAGTTGGAGCGCTGCAGCACCGCCACCAGCCCCTCGCAGAAGAGATGGCAATCCCCCGCATCCTCGCCCGGCGTCCAGACGCCGCCGGCGATGCGTTCGGCCATGCCGGCGAGCGCGGGCTCGACTGCCAGGCATCCCGCGCGGTCCAGCACCTCCTGCTCCACGCCGAGGCGCCGCTGCAGCGCGACCTGGGCTGCGGCCTCGCGCAGCGCGGCGGCATCGCGATAGACGACGAGCTTGCCTGCGCGGGCGAAGGCGTAGTCGAGCGCCTCGCGCGCCGTCACCTCGCGCGTCAGCTCGCGCGAGAGCGCGCCGAGCGCGAGCAGGGCGGCGGTGGTGCGTTCGACCTGCGCGGCGTTGCAGGCGCGCCAGAACCGCCAGAGCCAGCGGAGCTGGTGCCAGGAGAGCTCCGGGCGCAGGCGCAGCGGCCCGTCGCGATCGGCAAGCCAGCCCGGCAGCTTGCGCAGCAGGCCGGGCGCCGCGAAGGGGGCGACATAGGCGTAGGAGAGCTGCGCGCCATTGGCGTAGCTGGTCATGCGCCCGGGCCCCGCTTCGGCATCGAGCACCGTCACCGCATGGCCCTCGCGCGCCAGAAGATAGGCCGAGGCAAGCCCCACCACCCCCGCCCCGAGGACGCAGACCCGCATCAGAGCAGGCTCATGCCCGGGCCGCCCCGCCCCGCTGCCGAAGCCCACAGGCGGGGCCGCAGGCGCGCGGCATCGGCCCGACTTGTCCCTGCCCGGGCAAGGAGGCGGCAGGGCAGGGGGCTGTTCGGCGCCGACCGCCGGCCGGCAGCCGGGGGCCGCACCAGTGCCGGCCGGACCAGGGCGAGGGGCGGGAATGGGCGAGGCAGACGCCCCCTTCGCCATGGCTGGGCAAGCCAGTGCTCGCCCGAAGGCGTGGCGGCGCGGGGCATGCTCTGCCGCGCGCGGCAGGGGGCAGGGCCTGAGCGGAAGGCGGGCATGGCCGCATCGGAACCCGAAATCCGCACCGCGGCAATGTCAGTAGCCGCGCGCCCGATCGACCGGGAACAGCGGCGGTTCGCCGCGGGCGATGCGCGCCATGCTCTCCAGCACGCAGCGCGCCACCGCCGCCGGATCGGGGGCGGCCGCAATATGCGGCGTGACCACGCAGCGCGGATGGGTCCAGAAGGGGCTTGCGGGGGGCAAGGGCTCCTCGTTGAAGACGTCGAGCGCGGCGGAGAGCCGCCCGGCATCGAGTTCGGCGAGCAGCGCCTCCTCATCCACCTGGCCGCCTCGGCCGGCCGCGATCACCAGCGCGTCGTCGGCGAGCGCGGCGAGCTCCCTTCGGCCCAGGATGCCGCGCGTGGCCGGGGTGGCAGGCAGCAGCACCACCGCGGCCATGGCGCCGGCGAGCGCCTCGGCGAGCGGGCCGGATCGGCGGTTCCAGCCCGCAGCCGGGATGCCCAGGGCCGAGAGCGCCTGCAGCACCGCCCCGCCCAGCGCGCCGGTGCCCAGCACCACGACGCGGAAGGCCTCGACATCGCGCGGGGGGTGGCGCAGCCACAGCCGCTCGCGCTGCTGCGCGGCGTAGGTCTCTCCGCGCCTGAGGTGGCGCAGCAGCGCGGCCAGCACGTGATGGACCATCATCCGCGACAGCTCGGGTCCGACCACGCGCCCGAGCGGCACCGGCGGCAGGTCGGGATCGGCGAGCAGCGCATCCACCCCGGCGCCGGTGCCATGGACCAGGCGCAGACGAGGCAGCCGCGCGAGCAGCCCGGGCGGCGGGCGATAGGCGACGAGGCAGCCGATCGCCTCCGGGGGGAAATCCTCCTCGGCCAGCCAGACCGGATAGGGGCCGGCGGCGCGCAGGGCAGCCGCGATGCGCGCGGCTTCCTCCGGCAGGCCGGCGACCAGAATGGCGTTGGCTTCTTCTGGCATGGGCTGTCGCTCCGATCCCTCGATGGAGGCTGCGGGCCGCTCCCTACCGCCGCGCGCGAGCGGGCGGGAGGCACCCCGCGCCCCGCCGGTTGGCGCGCCAGGTATGGCTTGACGCTCGGGGCTGCGCTGCCGGATGCTGCGGGCTGCGTGCGGGAGCCGCCCAGGCTGCCGTGGCCGGCCCAGCCTGCCGGCTGCCGGCCGATGCGGCAGCGCGGAGCTTCCTCTCCCGCCGCGGGAGGAAACCGATGCGCATCATCCCCAACAACAAGGGGCTGGGCGCGCGCGTGGAGGGCATCGACCTCTCCGCGCCGCTGGCCGATGCCGATCTCCGCACCCTGCTGCGCGCGCTCGGGGCGCACGGCGTGCTCTGCTTCCCGAACCAGGATCTGGACGCCGCGGAGCTCGCGCGCTTCGGCGCCCGCTTCGGGGAGCTCGAGGTCAATGTGGCCAACATGTTCCACGCCCCCGGCCATCCGGAGGTGATGATCCTCTCCAACAAGCGCGACGCGGAAGGGCGTCCGATCGGCCTCGCCGATGCCGGGCAGGGCTGGCATACCGACATGAGCTACGCGAAGGAGATCGCGCTGGCCAATGTGCTGCACGCCAAGGAGGTGCCGGTCCGCGACGGCCGGCCGCTCGGCGATACGCAGTTCCGCGACATGCACGCCGCCTACGAGACGCTGCCTGCGGAGGTGCGCGAGCGCCTGGAGGGGCGCAGCGCCATCCACGACTTCCAGAAGTTCTGGGACATGATGCGCATCCGCCCGGGCTCGATCCGCGGGCCGCTAACACCCGAACAGCGCGCCAAGCGCCCGCCCGTGAGCCAGCCCATCTTCCGCATCCACCCCATCACGGGCCGGCGGGTGCTCTACTGCAACCCGGGCTATGCGGTGCGCATCGAGGGGCTGGAGGAGGCAGAGAGCGAGGCGCTGCTCGATTTCCTCTTCCGCCACCAGGCCCAGCCCGACTTTCTCTACACCCATCACTGGAGCCCGGGCGATGTGCTGATGTGGGACAACATCGGCACCACCCACAACGCGGTGGCCGACTACGGCCCTGATGAGCCGCGCTACATCCTGCGCGTGCAGGTGATGGCAACCCTCGACTACGCCGCACTCGCCGCATGAGGCTTGCCACGCTCAAGGACGGGCGGCTGGCCGGCGTGCTGCCGGGGGCGCTGGTGCCGCTGCAGGAGGTCGTCTCGCTGCTCGGCGGCGGGGCGCTGCCTGGGGAGATGCGCGCGCTGCTGGCCGACGAGCCAGCGCTGCGCGAAGCGGCGCGCGCCATCGCCTTCGCCGCCCGGCCGGAGAATGCGGCGCTGCGCCTGCCGCTCGATGAGGCGCTGCTCGATGCGCCCCTGCGCCCGGGGAAGATCGTCGGCGTCGGCCGCAACTACGCCGACCACGCGAAGGAGGTGGGCGGGCCGAAGCTCGAGGCGCCGCGGCTGTTCCTCAAGCCCGCCTCCTCGGTCTGCGGCCCCGGCGCGGCCGTGCGCATCCCCCGCGCGGTCACCAAGCCAGACTGGGAGGCGGAGCTCGCGGTGGTGATCGGCGCGCCCGCCTTCGAGGTGGAGGAGCGCCGGGCGCTCGAGCATGTCGCGGCCTACACCGCGCTCAATGACCTCTCCGCGCGCGAGTTCCAGTTCGACCAGCCCCTGCCGATGACGAGCTTCGCCAAGGGCCTCGAGGGGTTCTGCCCGCTCGGCCCCTGGCTCGTCACCGCCGATTCCTTCGGCGAGCCCTGGGCGGTGGAGGTGCGCTGCGCGCTGAACGGGGAGGAGGTGCAGCGCGGCAACACGCGCGACCTCATCCACTCCGTGCCCGCGCTGATCGCCTACATCAGCCGCTACATGCGCCTCGAGACGGGCGACGTGATCGCCACCGGGACGCCGGCGGGCTCGGGCCATTTCCGCAGCCCGCCGCGCTACCTCAGGAGCGGCGATCGGCTGGAGATCACCGTCTCCGGCATCGGCACGCTGCGCCATTCCATCGCGTGAGGGAGACGCTGCCATGATCAGGCTTCTCGCCGCCTTCCTGCTGCTCGCGGCCCCCGCGCTGGCGCAGCCGCGCGCGCCCGGCACCGATTATCCCAGCCGGCCGGTGCGGGTGGTGGTGGCCCTCGCCCCCGGCGGCAATGCGGACATGAACGCGCGGCTCGTCTCCGGCGCGCTCGCCGCCGCGCTCGGCCAGCAGTTCGTGGTGGAGAACCGCCCCTCGGGCGGCGGCGTGGTGGCGATGGAGACGGTCGCGCGCGCCGCGCCGGACGGCTACACGCTGCTGGTGGGCGCGCTCGGCTCGCACGCGCTGAACGTGGGGCTCTACCGCAACCTGCCCGTGCATCCGCTCACCGGGCTCGACCACATCACCATCAGCAGCGAGAGCGCGATCCTGGTCGCTGCGCACCCCTCCACCGGCTGGCGCAGCCTCGGCGACATGCGCCGCGCGCTGGCCGACCGGCCCGGGCAGTACGTCTTCGGCTCCTCCGGCAACGGGACCACGGGGCACATCGCCGCCGCGCTGCTGCTGAGCCAGATGGGCGTGAGCGCGCAGCACGTGCCCTATCGCGGCTCGGCGGCCGCCTTCGCCGACCTCGCCGCCGGGCGCATCCATTTCCAGGCCGACACCATCTCCTTCCTCGAGCAGCATCTGCGCGCGGGCACGGTGACGGGCCTCGTCATCGGCACCCGCGCGCGCTCGCCCATGGCGCCCGATGTGCCCACGGCGGAGGAGGCCGGCGTGCCAGGCTTCCTGGCCACCACCTGGACGCCCTGGTCCACCGCGCCGGGCACGCCGCCCGCGATCCTCGACTTCCTGCAGCAGCAGATCGCGCGCGTGCTGGCCGAGGGCCCGGTGCGCGAGCGGCTGCTCGCGCTCGGCAACACCATTCCCGAGGACATGACGCCCGCGCGCACCCGCGCCTTCATCGCCGCCGAGATCGAGAAATGGGTGCCCATCGTGCGCGCCAGCGGCGCCACGGTGGACTGAGACGCGACGGAGCCCGGACAGGCATGATGCACGCGAGCGCGGACTCCGTCCGCCGGCAGATCGAGGCTGTGCTGCGCGGCTGGGGCTGCCCCGCCCACCTCGCCGAGACCACCGCCGAGGTGATGGTCGAGACCGACCTGATGGGCGTGGACAGCCACGGCATCTCGATGCTGATGATGTACGAGGAGATGCACCGGCTGGGGCAGCTGCGCATCGCGGGCGAGCCCTTCCTGCGGCGGGACTTCGCGGCGACCGCGATGGTGGACGGCGCGGACGGGCTCGGCCATCCCGCCGCGGTCATGGCGATGAAGCTCGCCATCGAGAAGGCGCGCGCCTTCGGCGTGGGCGCGGTGGGGGTGGTGAACAGCCACCATTTCGGCGCGGCCGGATACTACGCGCGCATCGCCGCCGCGGCGGGGCTGATCGGCATCGTCACCTCCTCGACGCGCGGCGTGATCATGGTGCCCCCGCGCGCGGCCGAGCCGGTGCTCGGCACCAACCCCATCGCCATCGCCGCCCCCGTGCCTGGCCAGCCGCCCATGGTGCTCGACATGGCGACCACGACGGTGGCGGGCAACAAGGTCAAGGTCCATCACCTCAAGGGGAAGGATCTTCCCCCGGGCTGGGTGGTGGACGGCGCGGGCCGGCCCGTCACCGACCACGCGGCCGCCATGGAGTTCGTCTTCTCCCGCAAGGAGGGCGGCATCACGCCGCTCGGCGGGCCGGAGGAGACGGGCGGGCACAAGGGCTACGGGCTCGCCCTCATGGTGCATGTGCTGGCCGGCACGCTGGTGGGGGCCTCCTTCTCGCCGATCCGCAACCGCACCCAGCCGCCCGACGCGCCGAACAACATCGGCCATCTGATGCTCGCGCTCGATCCGCGCGCCTTCCGCGACCGCGAGGGCTTCGATGCCGACATCGCCGCGGTGGTGGAGGTGCTGCGCGGCACCGCGCCGGCCGATCCGGCGCGGCCCGTGCTGATCCCGGGCGATCCGGAGGAGGAGAGCCGCGCCGAGCGGCTGCGCGCGGGCATCCCGATCCCCGAGAGCCTGGAGCGCCATCTGCGCGAGATCGCCGCCCGCGCGGGGGCGGAGTTCCTGCTCGCGCCCGCCTGACGCGCCCGGCCGAATGGCCCGCCCTGTCGTGCAGGTCGGGCTGCCGGGCGGCGGCGCGCCAGGACGAGGGCATGCCAGCGGCCGCTGTGACGGACCGCGCGCCCTCTCAGCCGGGCCGGAACTCGGTGCGGAAGCTCTTGCTCACGATGCGCCAGCCCTCGGCGGTCCTGAGCAGCAGCAGGTAGTCGGTGAACCAGCGCGGCGGCAGGCAGCAGGCGAGCTTGACGCAGGCCGCCTCCTCGCCCGCCAGGTCGATCGCGAGGATGCGGTCCTCGCGCGCCAGGCCTTGGGACTGCGCCGAGGGCCGGGTGCGCACCGCGGCGAGCCATTCCTCGCGCGGCAGGTCCGCCACCGCGCCGTCGCGCAGGCTGTAGAGATGCGCGCAGGGGTGGAAGGCGCGCGCGAGCTTCTCCGCATCGCCCTCGTGCAGCCCGTCGAGGTAGAGGCGCACCACCGCCTCGATGGCGGCGATCTCGGGCAGGGTGGGGGGTGCTTCGGGCATCAGCCGCTCTCCTCCTCGCGGAACAGGCCGCGCGTGTCGATCAGCGCGCGGCCGGCCAGCCAGGCGCGCGGGATGCGCGCGAAGGCCGCATGATCGGTCAAGACCAGCACGGCGCCGGGGGCGGCGAAAGCCTCCTCGAGCGCGACGAGCGGCGCGCCGAGCCCCTCGGGCGGGGCGGCGAGATGCGGATCCACCGCCACGACCTGGCCCGGGAAGCGCTGCGCGAGCGCGGCGGTGATGGCCAGCGCGGGGCTCTCGCGCAGGTCCTCCACATCGGCCTTGAAGGCGAGGCCGAGGCAGATCAGCCGCTCCCCCGCCTCGGCCAGCGCCGCGGCGCGGGCGATCACATGCGCGCGCTTCGCCGCGTCCACCGCGCGCGCGGCCGGGATGAGGCGCGCCGCCTCGGGCGCGGCGGCGGCGAGGAACCAGGGGTCCACCGCGATGCAATGCCCGCCCACCCCGGGCCCGGGCCTGAGGATGTTCACCCGCGGATGCCGGTTGGCGAGCGCGATGACGCGCCAGACATCGAGGCCCCGCGCCTCGGCGATCAGCGAGAGCTCGTTGGCGAAGGCGATGTTCACGTCGCGGAAGGCGTTCTCGGCGAGCTTCACCATCTCCGCCGTCGCCGCATCGGTGCCGAGCACGGCGCCGCGCACGAAGTGGCGGTAGAAGGCCACCGCCCGGCGCGTCGCCTCGGGCGTCAGCCCGCCGGCCACGCGGTCGTTCTCGACGAGTTCGGTCATGATGCGCCCGGGCAGCACGCGCTCGGGCCCGTAGGCGAGGTGCAGCGCGCCGAGATCGGGCCGCAGCGCGCGCAGCAGCTCCGCCACCCGCGCGGTGGTGCCGATGGGGCTCGTGCTCTCGATCAGCACCAGGTTGTCCTCCGCCAGCGCCGGGGCGATGGCGCGCGCGGCGGCGAAGACGTGCTCCAGGACCGGCGCGCGGTCGGGGCCGAGCGGGGTGGGGACGGCGAGGAGGAAGACCTCCGCCGGCGGCGGGGTCTCGTGCAGGCTCAGAAGCCCGGTGCGCAGCCCGCGCTCGAGCAGCGCCTCCACCTCCGGCTCGGCGATGTGCGCCCGCCCGGCGGCGAGCTGCGCGCGCACCGCCGGATTGGTGTCCACCCCCTGCACGCGCAGGCCGCGGCTGGCCAGGAGCGCGGCGGTGGGCAGGCCGATATAGCCGAGGCCGAGGATGGTGACGCGAGGCGGCATGGCGCCATCCTGCCACGCGCGCGGGGCTTCCGCACCCGCGCGCGCCGCGCCACAAAGGCGGCGGAGGACACCGCCATGACCCCGCGCCGCGCCCTGCTCGCCCTGCCCGCCCTCTGGCCCGCCCTCCAGCCCGCGCCGACGGCCGCCCAGCCCGCGGCGCCGGCCTGGCCGCAGCGCCCGGTGCGCCTCGTGGTGCCCTATGCGGCCGGCGGCGGCACCGACATCCTGGCCCGGGCGCTGGCCGAGGCGCTGCGCCCCGCCCTGCCGCACCCCGTGGTGGTGGAGAACCGCGCCGGCGCGGCGGGGGTGATCGGCACCGAGATGGTGGTGCGCGCCGAGCCGGACGGGCACACGCTGCTCATGGTCGTCTCCACCCATGTGATGAACCGCCACGTGATGGCGCAGCTTCCCTTCGACCCCATCCGCGACGTCACGCCGATCGCCATGCTCACGCGCAACACCATGGTGCTGGCGGCGAGCACGGCCTTTCCCTTCACCGATCTCCGCGGCATGGCGGCTTACGCGCGCGCCAACCCCGCGCGGCTCTCCACCGGCAGCACCGAGGCGCTGTCGAGCTTCCTCGGCCAGGAGCTGGCGCGGCGGCTCGGCATCGAGGTGCCCGACGTGCAGTACCGCTCGGGCGGGCAGCTCATGAACGACATCGTGGCCGGGCATCTGCCCATGGGCTGGACCAGCACGGCCAGCGCCATGCCCCACATGGGCACCGGCCGGGTGCGGGTTCTCGCCGTCTCCACCGCCGGCCGCACGCCCTTCTTCCCCGATGTGCCGAGCGCGCAGGAGCAGGGGGTGGCGGAGTTCGACCTCGCGGGCTGGGTGGCGCTCTACGGGCCGCCGCGCATGGCCGAGCCGCTGGCCGCGCGCATCCGCGAGGCCGTCGCCGCCGCCTTCCGCGACGAGACGCTGCGCCAGCGCCTCGCGAGCCTCGGCATCGAGCCCGACCTGCGCGACGGGGCGGGGCTGCTCGCCGCCATGCAGCGCGAGGACCGTCTCTGGGCCGCCGCCGCCGCCGCCGGCCACATCCAGCGCCAGCAATAGGAACACCTCATGGCCAATCCCGCCCTGCGCGCCGCCCTCGCGGCCAGGCGCTTCATCCTCGCCCCCGGCGTCTTCGACATGATCAGCGCGAAGATCGCCGACGGGATGGGGTTCGACTGCCTCTACGGCACCGGCTTCGGCACCGTCGCCTCGCATCTCGGCGTGGCGGATGCCGGCATCGCCACCTACACCGACATGGTGGCGCGCATGGGCCAGATGGCGCGCGGCTGCCGCACGCCGATGATCGCCGATGCCGATACGGGCTATGGCGGGCTGCTCAACGTGCGCCACACGGTGCAGGGCTACGAGGCGGCGGGGCTCTCGGGCATCCAGCTCGAGGACCAGGAGATGCCCAAGAAATGCGGCCACACCCCGGGCCGCCGCGTCATCCCCGCCGAGGAGATGGTGCTGAAGATCCGCGTCGCCGCCGAGGCGCGCCGCGACCCCGATTTCCTCATCGTCGCGCGCACCGATGCGCGCACCACCCTCGGCCTCGAGGAGGCGATCCGCCGCGGGCGCATGTACGGCGAGGCGGGGGCGGACATCGTCTTCATCGAAAGCCCCGAGAGCGAGGCGGAGATGGCCGAGATCGGCCGCAGCATCGACAAGCCCCTGCTCGCCAACATGGTGGAGGGCGGGCGCACCCCCATCCTGCCGGCCAGGCGGCTCGAGGAGCTGGGCTACGCCATGGCCATCTATCCGGCGGTGGGCTTCCTCGCGGCGGCGGCGGCGCTGGAGCGCGCCTATGCCCACCTCAAGGCCGCGGGCGACAGCCTGGCGCTGGGCGAATCCTACGGCTTCAGGCGCATGACGGAGCTCATGGGCTTCCCCGAGGTGTGGGAGTTCGAATCCCGCTGGGCCAAGAAGGATCCCGCGGCATGACGGCCCCGCCCGAGGCCCTCGTCTTCGACGTGTTCGGCACGGTGGTGGACTGGCGCAGCGGCGTCGCCCGCGCGCTGGCCCCCTTCCTCGCGGCGCATGGCCGGCCCGATCTCGACCCCTTCGCGCTGGCCGATGCCTGGCGGCGCCGCTACCAGCCCGCCATGGAGGAGGTGCGCGCCGGCCGCCGCCCCTTCACGCGGCTGGACGTTCTGCACCGGGAGAACCTGGAGGGCGTGCTGCGCGAGCACGGGATGGACCCCGGGCGCATGGCCGAGGCCGATCTCGACGACCTCACTCGCGCCTGGCACCGGCTCGACCCCTGGCCCGACGTGCTGCTCGGGCTCTACCGGCTGAAGCGGCGCTTCTTCATCGCGCCGCTCTCCAACGGCAACATCCTGTTGCTCGCGAACATGGCCAAGCGCGCCGGCCTGCCCTGGGACGCGATCCTGGGCGCGGAGCCGGTGCGCGCCTACAAGCCGCAGCCCGAGGCCTATCTGCGCACCGCCGAGATCCTGGCGCTGCGGCCCGATCGGCTCTGCCTCGTCGCCGCGCACAACGGGGATCTGGCGGCGGCGCGGGCGGCGGGGCTCGCCACCGCCTTCGTCCCGCGCCCGACCGAGCACGGGCCGGGCCAGCGCATCGACCTCGCGCCCGAACAGGCATGGGACTGGGTAGCGACGGATTTCCTCGACCTCGCGGCGCAGCTCGGGGTGTGATCATCCCCCCCTGAGCAGCCCGTCGCGGAACCCGGCGAAGCGCGCCGGGTCGGCCACCACGCGCGGGACCTTGTGCTGGCCCCCGCCCTTGCCGATCGACTCCATCCAGGCGGCGAAGCGGCCCTCGGGCACCAGATCCACGACCGGGGGGGCGAGCTGCCCGCCCTCGCGGTGGGCGCGGTAGTCGTCGTTCCCCGCCATCAGCCGCGCATCCAGCCGCGCGGCCAGCGCCGCGGCGTCGCCCGCCGCCTCGGCCGCCGCCTCGATGATCCAGCGGTGGCGGCCGAGGCCGCCCTCCATCTCCGCGCCCACCATGAACTCGCGCCAGGGGATGCCCTCCAGCGCGGCGTGGATCTCCTCGCCCGAGAGGTGCTCGCCGAAGGCGGAGAGCGTCCAGGCGGTGCGGCCCGTCACCGCCACGCGCGGCGGCGCGAGGCTCGTGAAGCGCACCACATCGCCCACCACATGGCCGAAAAGCCCCGCGCAGGTGGAGACGACGAGCGCGTAGTCCACGCCCGTCTCGACCTCGGCCACCGTCAGGCGGCGCGGGGCGGGCGCGTCGAGCTCGCCGAGCGGCACGAACTCGAAGAACACGCCGCCGTCGAGAATCAGGCGCATCCCCTCCGCCTCGCCCGCATCGGCCACCGCGAAGAAGCCCTCCGAGGCGGCGAAGACCTCGCGCGTGTCGCAGCCCGGGGGCAGGAGGGCGCGGGTGCGCGCGCGATAGGGCGCCCAGGCGACGCCGCCATGGATGAGCAGGCCGAGATCGGGCAATGGCGGCGCGCCCCGGGCCTCTGCGAGCCGCTCCAGCAGCAGCAGCACCCAGGAGCAGGTGCCGCCCAGGATGCGCGCGTCGCGCGGGGCCTCGGCCACCATGCGGGCGAGCTTGCGGCCCCAGTCGGGCTCGAGGGCGAGGGCGGCGGGCGGCCAGCTCCAGGGGCGCAGGAAGGCGGGGATGGTGGCCGCGGCGATGCCCGAGAGATCCCCCGCCCGCACGCCGGGGGCGAGTTCCGCCAGCGCGGTGCTGCCGCCGAGCATGAAGCCCGGCCCCGCGAGCGGCCGCGCGCCGGGGCTGTTGGCGAGGTGCCAGGCCAGCGTCTCCAGCGCGGCGGCGCGGTTGGCGCGGACCATCTCCGCGGTCACGGGGATGTGCTTGCTGGCGCCGGAGGTGGTGCCGGAGGAGAGGGCGAAGAAGGGGATTCGCCCGGGCCAGGAGATGTTCTCCAGCACCGGGAAGGCGGGCTTGAGGAACTCCTCCCACATCGCCTCGTAGCGGCGCAGCGGCACGGCGCGGGCGAAATCGGCATGGCCCGAGAGGCGGGCGAAGCCGTGCGCGCGGCCGAAGCGGGTGGGGGCGGCGCGGGCCAGCAGCCGGCGCAGCACCGCCGCCTGCGCGGCCGCGGGATCGAGCCGCCGCAGCCGCCGCAGGCGCCGCGCGGCCGCGAGGCGCAGCAGCGGCGTGGCGTCGAAGGGGACGCTCATCGCCGCGCGGGCATGAGCCGCGTCAGGTGCGGGAACTCCGCCGCCACCGTCCCGGGGCGCAGCGGCAGGCGGATCATGCGCCCCTCGCGCCACATCGGCACCTGGTCGGCGAAGGCGGCGCTGCCGAGCCAGCCATCCTGCCCGCCCCAGAGCACGAACCAGTTGGCGTCGGGGTCGCTCAAGTCGGAGACGTGGCGGGCCATGGCGCCGAAGGTGACGGTGTGGCGGCCTGCGATCAAGCCGTGCGAGGTCTTCATCGGCGTCTCGCGCGAGCCGCCCACGGGGAAGTCGCCGAAGACGAAGCGCCCGCCGACCAGCGGCAGGTTGACCAGCCAATGCGCGGCGCGCAGCCGGTGCAGGTCGCCCCAGACGGCGTCGGGCGGGGCGAGGGCGGCCGCCTCGCGCGCCGCGCCGGCAAGCAGCGCGGCGCGCCGGTCGGGGGGCAGCGAGTCGAGATCGCGCAGCAGGAAGGTGGTGAGGAAGTTCCAGCCCGTCTCCGGCCCGCGCGCGGCGAGGCTGCGTCCCTCCGCGACCAGGGCCGGCACCAGCCGGCCGAGCAGCAGCTCGAACACGACGGGAGCGCGGGCCTCGGCGGCATAGTCGCCGTTCCAGCCGCGCAGCGGGGCGAGGAAGCCGGGCTCGGGCGCGCCGCCCGGCAGGGCATCGAGCCGGGCGAGCAGGCCGGCGGCGAGCGCCTCCGCGCGCGGGGCGCGGGTGTCGCGCTGCAGGGTCATGAGGTCCTCCACGCCGATCAGCGGGCGCGCGGCCAGCAGCTCCATCAGCCGCTGCACCCGGTCCCCGTCGGAGAAGAAATAGCCCACGGGCGGCGCCTCCTGCGTCCATTCGCGGGGATTCTCGTTGGCCGAGGCGAGCACGCCCGCGGGCGGGTTGACGAGGCGCGGCAGGCTGCGGCCGTCGCGCAAGCGGCGCCAGGGCGCGCTGTGGTCGGGATTGGCGGCGTCCAGCACCGGCCCGGCGGCGCGGAAGCCGGGCCGGTCGGGCAGGGTGGCGGCCATGAATCGGCCGATGTTCCCGGCGCGGTCCGCCCAGACCATGTTCTGCGCGCTGACGCCGAAGTTTGCGAAGGCCGCCTCGAACTGCGCCCCGTCGCGGGCGCGGGCGCCGGCCAGCAGGGCGGTGATCTCGTCCGTCGGCGTATGGCCGATCCAGCGCAGCGCGAGATCGCGCCCGGGGACGACGGGGGCGTCGGTGACGACGGGGCCGTGCTCGCTGAGCCGGACGCGGCGCGTGACAGGAAACCAGAAACGCTGGCGCAGACGCGCCTCCTCGATGCGGAAGGCCTCGGGGGGCAGGCGGCTCACGTCGAAGAGGTCGCTGCTCGCCGCGCGCATGTTGGTGCCGCCCCAGGCGAGGTCGGGATTGCGGCCGAAGCCGAGGAAGGGCAGCCCGGGCACCATGGCGCCCACCGCGTGGAAGGAGGGCGAGCGCATCCCCGCGACCAGCCAGAGATTGGGCAGATTCATGCCGAGATGCGGGTCGTTGGCGAGGAGGGCGCCGCCGGTCGCGCTCCGCCGGGCCGCCACGGCCACCGTGTTGCTGCCCGCCCGCGCCGAGGCGCCGAGCACGCGCGCGAGCGGATCCTCGAGGGGGATTTCGCCGCTGCCCGCCTCCAAGACCCGCGCCCAGATCCGGCGGAAATCCGCGCGCTCGCGCTCCGGCAGCAGGGCGAACCAGGAGAGCCAGTTCACGTCGGTGCCGGCGAGGCGACCGAGGGCGAGGAGCTGCTCGGCCGTATAGGGCTCGCGCCGGAGGCCGAGCAGGGCCGCCTCGGGCGGGCGGGGGGAGGGGGCGAGGGTGGCGTGGTTCACCCCGTCCACGAAGCGCTGCACGAGGCGGCGCGTTTCCTCCGGCCAGGCGGCGAGGATGGCGGGGGCGGCGCGGCCGAAGCCGAGCGCGCGCAGCGCGTGGTCGATGTCGGTGGCGAGGGGCCCCGCGACCTCGGCCAGCCGCCCCTGGCTCACGAGGCGCAGGAGGGCGATCTGCGCCCCGCGCAGATGCCCGTGCACGAGGCCCAGGGCGAAGAACAGGTCCTCGTCGGTCTCCGCCTCGATCCAGGGCACCATCTGCGCGTTCCAGCGGATGGTGACGGGGGCGGAGACCGGGGCGGCGGCGGGCAGGGCGGCGAGGCGCTGCTCCACCGTCACGGGCCGCGGGGCGAGCGCCGCGCAGCCGCAGAGCAGCAGCACCAGCGCGAGCAGGGCGGGAAGGGGGCGGATCATGCCGGGCAAGGTCGGCCTCTCGCGGCGCCGCGCAAGGGGCCTAGCCGCGCCGCATGGCCCGCGTCAGCGCCGCCACCGGCAGCAGCCCCGCCAGCACGATGAGCAGGGCGGAGGTGCTCGCCTCCGCCAGCCGCTCGTCGGAGGCGAGGTTGTAGACGCGCACCGCCAGCGTGTCGAAGTCGAAGGGCCGCACGATCAGCGTCGCCGGCAGCTCCTTCATCGTGTCCACGAAGACGAGGATGCCGGCGGTGAGCAGCGCGCCCCTGGAGAGCGGCACCTCGACGCGGCGCACCGCCTCGCCCGGCCCGCAGCCGAGCGAGCGCGCGGCCATGTGGAGGGAGGGCTTGAGCCGCGCGAGCCCGCTTTCCACGGCCGAGAGCGCCACGCCGAGGAAGCGCGCGAGATAGGCGAAGACGAGGGCGATCAGCGTGCCCGAGAGCAGCAGCCCCGTGCCCACGCCGAAGCGCGCGCGCAGCCAGGCGTCCAGCGCGTTGTCGAACAGGCCGAAGGGCACCAGCGTGCCCACCGCGATCACCGAGCCCGGCACGGCGTAGCCGAGCCCGACAAGGCGGTTCGCCCCGCGCTGCCAGGGCCCCGGATGCAGCCGCGCCGCCCAGGCGAGCCAGGCCGCGAGCCCGACGGCGAGCCCCGCCGTGATGGCCGCGAGGGTCAGCGAGTGGGTGAGGAAGGGCAGGAAGCGCCCGGGCGAGAGCGGATCGCCCGCCTGCAGCATGAGCGCGACCAGCGTGCCCGCCGGCACGACGAAGCCAAGGAGCAGGGGCAGGGCGCAGACCAGCAGCGCCGCCCAGCGCTTCCAGCCGGCGAGCGGCACGGGCTGGAAGGGGGCGTGGCGCGTGCTCATGGGGTGATAGCGCCGCCCGCCGCGGCTCGCCTGCTCGAGCGCCAGCAGCACACCGACGCACAGCAGCAGCAGCGCGGCGAGTTGGCAGGCCGCGCCGCGGTCGCTCATGCCGAACCAGGCCTCGTAGATGCCGGTGGTGAAGGTGCGCAGGCCGAAATACTGCACCGTGCCGAAATCGGCGAGCGTCTCCATCAGCACCAGCGCCACGCCGGCGGCGAGGGCCGGACGCGCCAGCGGCAGCGCCACATGCCAGAAGACGCGCGAGAGCGAATGGCCGAGCGTGCGCGAGACCTCGACGAGGCAGGTGCTCTGCGCGAGGAAGGCGGCGCGGCAGAGGAGATACACGTAGGGGTAGAGCACCATGGCGAGCACCAGCGCCGCGCCCCAGCGGCTGCGCATCTCGGGGAACCAGTATTCGCCCCAGCGCAGCCCCGTGGCGGCGCGCAGCGTGCTCTGCACCGGGCCCGCCACGTCCATCAGCCAGGTCCAGGCATAGCCGCTGACATAGGCGGGCATGGCGAGCGGCAGCAGCAGCGCCACCTGCAGCGCATCCCGCCCCGGGAAGCGGCAGGCGGTGACCAGCCAGGCCGTCAGCGCCCCCGCGCTGCCCGCCAGCACCGCCACCAGAAGCCCGACCAGGGCGGTGGTGGCCAGCATCTCGGGCAGGAAGGTGGCGGCGATGTGCGTCCACACCTCGCCCGCCGGCACGGCCGCGGCGGCCAGCACCGCGGCGAGCGGCAGGGCGAGCAGCCCGGCGGCGAGCAGCGACAGCCGCGCCCAGAGCGGGGCCCCGCGGCGGGCGCGGGCGGCGGGGCGGGCGCTGGCGCTCATCGGCGCGGGCTCATCGGCCGGAGCTCATGGGTGGGGGGCTCATCTGCGAGCGGTTCTCATTCTCACCCCCGCCTAGCGCGGAAGCGCCCCGGCGGCAAAGCCCTCCCGCGGCGCGGGGCGTGGCCCCCGCGTCAGGCCTTCAGCCGGCCTTCGCCGCCTTGCGCGCCTGCCATTCGGCGACGGTGAGGCGGGGCACCTCGATGCGGTCGGTGGTGCGGACATACCAGCCACGCCCATGCATGCGGCCCACGAGGTCGAGCTTCGGGGTGTCGATGTAGCGCCTGGCCGGGTCCATCACCGCCTCGTCGGCCACATGCATGGCCAGCACCTTGCCGAGCACGATGGTGTGGTGCCCGGCGCGGACGAGCTGGAAGGTCTCGCACTCCATGGCCACCGGGCTCTCGCCGATGCGCGGGGGCGCGATCTTGGCCGAGGGCAGCCTGGTCAGCCCGGCCTCGGCGAGCTCGTCCACCTCCGCGCCGAACTCCACGGCGGTGGCCACCATCTGGTGGATCAGCCGGTGCGGCACGAGGCAGACGGTGAACTGGCCGGTCGCCTCGATGTTGGCCAGCGTGTCCTTGGGCGCGGGCCCGTCCGGGCGGGGGCCGCAGCCGATGCCCACCACCGCCGGGCTGTCGGCGAAGGCGTTGAAGAAGGAGTAGGGGGCGGCGTTGACCACGCCCGCCTTGTCCTGGGTCACCACCCAGGCGATGGGCCGGGGCACCACGGTGCTGACCAGCAGCTTGTAGCGGTCGGCGGCACTCAGCGTCTCGAAGTCGAACATCATGGCGGGCGGCCCCCCTGGTTGCGGGGGCAACTTGATGGGGGGCGCGGGCGGTGTCGAGGGGGGTTCACCCTTCCTTCACCGGGGGGGTGGCAGGCTCGCGCCGGGTCAGAGTGGGGTTGCCACATGCGCGTCTTCAACAATCTCAGGGTCGGCCTGAAGCTGTCGCTCAGCGCGGGCCTGACCATGCTGCTGCTTGCCGGTCTGGTGGGCCTCGCCGTGCTGGAGCTCGGCCAGCTCGATCGCGCCAATGACGAGGCGCGCCGGGGCGCCGATGCGCGCGGCGCGGCGCTCGAGGCCGCGATGCGGATGCAGCAGGCCACCAGTCACCAGCGCGGCGTGCTGCTGGCGCAGAGCCCGCGCCAGCTCCGCAGCGAGGAGGATCTGATGGTCCAGGCGCTGCGCGGCGCCGAGGGCAGCGTGATCAGGGCGCTGGAGCTGTCGGCCGGCGGCCCCGCCGCGGCGCTCCAGGCGCTGGAGGAGGCCGCGCGCGCCATCGGCGAATACAGCAGCGCCTCCGAGGCCGTGGTCGCCGCCCGCGCCGAGGTGATCAATTTGCGCGAGCAGCGCTTCTACCCCCGCATCCCCGAGTTCGACCAGGCGCTGGAGGCGGTGGTGGCGAACCTGCAGTTCGCGCTCGAGGGCGATGCGCGGGAGGAGTTCCGCGACGTGCTGACCACCTTCACCCATGCGGTGAACGAGGTGCGCTTCGGCGCCCAGCGCTACCTCGCCACCGAGGATGCGGGCGCGGCCCAGCGCGCGCGGCGTTCCGGCGCGCAGCTGCGCGTGCATGCCCGGCGCCTCGCGAGCCAGGCGCCCGAATCCCTTCGCCTCGACGTGGAGCGGCTGACGAGCGTGGGCCTCGCCATGGCCGAGGCGGCGGACGCCATCATCGCCAAGGCGCAGGAGATCCAGAGCCTGCGC
Organism: Roseococcus sp.; assembly: GCA_026414745.1. Classification (GTDB taxonomy): domain Bacteria; phylum Pseudomonadota; class Alphaproteobacteria; order Acetobacterales; family Acetobacteraceae; genus Roseococcus. The sequence continues at coordinate 35,333 of JAOAIK010000007.1, forward strand.
GCCGAGCGCACGGTGCCCGCGCGCGAGGCGGTGATGCGCGCCATCGGCACGGCCGAGGAGGCGCTCAGCACCGCCGCCGACGCCCTGAAGGCCGAGGCGCTCACCGCCTCGCGCGCCATGCTGAACGCGGTGCTGGTCACCTCCGGCGTGATCGTGGTGCTGCTGCTGCTCAGCGCCTGGCTGACCACGCGGGCCATCGCGACGCCGCTGCGCGCGCTCTCGGGCGTGGTGGGGCGCATCGCCGCGGGCGATGCGGATGCGCCGGTGCCGCACCAGGGCCGGCGCGACGAGATCGGCCGCATCGCCGGCGCGCTGGAGACGCTGCGCGGCGAGGTGAAGCAGGCCTTCGCCCGCGGCCAGATGCTCGAGCAGATGCCGCTGGGCATCATGATGGCCGATCCGCGCGACGAGTTCCGCATCACCTACCTCAACCCGGAGGCGATGCGGATGATGGAGACCATCGCCTCGGCCCTGCCGGTGAAGCCCGAGGAGCTGAAGGGGGCGAGCATGGACGTGTTCCATCGCGACCCTGATCGGATCCGCGCCCTGCTGGCCGATCCCTCGCGCCTGCCGCACCGCGCGCGGATGTCCATCGGCGGCGAGGCGGTGGAGCTGAACGTCAGCGCCATCCGCGACGCTTCCGGCGCCTATGTCGGGCCCATGCTCACCTGGAAGTTCGTCACCGAGCAGGTGCGCCTGGCCGACCGCTTCGAGGCCGATGTGAGCGGCGTGGTCGAGGCGGTGGCCAGCGGCGCCGGCCGCATGCAGGAGAATGCGCGCAGCCTGACCGAGGCGGCCGAGCTCTCCGGCCGCGAGGCCGATGCGGTGGCCGAGGCCTCGGGCCGCGCCGGCGGCGAGGTGCAGGCGGTGGCCGCGAGCGCGGAGGAGCTCGCCGCCAGCGTCGCGGAGATCACCCGCCAGGTGGCCGAGGGCGCGCAGGTGGCCCGCGCGGCGGCCGAGGAGGCGCGCGCCACCGACGGCACGGTGCAGGGCCTCGCCCAGGCCGCGCAGAAGATCGGCGACGTGGTGCGCCTGATCAGCGACATCGCGGGCCAGACCAACCTTCTCGCGCTCAATGCCACCATCGAGGCGGCGCGCGCGGGCGAGGCGGGCAAGGGCTTCGCGGTGGTGGCGAGCGAGGTGAAGAACCTCGCCGCGCAGACCGCCAAGGCCACGGAGGAGATCGCGGCCCAGATCGGCGGCATCCAGGGCAGCACCGAGCAGGCGGTGGCCGCGCTGCGCTCCATCACCGCCACCATCGAGCGCATGAACGAGGTGACGGCCGCCATCGCCGCGGCGGTGGAGGAGCAGGGCGCGGCGACGCGCGAGATCGCGCGCAGCGCCGCCCTGGTGGCCGAGACCACGGGCGCGATGACCCGGCGCATCGAGGATGTGCGCCGCGGCGCCGGCGAGACCGGCCAGGCCGCAGGCGAGGTGCTGGACGCGGCCAATGACCTCGCGGCCCAGGCGGCGACGCTGCGCGGCCGGGCCGCGGAGTTCCTGCGTCAGGTCCGCGCCTGACGCCGCCCCCGGCGCGCGGGCGGGGCGGCGAGCGGGTGGTGCTCCTCCAGCACCGCCCGCAGCCGCTCCTCCAGCACGCGGGTGTAGATCTGGGTGGTGGCGATGTCGGCATGGCCGAGCAGCGCCTGCAGGCTGCGCAAATCCGCCCCGCGCGAGAGCAGATGCGTGGCGAAGGAATGGCGCAGCACATGCGGGCTGACGCGGCCGGGGTCGAGCCCTGCGGCCACCGCCGCCTCCTTCAGCAGCAGGCCGACCGACTGGCGCGTGAGATGGCCGGCCGCGGCGCGCGAGGGCAGCAGGAAGCGCGCCGCCCGCGGCCGGTCGCCGCCCCTCTCGATCAGCCTCTCGCGCGCCGCCCGCGCCGCCTCGCGCGCCCGGCGCGAGAGCGGCACGAGCCGCTCCTTCCCGCCCTTGCCGCGCACGAGCAGCAGCGGCGCCTCCTCGCGCAGCGCGCCGGCCGGCAGGGCGACGAGCTCGGAGACGCGCAGCCCCGAGGCGTAGAGCATCTCGATCGCCGCCACCGCCACCGCGGCCTTGGCGGGCGGCAGCCGCCCCGCGCCCTCGATCAGCGCTGCCATCTCGGCTTCAGAGAGCGCCTTGGGCAGGGGCGCGGGGAGGCGCGGGGCGTCGAGCAGCTCGGTGGGGTCGTCCCCGCGCAGACCCTCGCGGGCGAGGAAGCGGTAGAACTGCCGCAGCGCCGAGAGGCGTCGCGCCTGGGTGCGCGGCGAAAGCCCCCGCGCTGCAAGCCCCCGCAGATAGGCGCGCAGCGCCGGCGCATCGGCCCGCTCCGCCTCGGGGCCCAGATGGGCGATGGCATCCGAGAGGTCGCGCCGGTAGGCCTCCAGCGTGTTGCGCGCCGCACCCCGCTCGGCCGCCATCATCTCGAGGAAGCTCTCCAGGGCGCGCGCGGCCACCGGCTCAGCGCACCTGGAAGCGGTCGTTGGGCAACAGCCGTTCCACCGGCACCGGCGTGACCGGGGGCGGGAAGGCGGCGAGCCAGAGCGTCCCGCCCCCTGCGGCCAGCAGCAGCAGGAGCAGGATCAGCAGGACGGGGCGGCGGAACATGGCGGGTGTCGGGGCATCCCCTCGCACGGTGGGGGCCCTGTGCTACCTATCGTCGCCGTGTCACGCAACCTCGTCGAATCGGCCGATGCGCCGCCTGTTCCCTCCCGCAGCGTCGTGCTCGTCGGCATGCCGGGCTGCGGGAAGTCCTCCATCGGCCGGCGCCTCGCGGCGCGCTGGAACCTGCCCTTCCTGGATGCGGACGCCGAGATCGAGCGCGCCGCCGGCATCCCCATCGGCGAGATCTTCGCCCGCTACGGCGAGGCCCATTTCCGCGAGGGGGAGCGGCGCGTCATCGCCCGGCTGTTGCGGGGCGAGGGCGGGCCGGTGGTGCTCGCCACCGGCGGCGGCGCCTGGGCCGATCCGCGCACGCGCGCGGCGGTGCGCGAGTCGGGCGCGCTCTCCGTCTGGCTCAAGTGCCGGCTGCCCGTGCTGCTGCGCCGCGTCGCCGGGCGCGAGCATCGCCCCATGTTCCGGAACGCCGATCCGCGCGAGGTGCTGGAACGCCTGATGGCCGAACGCCACCCGAGCTATGCGGAGGCCGAACTCATCGTGACCTGTTCCGACGAAAGCCCCGAGGTCACCACGCGCCGCGTGGCCGAGGCCGTGCTCGCGCACCGCCCGCCCGCGCGGTTGCGCGTGGACCTCGCGCGCGGCGGCTATGACGTGCTGATCGGCGAGGGCCTGCTGCGCCGCGCCGGGGCGGAGATGGCGCAGAGCCTGCCCGGCCGGCGCGCCGTCATCGTCTCCGACGCCCAGGTGGCGCAGCGCCACCTGCCCGCCCTGCGCGAGGGGCTGGCCGATGGCGGCTTCGCCGTCCTCGCCGAGGTGCTGGTGCCGCCGGGCGAGGCGAGCAAGAGCCTCGCGGAATACGGGCGGGTGGCGGAGGCGATCCTCGCCGCCCGGCCCGACCGGCAGACGGTGCTGATCGCGCTCGGCGGCGGCGTGGTGGGCGACCTCGCGGGCTTCGTCGCGGCGACGGTGCTGCGCGGCCTGCCCTTCGTGCAATGCCCCACCACGCTGCTGGCGCAGGTGGACAGCAGCGTGGGCGGCAAGACGGGCATCAACACGGCGCAGGGGAAGAACCTGCTCGGCGCCTTCCACCAGCCGAAGCTCGTGCTGGCCGACACGGCCACCCTCGCCACCCTGCCGCCGCGCGAGCTGCGCGCGGGCTGGGCGGAGGTGGCCAAGCACGGGCTGCTGCAGGGCCCGCTGTGGGAATGGTGCGAGGCCCAAGGCCCCGCCGCCATGCGCGGCGAGGCCGCGGCGCTCGCCCATGCGGTGCTGGAATCCTGCCGGCTCAAGGCCGCCATCGTCGCCGAGGACGAGTTCGAGACGCGCCCCGAGGGCGGGCGCGCCCTGCTCAACCTCGGCCACACCTTCGGCCATGCGCTGGAGGCGGAGTGCGGCTATTCGGGCGCGCTGCTGCACGGCGAGGCGGTGGCGCTCGGGCTCGGCCTCGCCGCCGAGCTCTCGGCGCGGCTCGGCCTGTGCGGCCAGGAGCTGCCGGGCCGCGTGCGCGAGCATCTGCGGGAGGTGGGGCTGCCGGCGCGCATCGCCGCCCTGGACCGGCGCTTCTCGGCCGAGCGGCTGATCGCGCGCATGAAGGCCGACAAGAAGGCGCGCGAGGGGGCGATGCGCTTCGTGCTGCTGCGCGGCCCCGGCGAGGCCTTCACGGAATCGGGCGTGGAGGAGGCGGCGGTGCGCGCGCTGCTGCTCGAGGAAGGGTGCGAGGCATGAACGAGACGAACCTGCAGGTGCGCCTGCGCCGCCGCCCCGAGGGCGAGCCGGGCCCCGAGGATTTCGAGATCGCCGAGGCCCCGCCCCCCGTGCCCGGCCCCGGCGAGGTGCTGGTCCGCGCGCGCTTCCTCTCCCTCGACCCCTACATGCGCGGGCGGATGAGCGCCGCGAAGAGCTACGCGAAGCCGGTGGAGATCGGCGAGGTGATGGAGGGCGAGACGGCGGGCGAGGTGCTGGCCTCCAACGACCCGCGCTTCGCGCCCGGGGATCTCGTGGCCGGCGGGCGGGGCTGGCAGCGCCTCTGCGCGGTGGAGGGGGCGCGGCTGCGGCGGGTGGACACCGCCCTCGCGCCGCTCTCCGCCTGGCTCGGTGTGCTCGGCATGCCGGGCCTCACCGCCTGGGTGGGGCTCGAGGACATCGGCCAGCCGAAGCCCGGCGAGACGGTGGTGGTCAGCGCCGCCTCGGGCGCGGTGGGCCAGGTGGTGGGGCAGCTCGCCAAGGCGCGGGGCTGCCGGGTGGTAGGCATCGCGGGCGGGCCCGCGAAATGCGCCTTCGTGACCGGGGAGCTCGGCTTCGACGCCTGCCTCGACCACCGCCAGCCGCTCGAGGCGCAGCTCGACGCCGCCTGCCCCGAGGGGGTGGACGTGTACTGGGAGAATGTGGGCGGCCCGGTGCAGGCGGCCGTGTTCCCGCGTCTGCGCGACTTCGGGCGGATGGTGATGTGCGGGATGATCGCGCAGTACAACATCGCCCCCGGCGCCGATGCGGCGGGCGCCCCGCCCGGGCCCAACCTCGGGCCCGTGGTGCGCAAGCGGCTGCGCATCCAGGGCTTCATCGTGAGCGACACGGGCTGGGCGCGCTATCCGGCCTTCCTCGAGGAGATGCGCCCGCTCATCGCCGCGGGGCGCATGCGCTGGCGCGAGGATGTGGTGGAAGGGCTGCGCAACGCCCCGCGCGCCTTCATCGGACTGCTGCGGGGCGAGAATTTCGGCAAGCTGCTGGTGCGGGTGGACTGACCCTCAACCCAGCGGCCGCCGGCTCCGACTCGTGAGAAGGCGGCGCGGCCGCTGCTATGCCCTTGTTTCGGCGCGCAGCCGCCACACCAACCCTGCGCGCGATACGGGCGACATGTCATGCCGCCCGTATCACTCCCGCCGCAGCACCCGGTCGGTGAACCAGGAGGCGAGCGGGCGCGGGCGGAAGGCCGCGCGCAGCGCCTGTTCGTCGTATTCGCGCGCCAGCCACTCCTCGAAGGAGAGGCCGCGCGCCTCGGCCCCTGCATAGGCGGCGAAGAAGGCGTCCAGGATGCCGGTCTTGGCCGCGGCGACATGGCCGTAGCGCAGCGAGAGCTCCTCGGCCGCGCGCGCCGCGCCCTGGCCCTGGATGAGCCGCCAGACCCCGGCCGCCAGCCCGGTGCGGTCCGCGCCCGACTTGCAGTGGATCAGGATGGGCTCGGGCAGGCTGCGGTAGAGATGGATCAGCCGCCGCAGACGCTCCTTGTGCGGCGCGCCGCGGCTCTCGAAGGGCTGGTCGGCATGGACGAGGCCGAGCGCGGCCGCCGCCTCCCGCCCCAGCGAATCCGCCCCGCAGCCGGCGCGCTGGCCGCGCAGGTTGATCACGCTGCGGATGCCGAAGCGCCGCGCCGCCTGCTCGAGCTGCCAGGGCAGGGGGTGGTTGGAGCGATAGAGCCGCCCGTGCTCCACCACGCCCCAGTTGCGCCAGGGAATGCGCAGCAGCGCATGGTCCACGAGAAGCGCGTTGAGCCAGCGGGACATGGCGGGCTGGATAGCCCGTCGGGGCGGGCGGGTCATCTGGCTGCGACGTGACGGGATGCTGACGGGAGATTCACGAATCTGCCCTTGGGGCGTCCTGAAACATGGAGCCGCCCATGCCCCGTCCCCTCTCCATCGGCGCCGTCGCGACAGGCCTGGCCGGGCTGCTCGCGCTCAGCACCCTCGCGCTGGCGGCGGTGCTCGTCCCCGAGCGCTGGCGCGACTGGCGGGCGGCGGAGCGACAGCGGGACATGACCACCGCCATCGCCACGCTGGGCGCCGCGCTGGTGGAGCTGTCGCTGGAACGCTCCCCGGTGCAGGTGACGCTGCAGCTGCCCGATCCGCTCTCGCCGCAGTTCCGCGCGATGATCGAGCGGCAGCGCCGCAGCGCGGGCGAGGGGTTCGCCGCCGCGCTGGGCGGGCTGCGCGCGGCGGGCACGCCCGAGGCGGCGGCGCTGGCGGCCGATGTGGCGCAGCGCCTGTCGCGCCTCGAGGCGCTGCGCGAGGCGGCGGATGCGGCGCTCGCCCGCCCGCTGGCGGCACGCGATCCGGCGGTGCTCGGCCGCTGGGCGGAGGGCGTGCCGGCCGTGATCCACGAGATCGAGAACCGCCGGCCCGCCGCGCGCGCGGTCGCGGACGCCGTGCCGGCCGGGGTGGTGCTGCGCGAGCAGGTGCAGCACCTGGCCTGGGCGGTGCGCGAATATGGCGGGCGCGACCGCACCCTGCTGGCCGCCGCGCTGGCGAAGGGCGAGCCGCTCGGGCCACGCGCGCTCGAGCAGATGGGCGGCTTCGACTCGACCACCGCCCGGCGGCTGGAGGCGCTGGAGGCCCTGGCGGGCCATGCCGCCCTCTCGCCCGCGCTGCGGGCGGCGGCGGCGCAGCTGCTCTCGGAGTATCGCGGGGGCTATGCGGGGCTGCGCGCCTCGCTCATCGCTGCCTCCGCGGCGGGGCGGCCCTATCCGGTCGGTTTCGCCGCCTATTTTGAGGAATCGAGCCGCGTGCTCGATCTCGCCACTGCCCTTTCGGCGGCGGCGGCGGAGGCGAACCGCGCCTTCTGGGCCGAGGCGGCGGCCCGCGCCTTCTGGCGCATGCTGCCGGTGCCGCTGCTGGCGCTGGCCGCGCTGCTGGCCGCGGCCTGCCTCGTCTGGTTCGTCCGGCGCCGCGTCGGCGCGCCCGCGCGGGGGCTTGCCCGCCTCGTCGAGCGCATCGCGGAGGGGGATCTCGCCGCGCAGCAGGCGCTCGGCCGCCCGCCGGCCGAGATCGCGCGCGTGGCCAGGGCGGTGGAGGCGCTGCGCGCGCGCCTGCTCGCCGCGCGCGAGGAGGAGGCGCAGGCGGCGGCCGAGCGCGCGGCCAAGCTGCGCCGCCAGCAGGCGACGGAGCGGCTGACGGCCGATTTCTCCGCCGCCATAGGCGGGGTGCTCGAGGAGCTCGACCGCTCGGCCGAGCGCATGCGCGCGAACGCGGACACCATGGCCGGCCTGGCCGCCACGACGCGCGAGGAGGCCGCCGCGGTGCGCGCGGCGAGCGAAGCCGGCGCGGCGGGGCTGCGCGAGGCGCGCGACGCTGCGGCCGAGCTGCGCGAGAGCGCCGACCGCCTGACCGATGCCGTGCGCGAGGCGGCGCGCCGCGTCGGCAGCGCCGTCGAGCAGGCGGCCGACAGCGGACGGATGGTGGGCGGCCTGTCCGAGGCGGCGGCCGAGATCGGCGCCGTGATGCAGACCATCCGCGGCATCGCGGCGCAGACCAACCTTCTCGCGCTCAACGCCACCATCGAGGCGGCGCGCGCCGGCGAGGCCGGCAAGGGCTTCGCCGTGGTGGCGAACGAAGTGAAGGCGCTGGCCGGCCAGACCGCCCGCGCGACGGAGGAGGTGGCGCAGCGCATCGCCGCGGTGCAGGGCTCCACCGCCGCGGCGGCCGGCGGCATCTCGCGCATCGCCGAGGCGGTGGGCGAGGTGCGCGCCGCCGCCGCCGCCATCGCCGAGGGCATCGAGGCGCAGTCGGGCGCCATCGGCGCCATCGCCCGGCGCGTGGAGGAGGCAGCGCAGGGCTATGAGGCGGTGCTGGCGCGCATGCGCGGCCTCGCCACGGCGGCCGAGGCGGGCAGCGGGGCGGCGCAGTCCGTGCTCGCCGTCTCGCAGGAGCTGGGCGGGCGCGCCGCCGGGCTCGGCGCCGAGGTGGGCGGCTTCCTCGCGGCGCTGGAGCGGGCGGGCGAGCGCCGGCAGGAGGACCGGCGCGCGCTGCGCCTGTCCTGCCGGGTGGACTGGGCGGGTGGCGCGCGAGAGGCCGTGCTGCTCGACCTCTCGCGCGGCGGGGCGCGGCTCGATCGGGCGCTGGGCCTGCCGGTGGGGACGGAGCTGCGCCTGCGGCTCGAGGGCGGCGCGGCCCTGGACGCCGCCCTGGACGCCCCTTTGGCCGCGCGCGTGGTGCGCACGGAGGCGGAGCACACGGCGCTGGCCTTCCTCCCCTCGCCCGGCGCCGAGGCGGCGATCGATCGGCTCCTCGCGGCGGCCTGAGGGCCTACTCCAGACGCGCGCCGGAAATCCGCACCATCTCCTGCCACAGCGGGCGCTCGCGCCGCGCCCGCTCCCACACCCCCTCGGGGGTGGAGCCGAGAGCGCGCGCGCCGGTGCGCAGGAAGCGCTCCTGGGTGGCGGGCTCGGCCGCGATCTGCTGCATCAAGGCGCTCGCGCGCTGCACGATGGGCTGTGGCACCCCGGCGGGGAAGCCGAAGGCGCACCAGGACTGGACGTTGAAGTTCTCGACGCCGGCCTCGCCCATGGTGGGCACATCGGGCAGGGCGGGGTGGCGCTCGGCGCTGGTGACGGCGAGCGCGCGCATCCGCCCCTCCTGGATCACCGGCACATAGCTCGCGAGATTGTCGATGGCGAAGCTCACATCGCCCGAGAGCATCGCCGGGATGGTCTGGGCCGCGCCGCGGAAGGGGACGTGTGTCGCGTCCAGGTTGTGCCGCGCCGCGAAGAGCGCGCCCGAAAGGTGCGGCGTGGTGCCGATGCCCGGCGAGCCGTAGGAGACGCCCTGCCGTCGCGCGCGCGCCCACTCGATGAACTCGCGCACGCTGCGCGAAGGGTTGTGGGCGGTGGGCACCACCAGCACGTTCGGCAACTCCCAGTGCAGCGAGATGGGCTGGAAGTCGCGGTCCGGGTTGAAGGGCAGGCGTTCGTAAAGGAACATGCCGATGGCCCAGACGGTCAGCGTCAGCGGGCCCATGGTGTAGCCGTCGGGCGCGGCTTTGGCGATCGCATCCGCGCCGATGTTGCCGCCCGCGCCGGGGCGGTTCTCCACCGGGAAGGACTGGCCGGTGACGGCCTGCAGCCGCTCGCAGAGGAGGCGGCAGAGCACGTCGGTGCTGCCGCCCGGGGGCCAGGGCACGATCACGCGCACCGGACGGTCGGGCCACTGCGGCTGGGCGAGGGCCGGGGCGGCGAGGGGGCTGAGCAGGCCTGCGGCGAGCAGGGTGCGGCGATGGGTCATGATCGGTTCCTCCCGTTCCGCGGTCAGGATGCGGCGGACCTGCCGCGTCAACAACCCGCCATTAAGGCCCGCGCCACGAAAATGCCCCGGGCCCGGCGTGAAGCCGCCCACGCGGGCGGCGAGAGACGGGCCGAACAGGGGTGTCGGCCATGTTGAACCGCTTCTATCGCCGCTTCCTCCACTGGCTCCGCTACCGTCCGGAGCGCCACTACATGCGCGGCGGGCGCAGCGCGGCGTGAGTCACCACGCCGCCTCCGGCGGCAGCGACATCAGAATCGCCTCGACATTCCCGCCCGTCTTCAGGCCGAAGATGGTGCCGCGGTCGTGCAGAAGGTTGAACTCGACATAGCGTCCGCGTCGGCGGAGCTGGTGCTGGCGCTCGGCCTCCGTCCAGGGCTCGTGCATGCGGCGGCGCAGGATGGGCGGATAGGCTTCGAGGAAGGCGAGGCCCACATCCTTCGTGAACGCGAAATCGGCCTCCGCGCCCTTGCCCGGCGTGCGGTCCCCGAGCCAGTCATAGAATATGCCGCCGAGCCCGCGCGTCTCGCCCCGGTGGGGGAGATAGAAATACTCGTCGCACCACTGCTTGAAGCGCGGGTAGTAGCCGGGGTCGTGCCGGTCGCAGGCGGCCTTGAAGGCGGCATGGAAATCCGCCGCGTCCTGCTTCGCCTCGGGGCTGTCCAGGTCCATCGGCGTGATGTCCCCTCCGCCGCCGAACCAGGCGCGTGTGGTGACGATGAAGCGCGTGTTCATGTGGGCCGTCGGCGCGCGCGGCGAGCGCGGATGCGCCACCAGGGAAATGCCGGTGGCGAAAAAGCGCGGATCCTCCTCCGCGCCCGGGATCTGCCTGCGGAAGTCCGGGCTGAACTCGCCCCAGACGGTGGAGACGTTCACCCCCACCTTTTCCAGCACCCGGCCGCGCATCAGCCCCATGGTGCCCCCGCCGCCTTGGGCGCGCTGCCAGGGCGTGTAGGTGAAGCGGCCGGGCGGCAGATGGGCGTGCGGCCCCTCGCTCAGCGCATCCTCCACCGCCTCGAAGGCGGCGCAGAGGCGGTCGCGCAGGGTTTCGAACCAGAGACGGGCGGGTTCGGCCAGGGGGTGGGCCGCCGGGAAGGGCAGGGAATCGGTCATGGCAACAGCCTAGCACCGGCGTGCTGGAATCCACGTTTCGCCCCCGGGTGGACGGTTGCCACTTCCCGGGAGCCTCCCTAATAGGCGGCAGACACGGCCACGCGGCGCGGACAAAGGCGGCGTGCCGACGCGGAAGGAAGGCGACAGCCCCTGCGGGGGCGACATCGAGGTGATCGCGATGGCGGAGATGGTGACGGCGCAGGGCGCTTCGCAAGGGGCAGGGGCGCCGGAAGTCACGAAACGGGATTTCCTGAAGCTGACGACGACGGCCTTCGCCGCTGTGGGCGTGGGCGCCATCGTCTGGCCCTTCATCGCCTCGATGAACCCCGCCCGCGACGTCCTGGCGCTGGCGAGCACCGAACTCGACCTCTCGCCCATCGCGGTGGGCCAGTCGGTGACGGTGATGTGGCGCGGCAAGCCCGTCTTCGTGCGCCACCGCACGCCCGAGCAGATCGCCGCCGCCCGCGCCGTGCCGCTGTCCGAGCTGAAGGACCCCGCCACCGACGAAAGCCGCGCCCCGCGCCCGGAATGGCTGGTCATGATCGGCGTGTGCACGCATCTCGGCTGCGTGCCCCTCGGCCAGAAGCCGACGGATCCGGCGGGCGACTACAACGGGTGGTTCTGCCCCTGCCATGGCAGCCACTACGACACCTCGGGGCGGATCCGGCGCGGGCCAGCGCCCACAAACCTTGAAATCCCGCCCTACACCTTCACGAGCCCGACCCAGATCCGCATTGGCTGAGGGCGTGCGGGCGGCGGGTATGGTCCCGCCCCGCCCGGCCCCACCCCACCAGAGGACGAGCACCATGGCCATCGGCCTGCACGACAGCCCGTTCAAGAACCCGGTGATCCGCTGGATCGACCAGCGGCTGCCGGTGTTCACGATGATGCAGAAGGAGTACGGGACCTTCCCGACCCCTCGCAACTTCAACTACTTCTGGAACTTCGGCGCGCTCGCCATGATCAACCTGCTGATCATGATCGCGACCGGAATCTTCCTGGCGATGCACTACACGCCGCACACCGCCTACGCCTTCGACAGCGTGGAGCGGATCATGCGCGACGTGAACTATGGCTGGCTGATCCGCTACGTGCACATGAACGGCGCCTCGATGTTCTTCATCGTGGTGTACATCCACATCTGGCGCGGCCTCTACTACGGCTCCTACAAGGCGCCGCGCGAGCTGCTGTCGATGCTCGGCGTCGACATCTTCCTGCTGATGATGGCCACCGCCTTCATGGGCTACGTCCTCCCCTGGGGCCAGATGTCCTTCTGGGGCGCCACGGTGATCACCAACCTCTTCAGCGCGATTCCGCTGGTGGGGCAGGATATCGTGATCTGGCTCTGGGGCGGCTTCAGCGTGGACAACCCCACGCTCAACCGCTTCTTCTCGCTGCACTACCTGCTGCCCTTCGTGATCGTGGGCGTGGTGTTCCTGCACGTCGCGGCACTGCACATCACCGGCTCGAACAACCCGCTCGGGATCGAGCCCAAGGGCCCGCAGGACACGCTGCCCTTCCACCCCTACTACACGATCAAGGACAGCGTGGGCATGGTGGCCTATTTCGCCGTGTTCGGCTTCCTCGTCTTCTTCATGCCGAACTACCTGGGTCACCCGGACAACTACATCCCGGCCAACCCGCTCTCCACGCCGGCGCACATCGTCCCCGAGTGGTACTTCCTGCCTTTCTACGCCATCCTGCGCGCGGTGCCGGACAAGCTCGGCGGCGTGGTGCTCATGTTCGGCTCCATCGCCATTCTCTTCGTGCTGCCCTGGCTGGACACCTCCAAGGTGCGCTCCATGCGCTTCCGGCCGATCGCGCGCATCTTCCTCCTGCTCTGGACGATCAACTTCTTCGTCCTGATGTGGGTGGGGGCGAAGCCGGCCGAGGGTCACTACGTCCAGATCGCGCAGATCGCCACGGTGATCTACTTCGCCTATTTCCTCGTGGTGCTGCCCGCACTCGGCCGCCTCGAGAAGCCGCTGCCGCTGCCCGAGAGCATCGCCCGCGCGGTGCTGGGCCCGAACGCGACCCTGGGCGGTGGGCCTGTGCCCGGCGCCGCTGCCGCCAAGCCGATGGACAAGGCCTGATCCGATGCGTGTGATCCGCTCCCTCGCCCTTGCCGCGTCCCTCTTCTCCGCCGGCCCCGCGCTGGCGGCGGGCAGCGCGCCCACCCCGCCGGATGCAGGCTTCGGCTTCGCCGGCCTCTTCGGCACCTTCGACCGCGGCGCGCTGCAGCGCGGCTTCCAGGTCTACAAGGAGGTTTGCGCCGCCTGCCACGCCATGCGCCAGCTCTCCTACCGCAACCTGCTGGAGATCGGCCTCTCCGAGGCCCAGGTGCGCGAGATCGCGGCGCAGTTCCAGGTGACCGACGGGCCCAATGACGAGGGCCAGATGTTCGAGCGGCCCGCCCGGCTCTCGGATCGCTTCCGCCGCCCCTTCCCCAACGAGCAGGCGGCCCGGGCTGCCAACAATGGCGCCTACCCGCCTGACCTCTCGGTCATCGTGAAGGCGCGGCCGCATGGCGCGAACTACCTCTTCGCGCTGCTCACCGGCTATGTGGACCCGCCGCCGGGCGTCGAGGTGATGGAGGGCATGCACTACAACGCATGGTTCCCGGGCCACCAGATCGCGATGCCCAACGTCCTCAACCCGGACGGGGTGGAGTATGCCGACGGCACCCCGGCGACCGTCGAGCAGCAGGCCCGCGACGTCACCACCTTCCTCGCCTGGGCGGCCGAGCCGGAGCTCGAGCAGCGCCGTCGCATGGGCGTGCAGGTGCTGATCTTTCTCGCCATCCTGGGCGGCCTCGTCTACGCGACGAAACGCAAGGTCTGGGCCGACGTGAAGCACTGACGCGCCCTGCGGCGCCGGTGTCGCCAGGGCCGCTCCCGAATGGGGGCGGCCCTGTGCATGTCGGGACCTGTCAGGCGTGGCCCACCGGGCCGAGACCATCGCACGTGGTGGCCCGCACCACGGCGGCGAAGAGGCGCAGCGCCTCCGGCCCGCCATGGTCGCGCAACGCGCCCGTTTCCATTTCCAGCGCCAGCAGTTCGGCCTGCTCGGCCAGGGTTTCGGCCGCGCGGCGCAGCGCCTCGCGCGCGAGCGCGAGCTGAAGATCGTCGGTCAGGCAGTGCCACTGGCCATCCGGGCCCCGGAGGGCTCCGTGATCGCGCTGGAAGGAATCCTCGGAGGGCATGAGGGCGGTTCCTCTCGCCCGCCCTCCTGGCGGTGTGGGTCGCGGAGATGATGCCGGCCCTTGCCGGCGCGATCCTTCTCGCGCGGCGCCGCTTAACGAAGCCCTACCGCCCGCCAGCCCCGGGCTCTCGCCTCAGACGAAGCGCAGCCCGACGCGGCCGAGCCCCTCGAAGGCGACCTCCACCTCCGCCGGCCCCTCCAGCCAGATGGGCGGCGTGACCGAGCCGAGCCAGACCACCTGCCCCGCCCGCAGCCCGCCATGCACGGCCGCGCAGCCCGAGCCGGCGAGCCAGGCCAGCGCCGCGAAGGGGTGGCCGAGCAGATCGCGCCCATGCCCCGCCCCGCGCGATTCGCCGTTCACGCGGAGCTCGCCCCGCACCGCCCCGAGGTCGAGCGCCCGCCAGCCGGGGCAGGGCGCCCCGGGCACGCCCGCGGCGTGGAACACCTGGTCGGCGATCAGCGTGGGGGTGCCGAGCGCGGCGAGATCGCCATAGCGGCGCTCCACCACCTCGATGGCCGGGAACACCTCGCCGACCGCCGCCGCGGCGGCCTCGGGGGTGCAGGGGCCGGGCGGCAGGTCGGCGGCGAGGCGCACGCCGATCTCGCACTCCACGCCCGGGTTCAGGAAATCGGCGAAGCGCAGCAGCGCGCCGTCGGGCAGCAGCGAGGCGGCGGGCACGAAACCGGCGGCGGGGCCCGGGAGGCCGAGATACTCCTGCATCTGCCGCGTCGTGGCGCCGATCTTGAAGCCCGCGGGCGGGACGGCGCCCATGGCCTGCGCCACCTCGCGCTGCAGCGCATAGCCCGCCTCCGGCGTGGCGGGCGCGAGGGGCCCGAGCGGCTCCAGCACCCGCCTCTCCCGCCGCGCCGCCAGGATCGCCTCCGCCGCCGCACCCATGCCGCTCACTCCCTCGCCAGCTCGTAGAGGGCAACCGCCGCCGCGGCCGCCACGTTGAGACTTTCCATGGCCGGCCTGATGGGCAGCCGCACCAGCTCGTCGCAGGAATCGCGGGTGAGGCGGCGCAGCCCCTCGCCCTCCGCCCCCAGCACCAGCGCCACGCGCCGCCCCGCGAGGCCCGATTGCGCGAGGGTGACGGGGCCCGAGGCCTCGAGCCCCACCACCCAGAAGCCCGCCTTCTTGAGGGCGGCGATGGCGCGGGCCAGGTTCACCTCGCGCAGGATGGGAACCAGTTCCAGCGCGCCGGAGGCGGCGCGGGCCAGCGCCCCCGTCTCGGGCGGGGCGTGGCGGTCCTGCATCACCAGCGCCGCCGCGCCGAAGGCCGCCGCCGAACGCAGGATGGCGCCGACATTGCGCGGGTCCGTCACCTGGTCCAGCACCACCACCGGCCCGGTGCTGTCGGCCAGCAGCTTCTCCACGGGCGGGGGCGAGAGGGGTTCGACCAGCAGCGCCGCGCCCTGGTGCACGGCGTCGGCGGGCAGGAAGGTGGCGAATCGCTCGCGCGGCACGGGCTCGGGTTTGATGCGCCAGGGGGCGGGCACGCGCTCGGCGAGCGCGCGCGCGGCCTCCTCGGTCACCAGCAGGCGGCGCAGCCGGCGCGCGGGGTTGGCCAGCGCCGCCGCCACCGGATGCAGCCCGTGCAGCCAGACGCCCTCCGCCGCGGCGGGCCGGGAGGGGGCGGGCGGCGCGGAAGAGGGGCCGGGGCGCGCGGCGGGGCGGCGAGGACGCATCGCCGCATCACACGCGCCTGGCGCGCCGCTGGCAAGCCGCGCGCGGCTCGCGTAAAACCGGTGCGGCCCGCCGGGTTAGCTCAGCGGCAGAGCAACCGCCTTGTAAGCGGTAGGTCGTCGGTTCAATCCCGACACCCGGCAGGCGGCGCTGCTGAGCCCGTCACATTTTCTCACTCTCCGCAGCGGGCTTCGCCACGCGCGGGTTACATCCGCGCGGCATGGTTCCGCCATCGAGGGCGCAGCCCGCGCCCCGGATGAAGGAGACCAGAGCATGCGCCTCTTCGCCAGCACCAGCCTCGTTCTGATCGGCGGCCTCGCGCTCGCCGGCGCGGCCCTCGCCCAGCCCGGCCCCGGGGGCGGCCCCGGCGGTGGCCCCGGCCCGCGCGGCGAGCACCGGGAGCGGATGTTCCAGGAGCTCGACGCCAACCGCGACGGCCGCATCACCTGGGAGGAGGTCTGGACCGACACTCAGCGCCGCTTCCAGGCCGCGGACGCGGACCGCAGCGGCGGGCTGACCCTGCAGGAGTTCGGGAACCTCCGCCCGCGCCGGGCCGATGCGCCCCAGCGCCCCGCCCATCACGAGGAGCGCCGGGCCGAGCGCCAGGCCGCCGCCTTCCGCGGCCTGGACGCCAACCGCGACGGCCAGGTGACGCTCGAGGAGCTGCGCCCCATGGCCGAGATGCGCTTCCGGATGGGCGACGCGAACGGCGATGGCGCGATCACGCGCGAGGAGCTGCCGCGCCGCGGTCCGCAGGGGGGCGGGCAGGGTGGCGGCCCGCGCGGCGAGGGTCGCCCCGGCGCGCCGGCGCAGCCCGGCCAGCCCGCCCCGGGCCGCTGATCAGCCGCCGAGCGGAAAGCGCTCGGCGATCAGGAAGGGGGCGCCGGGCCCCGCCTGGGTGAAGAGGCAGAGGCTCTCCACCCGCCGGGCCCGGTCGGCGATCCCCGCGAAATGCGCCTCCGCCGCGGGGCGCAGGACCGCCGCCTCGCCGGGCGCGAGGCGGCGGGTCAGCGTGACGTGGAAGCGCCATTCCTCCATGACATAGGGGTAGCCGAAGCGCGCCAGCAGCGCCTCCTGCCGCGCGCTCAGCCCCGCGCGGCGGCGGCGGGCGAGTTCCGCTTCCTCCGGCGGGGCGCGGTGCGCGTCGAGCTCCGCCACCGCCGCATCGGCCAGGGCGTGCAGGGCGGGGCAGGGCGCGGCCTCGCGCAGCGCGAGGAAGCCCTTGAGGTCGGCCACGAGCAGCGGCGGCAGCACGAAGGGCGCCTGGCGCGCGGCGAAGGCCGCCACCGCCTCGCGCAGCGCGGCATAGCCCCGGGAAGGCCGGAAGGGCGCTTTCAAGGTGGCGTGCAGCCCGTAGCCGCGTGCGTCGGCGGTGATCTCCTCGATCCCCGGGATGGGCGGCTGAGGCAGGCGCGCGCCCGTCTCCGCGTCGCGCCCCAGCCAGGCGCTGCCCGCCGCGTGCAGCGGGTCCGCGAGCTCGGGGGCCCAGTAGAGGGCAACACGCATCACGGAGCCCGCCTCGCGCGTCTCACGCGCCTTCCCCCGCGCGTCTCACGCGACGCGCCGGCCAAGCCGCCAGACCTCGCGCACGACCGGATGGCCGTGATGCTCGGCCACGCGCACCACGTCGCCGCGCAGCCCGGGCGCGAGCCGGCCGCGATCGGCCATGCCGCACAGCGCCGCCGGGGCGGCGGTGATGGCGGCGACGGCGCGCGGCAGCCCGGTCTCCGCGGCCATCAGGAAGGCGGCCTCGATCAGCGCGGGCGGCACATAGTCGCTCGCCAGCACACGCACCGCCCCGGCGCGCACCAGGTCCATCGCCGCGACATTGCCCGAGTGGCTGCCGCCGCGGACGATGTTGGGCGCCCCCGCGATCACCGAGACGCCGATGCGCGCCGCCTCCCGCGCCGCCTCCAGCGTGACCGGGAACTCGCTGACGAGGATGCCGTCCGCGGCGTTGCGGCGCACCTCGGCGGGGTCCTCGTCGTCATGGCTCGCGAGCGGGATGCCCCGCCCGGCGAAGCGCTCCAGCACGAGGCGGCGCTGCGGCTCGCGCCGTTCGGCCCGCTGGGCCAGCAGCTCGGCGATGCGGCGATCCACCTCCGCATCGGTCATGCGCGTCTGGCGCACGCGCATCGCCTTGTAGCGCGCGATGTCGCGGTACTGGCCCACGCCCGGCGAGTGGTCCATCAGGCTCACCATCGCCACCAGCGGATGGTCCGCCACCATCTCCAGGCAGGCGGGCATGTCGGCAGCGGGCAGCTCGCAGCGCAGGTGCAGGTGGTGCTCGGCCTTGAGCAGGGGCGAGCCCGCGAAGGCGGTGAGGTCCGCCACGCCCTCGCGGAAGGTCTGGTCGCGGCCCTGGTCGAAGCCGAGATCGCCGAGGCAGAGCGCGTCCAGCACCGTGGTCACGCCCGCTGCCGCGCATTGCGCGTCATGCGCGAGGAAGGCCGAGCGCGAGGGCCAGCGCGCATTGGCGCGTGGCTGCACCTGGCGCTCCAGATTGTCGGTGTGCACGTCCACCACGCCCGGGATCAGATAGTCGCCCTCGCAGTCCAGCGCGCCGGGGTGATGCGCGCGGCCGGGCTGGATGTCGGCGATCAGGCCGCCGCGCAGGTGCAGCGTGCCCTCGATCACCCCGTCCTCGAGGACGAGGCGGGCGTGGGTGAGCGTGAGCGCGTCGAGGCGGGGGGCGATGTGGTCCGGCATCAGGCCGCGGGTTCTAGCGGGTCCACGGCGTGAAGGCGATCCGCCACGCGGTCGCGCAGCTCGCTGTCATGGAAGATTCCCAGGATGGCCGTGCCGGCCGCCTTGGCCTCGCGGATCAGCGCCGCCACCACCGCGCGGTTGGCGGCGTCGAGGCTCGCGGTCGGCTCGTCCAGCAGCAGGACGGCGTTGGGCGCGACGAAGCCGCGCGCGAGGTTCACCCGCTGCTGCTCGCCGCCCGAGAAGGTGGCGGGGGGCAGGTGATGCAGCCGCTCGGGCAGGTTCAGCCGGGCGAGGAGCGCCGCCGCCCGCGCCCGCGCCTCCGCCCGCCCCGCCCCGCGCGCGAGGAGCGGCGCGGCCACGATGTCGAGGGCGGGCACGCGCGGAATGACGCGCAGGAACTGCGAGACATGGCCGAGCGTCTCGGTGCGGATCTCGCGCACCAGCCGCGCATCGGCCGCGGCGAGATCGCGCATCGCGCCGCGGTGGCGGATCAGGATGCGCCCCGCGCCCGCGCCGTAGTTGCCGGCCACGCAGCGCAGCAGGGTGGATTTCCCCGCCCCCGAGGGTCCGGCCAGGGCCACGCATTCGCCGGGCATGAGCGCGAGGGATTCGCCCCGCAGCACGGGAAAGCTCACGCCCCCCTGCAGGTGCAGGGTGAAGCCCTTGCAGAGCCCCTCGACGACCAGGACGGGGCTCATGCGGCGAGCACCGAGGCGACGAGAAGCTGGGTGTAGGGGTGCTGCGGGTCGTCCAGCACGCGGTCGGCCAGCCCCTCCTCGACGATGCGGCCCTGGCGCATCACCACGATGCGGTGCGCGAGCAGCCGGGCGGCGGCGATGTCGTGCGTCACCAGCAGCACCGCGAGGCCGAGCTCCTCCACCAGCGCGCGGATCAGGTCGAGCAGCCTCGCCTGCACGCTGACGTCGAGGCCGCCCGTCGGCTCGTCCATGAAGACGAGGCGCGGGCGGGTGACGAGGCAGCGCGCGATCTGCAGCCGCTGCTGCATGCCGCCCGAGAAGTGCCGCGGCAGATCGTCGATCCGGGCGGGGTCGAGCTCGACCCGTGCCATCCATTCGGCGGCGGCGGCGCGGATGCCGCCATAGTGGCGCGCGCCGGCGGCCATCAGCCGCTCGCCGATGTTCGCCCCGGCCGAGACGCCCATGCGCAGCCCGTCGCGCGGGTTCTGGTGCACATGGCCCCAGTCGCTGCGCGCGATGCGCCGCCGCTCGGCCTCGCTGAGCGCGTGCACGTCGCACGCCGCGCCCGCCGCGTCGCGGTAGAGCACGCGCCCCGCCTCGGGCCGCGCGAGGCCCGAGAGCGCGCGCAGCAGGCTGGATTTGCCCGAGCCGCTCTCGCCCACCACCGCCACCACCTCGCCCGGCCAGAGCGCGAGGGAGACGCCATCGAGGGCGCGCAGCGCGCCGAAGCGCAGCGTGAGCCCCTCGGCCTCCAGCAGCGGGCTCATCGCGCCGCCCCGGCGCGACCGGCGGCCTCGGCGCAGGCGTCGGTGTCGGAGCAGACGAACATGCGCCCGCCCCTGTCGTCGGTCACGATCTCGTCGAGGTAGTGGGTCGTGCTGCCGCACAGCGCGCAGGGATGGGGTGCGCGCATCGGCGCGAAGGGGTGGTCGTCGAAGTCGAGGCTCTTCACCGGCGTGTAGGGCGGCACCGCGTAGATCTTCTTCTCGCGCCCCGCGCCGAAGAGCAGCAGGGCCGGGTTGCGGTCGAGCTTCGGGTTGTCGAAGCCCGGGATGGGCGAGGGCGACATGAGGTAGCGCCCGTTCACCAGCACCGGATGGTTGTAGGAGGAGGCGCTCTCGCCCTGCTGGGCGATGTCCTCGTAGAGCTTCACCTGCGCGAGGCTGTAGTCGGCCAGCGCGTGCAGGCGGCGCGTCTCGGCGAGCCGCGGCTCGAGGCGGAACAGCGGCTCGGGCATCGGCACCTGGAAGACCAGGATCTGGTCCTCGCGCAGCGGCCGTTCGGGGATGCGATGGCGCGTCTGGATCACCGTCGCCTCGGCGGTGCGGGTGGTGGTGGCCACGCCGGCCGTGCGCGCGAAGAAGCGGCGGATGGAGACGGCGTTGGTGGTGTCGTCCGCGCCCTGGTCGATCACCTTCAGCACGTCCGAGGGGCCGAGGATGCTGGCGGTGACCTGGATGCCGCCCGTGCCCCAGCCGTAGGGCAGCGGCATCTCGCGCGCGCCGAAGGGGATCTGGTGGCCGGGGATGGCGATGGCCTTGAGGATGGCGCGGCGGATCATCCGCTTCGTCGCCTCGTCGAGATAGGCGAAGTTGTAGTGGGGGTCTCTGCCCTCCGGTTCACGCCTGCGGTGCTCGGCGCCGGGGGCGCCTGCGCCCTCCGGCGATCGGACGGGGTCGCGCATCACTCCGCCGCCTCCGCGCGCGGCGCGGCGCGCTCGGCCTCGACGCGGGCGCGGATGCTGCGCAGCTTCTCGAGCTCGCTCTGGAAGTCCACGTGGTGCGGCAGCTTCAGGTGCTCGACGAAGCCGGTGGCCTCCACATTGTCGGCGTGCAGCAGCACGAACTCCTCGTCCTGGGCGGGGGCGAGCACCTCCTCGCCCAGCTCGCGCGCCATCAGCGCGCGGTCCACCAGCGCCATGGCCATCGCCTTGCGCTCGCTGTGGCCGAGCGCGAGCCCGTAGCCGCGGGTGAACTGGGGCGGCGCCTCGCCCGCGCCGGCGAACTGGTTCACCATCTGGCATTCCGTCACCGTCACCTCGCCGATGGAGATGGGAAAGCCGAGCTCCGGCGGGCAGAGCACCACCTCCACCTCGCCCAGGCGCAGCTCCGCCACGAAGGGGTGGGCGTTGCCGTAGCCGCGCTGCGTCGAGTAGCCGAGGCCCAGCAGGAAGCCCTCGTCGCCGCGCGCGAGCGCCTGCAGGCGCAGCGGGCGCGGGGCGGGAAAGCGCAGCGGTTCGCGCGTCAGGTCGGGGGGAGGCGCCTCCTCGCCCGCGGGCTCGCGGCGCATCAGCCCCTCCGCGGCCAGGATCTCGGAGACGCGCGGCATGGGGCCCACACCGGACTCCGCCTCGGGGGCGGGGGGCGGCGGGGGCGCGCCCTCGGCGGCGAGGGCGAAGTCGAGCAGGCGGTGGGTGTAGTCGAAGGTGGGGCCCAGCACCTGGCCGCCGGGCAGGTCCTTGTAGGTGGCGCTGATGCGGCGCAGCACGCGCATCCGCCCCGTGTCCAAGGGCTCGGCCGGGGTGAAGCGCGGCAGCGTGGTGCGGTAGGCGCGCAGCAGGAAGGCGGCCTCGATCAGGTCGCCGCGCGCCTGCTTGATGGCGAGCGCGGCGAGGCCGCGGTCATGGCAGCTTCCCTCCGCCATCACCCGGTCCACCGCGAGCGCGAGCTGCTGCTCGATCTGCGCGAGGCCGAGCTCGGGCACGGAAGGATCGCCGCGCCGGGCGGCGGCGAGCCAGGCATGGGCGGCCTCGATGGCGGCCTCCCCGCCCTTCACCGCGACATACATCAGCCCTCCTCCGCGATGCGCAGCGTGCGCGGGAAGGCGGCGAGCGCATCCTCCGCCGCCAGCACGAGGTCCACCCCGCGCGGGAAGCGCGCGGCGTTCGCCGCCCATTGCGCGGGGAAATCCGCGGGCAGCCCCGCCACGGCCAGGCGATGCGCCTCGGCGATGCCCGGGCCGGAGAGCCGCCAGCCCGCCCCGGGCCGCAGCGCCCCGACCTGCACGATCAGCGTCGCCCCCTCCTGCGGCGCCTCGTCGCTGCCGGCGCGCAGCCCGGCGAGCGGCGGCATGGCGCTGGTGGCCAGCAGGAAGGCGGCCTCCTCCGGCGCGGCGACGAAGGGCGCGCCGGTGTGGAAGGCGATCCAGCCCCGCGCCGCCTCGGGCGCATCGGTCCAGAGCGGGGTGTCGGCATCGGCCAGGGCCAGCAGCACCGCGGCGGCGGCGGGGGCGATGGGGGGCGGCGCGTCGGGGGCGGCGGCGAGGCGCTGCACGGTGCCCGGGCGGGCCATGGCCTGCATCACCGCCCGGAAGGCGGCCTGGGCATCCAGCACCGGATCGGCGAAGCCCGGGCGCATCAGCGCATCGCCGCCAGGGTGGCGAAGCGCACCTCGGTGGCCGCGGCGCGGCGGGCCTTCGCCTCGGCCTCGGCGGCGAGCCGCGCCGCGATCGGGGCGAGCAGCGCCTCGGCGCGCGCGGGCGCCGCTTCCAGCAGCGCGTCCAGCAGGGCCGCCGCCTCGGCCGCCTCGGCCTCGCGCCCCAGCCGCCAGGCATGGCCGATCGTCCCGTCCGCCAGCGTCACGGAACAGCGCGTGAGCGTCGCCTCGCCCAGGTTGAAGGGCGCGCCATCCCCGCCCGCCCGGCCGCGCAGCATGGTCAGCCCCACCTCCGGCCCGCGCAGGCGGCGGTGCGGGGGGAGGGGGGCGGCGGCGGCCATGGCCGCGGCGAGCTCCGCGGCGCTGGCGCGGGCGAGCAGGGCGAGGCGTTCGGGGCGTGACAGCATTTGTCTAGACAGCTACACATCCCGCGCGCCATCGTCAAACCGCTTTGCCGCCCCGGAGGCCCCGCGTGGTTGAAGATTTCGTGACGCCCGAGCCCGGGCTGCAGCGCGGCGCGGGCCTCGCCCTGTGGCGGCAGATCGCCGCCGTGCTGGAACGCGAGATCCGCGAGGGCCGCCACGCCCCCGGCGCGCGCCTGCCGACCGAGGCCGCGCTCTCCGCCCGCTTCGGGGTGAACCGGCACACGCTGCGCCGCGCCATGGAGGATCTCGAGCTGCGCGGCCTGCTGCGCACCGAGCAGGGGCGCGGCAGCTTCGTCGCCGAGGATGTGCTCGACTATCCCCTCGGCCCGCGCACCCGCTTCAGCGAGATCATCCGCGCGCAGAACCGCGAGCCGGCGGGGCGCATCCTGCGCACCGGCGAGGTGGCGGCCGAGCCGCGCGTGGCCGAGCTGCTCGGCCTGCGCCCCGGCCGGCGCGTGCCCTTCGCCGACCGGCTCTCGCTCGCCGATGGCCGGCCCTTCGCGCTCGGCCGGCACCATTTCCCGCCCGGCCGCTTCCCGCGCATCCTCGAGCATCTCGCCGCCGATCCCTCCATCACCCGCGCCCTGGCGCTCTGCGGCGTCGCGGACTATCGCCGCCGCATCACCCGCATCACCGCCCGCATGCCCAGCCTCGAGGAAGCCGCCATGCTCGAACAGTCCCGCGCCCGACCCATCCTGCTCTGCGAGGCGCTGAACGAGGATCCGGAGGGCCGGCCGGTGGAGGCGGTGGTCACGCGCTACGCCGCGGGGCGCGCGCAGCTCGTGGTGGAATCGTGAGCTGGCGCATCGCGGGCGGCGCGGTGCTGCGCGAGGGGCGCCTCGCCCCCGGCGCGCTGCACCTCGCGGGCGGCGTCATCGCCGCGGAGGGCGGCGCGCGCGCCTTCGACGCGACCGGGCTGCTGGTGCTGCCCGGCCTCGTGGACATCCACGGCGATGCGCAGGAGCGCGCGCTGCAGCCGCGCCCGGGCGTGGATTTCCCGGCCGGCTTCGCCCTCGAGGACGCGGCGCGGCAATGCCTGGCCGCGGGCATCACCACCGCCTATCTCGGCGTCACCCTTTCCTGGGAGCCGGGGCTGCGCTCGCTCGCCATGTTCCGCGCGGTGCTCGCGGCCCTGGCCGCGCCGCCGCGCGCGCCCGATCTGCGCGTGCATCTGCGCTTCGAGGCCGACAACCTGGACGCCGAGCCCGAGGCGCTGGCCGCCATCGCCGCGGGGCGGGTGCATCTGCTCGGCTTCAACGACCACACGCCGGGCATTCTCGCCAAGCTCTCCAACCCCAAGGAGCTCGGCAAGCTCGCCGGCCGCGCCGGGGTGGGGGAGGCCGAGTATCTGCGCCTGGCCGAGCGCGCCGCCGCCCGCCGCGCCGAGGTGCCCGAAAGCCGCGCGCGCCTCGCCGCCGCCGCGCGCCGCGCCGGCATCCCCATGCTGAGCCACGACGACGCGAGCGTGGAGGCGCGCGCCGCCTTCCGGGCGCTCGGCGCGCGCATCTGCGAGTTCCCCATGGCCGAGGCGGTGGCCGAGGCGGCGCGTGCCGCGGGCGAGCCCGTGGTGATGGGCGCGCCCAACGTGCTGCGCGGGGGCAGCCATCTGGGCTGGGCGAGTGCCGCGCCGCTGGCCGAGCGCGGCCTCGTGACGGTGCTCGCCTCCGACTACCACTGGCCGGCGCTGCTCGCCGCACCCTTCCGCCTCGCCGCGCGGGGCGCGATGGACCTCGCCCGCGCCTGGGCGCTCGTCTCCGGCAACCCGGCCGAGGCGCTGGGCCTGCACGATCGCGGCCGCATCGCGGAGGGGCTGCGCGGGGATCTGGTGCTGACCACGCCCGAGGGCGCGCTGGTCGCGGTCTTCGCCGCGGGCGATCTCGCCTGGCTCGCGCCCGGGGCGGCGGGGCGGCTCGGCGGCTGAGGCGGCGCGCGCCGCCTTGCCGGGGCGGTCCCCTCTCGGCCAGACTCCGCCCCGCCGCCGGGGCGGGGAGGCATGGCATGAGCGGGCCGCTGCGCATCGCGCTGGTGGAGGATGACCCGACGCAGCGGCACATCGTCGCGGAGTATCTGGCGCGCCACGGGCTGCGCCCGGCCTGCTTCGCCGGCGGGGCGGAGTTCAAGCGGGCCCTGCTCGCCGCCCCCTTCGACCTCGTGCTGCTCGACGTGAACCTGGGCGAGGCCGAGGACGGCTTCGCCCTGGCCCGCTGGGCCCGCGCGCGCTCGGCCCGCCTCGGCATCATCATGCTGACCGCGGCGGGGGAGACGGTGGACCGGGTGGTGGGCCTCGAATCCGGCGCCGACGACTACGTGACCAAGCCCTTCGAGCCGCGCGAGCTGCTCGCGCGCGTCAAGGCGCTGCTGCGCCGCAGCGCCGCCGCCGCGCCCCCGCCGCCGCTGCAGGCCCAGTATCGCGTGGGCACGGCGCGGCTCGACATGGAGCGGCGCGTGCTGATCCTCGCCGACGGGCGTGAGGATGCGCTGAGCGCGAGCGAGTTCGACCTGCTGCGCCTCTTCGTGCTGCATCCCAACCGGCCGCTCACGCGCGAATGGCTGCTGGAAGCCGCCGCCCACCGCGAGGCCGGAGCCTTCGACCGCGCCATCGACAACCGGGTGATGCGCCTGCGCCGCAAGATCGAGCGCGACCCGGCCAAGCCCGAGGCCATCCGCTCCGTGCGCGGCGTGGGCTACCTCTTCGTGCCGCCCGCCGATTGATCCCCCGCCAGCAGCGGCCGCGCGACCGCGAGCGTCTCCTCGAGCAGGGCAAGCAGGCGGGCCTGCGCCGCCTCCGCCGCCTCCGCCGCGCCGGCGCGGGCGGCCGCCTCGAGCGCCTGGGCCTCCCCGGCCAGCAGCCGCGCGCCGACGAGCTGCGCCGCCCCCTTGAGGCGGTGCGCCGCCTCCGCCCGGGCCGGCAGCGGTGCCTGCGCCAGCCCCGCGATGTCGCGCCGCGCCTGGGCGGCGAAGCCCTCCAGCAGCGCCGAGAGCCGCGCCGGATCATGCCCGAACAGGCCGCGCAGCGCCTCGGGGTCGAACAGCGCCCCGCCCTGCGCCGCGCCGCCCTCCGCCAGCCCCGGCAGGAAGCGCCCGAGCGCGCGGGAGAGCGCCTCGAGCGTGACCGGCTTGGCGAGGTAGCCGTCCATGCCCGCGGCGTAGCAGCGCTCGGCCTCGCCCTTTCGCGCATCGGCGGTGACGGCGATCAGCGTGGTGCGCGGACGCTCGAGCCGTTCCTCGGCGGTGCGGATGGCGCGGGCCAGGGCGTGGCCGTCCATCCCCGGCATGTGCAGGTCGAGCAGCACGAGGCCCGGTTGCGTCGCGTGCCAGCGGGCCAGGGCTTCCGCCCCGTCGGCGGCCGTCTCCGCGCCGAGGCCGAGCAGGGCGAGCTGGCGCAGCAGCACCTCGCGGTTCACCGGGTGGTCGTCCACCACGAGCACTGCGGCCGCCTCGCCTGGGGCCGGGGCGCGGGCCCGCAGAGCCTCCCTCGGCGCCGCCGGGGCGGGCCCGGCGGCGAGGCCGAGGCGCAGCGTCACGGTGAAACGGCTGCCCTGGCCCGGGCGGCTCTCCACCGTCACGGAGCCGCCCATCAGCTCCGCCAGCCGCCGAACGATGGACAGGCCGAGCCCCGTGCCGCCGAAGCGGCGGGTCGTGGAGCTGTCGGCCTGGGTGAAGGGCTGGAAGAGGCGCGGCAGGGTGGCCTCCTCGATGCCCACCCCGCTGTCCTCGACGGTGAGCGTCAGCCGCGCCGCGCCGTTCTCCGCCTGCGCGGCGGCGGCGAGGCGCACGAAGCCGCGCTCGGTGAACTTCAGCGCATTGCCGGCGAGGTTGAACAGGATCTGCCGCACCCGGGTGGGGTCGCCCTCCAGCCAGTCGGGGCCGGCCGGGACGGGGTCGGCGAAGAAGACGAGGCCGCGGCGGCGCGCCTCGGGCGCCAGCGTCTCCATCACCCCCGCGACGAGGGCGGAGAGGCTGAAGGGCAGCGCCTCCAGCTCCATCCGCCCGGCCTCGATCTTCGAGAAGTCAAGCACCTCGTCGAGGATGCGCAGCAGCGACTGCGCGCTCTCGCGCATCACCGCCACCTGGCGCGCCTGCTCGGGCGCGAGGGGGCTGCGCTCCAGCACCTCCAGCATGCCCAGCACGCCGTTCATGGGGGTGCGGATTTCGTGGCTCATCGCGGCCAGGAAGGCGGATTTGGCCTGGGCCGCGGCCTCGGCCGCCTCCTTGGCGGCCAGTGCGGCCTGCTCGCCCTGCTTCAACGCCGTCACGTCGCGCCCCTGGGCGATGACGCGCCCGCCCGAGATCGGGGTGTAGGCGAATTCGAGCCAGCGCCCCGCGGGCGTGCGGCGGGTGATCTGCAGCGGCCGGCCCGAGAGCACGGCCGCCACGCGCCCCTCCACCACCTCCTCCTCGCTGCGCTCGGCGCCGAAATCGCCGCGCCGGTACATGGCGCGCATGGCCTCGCGCAGGCTGCCACCCGTCTCGACAAGGGCGGGCGGCAGGTCGAGCAGCTCCGCCCCGCGGCGGTTGCCGAGCAGGATGCGCGCCTCGCGGTCGAGCAGCACCACCATCTGCTCCATGCTCTCCACCACCTCGGCGAGCAGGGCGCGCTCCGCTTCCGTCTCGGCCTCCTGGCGCTTGAGGGCGGTGATGTCGCGCAGCTGCAGCACGAGTCGCCCGCCCGAGAGCGGCGAGACGAGGAACTCGAGCCAGGCGCCCTCGCGCGTGCGGCGGGTGTGGCGCGCGCCCCCGGGCGTGCGCAGCGCGCCGAGGCGGGCGGCGATAATCTCCTCCTCGCTCCGCTCCTCGCCATAGTCGCCGCGGCGATAGAGGCCGGAGAGCAGGTCGCGGATATGGGTGCCGGGCGCGAGCAGCCCCGCGAGCTCGGCCAGGTAACCGCCCGCGCGGCGGTTGCTCGCCACGATCCGGTCGTCGGGGCCGAGCAGGATCACCGCGTCGTCCAGCCCGTCCAGCAGCTCGGCGAGCAGGCGGCGCTCGGCCTCGGCGCGCTCCTCGGCGCGCTTGAGGTCGGTGACGTCGCGGTAATAGGCGAGCAGCCCGCCATCGGGCAGCGGCTGGGTGCGGATGTCGAGCCAGTGGCCGTTCGGCGTGCGCTCGAGGATGCGCGCGCCCTCCGGCGCGGTGAGCTGGGCGAGGCGCGCGGCGATCGCGCCGTCCATCGCCGCCTCGTCCGCGGGCGGGGGGCCGTGATCGCCGCGGGCGAGCCGGTGGCGCAGCATCTCGGCGAGCGGCGTGCCGATGCCGAACTCCGGCGGGAAGTCGAAGAAGCGCAGCAGCGGCCCGGAGCGGATGGTGCAGCGCAGCGCGGCGTCGAAAAGCATGACGCCGTCCTGCATGTTCTCCATGACGAGGTTGAGCCGCGCCTGCTCGAGCTCCAGCGCGCGCTGCGCCTCCTTGAGCTGGGTGATGTCGCGCAGGACCAGCAGCAGCGTCAGGTCCTCGCGGGTCTCGAAGGTCATCTCGACCCAGGCGCCGGTGGCGAGGCGCATGATCCGCTGCAGCCGGCCGACGCGCGCGACGTCGCGGCGCATCTTGGCCACGAAGGCCTCCTCGCCGCGGACGAAGCCGAACTCGCCGCGCCGGTAGAGGGCGCGGATCAGGTCCTGGTGGGTGGCGCCGGGGCGGGTCAGCGCCTCCGGCAGGCCGAACACCTCATGCGCGCGCACCGACGACTCGAGGATGGTGCCGTCCGCCGCGATGACGAGGATGCAGTCCGGCGTCGCCTCCAGCACCAGGCGGGCGCGGCGCCGGTCCTCCTCGCGCTCGGCGCGCTCGGCCTCGAGCTGGACGAGGGCGGCGCGCAGCCGCGCCTCGCCGGGAGCGGGGGCGGTGTCGGGCTCGGGACGCAGGCGCGCGAGCCGCCCGCCGCCGGGCAGGGGCCGCACCGCAAGGCGCAGCGCACGGCCATCATCCAGCTCCCAGCGGGCGGTCCCGCCCTCCGGGCTGGCGAAGGGGACGAGGCGTTCCGCGAGAGCGGCGGGCTTGGCGAGCCCGCCCAGGCCGGCAAGCCAGGCCGGGAGCGCCTCGCCCGGTCGCGGCGCGGGGCTGCCCAGCAGCACGGCGAGGCCCGGCGCGGCGCGGCGCACGGCGAGATCGGGCGCGACCAGCAGGAGCCCCGCCCCCTCCTCGGCGAAGAGGGCGTCGAGCAGGGCGAGGGCCTCCTCGCCCCCGGGTCCGTGCAGGTCCATGGCGGCATCCTGCCATGGTCCGGCCGCCGCGTCCGTCGCATCGGTCGCGCGAGGGACGCGACGGATGGCGCGGCGCGGCGCGATCGGGGCGCGACGGGGGCGGGCAAGGCTCGTTGCCCCATGATCGCGATCCGCCTCTTCCGCTGCTCGTGGTCCTTGCCCTCGCCGCCGCCCTGGTCGCGCCGGGACCGTGAAGGCGGCCGCTCCGCGCGGCAGCCATGCCCGCCCCGGGTTGGACAAGCCGGCCCGAGGCGCGTAAGGGGCGCGCCTTCACCGCAGCAGCCGGAGCCTGCCCACCATGAAGCCCGCCGAAATCCAGGCCCTGCAGGCGCATCTGCGCCGCACCCTCGGCACGGAGAAGCTCACCATCCGCCTGCCCCAGTCGCGCCGGGGGCCGGTGGAACTGCTCGCCGACGGCGAGACCATCGGCACGGTGGACCGTGACGACGAGGACGGCGAGGTGGCCTACCACATCACCATCTCGGTGCTGGCCGAGGATCTCCTGCCGAACTGAGGGCGGTCAGGCCACCGGCCGGCGGGCGAGTTCGGCGCGCAGGGCGCGCAGCTCGGCCTCCAGCCGCGCGAGGCGCTCGCCCACCGGGTCGGCCTCGCCCGAAGGCAGCCCATAGCCGACGGTGACGGTTTCCGGGCAGCCCTCGCCCACGCAGCGGGCCGGGATGCCCACCACGGTGGTGCCCGGCGCCACGTCGTTGACCACCACGGCGTTGGCGCCCACACGCGCCCCGCGCCCGACGGTGATGGGGCCGAGCACCTGCGCGCCCGCGCCGATGACGGCGCCGTCCAGCACATCGGGGTGGCGCTTGCCCGGCTTGAGCGAGAGGCCGCCCAGCGTGACGCCGTGATAGATGGTGACGTCGTCGCCGATCATCGCCGTCTCGCCGATGACCACGCCCATGCCGTGGTCGATGAACAGCCGGCGGCCGATGCGCGCGCCGGGGTGGATTTCGATGCCGGTGAGCATCCGCCCGAGATGCGAGACGAAGCGCGCGAGGCCCCTGAACCCCCAGCGCCAGAGCCGGTGCGCGAGCCGGTGCCAGAGCACGGCGTGCAGCCCGGGATAGGAGAAGATCACCTCCGGCCAGGAGGGGCGCGCGGGGTCGCGCGCGCGGATGGCGCGGCCGAGCTCGACGATCTCCAGCGTCATCAGGCCATCCAAGGGGGTGCGGGCAGCCCCTTGCTCCTCAGGAAATCCGGGTTGAACAGCTTGGACTGGTAGCGCGCGCCGCCATCGCAGAGGATGGTGACGATGCGATGCCCCGGCCCCAGCATGCGGGCGAGGCGGATGGCGGCGGCGACGTTGAGCCCCGCGCTGCCGCCGACGCACAGCCCCTCGTGGATGGTCAGGTCGAAGACCTGCTCCAGCGCCTCCTCGTCCGTCACCTGGATGGCGTCGTCGATCGGCGCGCCCTCGAGGTTGCCCGGCACGCGGGACTGGCCGATGCCCTCGGTGATCGAGCTGCCCTCGCTGATCTCCACCACGCCGCGGCGTTTCCAGTTGTAGAGGGCGGAGCCGAGCGGATCGGCCAGCACGATGCGCGTGCGCGGGTCGGCGGCCTTGAGCGCCATGGCCACCCCGGCCAGGGTGCCGCCGGTGCCGCAGGCGCAGGTGAAACCGTCCACCCGCCCGCCGGCCTGGGCGAGGATCTCGGCGCCGGTGGTGCGGCGGTGCCCCTCGCGGTTGTCGAGGTTGTCGAACTGGTTGGCCCAGACCACCCCGGCCGGGTGGCTGGCCCTCAGCTCCTCGGCCAGCCGGCGCGAGACATGGACGTAGTTGCCCGGATCCTTGAAGGGCTTGGCGGGGACGAGGCGCAGGTCGGCGCCGATCATGCGCAGGAAGTCTATCTTCTCCTGGCTCTGCGTCTCCGGCATCACGATGACGCTGCGGTAGCCGCGCGCGTTGCCGACGAGGGTGAGGCCGATGCCGGTGTTGCCGGCCGTGCCCTCGACGATGAGCCCGCCGGGGCGGAGTTCGCCGCGCGCCTCCGCGCCCTCGATGATGGCCAGCGCGGCGCGGTCCTTCACGCTGCCGCCTGGGTTCATGAACTCCGCCTTGCCGAGGATCTCGCAGCCCGTGGAGGCCGAGGCGCGGGCGAGGCGGATGAGCGGCGTGTTGCCGATGGCGCCGATCAGGCCGGCCACGGGGGTGGGGTGGGGGAGGCTGTCCATGCGCGGGAGCATATCAGCGCGGGCGGGCCGTGAAACAAGGTGGCGGCGGGCGGCGGGGAGCCGCGCGCATTCCACGGCGGAGAAATGCGTAATACGCGGGTTGAATTCCACGACGCGACGAGCATAAATACGAGCCAGATCGTGCGAATACGAAAAGCACGATGACCGTAAGCAGATTGGAGCCGCCCATGCGCCGTCGCCCCCTCCTCGCCCTCCTCCCCGCCCTGGCTGCCGCCCCCGCCCGCGCCCAGTCCGAGCGGCCCATCCGCCTCATCGTCCCGGTGGCGCCCGGCGGCAGCCAGGACATCGTGGCGCGGCTGCTGGCGCGGCATCTCGGCCCCGTGCTGGGCACCACGGTGGTGGTGGAGAACCACCCCGGCGGGGGCAGCAACATCGGCTATGAGCTCGGCGCCCGCGCCCGGCCGGACGGGCTGACGCTGGTGGCGGGCTCCGACAGCCTCTCCATCAACCGGGCGCTCTTCCCCCGTCTCTCCTTCGACCCCGTGGAGGATTTCGCCCCCGTGGCCGAGGCCACCTCGGTGCCGCAGATCCTGGTGGTGAAGGCCGATGCGCCCTACGCGGACCTCGCGGCCTTCATCGCCGCGGGCCGGGCGCAGCCGCTCGCGGTGGGCACGCCGGGGAATGGCAGCCTCGCGCATCTCCTCATCGAGGTGATCCAGCAGGCCAGCGAAAGCCGCTGGACCCATGTGCCCTACCGCGGCGGGGCGCTGGCGGTGAACGATCTGCTGGGCGGGGCGCTGCAGGGGGTGATGATCAACATCGGCGCGGTGACGCAGCATGTGCAGGCGGGGCGGCTGCGCGGCCTCGCCGTCTCCACGGCCGCGCGGGCGCAGGCGCTGCCCGCGGTGCCGACCCTGGCCGAGGCCGGGCTGGGTGGCCTGGCGGTGGCGGGCTGGCATGGTCTGGTCGCGCCGCGCGGAACGGACCCGGCCGTGATCCGCCGCCTCAACGCCGCGGTGCGCCAGGTGCTGGACCTGCCCGAGGTGCGCGAGCGGCTCTTCGCCCTCGGCATCGAGCCCGTCTCCGGCCCGCCCGAGGCGCTGGGCGAGCGGATGCGCGCGGACGCGGCGCGCTGGGCCGAGCTGATCCGCCGCACCGGGATGCGGCCGGACTGACCTGGACGGCCCAGGGGGCCGCGGCCACATCGGGGGGGTGAAGCTCGACCTCACTCCCCGCTTCGTGCTGGCGCATATCGGCGTCGGCGCCGCACTCTCCACGCTGCTGTGCGGCGCCATCCTGCTCGCGGACCCGCTCGGCCTCGGCACGCTGCTGCGGCGCGCGGAAGATCACCCGCTGCCGCTGCTGCTGCTGTGGTTCTTCTGCACGCTCACCTTCGCCTCGGTGCAGCTCGGCGTCGCCATCATGCTGCGCTTCGAGAACCCGCCGCGCTGAGGCGCGGGCGCGCGCTCAGGGGCAGGAAATCCGCATCGCCTCCGCAAGGCGCTGCGGCGTCAGCGGCGGGCGGCCCGGCTGGCGGGGGTGGTAGCCCAGCGGCAGCACCATCCGCCCATGGCCTTCGAGCGTCACGCGCTGGCCCATCGGCCGGCCCAGCGCGTCGCCCGCCATCACCACCACGAGGTTCTGCGGCGTGCCGCGCGTGTTGCGCAGATGCGCGCTGTAGTGCGAGCGCCCCTGCGGCCCTGGGGTGCCCAGCACCTCGAAGCGCTCCACCACCACGCGCCCGGCGCAATAGACCTGGGCCTGCGCGCGGAGGTCGCGCGACGGGACGAGGAGCAGGAGCGCAACCAGAAGCGGCGCGGGAAGCCGAAGCCATGCGCGCGCGCCGAGAGTGCGCCGGCCGGCCCGGGGCCGGGAGCGGCAGGCAGGCCAGCACGGGCAGCCTCTCGCGGTGCCGGGTGACGCTGCCTCCGGGTGCCGGGCTTGCTCCACTGCCATGGCCCCCAGGTGCCACGCATCCGATGCGGATGTCGATATCTCCTCGCCCCTGCCGCGCCAGGGTCTGGCGCAGCAAACGGGCTTCCGGGGCGGGCGGCCGCCCTGCCGCGATGAGCGTCCTTCGCGGCGGGCGGCTCTCGGGACGGTCTCGGACGGCTCCCCTCAGGCGTGCAGCACTGCCGGCGGCTCCGTCCTCTGGCGCTTGACGAGCAGCTTGTTGAGGGCGTGCACATAGGCCCGGGCCGAGGCGACGATGGTGCAGGTGTCCGCCCCCTGCCCGTCCACCAGCTTGCCGTTCTCCTCCAGCCGCACGGTCACGCGGGCCTGGGCGTCGGTGCCGCCTGTCACGCTCTGCACGGCGTAGAGCTTGAGGTTCACGTCGTGGGGAAAGGCCTGACGGAGGGCGTTGAAGCAGGCATCCACGGCGCCGTCGCCGGTGGACATGCCGTCGCGCCGCGCGCCATCCACCTCCAGCGTGATGCTCGCCATGGGCTTGGCGCCCATGCCCGTGGTGACATGCAGGCCGGCGAGGCGGATGCGCTCGTGCGCGCGGCCGACCTCGTCGTCCACCAGGGCGGCGATGTCCTCGTCGTAGACCACCTTCTTGCGGTCCGCGAGATCCTTGAAGCGCTTGAACGCGTCGTTGAGCTGGTTGTCGCCGATCTCGTAGCCGAGCGCCTTGAGGCGGTCGCGGAAGGCAGCGCGACCCGAATGCTTGCCGAGCACGAGCGAGTTCCTGGTCCACCCGACGCTCTCGGGCGTCATGATCTCGTAGGTCGAGGCGTCCTTCAGCACGCCGTCCTGATGGATGCCGCTCTCGTGCGCGAAGGCGTTGCGCCCGACGATGGCCTTGTTGGGCTGCACATCGAAGCCGGTGGTGGCGGCGAGCAGCCGCGAGGTGCGCAGGAGCTTCGTGGTGACGATGCCGTTGCTCACCGGGATCGCGTCATGGCGGGTGCGCAGCGCCATCACCGCCTCCTCGAGGGAGGCGTTCCCCGCGCGCTCGCCGATGCCGTTGATCGTGCACTCGACCTGGCGCGCGCCGGCGCGGATGGCGGCGAGCGTGTTCGCCACGGCAAGCCCCAGGTCGTTGTGGTTGTGCGTCGAGAAGATCACCCGGTCGGCGCCCGGCACGCGCGTCCGCAACATCGAGAACAGCGCGAACATGTCCTCGGGCAGGGCGTAGCCGACGGTGTCGGGGATGTTGATGGTGGTCGCACCGGCCTTGATCGCCGCCTCGACGCAGCGGCAGAGGAAGTCGTGGTCGCTGCGCGTGCCGTCCTCGGCCGACCACTCCACGTCGTCCGTGTGCCGGCGCGCCAGGCTCACGCTGCTGGTCACGAGCTCGAGCACCTGCTCGGGCTCCAGACGAAGCTTGACCCGCATGTGCAGCGGGCTTGTCGAGACGAAGGTGTGGATGCGCTTGCGCGCGGCGGGCTTCACCGCCTCCGCGGCGCGCAGGATGTCGGCCGGCGCGGTGCGCGCGAGGCCGCAGACCACCGGCCCCTCCTTGGCGAAGCGTGCGGCGATCGCCTGCACGCTCTCGAAGTCGCCGACCGAGGCGATGGGGAAGCCCGCCTCGATCACGTCCACCCCGAGTTCGGCCAGGGCCTCGGCCATGCGGAGCTTCTCCTCCAGGTTCATGGAGAAGCCCGGCGACTGTTCGCCGTCGCGCAGCGTGGTGTCGAAAATGATGACGCGGTCCTCGGCCAGGGTGCCGAAGGAAGGATGGGTGATGGTCATGGATGTCTTCCCGCTTCGACGGAGATGTCACGATCGCTGATCCCCTGGGAGGAGCGGACCGCGACATGCGGCCCCGCCTCACCCCCAGGGGCGGGGAAGTCGAAGCGACAGGGCGCGGGCCGACCCCGCACGCGGATCCGGGCGCGCCGCGAGGCGCGCCACCAGCGGCAGGAGGATTCTGGCCGGGATCACCATGCCCACCGAGTAGCAAAGCCCGGCCAGCAAAACAAGCGCCGGCGGCGTGCCGCACCCGCGCCTCTCCCCTCGGCCGGCGCCTGCCGCCGGGCCACGCAGACAGGGTGGGGGCGGGATGCTAGACCCGGGGCATGAACGCCATCGCCGCCCGCATCGGGGATTCCCGCCTCGCCGAACGCCTGCGCCGCGAGACGGAGGGGGAGGTCCTGTTCTCCGCCGCCGACCGCGGCCGCTACGCGACGGACGCGAGCATCTACCAGGTCGAGCCCCTCGGCGTGCTCGTGCCGCGGCGGATCGCCGACGTCGAAGCCGCCATGGCCATCTGCCGCGAGGAGGGGATCCCGCTGCTGCCGCGCGGCGGCGGCACCTCGCAGTGCGGCCAGACGGTCAACCGCGCCCTCGTGATCGACTGCACGAAACATCTGCGGCGCCTGCTCGCCATCGAGGGGGAGACGGCGCGCGTCGAGCCCGGCATCACGCTCGGCGCGCTGAACGAGGCGCTGCGCCCGCACGGCCTCTTCTTCCCCGTCGATCCCTCGACCTGGCAGCGCTGCACCATCGGCGGCATGGCGGGCAACAACTCCTGCGGCGCGAAGTCCATCCGCTACGGGCTGATGGCGGACAATGTCCGCGCCATCGAGGCGATCCTCGCCGACGGCTCGCGCCACCTCTTCGGCGAGGGCACGCCGCGGACGGAGCTCATCGAGCGGCTGCACGCGCTCGGCGCGCGCGAGGCGGCCGAGATCGCCGCCCGCTTCCCCAGGCTGCTGCGCCGCGTCGGCGGCTACAACATCGAGGCGCTCACGCCGGAGGCGCGCGGCTCGAACCCCGCCCCGGGCGAGGTGGGGCGCGGGAACCTCGCGCGGCTGCTTGTCGGCAGCGAGGGCACGCTCGCCTTCTCCGCCGCGCTCGATCTCAGGCTCTGGCCCATCAAGCCGCGCAAAGTGGTGGGCATCTGCCAGTTCCCGACCTTCCGCCGCGCCATGGAGGCCGCGAAGCACCTGGTCACGCTCGATCCGGAGGCGGTGGAGCTCGTGGACCGCACGATGATCGAGCTCGGCCGGTCCATCCCGCTCTACCGGCCGATCATCGAGCGCATGCTCCTCGGCGAGCCCGACAGCCTGCTGATCGTCGAGTTCCACGGGCAGGAGGACGCGCCGCTGCTCGCCGCCCTCGACCGGCTGGAGGAGATGATGGGCGATCTCGGCCTGCCCGGGATGGTGGTGCGCGCGACGGAGCCCGCCTTCCAGGCCGAGATCGCGGAGGTGCGCGAGGCCGGGCTCAACATCATGATGAGCATGAAGGGCGACGCGAAGCCCGTCTCCTTCATCGAGGATGCGGCCGTCCGCCTCGAGGACCTGGCCGACTACACCGAGCGCCTCACCGCCGTCTTCGACCGGCACGGCGTGAAGGGCACCTGGTATGCGCATGCGAGCGTGGGCTGCCTGCATGTCCGCCCCGTGCTCAACATGAAGGATCCGGCGGATGTGCGGCGCATGCGCGCCATCGCCGAGGAGTGCTTCGCCCTCGTGCGGGAGTACAAGGGCAGCCACAGCGGCGAGCACGGCGACGGCATCGTCCGCTCGGAGTTCCACGAGGCGATGTTCGGCGCGAGCATCGTGCGCGCCTTCGAGGAGGTGAAGGACGCCTTCGACCCGGCCGGCCTGCTCAATCCGGGGCGGATCGTGCGCGCCCCGCGCATGGATGACCGCAGCCTGTTCCGCTACCCGCCGGGCTACGCGGCGGATGAGCGGATCACCCCCGTGCTCGACTGGAGCGCCCATCCGGGCCCGCAGGGCGGCCTGCTCGGCGCGGTGGAGATGTGCAACAACAACGGCACCTGCCGGAAGTTCGACGCCCAGGTGATGTGCCCCTCCTACCGCGTGACGCGGGACGAGCGGCACCTCACCCGCGGGCGGGCGAACACGCTCCGGCTCGCGCTCACCGGCCAGATCCCCGGCGGGCTGGCCGGCGAGGCGGTCCAGGAGGCGATGGCGCTCTGCGTCTCCTGCAAGGGGTGCCGGCGCGAATGCCCGACGGGCGTGGACATGGCGCGGCTCAAGATCGAGGCGCTGGCCGCGCGCAACGCGGCATCGGGCGTGCCGCTGAAGGAGAGGCTGATCGCCGCCCTGCCGCGCTGGGCGGGGCTTGCTTCGCGCCTGCCCGCCCTCGCCAATCTGCGCGACCGGGTGCCGGTGCTGGCGCGGCTGTCCGAGAACTGGCTCGGCCTCAGCGCGCGGCGCCGCCTGCCGCGCTTCCGGCGCGACATCTTCCGGGATGCGGAGGCGCGCGCGGGGCAGGGGGGGCGCGAGGTGCTCCTCTTCGCCGACTGCTTCAACCGCCATTTCGAGCCCGAGAACCTGCGCGCCGCGGTGCGCGTGCTGGCGGCCGCGGGTTGCGCAGTGAGGCCCGCGGCCGCGGGCAGGGGCCGGCCGCTCTGCTGCGGGCGTACCTGGCTCGCCGCCGGGATGGTCGAGCAGGCGCGGGCCGAGGCGCGGCGCACGCTTGCCGCGCTCGCCGGCTCCGAGGCGCCGGTGATCGGCCTCGAACCCTCCTGCCTGATGACGCTGCGCGACGAGTTCCTCGCCTTGCTGCCGGGGCCGGAGGCGGAGGCGCTGGCGCGCCGTGCCGTGCTCGCCTCGGAGTTCCTGGCGCGCGAGGGCGGGCTGCCCGCCCTCAGGCCGCTCGCCGCCACCGCGCACATCCATGGCCATTGCCACCAGAAGGCCTTCGGCGCCTTCCCGGCGGCGGTCCAGGCGCTGCGGCGGATCCCCGGCCTCGCGGTGCGGCCCATCGCCTCCTCCTGCTGCGGCATGGCCGGTGCCTTCGGCTATGAGGCGCGGAATCTCGAGGTGTCGCGCGCGATGGCGGAGCTTGCGCTGCTGCCTGCGGTGCGCGCCGCCGCGCCGGAGGATCTGATCCTGGCCGACGGCACCTCCTGCCGCCATCAGATCGCGGAGCTGTCGGGGCGGGAGGCGCTGCACTCCATCCGCGTCATCGAGCGGGCGCTGCCGTGATCCGCGAGATCCTGGAGTTCTGGTTCGCCGACGGGCCCGACGCCTTCCGCCCCGCCTGGTTCGCCAAGGATCCGGCCTTCGACGCGGCGATCCGCGACCGCTTCGGGGCGCTCCTCGCACCGGCGCGGGAGGGGGCGCTGGACGCCTGGGCGGCGACCCCCGAGGGGGCGCTGGCGCTGCTCCTCGTGCTCGACCAGTTCCCGCGCAACCTGCATCGCGGTGCGCCCGAGGCCTTCGCCGGCGACGCGCACGCGCTCCGTCTCGCGCGGCGCCTTGTCATCGGCCAGCGCATGGACCTCGCGCTGGCGCCGACCCAGCGTGTCTTTCTCTACCTGCCCTTCGAGCACGCCGAGGAGATGGGCGCGCAGGATCTCTCGGTGGCGCTGTTCGAGGGGCTGCGCGACCATCCCGTGCATGCGCGGCCCGGCGGGACCATCGACTACGCCTGGCGGCACCGCGCCGTGATCGCGCGCTTCGGGCGCTTCCCCCACCGCAACGCCGCGCTCGGGCGCGACAGCACGGCAGAGGAGCTGCGCTATCTGGCTCGGCCCGGGGCCGGTTTCTGAGCAGGCGCGCGGCTGGCGCGGCAGCGCTGCGGCGCGGTCGCGCCATCCTGCCGCGCGGGCGGGGCGAGGCGCCGCCCTGCCGCCCGCTCATGTTCATCCGGGCGGGCCGTCCAGCCGGCGCCCGGCACGGCGGCGATGTCGAGCCGCGTCGCGAGGATGGGCGAGGGCCGCGGTCACTCCGCCGCGGCGCGGCGCACGGGCAGCAGCCGCCCGGGCAGCGCGGCGAGACCCTCCATCTCGGCGGCGGGCGCGCCGGGTGCGGCGCGGAGGCTCCCGGCGAGCCGCGCGGCAAGCTGCAGCACCGCCTCGCGCAGCTCCGGCGCCTCGATCAGCGCGAAGCTCCGCAGGAGGGCGACGTTCTCCTCATGGCGGCGCGCCGCCGCGCCAGCGGACTCGTCGGTCGCGGACGCGCTCAACCCCTCGAGGAGCAGCGGCAGCGGCGCCTCGAGCAGGGCGGCGAGGCGCACCAGCCGGCCGATGGAGAGACGATCCTGCCCCAGCTCGTATTTCTGCACCTGCTGGGCGGTCACGCCGAGCCGCTCCGCCGCCTCGCGCCGGGTGATCCCGCGCCGCAGGCGAAGCTCCCACAGCCGCCGGCCCAGCTCCGCGTCGATCGCATCCGCCCGGCGCGCCCCACGGCGTGATGGCGAGTCGGGCCCGTGACGTGCCCCGCTCGAAGCGACGGCGCTGGCACGCGCGGGTCGGCGAGAGGACGCGGCGGGGGACATCGAGGCCATCGGCTGTCGCTCCTTCGTGACGGGAGATCGGGTCCGGCGGGGGCGCCACGCTGCACCGTTCTGCGTGCCCACCGCGGTGATCCATCCTAGGTGATAAAATTTTCGATAAAATACAACCGAGGCGCGTGGAGATTTCGCGCGATGGCGTGATCGAAAGGGAAAAGGGCGCGGCCCGTCCACCGCGCTCGACGCGGGCCGCGCCGGGCGCGGTCCGGACACGGCAGTCCGCGCCGCCGTGCGTCACCCACTGCCTTCCCTCAGCCGGGAAGGGCGGGCATGGGCATCCCCACGGGCCGCGCGATGCTCATCTTCCCGAGGCTGCCCCAGCCCCGCTCGTACTGCGGCGGCACGGAGAGCGCCTCCGTCCGCCCCAGCGCCACCGCCGCGCGGAGCACCCAATAGGGGTCGCGCAGGAAGGCGCGGGCGAGCAGCACCATGTCCGCCTTGCCCTCGGCCAGGATGGCCTGGGCCTGGGCGGGTTCGGTGATCAGGCCGACCGCCATGACCGGGAGCCCCGCCCCGGCCCGCACCGCCGCCGCCCCCGGCACCTGGTAGCCGGGGCCGAGGGGGATCTTCTGCGCGGGGTCGAGCCCGCCCGAGCTGACATCCACCACATCCACGCCGAGCGCTTTCAGGCGGCGGGAGAGTTCCACGCTCTCTTCCGTCGTCCAGCCGCCTTCCACCCAGTCCGTGTGGGAAATCCGCACCCCGAGCGCCACGCCGGGCGGCAGGGTGGCGCGCACCGCCGCGACCGATTCGCGCAGCAGCCGCGTGCGCCCCTCGAAATCCCCGCCCCAGGCGTCGTTGCGGCGGTTGGACAGGGGCGAGAGGAACTGGTGCAGCAGATAGCCGTGCGCGGCATGGATCTCGACGAGCCGATAGCCGGCGCGGACGGAGCGCTCCGCCGCCGCCGCCATGTCCGCGATCACCTGCGCCACCTCCGCCTCCGTCATCGCCCGCGGCACGGCATACTCGCCGAAGGCGAGGGCGGAGGGCGCCAGCGCTTGCCAGCCCGGCACCGCGGGCCCCGACTCCCAGGCGGGCAGGCGGCTCGCCTTGCGCCCGGCATGGGCGAGCTGGATCGCGGGCACCGAGCCCGCATGGGCGATGGCGGCGGCGAGCCGCGCATGCGGCCCGACATGCGCCTCGCTCCAGATGCCGAGGTCATGGGCGCTGATCCGCCCCTCGGGGCTGATCGCGGCGGCCTCCGTCATCACCATCCCCGGCCCGCAGACGGCGCGCGAGACGAGGTGCGCGAGGTGCCAGTCCGTCGGCAGCCCGTCCTCGCCGGCGCAATACTGGCACATGGGCGAGACGCCGATGCGGTTGCGGAAGGTGACGCCGCCGAGGGTGAGCGGGCTGAACAGGTCGGTCATGGCGGGGGTGTCGTCCCTGGTGGAAGGCGGACGCCATTCCACACCCGGTCCGGGCGGGTGTCATCCCCGCCACGCAGCGGTCACTCGCCGCCGCCGCGCGGCTCTGGCATGGTCCGGCCCATGTTCGTCGCCGCCAACCGATTCCGCGTCATTCCCGAGCATTGCGCCGCCTTCGAGCAGGCCTGGCTGACCCGCGAGAGCCACCTGCACGAGCTGCCGGGCTTCCTCGCCTTCCACCTGCTGCGCGGGCCCGCGGGCGCGGACCATGTGCTCTACTCCTCCATGACCTTCTGGGCCTCGCGCGCGGCCTTCGAGGCCTGGACGCGCAGCGAGCAGTTCCGCCGCGCCCATGCCGGGGCGGGCGAGAGCAAGCCGATGACCCTCGGCCCGCCGCAGTTCGAGGGCTTCGAGGTCCTGCAGACCCTCACGCCCGGCGGCCCCGCGTGATGGACCCCGCCTTCGCCCGGCCGGGCCGCTTCTGGAAGGGCAACCTGCACACCCATTCCGACCGCTCGGACGGCGCGCGCAGCCCCGAGGCCGTCTGCGCCACCTACCGCGAGGCGGGCTACGACTTCCTCGCGCTGACCGACCATTTCTGGGCGAAATACGGCTTCCCCATCGTGGACACGCGGCCCTTCCGGACGCGCGGCTTCACCACCCTTCT
Source organism: Roseococcus sp. (assembly GCA_026414745.1). Classification (GTDB taxonomy): domain Bacteria; phylum Pseudomonadota; class Alphaproteobacteria; order Acetobacterales; family Acetobacteraceae; genus Roseococcus. Next base: position 76,744 of record JAOAIK010000007.1, read on the forward strand.
GGGGGCGGAGCTGCACGCGCCCGCCACGGCGCTGGGCGAGATCTGGCACCTGCTCGCGCTCGGCCTGCCCCTCGACTTCGCGCCCACCGCGCCGGAGGAGACGGGGCCCGCGCTCGCCCGGCGCGCGCTGGAGGCCGGCGCCTTCCTCGCCATCCCCCATCCCGGCTGGTACGGGCTGACGGCGGAGGACGCCGCCACCATCCCCGGCGCCCATGCGGTGGAGGTGTACAACCACACCTCCCATCTGCGCACCGAGCGGGGCGATGGCGTCTATCTCGCCGACCAGCTTCTCGCCGGCGGGCGGCGGCTCGGCCTGCTCGCGGTGGACGACGCGCATTTCAAGTCGCCCGACGCCTTCGGCGGCTGGGTGATGGTCAAGGCCGAGGCGAACGAGCCCGAGCCGCTGCTGGAGGCGCTCAAGGCCGGCGCCTACTACGCCACCCAGGGGCCGCTGATCCACGACATCGCCTGGGGCGAGGAGGCGGTGGAGGTGGTCTGCTCGCCCGCGCTCGCGGTGATGGTGCTGGGCCGCGGCTCCAGGGCCGAGCAGTCGGTCGCGCCGGGGCAGACGCGCGCGCGCCTGCCCATCGCCGCCCTCAAGCCGGGCGGCTATGCCCGGGTGGTGGTGGCGGACGCCGCCGGCCGCCGCGCCTGGTCCAACCCCGTCTTCTTCTGATCGAGGGGAACCCCGCCATGCATCCCATCCTCGCCGAGATCGAGGCCCTGCTCGAGGGCAAGGCCGAGGGCCGCTACGGCCTGACCCACGTCAACCAGCGCCAGCACGCGCTGCAATGCGCCTGGCTGGCGGAGAAGGGCGGCCATGGCGAAGCGTTCATCACCGCCGCGCTGCTGCACGATGTGGGCCACATGGTGCACGATCTGGGCGAGGACCCTGCCTCCGAGGGCGTGGACGACCGGCACGAGGAGCTGGGCCATGCCTGGCTCGCGGCGCATTTCGGCCCGGAGGTGACCGAGCCCGTGCGCCTGCACGTCGCCGCCAAGCGCTACCTCTGCGCGGTGGAGCCGGACTATTTCGCGCGGCTCGCGCCCGACAGCGTGAAGAGCCTGGCCCTGCAGGGCGGGCCGATGAACGCCGAGGAGGTCGCCGCCTTCGAGGCCAACCCCATGTTCCGCGAGGCCGTGCAGCTCCGCCGCTACGACGAGCAGGCGAAGGTGAAGGACCTCGCCACCCCGCCGGTCAGCCACTTCCTGCCTGCGGTCGCGCGCTGCCTGAGAGGGTAGCGCCGGTCGCGGGGAAGGGCGCCGCCCTTCCCCGGACCCCATCCCGCCAAGGGGCGGTGGCCCCTTGGAACCCTGAACCGTGCCGGGCTTCGGGGGAGGGACCGGCGCGACCGCCCGGCCCCGCGCTTCCTCCGGCCCCTCCCCCCAAGCCCGACATGACTTCCGAGGTCCAGGAGGCCACGGCCTCCTGGCGGCTGGGGTGCTGGGAGGGCGAGGCCCTCCCCGCCGGCCGAGCCGCCCCCTCGCTCAGCGCGCCGCGCGGATCAGGCCGGAGAGGTCGAAGCCTTCGCGGCGGGCGATGGCGAGCGCGGCGTCCAGATCCTCCTCCGCCATCCGTTCGGCGCGCGAGAGGATCCACAGCGACCGGCGCGAGGGCGCGCCGACCACGGCCCAGCGATAGTCGGGATCGAGGCCCAGCACCCAGTAGTCGCCATAGAAGGGCTTGAAGAAGGAGACGCGCAGCCGCGCCCCCTCGCTGCCCTCGACCACATAGGCCTCGCCCCGGGCGATGCGGCGCGGCGCGGCGGGGTCGAGCGCGTTGTCGCAGGCGTTGGTCACGCGGATGCGCCCGGGGCCGAGCGGCGCATACTCCGCCGTGGTGGCGGTGCAGCGCAGCGTCGGGCTGTCCTGGAAGCGCTGCGGCAAGCGCGCCGCCTCGTGCCAGAGCCCGGCATAGCGGGCGAGGTCCACCCGCTCCACCGTGCGCGGCGTGGTGGCGTCGGGCCGTGTGGCGCAGGCGGCGAGCGCGAGCAGCGCAAGCAGCGCGAGGCGCCTCACGGGATCGCCCCCTCGGGCCAGGTCAGGCAGTGGTCGTGGATGGCGCCCGCGGTGGTGATCCACACCTGCTCGCGCTGGCTCGCGATCTCGGCCAGCGCCCGGCGCAGCGCGCGCAGCCGGTAGGGCTGGCCGATGATGTAGGGGTGCAGGGCGATGCCCATCACCTGCGGCAGCCCGTCGCGCGTCTGGCGCAGGCGCTCGCGGAAATCCTCCAGGATCATGTCGGCGAACTGGCGTGCCCCGTCCTTGCGGGCGACGATGGCGGGGATGTCGTTCGCCTCCTGCGGGTAGGGGATGCTGAGCAGCCGGCCCGCGCGGGTGCGCATCCACACCGGCTGGTCGTCCATGCACCAGTTCAGCGTGTAGGCGTAGCCGGCCTCGGCGAGCAGATCGGGAGTCACGTGGCTCTCCGCGATCCAGGGCGAGAGCCAGCCGCGCGGCGGCCTGCCTTCGTGCCGCGCGATGAGGGCGGTGCATTCGGCGATCAGCGCGCGCTCGGCCGCCTCGTCCAGCACCGACTGGCGCTCGCTGTTGGTGCGGCCGTGGCCGGCGATCTCGTCGCCGCGCGCGCGGTGCGCGGCGACGAGGTCCGGCGCGTAGGCATACATCGCGCTGTTGAGCAGCACGGTGCAGGGCAGGGCCAGCTCATCCAACGCCTGCAGCAGCCGGAAGGCGCCGACGCGGTTGCCGTAGTCGCGCCAGGCGTAGTTCAGCACATCGGGCGGCGGCCCGCCGGGCGCGAGCTCCGCCCCCAGCCCCTCGCCGAAGGCGAAATGCTCGAGGTTCACGCCGAGATAGACGGCGAGCTTGCGCCCGCCCGGCCAGGATTCGCGCGGGCGGCGCGCCCAGGGCGTCCAGTCGTAGCGGCCATGGGTCTTGAGCATGGAACCCCCTTCGTT
>JAOAIK010000033.1 GCA_026414745.1 Roseococcus sp.
TGGCTGCACCGTGCCGCCTGCGCGGCGCTGCAGCCGGTCATCGCCAACGGCCGCGGCGGCATTCATGCCTTCCTGGATGTCGCCATCCTCCAGGATTCGGCGCGCGTCGTTGGCACGCCGCGCCCAGAGGCCCGCGAAGCAATCCGCCTGGGGTTCGACGCGCACCTGCAGCGCATTCGCCTGCGCCTGCCCGGCCGGGCGCTGGCCCGCCTGTGCCGGCCGCGCCTGCTGGGCCTGCGGCCGCTGTCCCTGCGGGCGAGGCGCCTGCGCCTGGGGGCGCGGCGGCGGCGCCCCGCGCTGGCCCTGGCGCTGGCCCTGGGACGCGGCCGGGCGGGGCGGCGGCGCAGGGCGGGCCACGGGCGCGGCAGCGCCCTCGGGGCGGGCGGCCGGGCTGGGCGGGGCCACGCTCCCCGCCCCTCCAAGCGCAGATTGCGCCGCCGCCGCAGCGGGCGAGAGCGCGATCACGGCGGCAAGGGCGAGGGCGGCGCGCATCGCCCGCCTCGATGCCAAGCCGCGCCGCGCCGGGTCAAGCCTCGGCCGCGGCGACGGTCCCGTGCCGGCGCAGCAGCGCCGCCCCGAGCGCGGCGAGCCTCTCGCGCAGCGCATCGGGGGAGAGCACCTCCACCGCCTCGCCCCAGGTGGCGAGGTGGAAGGCCATCTCCTCGAGGCCGCCCGCTGTGAATCGCACGAGCAGCGTGCCGTCGCGCTGCGGCTCCAGCGTCTGCGTCGGGTGGAAGAGCCAGTTCGCCGCCTCGCGCGCCGCCTCCGGGGCGAAGCGCAGCGTCACCTGCACCGGCGGCTCGCGCCAGACGCCGAAGGACTGCGCGGCAAGCTTCGCCAGTTCGAATCCCGGGCGCGGGGCGAAGGGCTGTTCCGTCACCTCCGCGCCGAGGATGCGATCGAGCCGCCACACCGCGGCGTCCGGCTTGTCGCATCGGGCGGCGAGGAGATAGGGGCGCTGGCCGTAGAGCAGCCCGTAGGGCTCGACGAGGTGCTCGCGCGGATTGCCGCGGGCGGCGCCGTAGCGCAGGCGCAGCAGCCGGCAGGCGAGGATGGCGCGGCGGATGGTGCCGATCAGCGCCTCCGGCAGCCGCACGCGCGGGCCAGGGCGCATGGCGATTCCCTCGTTCGCCAGCAGCGTTTCCACATCGGGTTCGGCGCGGCGCAGCGCCTGGGCATCCATCGCCGCCCGCAGCTTCTCGGCCGTGCCGCGCAGCAATGCCGCGCGCTCGGCCAGCCCCTCGGCGGCGAGGCGTCGCGCGGCGAGGTCGAGCTCCGCCACCTCGGCCGCGCTCAGGGGCAGCACCCGCGCGAGCGGCGAGGGCGGGAGGCGCCAGCGCTTCTGCGCCTCGCTGCTCGGCACCTGCTCGAGATCCCCGCACACTTCGCGGATGGCGGCGATCATGCGCTCGATGGTGCGGCGGCCCACGCCGAACTCCTGCGCGAGCTCGTTCAGCGTGCGGCCCGCGCGGCTGCCCGAGAGCAGCAGCACGAGGCGCAGCCCATCGGCCAGCTTCTCGTGACGTTCCGGCATGCGGAGATTCCCCCGCGAAGGATGATGCGGGCCGCGCGGGCGGGCGGCAAGGACATGCGGGCGGCGGGACTCGAACCCGCATGGCCATGCGGCCGAGGGTTTTTAAGACCCTTCCGTCTGCCATTCCGGCACGCCCGCGCGCGGGGGAGGATGCGGGCAAGCCCCCCCCGCGCTCAAGGGCGGGGGGCGCCCGGCGCGCCCGCGGCGCGGCGAAGCCCAGGCGGCCGGATGGCCGCCGCCCGGCGACTGAGGGCGCAAAACTAGGGACTCTTCAACGTCAGCCCGCCATCCACGACGATCTCGGCGCCGGTGACGTATTTCGCCTCGTCGGAGGCGAGGTAGAGCGCCGCATAGGCCACGTCCCAGGCATCGCCCATGCGACCCATGGGCGGCTGGGCGTTGCGCCGCGCCACGATGGCCGCGACATCGCCGCCCGTGCGCTGCCCCGCCAGCCGCGCCTCGACCAGCGGCGTGTGCATCAGCCCGGGCGTGACCACGTTGCAGCGGATGCCCTGCGCCGCGTAGCGCACCGCGATCATCCGCGAGAGCGCCGTCACCCCGGCCTTGGAGGCCGCATAGGCCATCAGGTCCGGCCCGATGTTGCGGTGCGCCGCGACGGAGGAGAGGTTCACGATGGCCCCCCCGCCCTGCCGCACCATGACGGGCAGCACCGCGCGCGTGGAGAGGTGCACGTAGTGCAGGTTGTGGTGGAACTGCGCGTGCCAGGCCTCGGGCGTCAGTTCCTCGGGGCCGCCGGGCACGCTGCCGCCGACATTGTTCACCAGGATGTCGATGCGCCCGAAGGCGGCCAGCGTGGCCGCGACGACGCGCGCGATCTCCTCCTCGCGCGTCACGTCGGCGGCGAGCGCGAGGGCCTGGCCGCCCTCGGCGGCGATCATCGCCGTCGTCTCCTCGGCGGCCTCCAGGCGATGGTCCACGCAGGCGACCTGCGCCCCCTCGCGCGCGAAGAGGATGGCCATGGCGCGGCCGTTGCCGATCGCTCCCGCTCCCACGGGGCCGACCGAACCGGCGCCGAGGATCATCGCGCGTTTCCCGGGCAATCGGCCCGGCCGATTCAGACCTGCGGGCTGCGCCCTCCGGTCATCGGACGGGGGCGGCACTAGCGCTGCGCCCAGGGCGTGGTCTGCCACAGCGCGCGATAGCGCGCCTCGTCCTCGCGCAGCCGTGCGAACCAGGCCTCGCCGGGCTCGTGGCGCACCTCGAGCATGCGCGCCTCGATGGCGCGGACGAATTCGGGGTCGCGCACCACGTCCTCGGTCGCCTCGCGGAAGCGCGCGAGGATGGCGGGCGGCGTGCCCGCGGGCATGACGAGGCCGCGCTCGGAGGCCATGACCACGTTGATCCCCCGCTCGCGCAGCGTGGGCAGATCGGGCGCGAAGCGGCTGCGCGCCGGCCCCGCCTGGGCGAGCAGCCGGAGCCCCTCGTTGTGGGACAGCACGAAGCCGAGGTTGAGGCCGCTCGCCACGATCTGCCGCCCGAGCATGGCGGTGCGGATCTGCGGGTCGCCCTGGAAGGCGACATGGTTGAAGCGCGTGCCCGTCTCCTTCTGCAGCAGCACGAGCAGCAGATGATCGTCCGTGCCGACGCCGGGCGAGCCGAAGGGGATGCTCTCCGGCGCGCGCCGCGCCGCCTCCAGAAGATCCTCGATGCTCCGGTAGGGGCTCTCGGCGGTGACGGAGATGGCGCTCGGATCGGTGACGAGATTGCCGATGGGCGCGAAATCGGCGAGGCGGAACTGCGCCGGCCGCTCGATGGGGATGGTCAGCAGCCCCGGCATGTTGGTGGTGCCGAGCATGGTGCCGTCCGCGCGGCCGCGCGCCACGGCGGCCAGCGCCACCTCGCCGCCCGCGCCGGGGCGGTTCACCACCACCACGGGGCCGCCGATGCGCGGCTCGAGGAAGCGGGCGTAGAGCCGCGCGTCGAGGTCCGTGGCCCCTCCCGCGACGAAGCCGACCACGATCTCGATGGGCCGGTCGGGCCGCCAGGCCTGGGCGTGGGCGGGCGCGGCCAGCAGCGCGGGCGCCGCGCCCAGCAGGGTGCGTCGGTTCATGTGGCTTTCTCCTCCCTGAGCCAGCGGATGAGGCGCGTGAGCCCCTCGCGCATGTCCACCTCGGGCGCCCAGCCGATCACGGCGCGCGCCTTCTCGTGCGCGATGCGGAAGGCGCCGCCCGAGGTGAGGCGCAGCTTCCCCGGCTCCTCGCCCACGAAGCGCGGCGGCGGGCCGCCGCCGGCCAGCTCCGTGATCAGGGCGACGAGGTCGCGCGTGGTGATGGGCGCGGGGCCCGAGCAGTTCACCGCCACGCCGCTCGCGCCGCTCTCGAAGGCGCAGCGGTTGGCGCGCGCGAGGTCGCCGACATAGACGAAGTGCTTGGTCTCGCTGCCGTCGCCGAAGATCTCGGGCGGCTCGCCCCTGGCCAGCCTCTCCAGCGTCTCGATGATGTAGAGGGCGTTGGCCGCGCGGTGGTGCTGGCGCTCGCCATAGACGGTCGAGTAGCGCAGCACGACATGCGCCAGCCCGCGCTTCTGCGTGTACATCCGGCAGAGCTGCTCGCCGATGATCTTGGAGGCGCCGTAGAGGATGGCGGCCGGGGGCGCGCCCTCGGAGTGGAAGGGCGTGGATTCCACCAGCTCGCCCCTGATGCCCGGCCCGTAGCCGTAGACGGCGTTGGAGGAGGCGAAGACCACCTTGCGCAGCCCGCGCGCCGCCGCCGCCTCCAGCGCGTTCTGCACGCCGCGGATGTTCACGTCGAGGCCGCCCCAGGGGTCGCGGTCCATGTTCAGCGTCATGTAGGCGGCGAGCAGCAGCGCCCCGTCCACGCCCTGCATGGCGGCGAGCAGGTCGCTCATGCGCATCACGTCGCCGCGGATCACGGCGAGGCGCGGATCGCCGCGCAGATGCGCCACCGCGCTTTCCGCGCCCATGGAGAAGTTGTCGAACAGCCGCACCTCGGCCGCGCCGGCGGCGAGGAAGTGCTCGGCGGTGGCCGCGCCCACGAGGCTGCCGCCGCCCAGGATGATGAATCGCCCGCCCGCGATGGGGAGAGAGGCCACGCCGTTTCCTCCGAGTGCCGTTGTTGCCGCGGAGGATGGAACGGAACGCCGCTCAGCGCCAGTCGAGCGGCGGCAGCACGAGCCAGGGGATGCGCCCCGCGCCCAGCCGGCGCTCGCGCAGCTCCAGCGCCACGTCGAGGCGCGGCGGCCCGCCCTCGGCCGGCGGCCGCGCCGAGAGCGCGAGCACCGCGCGCAGCGCGGGCAGCATGGTGGGCGGCAGCGCGCCCGCGCGCACCAGCGCCGTCAGCGCCGCGTCGGGGTTGGTGACGAGGAGCCGCCCCTGCCCCTCCGGCTGCAGCCGCGCGTCGAGGCCGAGCTGCGCCTCCAGCCGCAGCGCCACCTGGCCGCTGCGCGCCGCGAACTCGTCCACGCGAAGCTGGCCCTGCGCGGCGCGGAAGGCCGCGGCGCTGCCCGGGATGGGCGTGGAGCTGCGCGCCGCCAGCCGCGCCTCCTCCAGCGGCGGCAGCCCGGCGGCGGAGAGGCGCCGCGCCTCGGCGCGCAGCGTGGCGGGGGTGAGGAAGGCCTCCAGCCCCGCCAGGGCGAAGCCGGGCAGGGCCAGGCGCTCGGCGGCGAGCCGCGCCTCGCCGCCCAGCAGCGGCAGGCTGAGCGCGAGGCCCTCCGCCTCCACCGGCGTGGCCACCCCGCCCGCGCGCAGCGCCTGCGCGCCCTCGAACAGCGCCCGGGCGTGCAGCGGGTCGGTCGCGGCGAGGCGCAGCCGCACCCGCTCGCTCTCCCAGCCCAGCCGCGCCGGGGGTTCGAGGGCGAGATCGGCCAGCACCAGCTCGGCCGCGAAGGGAAAGCCGGCGCGGACGGGCGGCGCGTGGCGGATGCCCCAGCCCTCGGCGCGTCGCGCCTCGGCCCAGGCGGCGAGCCCGGCCTCCATGCGCGCCAGCGCGGCCTCGCGCGCGCCGAGCAGCAGCGCCAGCGCCAGCAGGGGAAGGAGGAGCAGCGCCCCCCACCATTTTCTTGCCATGCGGGCAGGGTTGAACGGCGCGGACGACTCACGCAAGGGCTGCCGCGCCGTGCTTCCGCTGCCGCTCGATCCCGACGGGCATCTCTACGTCTTCGCCTATGGCTCGCTGATCTGGCGGCCGGGCTTCGCGCATCTGGGGGCGGAGCCCGCGCTGCTGCGCGGCTATCACCGCCGCTTCTGCCTGTGGTCGCGCCACTATCGCGGCACGCCGGAGGCGCCGGGGCTGGTGCTCGGGCTGGATCGGGGCGGGGCGTGCAAGGGGGTGGCCTTCCGCGTGGGCGCGGCGGCCGCGCCCGCGGTGCTGGCCTATCTCGAGGAGCGCGAGAACCCGAACGGCGAGAAGGTGTATCATCGTCGGCTGCTGCCGCTCCGGCTCGGCTCCGGCCGGGTGGTGCGCGGCATCGCCTATGTGGCCGACCGCGCGCACCCCGCCTATGCCCGCCCCTCGGAGCAGACCACCGTCGCCGCCATCCGCCGCGGCCATGGGCGGGCGGGCGCGAACCGGGAGTATCTGCTGAACACGGCCGAGCATCTGCGCGCGCTGGGGCTCGGGGACGCGCGGCTGGAGCGGCTGGCGCGCCTCGTCGCCGCCGCGGATTAACCGGGCGGAAAGCCCGGCGCGGCGAGACTTCAGGGCGGAGGAGTCCGCCATGAACCCCACGCTGAGCGAGGAGGTGCGGGAGGTCCGCCTGCGCTGCACCCAGCACCTGACCGAGCTGCACCGCCTGCACCTCGCCATGCTGGCCGAGACGCGGGCGCTCAAGCGCTTCACCTCGGCCGGCCGCTCCACCGCCGAGATGGAGATCGTGGCCGAGTTGCTGGAGCAGTATCTATCCGCCTCCGACGCCTTCCTCGAGAATATGCGCGGGCGGATGGAGGCGCGGCTCGGCCTGCTGCGGCGGGGCGAGCCGCTGGTGAACGGCAAGCCCGAGGACGCGCCTGGCCATGGCGGCTTCTGGCTGCTGTTCTCCAGGCTCTGCGCGGTGCTGAAGCGGGCGGGGCGGCGGGTGGAGGGCTAGGCGCGCCCGCGCCTCAGTTCCTGACAAGCATCAGCAGCAGCCCGAACAGAACCAGCGCCAGGAACTGGAACAGCACGCGGTAGCGCATCAGCTTCTGCGAGGTGCCGCCGTCGGCGCCCCGCGCCATGCCGATCATGCCGGCGACGAGAACGCCGAGCGTGGCAAGCATCGCCGCGGCGACGAGAACGGTGAGCACGGTCTGCATCGCTCCATCATGGGGCGTCGCGGCGCAGGCGCAAGCGCGCCAACGACAGGGCGCCCATGCCCCCCGCCGCGGCGCAGAGGGCGAAGCCCAGCGTGTAGCCGCCGCTCGCCAGCACGATGGCCGAGAACAGCACGGGCATCACCACCATGGTCGCGGCGAAGGCGAAGCCCAGCGCCGCCGTGGCCGCGCCCACCCGGCCCGGCGGGGCGATGCGCGCCACCTCGCCCAGCAGCACCCCGTTCCAGCCGATGGCCGAGGCGCCCATGGCCAGCGCCAGCAGGCTGATCACCGCGCCCGGCCAGCCCGGCCCGGCCAGCGCCAGCAGCGCCGAGGCGAGCATGATGGCAAGCCCGAGGGCGAACAGCACCCGCCGCGGCCCCAGCCGGTCCGCGATCATCGCCCAGAGCACGCGCCCCGCCACCCCGCCCGCCTGGGCCAGTGCGAGCTGCAGCCCCGCCGCCTCCAGCGCCACGCCGCGCACCTCCACCTGCCAGACCACGAAGAAGGAGGAGAAGCAGAACTGCGCCGTGCCGTAGCTGCAGGAGGCGATGGTGAGCGCGCGGATCGCCCCCCGCCCGCGCAGCAGGGCAAGGCTCTGCCCCGCCTCCTCGATGGGACGCGGGCGCACGGCGGCGGCCGGGGCGCGGTCGGCGTCCAGCGCCGCGCGCAGCGGCTGCAGCGCCAGCGCCAGCAGCAGGGCGAAGCCCGCCATGGCCAGCACCCCCGCGCGCCAGCCGAACAGCCCGCCCAGGGCCGGGGCCAGCGCGGCCACCAGCATCGCCCCCGCCGGCACCCCGCACTGCTTGAGGCCGAAGATCAGGCTGCGCCGCTGCGGCGGCACGCGCGGGGCGAGCAGATGGCTCCCCGCCGGCGTGATCGGCCCATGCCCCAGCCCCGCCAGCAGCGCCGAGAGCGCCAGCGCCACCGGATGGCCCAGCGCCGCGAGCCCGATGCCGAGCGCGATCACCACCAGCGCCCCCTGGCACACCCGCACCCCGCCATGCCGCCGCAGCAGCCCCTGGGCGAAGGGCCCCGAGAGCAGCGCCCCGCCATAGGTCAGCGCCGTGTGCACCCCGGCGAGCGAGGGCGAGAGCCCCGTCTCCGCGCCGATGGCCGGGGCCAGCACGGGCACGGTCAGGAAGGCGCCCATCCCCGCCATATGCGTGCCGAGAAGGGCGAACATCACGACCCAGACGGAAGGGGAGCTCATCATGCGCCGCACCATGCTGCGCCCGCGGGCGGCGGCCGGCAACTTGACCCGGCGCGCCGCCGCGGGGGAGAGGGGGGCATGACCCTGCGCCTCCTCGCGGCCCTGATCCTCGCCCTCGGCCTCGCCCTGCCCGCCGCGGCCCAGCCGGCGCCCGGCGCACCGGGCGCTGCCGCGCCCGCCCCTGCCTCTGTGCCGGACACGGAGGTGAGCGCGGGCGAGCGGGTGCTGCGCTCCCTCTCGCCGGTGGCGCCGGGCGCGGCGGCCGAGCCTACGCCCGCGGCTCCGCTGCCGCAGGGCGCGGTGCTGGGCCCGGCGCCGGAGCCCGGGGCGGGGCAGAGCGTGCCCCTGCCGCCCGCCCTGCAGGGCGGCGGGGCCCCGCCCGATCCGGCTCCGGCCGCCGCGCCCGCTCCGCGGCCGGCTCCCGCCGCGGCGGTCGCCTCCGCCCCGCCGGCCGCCCCTGTGGCTGTCTCTTATACACATCT
>JAOAIK010000039.1 GCA_026414745.1 Roseococcus sp.
TCGGCCTGGCTGAGGAAGGAGGCGCGCGCCCAGCGGGGGCGCGTGGCGCTGCCGGTCGTGCTCGGGCTGCTCTCGACGCTGTGCGGCGTGGGCCTCGCCTGGATCATCGCGCGGCTGCTCGCCACGCTGCTCGGCTTTCCGGGCGGCGGCTGGGCGGAGCTCGCGCTCGGCCTCCTTCTCATCCTCGCCGTCGCGCTGCTCGGCATGGCCCAGGAGGCGGCGCAGACCCGCGCGGGCGAGGCGGCGCGCGCGCGCATCCGCGCCGCCCTCTTCGCGCGGCTCATGGCGCTCGGCCCCGAGGATCCGCGCGGCGCGGGCGAGAAGGCCTCGCTGCTGGTGGACAGGGTGGAGGCGCTGGAGGGCTTCTTCGCCCGCTGGCTGCCCGCCGCCGCGCTGGCGCTGCTCTCGCCGCTCCTGATCATCCTCATCGCCTGGTGGGCGGACTGGGTGAGCGCGCTGGTGCTGCTGGTGATGGGCCTGCTCGTCCCCGTCGGCATGGCGGTGACCGGGATCGGCGCGGCGCGCGAGAGCCGGCGGCAGCTCGATGTCCTCGGCCGGCTCTCGGGGCGCTTCGTGGACCGGCTGCGCGGCCTCGCCACCCTCGTGCAGTTCAACCAGGCCGAGGCGGAGGCGCGCCACCTCGCCGCCGCCGCCGAGGAGTTCCGCGCGCGCACCATGCGGGTGCTGCGCGTGGCCTTCCTCTCCACCACGGTGCTGGAGCTGCTGGCGGCGGGCAGCATCGCCTATCTCGCCTGGCGGCATGGCGCGCATCTCGGCGCCAACCATCCGGACCCAACCAAGGCGCTGTTCTGCCTGCTGCTGGTGCCCGCCTTCTTCCAGCCGCTGCGCGCCTTCTCCCAGGCCTATCACGAGGCGATCTCGGCGCGCGGCGCGGCGGCCGATCTCGCGCCGCTGCTCGCCGCCGCCCCGCCCGGGGGGCTGCGGCTCGAGGCGGTGCCGCCGCGCCTGGCGGTGGCCTTCACCGAGGTGAGCCTCGCCTATCCCGGCGCGCCCGCCCCCGCGCTCGACCGCCTCACCTTCGCCCTCGCCCCGGGCGAGACGCTGCTGCTGGTCGGGCCCTCGGGGGCGGGCAAATCCTCGGTGCTGCGGCTGCTGATGGGCTTCGTGCGGCCCACATCGGGGCGCATCGCGCTGAACGGGCAGGACGCGACGCGGCTCGCGCCCGCGGAGCTGCGCCGCCTCTGCGCCTATGTCGGGCAGCGCGCGCATCTCTTCGCGGGCACGATCCGCGAGAACATCCTGCTCGCCCGGCCCGAGGCGAGCGAGGCGGAGCTGCTGCGCGCCGCCGAGGCCGCGCGGGTGCTCGCCTTCGCCCGCGAACTGCCCGAGGGGCTGGAGACCCGGGTGGGCGAGGGGGGCTATGGCCTCTCCGGCGGCCAGGCCCAGCGCGTCGCCCTCGCCCGCGCCTTCCTGCGCGACGCGCCGCTCGTGCTGCTGGACGAGCCGACCACGGCGCTCGATCCCGGCACCGAAGCCGAGGTGATGGAGGCCATCGCCCGGCTCTGCGCCGGGCGCACGGCCATCATCGCCACCCATTCGCCCCTGCTGCGCGGCCTTTCGGCGCGGGTGCTGACGCTGGGCGAGGGGCGCCGCGCCGAGAGCCCCGTGGCATGAGCGCGCGCGGCACGAGCATGTGGGCCGATCTCGCGCGCCTCTGGCGGCTCTGGGCGGGGCGGCGGCGGGCGCTCTGGGCGGGGCTTGGGGTGGCCATGCTCTCCGCGCTGGCGGGGGTGGCGCTGATGACGCTGGCGGGCAAGGGCGTCGCGGCCGGGGTGGCCGGCGGCGGGATGCTGGGCGTCGCCGCGCTGCTCTGGCTGCGGCCCTTCGTGCTGATCCGCCCCGCCCTGCGCTGGTGGGAGCGCATGGCGAGCCACGACGCCGCCTTCCGCGCCCTGGCCGACACGCGGGTGTGGTTCTTCCGCCGCCTGGCCGAGCGCATGCCGGGCGGCATCGGCCACATGGGCTCGGGCGACCTGCTCGGGCGGCTCGTCTCGGATGTGGAGGCGCTGGACCGCTTCTACCTTGGCGCCATCGTCCCGGCGGCGGGGGGGCTCGCGGCGGTGCTCGCCATCGCGCTGCTCTTGGGGGCGGAGCCCGCGCTGCTGCTGTGGGTGGCGCTGCCGCTGGCGGTGGCGCTGGTGCTGCCGCTGGCGCTGGCCCCCGCCACCGCCCGCGCCGCCCAGCGCGCGGCCGAGGCGCGGGGCGGGCTGCGCGCGGCCGCCCTCGACCCCCTCGTCGGCCTCGAGGATGTGCTGGCCGCCAATGCGGAGGGCCGGGCCGCGGCGCGGCTCGCCGAGGCCGATCGCGCCATGATGGCCGCGCAGCGCCGCCTGGTCGCGCGCGGGGCCTGGGCCGGCGCGGCGGGGCAGCTTCTCGTGCAGATGGCGCTGCTCGGCGGGCTGGCCTGGGGCTTGCTCGCGGACGAGGCCGGGGCGGCGCTGGCGGTGCTGGCGCTCTTCCTCGCCATCGGCGCGGCCGAGATGCTGGGCCTGATGCCGCGCGCGGGGGGCGCGCTGGCCGCGGCCGGGGCGGCCGCGCGGCGGCTCTTCGCGGCGGCGGACACGCCGCCCCCGGTGGCCGAGCCCAGCGCCCCCCTGCCGGCGCCGGAGGGCGGCGCCATCGCCTTCGAGGGCGTATCCTTCGCCTGGCGCCCCGGCGCGCCGCCCGTGCTGCGCGGGGTGGATCTGCTGATCCGCCCGGGCGAGCGCATCGCCGTGCTCGGCCCCTCGGGCGCGGGGAAATCCACGCTCGCCGCGCTGCTCACCCGCCTCGCCGCGCCCCAGGAGGGGCGCATCACCCTGGGCGGGGTGGACATCGCGCGCATCGAGGGGGCGGCGCTGCGCCGGCGCGTGGTGGTGCTCTCGCAGGCCGCGCGGCTGTTCGACGACAGCATCGCGGCCAATCTGCGCCTCGCCGCGCCCGAGGCGCCGGAGGCCGCGCTCTGGCGCGCCCTGGCCAAGGCCGGGGTGGGGGAGTTCGTGCGCGGCCTGCCCGAGGGGCTCGACACGCCCTGCGGCGAGGGCGGCAGCCGCTTCTCGGGCGGGGAGGCGCGGCGCATCGCCCTCGCCCGCGCCCTGCTGCCCCCCGCCCCGGTGCTGATCCTGGACGAGCCCACGGCGGGGCTGGACGAGGCGGCGGCGCGCGCCTTCCTCGCCACCCTCGGCACGGCGACGGAGGGGCGCACCCTCATCCTCCTCACCCATGAGCTGACCGGGGTGGAGCCGCTCGACCGCGTCTTCCGCCTCGCAGGGGGGCGCCTGCTGCCGGCGGCCGCTTGACGGGACTCTGCCCGCTCTGGCCTTGAAGGCCCCACCGGAAGGAGACCGCCCGATGCGCCGACGCCTCTTCGCCCTCGCTGCGCTGCCGCTGCTGGCGGGCTGCGAGGCGCTGACCCTCATGCGGCTGCAGGACGAGCCGGTGCGCGTCGTCTTCTTCAACGAGGACAGCGCGGAGCTGGATGCGCCCGCGCGGGAGGTGGTGCGCTCGGCGGCGCGGGCGGCGGCGCGGCACCCCTCGGCCCGGGTGAACGTGTTCGGCTATGCCGGGCCGGCGGGCGGGCTTGCCTACAACCGCGCGCTGTCCGAGCAGCGGGCCCGGCATGTGGCGGAGCTGCTGCGCGAGATGGGCGTGGCGGGCGAGCGCGTCTTCGTCGTGCCGCGCGGCCCCGTGCCCTTCGAGGCGGCGCCCATCGAGAGCCGCCGGGTCGAAATCCGCCTCGTCCCCGGCTGAGGTGCGCGGCCCGGACGAGATCCTCCGCGAGGTCTTCGGCCATGCCGGCTTCCGCGGCCGCCAGCGCGAGATCGTGGAGCATGTGCTGGCGGGCGGCTCGGGCCTCGTGCTCATGCCCACGGGGGGCGGGAAGTCGCTCTGCTTCCAGGTGCCCGCCCTGTGCCGGCCGGGGCTTGCCGTCGTCGTCTCGCCGCTGATCGCGCTGATGGAGGACCAGGTGGCGGCGCTGCGCCAGCAGGGCGTGGCCGCCGCCGCGCTGCATTCGGAGCTGGAGGAGGGGGAGCGGCGCGCGGTCTGGCGCGGCGTCTTCGAGGGCGCGCTCAAGCTGCTCTACGTCAGCCCCGAGCGGCTGACCATGGAGGGGATGCTGGAGCGCCTGGCCGAGCGGCCCATCGCGCTGTTCGCGGTGGACGAGGCGCACTGCATCTCGCAATGGGGCCACCATTTCCGGCCCGAATACCGCGCGCTGACGCGGCTCGCCGAGGTCTTCCCGCAGGTGCCGCGGCTCGCGCTGACGGCCACCGCCGATGCGCGCACGGTGGAGGACATCCGCGCCCAGCTCGGCCTTCTCGAGGCGCCGGTGTTCCGCGCTTCCTTCGATCGGCCGAACATCCATCTCGCCGCCGCGCCGCGCGAGCAGGAGCGCGCGCAGCTCCGCGCCTTCCTGCGCGAGGGCTGGGAGGGGCGGGGGGCGGGCATCGTCTATTGCGGCACCCGCGCCCGCGCGGAGCAGACCGCCGACTGGCTGCGCGCCGAGGGCCATGATTCCATGGCCTTCCATGCCGGGATGGAGCCCGCCGTGAAGCGCGAGGCGCATCGCCGCTTCGCCCGCGGCGATGCGGTGATCATGTGCGCCACCATCGCCTTCGGCATGGGCATAGACCGGCCGGATGTCCGCTTCGTCGCCCATCTCTCGCTGCCGCAGGGGCCGGAGGGCTGGTACCAGGAGATCGGCCGCGCGGGGCGCGACGGCGCGCCGGCCCGCGCCCTGCTGCTCTACGGCGCGGGGGATATCGCGCTCGCCCGCCACCGCATCGAGGAGAGCCCGGCGAGCGAGGAGCAGAAGCGCATCGAGCGCGCGCGGCTGGAGGCGATGGTGGGCATCGCCGAGGCCGCCACCTGCCGCCGCCGCGTGCTGCTGCGCTGCTTCGGCGAGGATCTGCCCGCCGATTGCGGCAACTGCGACGTCTGCCGGCAGCCGCCGCGCGTCTCCGACGCCACCGAGGCGGCGCAGAAGCTGCTCTCGGCCGCGGTGCGCACGGGCGGGCGCTTCGGCCTCATGCACCTCGTGGACGTGCTGCGCGGCCGGCTCACCGAGAAGGTGGCGCAGCACGGCCATGACCGGCTGCCCACCTTCGGCGTGGGCGCGGATCTGCCGGAGGCGGTGTGGCGCCGCGTGGCGCGGCAGCTCGTCGCGGCCGGCGCCCTCGACCTGCGGGTGGAGAGCCATGGCGAACTCGTGGCCACCGAGGCCGCCCGTCCCTTCCTGCGCGGGGAGAAGCGGTTGTTGCTGCGCGAGGCCGCCCTCGCCCCGCGTCTGCCGCCCGGGCAGGCGGAACGGCGCGTTCCCCCGCGGGAGGATCCGGCCTTCGTGGCCCTGCGCGAGTGGCGCAAGGCCGAGGCGCGCGCCCAGGCCGTGCCGGCCTATGTGATCTTCCACGATGCGACGCTGGCCGAGATCGCCGCGCGCCGCCCGACGAGCCTTGCCGAGCTGCGCCTCGTGCCCGGGGTGGGCGAGAGCAAGCTCGAACGCTACGGCGAGGCGGTGCTCGCCGTGCTGCGCGCGGCCTGAGGGCTATTCCGGCTGCACGCCGGCGGCGCGCAGGATGGCGGTGTGGCTCTCCATGCTCTGCCGGATCAGCTCCATCACCTGCTGGGAGGTCTCATAGCCCGGGCGGGGCGAGACGCCCGCCACCTCCGCCAGCCGCGCGGCGGTCTGGGCGATGGCGCCGCGGAAGGCCTCGCCGAGCACGGCGACAGCGGCGGGCGGCGTGGCGACGGGGGCGAGGATGGGGAAGAACTCCTCGATCACGGCGCCCGAGAGCCCGGCCTCCGGGGCGCTCGGCACATCGGGCAGGGCCGGGGTGCGCTGCGCCGCGAGCACCGCCAGGGCGCGAAGATTTCCCGCGCGCACCTGCCCGATGGAGGAGGCCATGGTGGGCGTACCGAAATGCACCTCGTTCGCCACCAGCGCCGCCACCGAGGGCCCGCCGCCGCGGTAGTGGATGAGCTCCACCTGCACGCCCGTCTGGGCGCGGAACAGCTCGGCCGCCACATGCACGCCGCTGCCGATGCCGGCGGTGGCCATGTTGTAGCGGTTGGGCGCGCCGCGCAGCAGCGCCACCAGCTCCTGCGCCGTGCGCACGGGAAGCTGCGGCGAGGCGACAAGCACATAGGGCGAGAAGCCCGCCACCGCGATGCCCACGAAATCGCCGAGCGTGTTGTAGGGCACGCGCGCCACCAGCGCGGGGATGGTGGCGTGGGAGCTGTTGATCAGCAGCGTGTGGCCATCGGGTGCGGCGCGCGCCGCCGCCTCGGCCCCGATGGCGCCGCCCGCGCCGGCGCGGTTCTCGATCACGATGGGCTGGCCCAGCGTCTGCGCCGCGGCCTCGGCGACGATGCGGCCGACGATGTCGTTCGAGCCGCCGGGGGCGAAGGGCACGATGAGGCGGATGGGCCGGCTCGGCCGCCAGGCCTGGGCGCGGGCGATGGCGGGCGCGAGACCCGCGGCGAGGGCCGCGGCGAAGGTGAGGCGGCGTGTCGGCATGGAACGTTCCCCCTGGTCCTGGCCGTGGCGGCGCCGTCTCCCGCGGCGCTCGCCCTGCCGCATTGAAGGGTGAGGAGGCGCCGCCCGCAAGAGCCTGCTCATGCCGGGGCATGGCGATGCGGCGGCACGTCGGCCGCCCCGGCCCGGCCGCTCAGAAGTGGATCACGCGCCCGTAGGCGTCGAGCACGCTCTCGTGCATCGTCTCGCTCACCGTCGGGTGGGGGAAGACGGTGTGCATCAGCTCGGCCTCGGTGGATTCGAGGGTGCGGGCGATGGCATAGCCCTGGATCATCTCCGTCACCTCGGGGCCGACCATGTGCGCGCCCAGCAGCTCGCCCGTCTTCGCGTCGAACACGGTCTTGCAGAAGCCCTCCGGCTCGCCCAGCGCGATGGCCTTGCCGTTGCCGATGAAGGGGAAGCGGCCCACGCGCAGCTCGTGGCCGAGCTCCTTCGCGCGCGCCTCGGTCAGCCCCACGCTCGCCACCTGGGGGCGGCAATAGGTGCAGCCGGGGATGTTCCGCACGTCCAGCGGGTGCGGATCGAGCCCCGCGATGGCCTCGACGCAGATGATGCCCTCGTGGCTCGCCTTGTGCGCGAGCCAGGGCGGGCCGGTGAGGTCGCCGATGGCATAGACGCCCGGCTCTCCGGTGCGGCCCATCGCGTCGGTGACGATGTGGGTGCGCTCCACCGTCACGCGGGTGCCCTCGAGGCCGATGTTCTCCACGTTGCCGACGATGCCCACGGCGCTGATCAGGCGGTCGGCCTGGAGCTCCGTCACCTTGCCCTCCGCCTCGACGATGGCGGTCAGGCTGTCCGCGGCCTTGCGCACGCCCTGGACCTTGGCGCCGGTGATGACCTTCATGCCCTGCTTCTCGAAGGCCTTGCGCACGAAGGCGCTGACCTCCGCGTCCTCCACGGGCAGGATGCGGTCCATCACCTCGATCAGCGTCACCTCGGCGCCCATGTTGAGGTAGAAGCTGGCGAACTCGCTGCCGATGGCGCCCGAGCCCATGACGATGAGCCGCTTCGGCAGGGCGGCGGGCACCATCGCCTCGCGGTAGGACCAGATGAGCCGGCCATCGGGCTCGAGGCCCGGCAGCACGCGCGCGCGCGCGCCGGTGGCGAGGATGATGTGCCTGGCGGCCAGCTCCGCGACGGGCTTGCCCTCCTTCGTCACCGCCACGCGCCCCGGCCCGGCCAGCGCGCCATGGCCGTCGAACACGCTCACCTTGTTCTTGCGCAGGAGGTGCTTGACGCCGCCCGAGAGCTGGGCCGCCACGCCGCGCGAGCGCTTCACCACCTTGGCGAAATCGAAGCGCGGGTTGTCGGCGGCGAAGCCGTAGGCGTCGAGGCTGTGCAGCAGGTGGTTGATCTCGGAGGCGCGCAGCAGCGCCTTGGTCGGGATGCAGCCCCAGTTGAGGCATATGCCTCCCAGGTGCTCGCGCTCCACCAGCGCCACCTTCATCTTGAGCTGCGCGGCGCGGATGGCCGCGACATAGCCGCCGGGCCCGCCGCCCAGCACGATGAGGTCGAAGGGATCGGCCATCTCTCAGCCCCTTTCCGCGAGAGCGCGCAGCGCTTCGCCGCTCACGCGCATGTCGGTCCACTGCTCGCGCGGCACGGCCCCCATCGCGCGGTAGGCGGCGATGGCGGGCGCGTTCCAGTCGAGCACATTCCACTCCAGCGCCGCGCCGCCCTCGGCCAGCACGCGCCGCGCCAGCAGGCGGAAGACGGCGCTGCCGAGGCCCCGGCGGCGATGCGCGGGTTCCACGAACACGTCCTCGATCCAGATGCCGGGCTTGCCGGTGAAGGAGGGGAAGACGCGATACCAGAGGCAGACGCCCACGGCACGCCCCTCCGCCTCGGCCAGCATGGCCTGGGCGGCGGGGGAGGGGCCGAAGAGGGCCGCCGCGTAGTCGGCCTCGGTGGCGGTGAACTCGTGCAGCAGCCGCTCGTATTCCGCGAGCGCGCGCAGGAGGCGGAACACCTCCGGCAGATCCTCCCGCCTCGCGTCGCGCCAGGCCATGGCGTCAGAGCATCAGCGAGAGCGGGTTCTCGATCAGCCCCTTCAGCGTCTGCATGAACTCGGCCGCCAGCGCCCCGTCGATCACGCGGTGGTCCACGCTGAGCTGGCAGGTCATGACGGTGGCGATGGCGAGCGCGCCGTTCTTCACCACCGGCCGCTGCTCGCCCGCGCCGACGGCGAGGATGCCGGCCTGGGGCGGGTTGATGATCGCGGCGAAGTGGCTGACGCCGTACATACCCATGTTGGAGAGGGAGAAGCCGCCGCCCTGGAACTCCTCGGGCTTCAGCTTTCCGGCCTTCGCCCGCGCCGCGAGGTCCTTCATCTCGTTCGAGATGGTGGCGAGGCCCTTCTGGTCGGCGCGCCGGATGATGGGCGTGATGAGCCCGTCGGGGAGGGCGACGGCCACGCTGATGTCCACATCCGTGAAGCGGAGGATGGCCTCCTCGGTCCAGGAGGCGTTGACGCCCGGATGCCGGCGCAGCGCCACCGCGCAGGCCTTGATGATCAGGTCGTTCACGCTGAGCCTGAAGGCGCCCGGGCCTTCCTTCGGCGCCTGGGCGTTCAGCTCGGCGCGCAGCTTGAGCAGCGCGTCGAGCTCGATGTCCATCGCCACGTAGAAGTGGGGGATGCTGGCTTTGGACTCCGAAAGCCGGCGCGCGATGACCCTGCGCATGGAGGAGTGCGGCACCGCCTCGTGCGGCGCGGCGATGGCGGCGGAGGCGGGCTTCGGTGCGGGCGGGGGCGCCGCCGCCGCCACGGTCACGGGCGCCGCGGCCGGCGCCTTCGCCTGGGCAGGGGCCGCCGGGCGGTTCATCGCCGCCTCGACATCGGCCTTCACGATTCGCCCCTGCGGGCCGCTGCCCGTGACCGTCGTCAAATCGAGCCCCGCCTGCTGCGCCATCCGCCGCGCGAGCGGCGAGGCGAAGACGCGGCCATTGCCCTTCGTCGCGGCCGTGGCGGCCGGCGCGACCGCCGCCGCGGCAGGAGGCGGAGCGGCCAGGGGGAGAGGCGCGCCGGCCGCGGGCAGGGCCGCGCCGGGGAGGGGGGCCTCCGGCGCCGCCTCGCCCGGGGCGACGAGCACGGCGATCACCTCGTTCACCTTCACGCCTTCCGTGCCGGCGGGCACCAGGATCTTGCCCAGCACGCCCTCGTCCACGGCCTCGACCTCCATGGTGGCCTTGTCCGTCTCGATCTCGGCGATCACGTCGCCCGCCTTGACCGGCTCGCCCTCCTTCTTGAGCCAGCGCGCCAGCGTGCCCTCCGTCATGGTCGGCGAGAGGGCGGGCATCAGGATGTTGGTGGCCATCGCGGCGCGCTCCTCAGCGGTAGGTGACGGCGCGGGCCGCCTCGATCACCTGCTCGAGCCGCGGCAGGGCGAGCCTCTCGAGGTTCGCGGCATAGGGCATGGGCACATCCGCCCCCGTGACGCGCATCGGCGGGGCGTCGAGATGGTCGAAGGCGTGCTCGATCACCCGCATGGCCACCTCCGCGCCGATGCCCGCATAGGGCCAGCCTTCCTCGAGCGTGACCAGCCGGTTGGTCTTGCGCACGCTCGCCACGATGGTCTCGGTGTCGAGCGGGCGCAGGCTGCGCAGGTTGATCACCTCGGCGCTGATGCCCTGCTCGGCCAGTTTCTCCGCCGCCTGCATCGCCATGCCCACCATGATGGAGAAGGCGACGAGCGTCACGTCCGTGCCCGGACGCTCCACCT
Organism: Roseococcus sp.; assembly: GCA_026414745.1. Classification (GTDB taxonomy): domain Bacteria; phylum Pseudomonadota; class Alphaproteobacteria; order Acetobacterales; family Acetobacteraceae; genus Roseococcus. The sequence continues at coordinate 10,255 of JAOAIK010000039.1, forward strand.
TGGCCTTGCCGATGGGCAGGGTGAACTCCTCGTCGGTCGGCACCTCGAAGCTCTGGCCGTAGAGGATCTCGTTCTCGAGCACGATGACGGGGTTCGGATCGCGGATGGCGGCGCGCAGCAGCCCCTTCGCGTCGGCCGCGCTCCAGGGCGCCACCACCTTCAGCCCCGGGCAATGCGCATACCAGGAGGCGTAGCACTGGCTGTGCTGCGCCGCGACGCGTGCGGCCGCGCCGTTCGGCCCGCGAAAGACGATCGGGCAGCCGAGCTGCCCGCCCGACATGTAGAGCGTCTTCGCCGCCGAGTTGATGATCTGGTCGATCGCCTGCATCGAGAAGTTGAAGGTCATGAACTCCACGATGGGCCTGAGCCCGGTGAACGCCGCTCCCACCGCCATGCCGGCGAATCCGTGCTCGGTGATGGGCATGTCGATCACGCGCTTGGGGCCGAACTCCTCGAGCAGCCCCTGGCTCACCTTGTAGGCGCCCTGGTACTGCGCCACCTCCTCGCCGATCAGGAACACGTCCGGGTCGCGGCGCATCTCTGCCGCCATGGCATCGCGCAGCGCCTCGCGCACCGTCATGCTGCGCGTGGGGCCCCAGTCCTTCTCGGCCGCGGGTGGCCGAGGCGCAGCGGCAGGCGCGGCGGGGAGGGAGGCGGCGGGCGCGACGACGGGGGCGGGCGAAGGCGCAGGGACCGTGGCGGCGACCGCGGCCGCGGGCCCCCCGTCCAGCTCCGCGATGGGGGCGTTGACCTGCACGTTCTCCGTGCCTTCGGGGACCAGGATGCGCGTCAGCACCCCCTCGTCCACGGCCTCGACCTCCATGGTGGCCTTGTCCGTCTCGATCTCGGCGATCACCTCGCCGGCGCGGATGCGGTCGCCCTCCTTCTTCAGCCAGCGCGCGAGCTTGCCCTCCGTCATGGTCGGCGAGAGGGCGGGCATGAGGATCGCGACACCCACGGCTCAGCCCTCCACCAGCACGTCGGTCCAGAGCTCGGACTCGGGTGGCTCCGGCGAGGCCTGCGCGAAATCCGCGCTGTCCTGCACGATGGCCTTCACCTCCTCGTCGATCGCCTTGAGCTCGGCCTCCGTGACGCCGAGCGCGAGCAGGTCGGCGCGCGCGGTCTCGATGCAGTCGTGCTGCTCGCGCATCTTCTGAACCTCCTCGCGCGTGCGATACTTGGCCGGGTCGCTCATCGAGTGGCCGCGGTAGCGATAGGTCTTCATCTCGAGCAGGTAGGGGCCGTGGCCGGCGCGGCAGTGGGCCACGGCCCGCCGGCCCGCCTCGAAGACGGCCTGCACGTTCATCCCGTCCACCTGCTCGCCCGGAATGCCCCAGGGCGAGCCGTTCTTCGAGAGGTCGCGGCTGGCGCTCGCGCGGTCCACGCTCGTGCCCATGCCGTATTTGTTGTTCTCGATGATGAAGACCACCGGCAGCCGGAACAGCGCCGCCAAGTTGAAGCTCTCGTACACCTGGCCCTGGTTGGAGGCGCCCTCACCGAAATAGGTCAGGGTCACCCGGCCATTGCCGCGATACCAGTTGGCGAAGGCGAGCCCGGTGCCGAGACTGACCTGAGCGCCGACGATACCGTGCCCGCCGTAGAAGCCCTGCGCGCGGGAGAACATGTGCATGCTCCCGCCCTTGCCCTTGGAGTAGCCGCCGATCCGGCCCGTCAGCTCCGCCATCACGCCGCGTGCCTCCATGCCGCAGGCGAGCATGTGGCCATGGTCGCGGTAGGAGGTGATCACCTGGTCGCCCGGCTCGAGCGTGGCCTGCATGCCGACCACCACGGCCTCCTGCCCGATGTAGAGGTGGCAGAAGCCGCCGATGAGGCCCATGCCGTAGAGCTGGCCCGCCTTCTCCTCGAAGCGACGGATCAGCAGCATGTCGCGATAGGCCTTGAGGAGGCCCGCCCGGCCCAGCGGGGGCTCCTTCGCCTTGCTGCGGCGCTTGCTCCCGGCGGTTTCCGTGGCCATGGGCTTTTCCTCCGAACGCCATCCTCCCTTACGCGCGCGGAGCGCCGGGCGCAAGCCCGGTCGCGCGGCGCGGCGCAGTAAGAAGTATTGTTTTTTTAGTGACTTAGAGGGATTAACCGAAAACCGGTTCACGCTTGGCCTCGCAGGAGGCTCCCTGCGGCGGCGAGGAGCGGGCCGCACCCCGGTTGGCCGCGGTGCGGGCTCTGGGCTACAGGCGCGGCATGGTCCACGCCCCGCCCCGCCCGCCCGCCGGCAGCCCGCCCGTCCGCATCAACCTCTATTCCGACACCCAGACGCGCCCCACGCCCGCCATGAAGGAGGCGATGATGCGCGCCGAGGTCGGTGACGAACAGCATGGCGACGACCCCACGGTGCACGCGCTCTGCGACCGCATGGCCTCGCTCATGGGCAAGGAGGCGGCGATGTTCCTGCCCTCCGGCACCATGTGCAACGTCATCGCCATCCTCGCCCATTGCCGAAAGGGCGAGGAGGTGCTCGCCCACGAGACGAGCCACATCCTGCACAGCGAGGGTGGCGCCCATGCCGCGCTCACGGGCGTGCAGATCATGCCGCTGCGCGGGCCCCGCGGCATGTTCACCGCCGAGGCGCTGCGGGCCGCGATCCGCCCGCGCACACGCTACGCGCCGCCGCAGCGCCTTCTCGAGGTGGAGCAGACCGCGAATATCGGCGGCGGCGCCGTCTGGCCGCGGGCGCAGCTCGAGGAGGTGGTGGCGGTGGCGCGCGAACAGGGCTGGGCCACGCACATGGACGGCGCGCGACTGATGAACGCCTGTGTCGCGACCGGGATCGCCCCCGCCGAGATGGTGGCCGGCTTCGACTCCGTCTGGCTCGACTTCACCAAGGGTCTCGGGGCCCCGCTCGGCGCCGTGCTCTGCGGCTCGCGGGAGTTCATCGGCGAGGCCTGGCGCTGGAAGCAGCGCCTCGGCGGCGCCATGCGCCAGGCCGGCATCTGCGCCGCCGCCTGCCTCTACGCGCTCGACCACCATGTGGAGCGCCTCGCCGAGGACCATGCCAACGCGAAGGCGCTGGCGCGCGGCCTCGCCGAGATCGAGGGCGTGGCGGTGGAGGAGCCGGAGACGAACCTTGTCTTCTTCGACATCGCGGCCACCGGCGTGCCGGTGGCGACGCTGCAGCAGCGCCTGCTGGCGCGGGGCGTCGCGGTCAGCGCGCTCGGGGGAAGGGTGCGGGCCTGCACCCACCTCGACGTGACGGCGGCGATGATTCCCGAGGCCGTCGCCGCCATCCGGGATGCGCTCGCCGCCTGAGGCGGGGCGCGCCCGGCGCGGCGCGGCGGCCTATCGGGCGGGGCGCGCCGCCGAGGCCCTCGCCCAGGCCCTGCTGGAGGCCGAGGGCTGGCGCGTGCTGGCCCGGCGCGCGCGGACGGCGGCGGGCGAGATCGACCTTGTCGCCGAGCGCGCGGGGCTGCTCGCCTTCGTCGAGGTGAAGGCGCGGCGCGACCTCGACGCGGCGGCCTTCGCGCTCGGCCCGCGCCAGCGCGCGCGGCTGCTCGCCGCCGCCGAGGCCTGGTGCGCCGCCCGGCCAGGGTACGGAGCTGCCGGCATCCGCTTCGACGTCATCCTGATCGCCGCCGACGGGAGAGCGCGGCGCATCGCCGACGCATTCCGGCTGGAGTGAGCCCTCAGGGCCGGCGCGGCTGGTAGGCGTCGAGATAGGCGTGGTTGATGAAGAACTCGTCGCGCGGGAACATGTCCGTCAGCGGCGGCGGCACCCGCGGCGTCTCGGGCGTCCAGACCGTCATCTCCCCCGCGATCATGGCCGTGAGGTCGGTGACATTGGGGTTGCCCCGCCGCGTGAAGGCCACGAGTTCCGGCGAGCGCAGCCGCTCGAGCAGCCCATCCCGGTCGATCGGGATGGGCCGGTCGCTGCCGATCAGCACATTCGCCGGCCGCAGCAGCACCGCGTGGGGGAAGACGGCGACGAAGGTGTCCACCACCCGCCAGGTCGGCGCCCATTGCACGTAGAGCCCGCCGGGGGCCAGCCGCTCGCGCACCTGCGCAAGGAACTCGGCGCTGTAGAGCAGGCCGGAATGCGAGGTCTGCGGACGGATGGCGTCGGCCTCGATCACGTCGTAGCGGCCATTCCCGCGCGTCAGCGCCCGCCGCCCGTCGCCGTATTCGAGCTTGACCCGCGGGTCGCGCAGGAGCTGCGCCACGCCGGACTCCGGGCGTTCGCGCGCGATCTCCTCGAGCGTGTCCAGCACGGGGCGGACCAGCTCGATGCCGCGCACCTCGCGCGTGGCGGGGTTCACCGTGGCCCCATAGGGCGTGCCGCCCGAGCCGATGCCGATGGTCAGCACCCGCTCCGGGTGGGGATGGATGAGCGGGCCGATCATGCCGAGCAGGATGTGCGTCTCGAGGAAGGGCACGAAGCCCTGGCCGTGCCCCATGATGAAGAAGCGGCCCGGCGCGCGCCCCTCGCCCTCGCCGCGTTCGCGCCAGAAGGCGATGCCGGATCGGTCCTCGCTCCAGGCGAACGCCACGTTCTCGGGCAGCCCGTGCAGCCGGGCCCAGAAGCGCTCGTTGTTCGGCAACAGCAGCGCGATGGCCGCGGTGGCCGCCGCCAGCGCCGCCGTCCAGGGGCGCGAGGCGCGCGCCAGCCAGAGCCAGGCGAGCAGCAGCCCGAGCGAGAGCAGGGCGAGCAGCAGCATCGTCCCCATGGTGCCGAGGAAGTGGAAGGTGACCAGCCCGGTGCCGAGCGAGCCCGCCGCGTTGCCGAGGATGTTGGCGAGCTGCACCCACCCCACGCGCGCGCCCACGCTCGCCAGATCCTGCTGCACCGCGCGCTGCACGAAGGGGAAGGTCATGCCGATGATGAAGGAGGGCGGGCCCACCACGATCACGACCAGCGCCGTGGAGATGGCGAGGTGCATCGGGCCGAACCGGTCGAAATCCACCGCCATGATGTCCGCGAGCGGCGCGCGCCCCATCGCCCACCACAGGGCGCCGAGCAGCAGCGCGCCCAGCACGAAGCCCGCCCCCTGCGTCAGGAAGAAGGCCGGCCGCGGGTCGGCCAGGCGGCGCACCATCCGTGCCGCCACCGCCATGCCGAGGCCGTCCATCAGCAGGAACACGCCGAGGATGGTGGGGAAGAGATAGGCGTGATACTGCCCCACCTGCCCGAGCAGCCGCACCCAGACGATCTCCATCGCCACGATCACGTAGCCCGAGAGGAAGACGAGCAGGCACCACAGCCCGAGCCCGCCGAAAGGCTCCGGCGCGCGCCGCTCGCCGGTCATGCGGGGGGCGGGCGCGGGAGGGCGGCGCGCAAGCCCGGGCAGCAGCGAGAGCGCGAGCAGCCCCGCCAGCACATCCAGCACCGCCGCCAGGCCCAGCGCGGCGACGAAGCCGAGCGAGCCGACGATCACCCAGCCGCCGATCAGCGCCCCGAGCCCCGCGCCCAGCGTGTTCATGCCGTAGAGCGTGCCGATCCGCTCGGCCGCCGTGGCGAGCTCGGTCGCCACCGCGCGCGCGAGGAAGGGCAGCGAGGCGCCCATCAGCGTCGTCGGCACCACCAGCCCCGCGAAGCAGAGCGCGAAGACGGCCAGCGGCTGCTGCACCGCGTCGGCGAGGCCGATGGCGATGAAGTCGTAGAGGAAGGGCTTGGAGAGCAGCGCGCAGAACGCCACCCCGAGCTCGGCCAGCACGAAGCCCAGCATCGCCCCGCGCGGCGACAGACGGTCCGCGAGCTTGGCGCCGATGATGGAGCCGAGCCCGAGACCGGCAAGGAAGGCGCTGACCACCAGCGCCGCCGAGACCGTGTCCGAGCCCGCGAAGATGCCGAGCATGCGCTGCCAGACGATCTGGCAGAGCAGCGCCGCGAAGCCCGAGCAGAAGAAAGCGACCATCAGGCGCGTCATCGCGCGAGCCGTCCCAGCAACACCCTTCCTCGCATCCTTCCGCCCCTCGGCGGCGCTTTTGCGGCGGCGGGAGGCGACATTGCGACGAAGCCGCGGTGTCGGCAAGCGGCCCCGGGCGCCGAGCCCCGGCCCGGCCCGGCCCGTTGACGGATGGGCGGCCGGGCGCTCCCATCGCGACGAGAACATGCGGAGGAAGCGCGCCATGAAGGCCTGGGCCGTCGTCGAGAACGGAAAGCCGCTGCAGGAGATCGACCTCCCCACGCCCGAACCCAAGGGCGATGAGGTGCTGCTGGAGGTGACGCATGCCGGCGTCTGCCACTCCGACCTGCACATCTGGGAGGGCGAATACGACATGGGGGCCCGCGGCAAGCTGCGCATGACCGACCGCGGCCTCAAGCTGCCGCTCGCCATGGGCCATGAGATCGTGGGCCGGGTGGTGAGATGGGGCCCCGGCGCCAAGGGGCAGGGGCTGAAGAAGGGGCAGTTGCGCCTCGTCTTCCCCTGGGTGGGCTGCGGCGAATGCGCGCGCTGCCGCAGGGGCGAGGAGAATCTCTGCGCGGTGCGGCCCCGGGCGCTCGGCGTCTATCAGCATGGCGGCTACGCGACGCATGTGCTCGCCGCCCACTGGAAGCACCTGATCCCGATCGACGGGCTCGACCCGGCGCTGGCCGCCACCTATGCCTGTTCGGGCGTCACGGTCTATTCGGCCATCCGCAAGCTGATGCCGATGCCCAGGACGCAGCCCATCGTGGTGGTGGGGGCGGGCGGGCTCGGCCTGCAGGCCATCGCCGTGCTCAAGGCGCTCGGCCACCGGCGGATCTGCGCGGTGGACGTCGATGCCGCGAAGCTCGAGGCCGCACGCGCCCAGGGCGCGACCGAGACGGTGCTCGCCACGCCCGAGGGCACGGCGAAGCGCATCATCGACGCCTGCGGCGGTCCCGTGCTCGGGATCGTGGACCTGGTGAACGGCAGCCAGTCCGCCGCCGCCGCCTTCGACGCCCTGGCCAAGGGCGGCAAGATGGTGCAGGTCGGCCTCTTCGGGGGCGAGCTCCGCCTGCCGCTGCCGCTCCTGCCCATCAAGGCCGTCACCATCCAGGGCAGCTATGTCGGCAGCATCCCGGAGCTGAAGGCGGTGGTGAAGCTGGCGCAGAGCGGCCGGCTGCCGCCCATCCCGGTCAGCACCGAACCGCTCGCCAACGCCAACCTCGCGCTCAACCGGCTGCGCGAGGGCAAGGTGGTCGGCCGGACGGTGCTCGTCGCCGGCTGATCACGCGAGCCGCGCGGCGAGCCACTCCCCGGCGGCGGCCACGGCCCTGTCGGCCGCGCCGACGCGCCCCAGCGCCCGCAGGAAGCCGTGCAGCGTGCCGGGGAAGGCCTGCATCTCCAGCGCCACCCCGGCATGGCGGAGCCTCTCGGCGAAGGCGAAGTTCTCGCTCGCCAGCACGTCGAGCTCGGCGATGTGCAGCAGGGTGGGCGGCAGCCCGGAGAGGTCCCCGCGCAGCGGCGAGGCCAGCGGCGAGAGCCGAGCCACGGGGTCGGGGCAGTAGGCGTCCCAGTAGAAGCGCATCTTCTCGAGCGTCAGCCCGTAGCCCTCGGCGAACTCGCGGTAGGAGGGCGTGTCGAGCACATGGTCGAAGACGCCGTAGTTGAGCAGCAGCCCGCGCAGCGCGACGGGATCGGGCCGCCCCGCCTGCAGCAGCGCGACCGCGGCGGCGAGGTTGGCGCCCGCGCTGTCGCCGCCCAGCGCGATGCGGGCGGGATCGAGCCCGAGCGCCGCGCCGTCGCGCGCGACATGGCGCAGCACCGCCGCGCATTCCTCGAGCGCCTGCGGGAACACCGCCTCCGGACTCAGCGCGTAGTCGGGGCCGAGCACGGCGCAGCCCGCGGCGGCCGCGTAGCTGCGCATGATGCGGTCATGCGTGTCGATGCTGCCCCAGACCCAGCCCCCGCCGTGGAGATAGATCAGCACCGGCAGCGGCGCATCGGTCCGCGGGCGGTGCAGGCGCAGCAGCATCCGCCGCCCGCGGATGGGAAGCCAGAGGTCGCGGGTTTCGGCCATGACGGGCCCGCCTTCGGCGAGGAAGAGCTGCGGGCCGTCGTTGAGCAGGCGCTGCGCATCGAAAGGCGCAGAACGCGGCGGCGAGGGGAGGAGGATGGGCGGCAGCCCCGCCATCCGCTCGGCCATCATGGCGCTGAAGGCGGCCATCTCGGGGTCCATGCGCGGGTCGTTGGTCATGCTCGCGGCCTTTTCATGCGAGGGTAACGCAGCAAGGGCGGGGCGCTTGCGCAAGATGGGCCCATGTCGCTGATCATGGAGGCGCGCCCGGGTGCCGGGTTCCGGGCGGCGGCGCTGTTCCGGCCGCGCACGGTGCTGCTGCTGGCCGATCCCGCCCTGCCGGAATCGGCGCGGCTGGCGCGCAACCTCGCCGCCGGCGGATTCCAGGGCCGGCTGATGATCGAGGGGATGGCGCATGAGGGCTTCGCACCGCCCGAGGGCGCGCCCGACCTCGCGGTGCTGAGCCTTCCCCCGCCCGCCCAGGCCGCCGCGCTGCAGGCCCTCGCCGCGCGGGGCTGCCGCGCCGTGGTGGTGCCGGTGGCGGCCCCGGGGCTGGCCGGGATGGCGCGCGCGGCCGGGCTGCGGGCGCTGGGCGAGCGCAGCTTCGGCCTGGCGGCGACGGAGATCGGCCTCGACGCCACCCTCTCCCATGCGCCGATCCGGCCGGGCCGTCTCGCGCTCATGACGCAGTCGGCGAGCATCGCGCGGGCGGTCATCGAGTGGGCAGAGGCCGAGGGGCTCGGCTTCTCCCACGTCATCGGCGTGGGCGCGAATGACGACATCGGCTTCGCCGCCGGGCTCGACTGGCTGGCGCGCGATGCGCGCACCGGCTGCGTGCTGCTGGAGCTGCGGCGCATCAAGAACCGGCGCGAGTTCGTCTCGGCCGCGCGGGCGGCGGCGCGCACGCGCCCCGTGCTCGCCCTGCGGCCCGGCGTGCGCGCCGAGGACCCCTCGGGCCTCGGCGAGGCGGTGATGGAGGCGGTGCTGCGCCGGGCCGGTGTGCTCTCGGCGGCGGGGCTGGAGGACTGGCTGGCCGCCGCAGAGACGCTGGCCCGCGCCCGCGCGCGCGAGCGCCCGGGGCCTGGCGAGCGCATCGCCATCCTGGCCAATGGCCAGGGCGTGGCGCGGCTGGCCGCCGATGCGGCGCTGCGCGAGGGGCTGCGGCTGGCCGGCGAGCCCTTCTCGCTCGGGCCCGGCCCGGCGGACCGGCTGCTGGAGATGCTGGCCCCGTTGCTGCGCGAGGGGGATGCCGATGCCGTGGTGGCGCTGCACGCCCCGGAGGAGGCGGGAGAGCGCCCCTCGGCCTCCCTGCTGGCCGGGCTCGCGGCGCTGCGCGGCGCGCCGCTCCTCTTTGCCTGGATGGGCGAGGGCGAGGGCCGGGCCGGACGCGCCGCGCTGGCCGCGGCGGGGCTCGCGGCCTTCGCCACGCCGGAGGCGGCGGTGCGCGGTGCGGCGCATCTGCTGGCCGAGCGGCGCAACCGTGCCGCCGCCGCCGAGCTCCCGCCCGCCGAGGTGCTGGAGGTGACGCCCGAGCGCGAGCGCGTGCGCGCGCTCTTCGCCGCCGCGCGCAACGAGGGCCGGCTCGTCCTCTACGAGGACGAGGCGCTGGCCGTGCTCTCGGCCTATGGCGTTCCGGTCGTGGAGGGCCGCCGCGCCGCCACCCCGGCCGAGGCCGCGCTGGTGGCGCACGCCATGGGCCCGCCGCTGGTGCTGAAGGCGCGCATGCTGGTCGCGCACAAGAGCGAGCATGGCGGGGTGGTGCTGAACCTGCGCGAGAGCGGGGCGGTGCGCGAGGCCGCGCAGGAGATGGAGCGCGAGATCGCCGCGCGCCTGCCCGAGGCGCGGATGAGCGGCTTCCTGCTGCAGCGCCAGGCGCCGCGCGGTGCGCTGGAGCTGCGCCTGCGCGCGGGCGAGGACGCGATGTTCGGCCCCTGGATCGGCTTCGGCCAGGGCGGCACCACGGCCGATCTCGCGCGCGACGAGGCGGTGGAGTTGCCGCCGCTCAACCTGCCGCTGGCGCATGCGCTGATCGCGCGCACGCGCCTTGCGCGCCTGCTGCCCGGCTGGCGCGACCGCCCGGCGGTGGCCGAGCCCGCCATCGCCGACTCCCTGGTGCGAGTCTCCCAGCTGCTCGTGGACTTCCCCGAGATCGCCGCGCTGGCGGTGAACCCCCTGCTCGCGACCGCCGGGGGCGTGCTGGCGGTGGATGCCGAGCTCGCCCTGCGCCCGGCGGGCGAGGCGGCGCTGCACGCCATCACCCCCTACCCGGCCCATCTCGCCGAGGCATGGACGGCGCGCGACGGCAGGGTGTTCGAGCTGCGCCCCATCCGGCCCGAGGACGCGGCGGCACAGGGCGCCTTCTTCCGCGCCCTGCCGGCCGAGGATGTTCGCTTCCGCTTCTTCTCGACCATGAAGGAGCTGCCGCCCGCGCTGCTCGCGCGCCTCACCCAGATCGACTACGCGCGCGAGATGGCCTTCGTGGCCATGCGCGAGGGCCGCAACCACGGCACCGCGCGGGTGATCCGCGAACCCCTGGGCACGGCGGCCGAGTTCGCGGTGGTGGTGACGCCGGACGCCAAGGGAACCGGCCTCGCGCGGCGGCTGATGGAGCGGGCGGAGGAGTGGGCGCGCAGCCAGGGCGTGACGGAGCTCGTCGGCCATGTGCTGGCCGACAACCAGCCCATGCTGGGCTTCGTCCGCAAGCTCGGCTACGCGCTCGCGCGCAGCCCCGAGGATGCGGAGGTGATGCTCGCGGTGAAGCGGCTGTGACACCGAGCGCAGGAAGTCCGAAGCCTGCGGCCCGCAGGGCCGAGGCCGCGGGTGCGGCTCGCGGCCTGTGCCGCGACGCCAAGGCGGCCGGAGGGCCGCCGCCCGGCGACGGGACCCATGGCGGCGTGCCGCCATGGGCGCCCGACTGAGGGGCGCGAAGGTGAAACCTTCATGCGTGTGGTATGAGGCTCAGGCGCGCCGTCGCTTCGGCTTCGCCGGCGGCGCGTGCCGCGCCAGGATCGGCGCGAGGAAGCGGCCCGTGTGGCTCGCGGGGTTGGCCGCCACCTCCTCGGGCGTGCCGGTGGCGACGATGCGCCCGCCGCCCTCGCCGCCCTCGGGGCCGAGATCGATCACCCAGTCGGCGGTCTTGATCACCTCGAGGTTGTGCTCGATCACGATCACGGTGTTGCCGGCGGCCACCAGCGCGTGCAGCACCTCGAGGAGCTTGCGTACATCCTCGAAGTGCAGGCCCGTGGTGGGCTCGTCAAGGATGTAGAGGGTGCGCCCGGTGGCGCGGCGCGACAGCTCCTTCGCCAGCTTGATGCGCTGCGCCTCGCCGCCCGAGAGGGTGGTCGCCTGCTGGCCGAGATGGATGTAGCCGAGCCCCACCTCCTCGAGCGTGCGCAGCTTCTCGTGGATGGCCGGCACGGCGGCGAAGAAGGCGCGCGCCTCGCTCACCGTCATGTCCAGCACATCGGCGATGGACTGCCCGCGGAAGCGCACCTCCAGCGTCTCGCGGTTGTAGCGCTTGCCCTTGCAGGCGTCGCAGGTGACGTAGACATCGGGCAGGAAGTGCATCTCGATCTTGATGACGCCGTCGCCCTGGCAGGCCTCGCAGCGGCCGCCCTTCACGTTGAAGCTGAAGCGGCCCGGCTTGTAGCCGCGCGCGCGGCTCTCGGGCAGCTCCGCGAACCAGTCGCGGATGGGCGCGAAGAGGCCCGTGTAGGTGGCGGGGTTGGAGCGCGGCGTGCGGCCGATGGGCGACTGGTCGATGTCGATCACCTTGTCGAGGAACTCGATGCCCTCGATGCGTGCGTGCGGTGCGGGGACCACGGCGCTGCCCGAGAGGCGCCGCGCGAGGCCGTTGAAGAGCGTCTCGATCACCAGGGTGGACTTGCCCCCGCCCGAGACGCCGGTGACGGCGGTGAAGGTGCCCAGCGGGAACTCCGCCGTCACGCCCTTGAGGTTGTTGCCCGTGGCGCCGACCACGCGCAGCAGCCGCTCGGGGTCGCGCGGGCGGCGGGCGGCGGGCAGGGGGATCTGGCGCCGTCCGGAGAGATAGGCGCCGGTGAGGGAATCCGGATGCGCCGCCACCTCCTCCGGCGTGCCCTGCGCCACCAGCTTGCCGCCGGCCGCGCCCGCTCCGGGGCCGATGTCCACCAGATGGTCGGCGCTGCGGATGGCGTCCTCGTCGTGCTCCACCACCAGCACGGTGTTGCCGAGGTCGCGCAGCCGGCGCAGCGTGGCGAGCAGCCGCTCGTTGTCGCGCTGGTGCAGGCCGATGGAGGGCTCGTCGAGCACGTAGAGCACCCCTGTCAGCCCGCTGCCGATCTGCGAGGCGAGGCGGATGCGCTGGCTCTCGCCGCCCGAGAGGGTGGCGCTGCTGCGCGCCAGCGAGAGGTAGTCGAGGCCCACATCCACGAGGAACTGCAGCCGCTCCTCGATCTCGCGCAGGATGCGCCGTGCGATCTCCCGTCGCTGCGGGGTGAGGGTGGCGTCCACCCCGGCGAACCACTCGCGCGCGCGGCGGATGGAGAGCGCGCTCACCTCGCCGATGTGGCAGCCCGCGACCTTCACCGCCAGCGCCTGCGGGCGCAGGCGGTGCCCGCGGCAGGCCTCGCAGGGCTTCTCGGCCTGGTAGCGCGCCAGATCCTCGCGGACCCAGGGGTTGTCGGTCTCTCGGAAGCGGCGCTCGAGATTGGCGATCACGCCTTCGAAAGGCTTGGAAACCTCGTAGGCGCGCAGCCCGTCGCGGTAGCGCAGCGTCACGGCCTCGCCCCCGGTGCCGAAGAGGATGGCCTCGCGCGCCGCGGCGGGCAGCTCCTCCCACGGCTTCTCCGGGCTGATCCGCAGATGCTGCGCGAGCGAGGCCAGCGTCTGGTCGTAATAGGGGCTGGAGGCGTTGCCCGCCCAGGGGGCGATGGCGCCCTCCTTCAGGCTCAGCGCCTCGTTGGGCACGACGAGGGCGGGGTCGAAGAAGCTCTCGGTGCCGAGCCCGTCGCAGGCCGGGCAGGCCCCCTGCGGCGAATTGAAGGAGAAGAGGCGCGGCTCGATCTCCTCGATGGAGAAGCCCGAGACGGGGCAGGCGAATTTCTGGCTGAAGACGGTGCGCTCGCCCGTGTCCGCGTTCTCGGCGTAGGCGATGCCCTCGGCGAGGGCGAGCGCCGTCTCGAAGCTCTCGGCGAGGCGCTGGGCGAGGCCGTCCCGCACCACCACGCGGTCCACCACCACCTCGATGTCGTGCTTGAGCTTCTTGTCGAGCTTCGGCGCCTCGGCGATCAGGTGCAGCGCGCCGTCGATCTTCACCCGCTCGAAGCCGCGGCGCTGATACTCCGCGAGCTCCTTGCGGTATTCGCCCTTCTTGCCGCGGATCACGGGGGCGAGGATGAGCAGCCGCGTGCCCTCGGGCATGGCCAGCACGCGGTCCACCATCTGGCTCACCGTCTGGGCCTCGATGGGCAGGCCGGTGGCGGGCGAGTGCGGCACCCCCACGCGCGCCCAGAGCAGGCGCATGTAGTCGTGGATCTCGGTGACGGTGCCGACCGTGGAGCGCGGGTTGTGGCTGGTGGTCTTCTGCTCGATCGAGATGGCGGGCGAGAGCCCCTCGATCGAATCCACGTCCGGCTTCTCCATGAGCTGAAGGAACTGCCGGGCATAGGCCGAGAGGCTCTCGACGTAGCGGCGCTGGCCCTCGGCATAGATGGTGTCGAAGGCGAGCGAGGACTTGCCCGAGCCGGAGAGCCCCGTGAGCACGATCAGCCGGTTGCGCGGCAGGTCGAGGTCGAGCGACTTGAGGTTGTGGGTGCGCGCCCCGCGCACGCGGATCAGGCCGGTCTCGGAGGGGCCGGTTCGGGGGGCGCTGTCACGCGGCATGAAAGGGGCTCCGGGCGGGCGGCATGGGCGGGCTTGTCGCAGGTCGGGCAGGGGGCCGGAAGGGGGTCGCGGGTTGGCGCGGCGGCCCGCAGGAGGTAGTTTGCCTCCTCGCTCTGCCCACCCCGAACAGCGTCAGGAGGCGCGCCCCATGGCCGGCGTGAACAAGGTGATCATCCTCGGCCGGCTCGGGAAGGATCCCGAGGTGCGGAACTTCCAGAACGGCGGGCGCGTAGTGAACCTGCGCATCGCCACCTCCGAACGCTACAAGGACCGCGAGGGGAACCTGCAGGAACGCACGGAGTGGCATGCCGTCGCCATCTTCAACGAGAAGCTGGGCGAGATCGCCGAGCGCTACCTGAGGAAGGGCAGCGAGGTCTATATCGAGGGCCAGCTCGAGACCCGCAAATGGCAGGACCAGTCCGGGCAGGACCGCTACACGACCGAGATCGTGCTGCGGCCCTTCCGGGGGGAGCTCGTCCTTGTCGGCGGCCGCAGCGGGGGCGGGGAGGGGGCGGAGGAGCGCGCCCCCGCGGCCTCCGCCGCCGCCCGGCCCGCGGGCGGGCGGGGCGCCGGCTGGGATGCGCCGCGCAAAGCCGATCTCGACGACGACATCCCCTTCTGAGCAGCGGCCTGCGCCCCTCCGGCCTGGGCGGGCCGCGCGGGCGGCCCATGAGGAAACGAGCCTGTGAGCGACGAGACCGAGAAGCCTGAGGAGGTGGCGCCCATCGCGCTCGAGGCGGAGATGCGCCGCTCCTACCTCGACTACGCGATGAGCGTGATCGTCAGCCGCGCGCTGCCCGACGTGCGCGACGGCTTGAAGCCGGTGCATCGGCGCATCCTCTTCGCCATGCAGGAGGCCGGCTACACGGCCGACAAGCCGCACCGCAAGTCGGCGCGCGTGGTCGGCGACGTGATGGGCAAGTACCACCCGCACGGCGACGCGGCCATCTACGACGCGATGGTGCGCATGGCCCAGCCTTTCTCCATGCGCGTGCCGCTGATCGACGGCCAGGGCAATTTCGGCTCGATGGACGGCGATCCGCCCGCGGCCATGCGCTACACGGAGGTGCGCCTCGCCCGCTCCGCCGCCGCGCTGCTCGAGGGAATCGACGAGGACACCGTCGATTTCGCGCCGAACTACGACGAGAGCGCGGAGGAACCGCGCGTCCTGCCCGCCGCCTTTCCCAATCTGCTGGTCAACGGGGCGGGCGGCATCGCGGTGGGCATGGCCACCAACATCCCCACCCACAACCCGGCCGAGGTGATCGACGCCGCGCTGGCGCTGATCGCCGATCCGGCCACGCCGCTCGCGAAACTCATGGAGATCGTGCCGGGGCCGGATTTCCCGACGGGCGGGATCATCCTCGGCCGGTCGGGCATCCGCGCCGCCTTCGAGACGGGGCGCGGCTCCATCCCGCTGCGCGCCGCCTGCGAGATCGAGGAGACGAAGGGCGGCCGCCAGGCCATCATCGTGACCGAGATCCCCTACCAGGTGAACAAGGCCGCGCTGATCGAGCGCATCGCCGAGCTGGTGCGTACGAAGCAGATCGAGGGCATCAGCGACCTGCGCGACGAATCCGACCGCTCGGGCCTGCGCATCGTCATCGAGGTGAAGAAGGACGCGGTGGCGGAGATCGTCCTCAACGCGCTCTTCCGCATGACGCAGCTCCAGGTCAGCTTCGCGGTCAACTTCCTCGCGCTGCACAAGGGGCGGCCGCAGCAGATGGGGCTGCGCGAGGCGCTGCTCGCCTTCATCGAGTTCCGCGAGGAGGTGATCCTGCGCCGCTCGCGCCACCGGCTCGGCAAGGCGCGGGAGCGGGCGCACACGCTGATCGGCCTCGCCATCGCGGTGGCGAACATCGACGAGGTGATCCGCCTGATCCGCGAGAGCCCGGACGCGGCCGCCGCGCGCACGGCGCTGATGGCGCGCGACTGGCCGGCCGCCGAGGTGGCGCCGCTGGTCGCGCTGGTGCAGGACGAGGGCAATGTGCTCTCGGCCGAGGGCACGATGCGCCTGACGGAGGCGCAGGCCCGCGGCATCCTCGAGCTCCGCCTGCAGCGCCTGACGGGCCTCGAGCGCGAGAAGATCGACGCCGAGCTGCGCGAGCAGGGGGGGCGGATCACGGAGCTGCTGGAGATCCTCGCCAGCCGTCCGCGCCGCATGGAGGTGATGGCCGAGGAGCTGCGCGCCGTGCGCGCCACGCTGGCCGCCCCGCGGCTCACGCGCATCGAGGACAGCGACGCCGACATCGACGACGAGAGCCTGATCGCCCCCGCCTCCATGGTGGTGACGCTGACGCGCGACGGCTACGTCAAGCGCACCCCGCTCGACGTGTTCCGCGCGCAGAACCGGGGCGGCAAGGGACGCGCGGCCGCCGCCACCCGCGCCGACGATGCGGTGGTGCGCAGCTTCGTCGCGCACACCCACCAGTGGGTGCTGTTCTTCACCTCGCGCGGGATGGCCTATCGCGAGAAGGTCTGGCAGCTCCCGGAGGGAGGGCCGACGGGCCGGGGGCGTTCGCTGCGCCAGATCCTGCCGCTGCAGGAGGGCGAGAGCGTCACCGCGGTGCTGCCGCTGCCCCAGGACGAGGGGCTGTGGGAGGCGCTGCACCTCGTCTTCGCCACCTCGGCAGGCGATGTGCGGCGCAACCGGCTCTCGGATTTCCGGAACATCCGCGCCTCCGGCCTCATCGCGATGAAGCTCGCCGAGGGCGAGGCGCTGATCGGCGTGGCCACCTGCCGCGAGGGCGACGACGTCCTCCTCGCCACCCGTCTCGGCAAGGCGATCCGCTTCACGGCGGATGCGGAGACGCTGCGCGTCTTCGCCGGGCGCGACTCGACGGGCGTGCGCGGCATCCGCCTCGCCCCGGGCGATGCGGTGATCGCGCTCGCGGTGCTGCGTCATGTCGAGGCCTCCCCGGCCGAGCGGGAGGCCTATCTGCGCCTCGCCGCCCAGCGCCGTCGCGCCGCCGGGGAGGAGCCCGAGGCGACACCGCCCGCCGAGGAGGCGGAGACGCCCCTCGAAACCGTCTCCCTCTCGCCGGAGCGCCTGCGCGAGCTGGAGCGCGCGGAGCAGTTCCTCTTCACCGTCACCGAGCGCGGTTTCGGCAAGCGCAGCAGCGCCTACGAGTATCGGGTCACGGGGCGCGGCGGCCAGGGCATCACCAACATCGCCTTCAGCCGCCGCACCGGAAGCCGCGTGGTGGCGTGCTTCGTCGTCTCCTCCGGCGACCATATCATGATGATGACCGACGCGGGCCAGGCCATCCGCTTCGAGGCCGACCAGGTGCGCCAGACGGGCCGGCAGTCCCAGGGCGTGATGCTGCAGCGCCTCGGCGAGGAGGAGCAGGTGACGAGCTGCTTCCCGGTGCTGGACGAGGGCGAGGAGGAGGCCGAGCAGAATGGTTGAGCGTATCGCCCTCTATCCGGGCACCTTCGATCCGATCACCAACGGCCATCTCGACGTGATCGGCCGCGCCGCGCGGCTGGTGGATCGGCTCGTGGTCGGAGTGGCGATGAACGCGGGCAAGGGGCCTCTCTTCCCGCTGGAGGAGCGGGCCGAGCTGGTCCGCGCCGAGATGGAGCCGATCGCGCGCCGCAGCGGCTGCCGCATCGAGGTGCGCCCCTTCACCGGGCTGCTCGTGCATTTCGCGCGCGAGCTCGGCGCGCAGATGATCGTCCGCGGGCTGCGCGCGGTGACGGATTTCGACTACGAGTTCCAGATGGCGGGCATGAACGCCCGGCTCGCGCCCGACATCGAGGCCGTGTATCTGATGGCGAGCGAGCGCAACCACTTCATCTCGTCGCGCTTCGTGAAGGAGATCGCGCAGCTCGGCGGGGACATCTCCTCCTCCGTCCCGCCGCTGACGCTGGAACGCACCCTGGCGCGCGTCCGCCGCCCCGCGGCGGGCTGAGCGCGTCGAGCCGCACGGAGGAACAGGCATGAACCGCCGCGCCCTTCTCGCTACCCCCTTCATCGCAACAGGACTGATCATGACCGACACGCAAGAGGCCGAAGCCCAGGGCGCCGCGCCGGACCGCGAGAACATGCTGCGCATGACGCTCAAGGACAACGGCATCGTCACGATCCAGCTCCGGCCCGATCTCGCGCCGCGCCATGTGGAGCGGATCAAGACGCTGACGCGCCAGGGCCTCTATGACGGCACGCCCTTCCATCGCGTCATCGAAGGCTTCATGGCCCAGGGCGGCGACCCCACCGGCACCGGCACCGGGGGCTTCCGCGACCGCGGCTTCCCCGATCTGCCGGCGGAGTTCGTGCCCGCCTCGCGCGCGCGCTTCCTGCGCGGCACCTGCGGCATGGCCCGCACGCAGGACCCGAACAGCGCCAACAGCCAGTTCTTCATCATGTTCGCGCCCGGCGATTTCCTCAACGGGCAGTACACCATCTGGGGCCAGGTGACGGCGGGCATGGAGCATGTGGACCGCATCACCCGCGGCCAGGGGCCGAACGGGATCGTGCGCAACCCCGACCGGGTGATCCGCATGCAGGTGATGGCCGACATTCCGGCCTGAGCCTCCGGTTGACTTCCGCGCCGCGGCGGGGTTTCACCGCCGCGCCCCGCATTGGGCGGGCCGGTAGCTCAGTCGGTAGAGCACGTGACTTTTAATCATGTGGTCGCGGGTTCGAATCCCGCCCGGCTCACAACCACTTAGCGCAGTTATCCACAGGCCGATTCCAGCGCGGGGCTTCACTGGGGCTTCACAGGCGGCGCGACACCAGCCCCGCCAACCACTTGCGCCCGCCCCCTGCGCGCGTCGCACGGGAGCGCGCCCCTGCGCGCGATGCACCACGTCCGATTCTGACGTGGTGTAGCCGCCTAGCGCGGCCGCTGGCGGCCCCCACGCCTCCGCCGGT
>JAOAIK010000002.1 GCA_026414745.1 Roseococcus sp.
AGATGGATGGAAAGCGGTGTGACCATCAGCCCCGCGCGCTTCGCGCCGTAGCTGAGCACCAGGAACTCGGGCGTGTTCTCGAGCAGCAGCGCGATGCCCTCGCCCGGCTGCAGCCCGAGCGCGATGAGCCCGTGCGCGGCCTGGTTGGCCCGCGCGTCCAGCTCGCCGAAGGTGAGGATCTCGCCCGTGTCGGGGAAGATCGCCGCCGGCTTTCCGGGCGTGGCGCGCGCGCGTTCGGCCAGCAGCGGCATGGGCGTCTCCTCTCCTTCCCCTGCGGGGATGGTTCCGCCCGGCGCCCGCGGCGTCAAGCAAGCAGGGCTTGGCGCGGAGCGGACGCAGCCTTCCGCCTCGGGCCGGATGGGGGGGCGGGTCGCCCCGCCCCCGCGCCGTCAGGCCGCCTCGCGCCCGAAGAGGGTGCGATACATCAGGCGATAGACGTCCACATTGTCCATCAGCCCCGCCTGGCTGATCTGCTCGGCGTTGCGTCCCACCCCGCGCACCAGGATGCCGCCGTTCACGTCGGTCAGCGTCGCCCAGGCGATGGCGAAGGGATGGCGCACGCCGTTGCGGTCCGGCGCCGAGAGGAAGGCCAGGGTGCCGGCGCCGCGCTGGCCGTCGAGCGGCGCGCCGTTGCGGTCGCGCTCGGGCAGGTTCGCGCCCTCGCGGATCAGCTGCTGGCCGCGGCCCGGGCCGATCACCTGCATGCCGCCCGCGTCGGAGTCGGCGGTGGTGAACATCAGCGTGTTCGGGTTGGCGGCGACGAAGCGGCGGAACACCCCGATCGCCGCGTCCGCCCGCGCGCCCGCCTCGAGGCTGCCGGCCGCGTTGTTCACGTTGCCGAAATTGTCGGTGCCCTCCTCCTCCGCGACGAGCAGGAAGCCCTGCGGCGCGCGGGCGAGGATGCGCAGCGCCGCCTCGCTCATCTCGGCCAGGGTCGGCGCCGTCGGCACGTAGTTCGGCAGGTTCTGGCGCGCCAGATCCTCCTCCGGACGGTCGTGGAAGGTGTGGTCGTGCGCGAAGATGCCCCAGAGCCGCTCGGTGTTCGCGGGCACCGCCGCCAGCTCCTCGCGCGTGAAGACGAGGGTGTAGCCGCGGCCGCGCAGCATCTCGATCAGGTTCAGTCCGTCCTCGCGCGCGCCCTCTCCGAACCGGCCCTGCACGCCGCGCGGCAGATACCAGCGCTCGCCGCCGGCGAGATGCACCTGCACGCCGCTCTCGGCGACGAGGCGCGTGATCTCGGCCAGCGAGTTGCGCCGCTCCGTGCTCGCGACGAAGGCCGCCGTGCCGGGCTCATAGGCCGCGCCGGTGTTGACGAGGCCGACCCAGCGGCCGCGCGCCATCGCCTCGCGCGCGATCGAGCCCTCGAAGCCGGAGAGGCTGCGGATCGGCGTCGCGCCGTCCATGCCGAAGCTGTCGGCCTGGACGCGCACGCCGAAGGCATGGGTGGTGGCGCCGCCGTGCGAGGTGCCGGTCAGCCCATCCTTCATGTGGCCCGAGTAGACGGCGATGTGCGGCAGGCGATCCCACTCGAGGCGCCCGTCCGGGCCCGCCACGACCATGCGCGTGGCGTTCCAATGGTTCACGCCGAAACCGTCGATGTGGCAGAAGATCACGCTCGCCGGGGCCTCCTGGGCGGCGGCGGGAAGCTGCGTGGCGAGGGCGAGCGCCGAGGTGGCGCCGAAGAGCTGGCGTCGGTTCATGGCTGGTCTCCGGGTGGATGACACCGTTCCGTGAGTTAGCGCGCAAGCCGCCCCGGTCCATGGAAGCTTCCGTGACAGGCGTGGCCTCTGGTGCGCGGCCCCGCCGCGCGACCGAGGGCGAGGCCTCCGCCCGGCCCGTCTTGCGCCGAAGCGGCGCGCGTGGTGCCCTGCGCGCGGAAAAACGCGAGGAGGAAGCGCATGGACGTGAAGGGGGCGGTGGCGATCGTGACGGGCGGGGCCTCGGGGCTCGGCCTCGCCTCCGCGCGGCGGCTCGCCGCTGCCGGGGCCAGGGTGATGATCGTCGACCTGCCGGGCTCGAACGGGGCGGCGGTGGCGCAGGATCTGGGCGGCGCTTTCGCCGCCGCCGACGTCGCGGAGGAGACGAGCATGCAGGCGGCCGTCGTCGCCGCCGAGGCGATGGGCCCGGTGCGCGTGCTGGTGCACTGCGCGGGGCGCGGAGGCGCGCTGCGCATCCTCGACAAGGACGGCGTGCCCGGCGCGCTGGCGCATTTCGAGGCGATCATCCGGGTGAACCTGACCGGCACCTTCAACGCCGTGCGCCTGGCCGCCGCCGCCATGGCGCGGACCGAGCCGGTGGAGGGCGAGCGCGGCGTGTGCATCCTCACCGCCTCGGTGGCGGGCTATGAGGGGCAGATCGGGCAGATCCCCTACGCCTCCTCGAAGGCCGGCGTGATCGGCTTCACCCTCTGCGCCGCGCGCGACCTCGCGAGCCGGCTGATCCGCGTCTGCACCATCGCGCCGGGGATCTTCGACACGCCCATGCTCCAGCGCCTCGCGGACCCCATCAAGCAGTCGCTGGCGCAGTCGGTGCCGAACCCGCACCGCCTGGGCAACCCGGACGAGTACGCGAAGCTCGCCATGCAGATCGTGGAGAACGGCTACCTGAATGGCGAGACCATCCGCCTCGACGGCGCGATCCGCATGGCGCCGCGCTGAGATGCCGAAGCGCCCGGAGGAGCTGCGCAGCCACCGCTGGTTCGGCGCGGAGGGCATGCGGGCCTCGAACCACCGCTCCCGCATGCTCCAGCTCGGCCTCGGCCAGGAGGAGTTCCGCGGGCGGCCGGTGATCGGGATCGTCAACACCTGGTCCGACCTGATGCACTGCCACGCGCATTTCCGCGAGCGCGCGCAGGACGTGAAGCGCGGCGTCTGGGCGGCGGGGGGCGTGCCGGTCGAGATCCCGGCCATGGCGCTGCCCGAGGTGTTCCAGAAACCCTCCACCATGCTCTACCGCAACCTGCTGGCGATGGAGACGGAGGAGATCGCGCGCAGCCTGCCGCTCGACGGGCTGGTGCTCATGGGCGGCTGCGACAAGACCGGCCCGGCGCTGATCATGGGCGCGATCAGCATGGGGCTGCCGGCCATCTATGTGCCGGCCGGGCCGATGCTGAGCGGGCGCTGGCGGGGGCGCACGCTCGGCTCGGGCAGCGATGTCTGGAAATACCACGCGGAGCTGCGCGCGGGCACCATCACGCAGCAGGCGTGGGAGGAGATCGAATCCGGCCTCTCGCGCTCGGCCGGCACCTGCATGACGGCGGGCACGGCCAGCACCATGGCGCTCGCCGCCGAGGCGATGGGGCTGACGCTGCCCGGCGCCGCCTCCATCCCGGCGGTGGATTCCGCGCATCCGCGCATGGCCGCGGCGGCGGGGCGGCGCATCGTGGCCATGGTGTGGGAGGATCTGACGCTCCCGGCCCTGCTCGACCAGCGCAGCCTGGACAACGCCGTGGCCGCGACCATGGCCTTCGGCGGCTCCACCAACGCCATCCCGCACCTCATCGCCATCGCCCGCCGCGCCGGGATCGCGATGGACCTCGACCGCTTCGACGCCATCAGCCGGCGCGTGCCGCTCATCGCCAACCTGCGGCCGAACGGGGCGACGCATCTGATGGAGGATTTCCACTACGCCGGCGGCAGCCGCGGCTTCCTCGCCACGCTCGCGCCGCATCTCGCCCTCGATGCGCGCACGGTGAGCGGCACGCTGGGCGCGCAGCTCGAAGGGGCGGAGGTGTTCGACCGCGACGTGATCCGCCCGCTCGACAACCCGATCTTCCCTGAGGGCGGGGTGGCGGTGCTGCGCGGCAGCCTCGCGCCCCAGGGTGCGGTGATCAAGCACAGCGCCGCGAGCCCGGGCCTGCTCGTCCACACCGGCCCGGCCCTCGTCTTCGAGGACTACAACGACCTCGACGCGCGGCTCGACGATCCCGCCCTGCCGGTGACGCCCGAGAGCGTGCTGGTGCTGCGGCAGGCCGGCCCCGTGGGCGGGCCCGGCTTCCCGGAATGGGGGATGCTGCCGCTGCCGAAGAAGATCCTGGCGCTCGGCGTGCGCGACATGGTGCGCGTCTCGGATGCGCGCATGTCGGGCACCAGCTACGGCACCTGCGTGCTGCATGTGGCGCCGGAGGCGGCGCTGGGCGGGCCGCTCGCCCTGGTGCGCGATGGCGACCTCATCGCGCTCGACGTGCCGAACCGCCGGCTCGATCTGCTGGTGGAGGAGGCGACGCTCGCCGCGCGCCGCGCCGCCTGGGCGCCGCGCAAGGCGCCGGAGCAGCGCGGCTGGACCGCCCTCTACCAGCGCCATGTGCGCCAGGCCGATGCGGGCTGCGACCTCGATGTGCTCGAGCGCGGCGCGCCCTCGCCGGAGCCGGAGATCCACTGATGGGGCGCTACGATCCCCGCGGCCTTGGCGGCCTCACCTGGCACGACGCCCTTCCGCGCTTCGCCGAGGGCGCCGACACGCCGCGCGCCTATCTGGAACGGTGCCTCGGCGAGATGGCGGCGCGCGAGGAGGCGATCCGCGCCTTCGTCTGCTTCGACGCCGATCTCGCGCGCGAGGCGGCGGAGGAGAGCACGGCGCGCTGGAAGGCCGGCGCGCCGCTCTCGCCCCTGGATGGCATGCCCATCGGCATCAAGGACCTGATCGAGACGCGCGACTTCCCGACGCAGATGGGCTGCGCCGCCTATGCGGGGCATTTCCCGCGCCGGGATTCCGCGCTGGTGCAGGCGCTGAAGCAGGCCGGCGCGATCATCCTGGGCAAGACCGTGACCACCGAGCTCGGCCAGAGCGAGCCGGGCCCCACGGTGAACCCCTTCGATCCGGCGCGCACGCCGGGCGGCTCCTCCTCCGGCTCGGCGGCCGCCGTGGCCGCGGGCTTCTGCCCCGCCGCCATCGGCACCCAGGTGGGCGGCTCCATCATCCGCCCCGCGAGCTATTGCGGGAACATCGCGCTCAAGCCCACCCAGGGCGCGATCCATCGCGGCGAGCGGCAGGGGTCGAGCCAGTCCACCGCGGGGGTGCATGCGAACAGCCACGAGGACATGTGGTTGGTGGCGATCGAGATCGCGCGGCGCGCGGGCGGCGACCCCGGCGCGCTCGGCCTTATGGGCCCCCTGGCCCCGCCCCGCCCCGCGCGTCCCGAGCGTCTGGGCGTGTTCCGCACCGAGGGCTGGGCGCTGCTGCGCCCGGCCGAGCAGCAGGCCTTCGAGGCGCTGCTGGACGCCCTGCGCGGCCTCGGCGTCGAGATCGTCGAGGCGGACCCCTTCCTCGCCTCCTTCGAGGCGCTCTGCGCGCGCGGCAAGGCGGTGACCAACGCCATCGTCAGCTTCGAGAACCGCTGGTGGATGCTGGAGCTCGAGCGCAACCACCCCGAGGCGCTGAGCGCGCGGGCGAAAGCGCGGCTTCGCGCCTCGGAGGCGCTCTCGGTGGAGGATGTCCGCGCCGCGCTGGCCGAGCGCGAGGCGATGCGCGCCGCTATGGCGCGGCTCGCGCCGCTCGTCGATGCGCTGATCGCCCCCGCCTCTCCCGGCATTGCCCCGCTGTGGGATCCGGCGGCACCCGGCGCGGCGGAGAACCCGCGCCCCACGGGCGACATCGCCTGCAACGCCGCCACCTCGGCCCTCGGCGTGCCCTGCGTGACGCTGCCCGTGATGGCGGTGGAGGGCATGCCCTTCGCCGCGCAGGTCATCGCGCAGCCGCACCAGGATGCGCGGGCGACAGCCATCGCCCGCTGGCTGCGCTCAGCCCTTCTCGCCTAGCACCCGCCGCGTGGCGTGGGCGGGCCAGGGCGGCAGGGGCGACAGGCCGGGCGGCGCCAGCCCGCGCAGCGTCAGGCGCAGCAGATCGAGATCCTCCGCCGCATCCACGTCATGCCAGGGCGCGAGCACGGCGAGGCGCAGGCCCGCGGCCTCGGCCGCGCTCCGGGTGGCGTCCAGCACGGCGGGCGTGCTCCAGGGGATGCCGTCGAGCAGGGCGGGGATCGGCCGCGCCGCCGCCAGCGCGCAATAGCCGCCGTCGCGCGCGGGGATCAGCGCGGCATCGGCGCCGCGTTCCAGAGCGCTGACCAGCAGCACGAGCAGCGCGCGCGGCAGGCTGGGCGCATCGGCGCCGGTCAGCACCGCGCCCTCCGCGCCGAGCGCGAAGAGATGCTCGAACGCCGCGCCCATGCGCGCGCCGAGATCGCCCTCGGGCTGCGCCTGCATGGGCCAGCCGGGCAGCAGCGCCGCCAGCTCGGGGCCGGCATCGGCGGGCGCGTGGAAGGCGATGCAGGGCGCGTGCAGCCCATCGGCCGCCGCGCGCAGCAGCGCCGCGCTGTCCTGCAGGAAGGCGCGCGCGAGCGCGGCCGCCGCCTCCGCGCCGAGCGCCGCGGCGAGCCGCGTCTTGCCCAGGCCCGGGCGCGGCGCCTTGCACATCAGGCCGAAGCCGAGGCGCATGGCGGGTCGGCTCTCCGCTCCGGTCATCGTCGGGGTCGTCCTCGCGCCCGCGGGCGGCGCGCCGCCGCCAGGCGCCCAGTCTTGGGTGACATGACGCACGAACTTAGACAGACTGGCCGCGCCGCGGCCACCGTCGCGGGAGGGATGCTGGGATGGCGCGGATCCTCGTGGTGAACAGCAACACGACCGAGGGCGTGACCCGGCGCATCGCCGCCGTGGCCGAGGCCGCCGCACCGCCCGGCGCGGCGGTGGAAACCGTGACCGCCCCCTTCGGCCTGCCGCTCATCGTCACCCGCGCCGACTGGCTGGTGGCCGGCCCCGCCACCCTGGCCGCGCTGCAGGCCGCGCGCGGCCGCTTCGACGCCGCGGTGGTGGCCTGTTTCGGCGACCCCGGTGTGGACGCGGCGAAGGAGCTGTTCGAGGTGCCCGTGATCGGCATCAGCGAGGCCGCCTTCCACGCCGCCGCCCTGCTCGGGCGGCGCTTCGGCATCGTGAGCTTCACCGCCGCGCTGCGCCCGATGTTCGAGGAGTGCCTCGAGCGCAGCGGCCTCGCCTCGCGCTGCGCGGGCTTCCGCATGGGCCCCACCTTCGCCGGCGACCCCGCGCGCGTGGCGGAGGAGCGGCGCGACCTGCTGCGCGACCTCGTGCGGCGTTCGGTCGAAGAGGACGGGGCGGAGGCGGTGATCCTGGCGGGCGGGCCGCTCGCCGGGCTGGCGGCGGCGCTGCAGCCGGACAGCCCCGTGCCGCTGGTGGACGGCACCGTGGCCGGCGTGCGCCTGGCCTCTGCGCTGGCCGGCATGGCGCCCGCCCCACGCGCCCCCCGGCCGCGCCCCCTTTCGGGCTACACGCCGGGGCTCGAGGCGCTCTATGCAGGGCTTACTCCGTCCCCGGGAAATGCACGGCCCTGACGCCGGGCACCCCTTCGGCGAGCACTCGTAGCCCGCGCTGGATCTCGGTGGGCGAGGCGAAGCCGTAGAAGGTCACCTCGCCGTCGCGCACCACGAAATGCACGGAATAGGCGTGGGTCCAGGCCGCCTCGCGCAGCGCGGCCTGGATGCCGGCGCGCAGCGCGCGGTCATCGGCGCTGACGGGCCCAGGCGCCTCGGGCGCGAGCAGCGCGCGCAGCATGTCCGCCCGGCTGATCACGCCGACGAGCCGGCCGCCGCGCAGCACCGGCAGCCGCCGCACCCCCTTTTCCTCGAGCAGCCGCGCCGCCTCCTCGAGGCTCGCCTCCTCGCCGATGGTGACGGGGGCGGCGGTCATGATGTCGCGTGCCCGGCGGCCGCGCGCCTTGGCGTAGTCCAGCGCCTCGGCCGGCGCGGCCGAGAACAGCGCGCGCAGCCAGGAGCGCGGCGGGCTCGCCTTCGCGGCGAGCCGGTGGGCGAGATCCGTCTCGGTGACGATGCCCAGCAGCGCGCCATCGGCATCCACCACCGGCGCCCCGGAGACATGGTGTTCCGACAGCAGCCGCGCCACCTCGTGCACGGGCGTCTCGGGCGAGACGGTCAACACCTCCCGCGACATCACGTCCTGAACCTTCATGCTCCGTCCTTTCCCGGTCTTGTGCTGCGCAGAAGAGTCTCAGGGGATGCCCATCATGAACAGGGGGGGCGGGGCGAGGTCGAGGCTCACGCCCTTCACGCCCGGAATGCCCTCCGCCAGGGCGCGCAATCCCTGGCCGACGCTCGGGCTGCGTGCGAAGCCGGTAAAGTGCACATGGCCATCGCGCACCTCGGCGTGCAGGAAGTGGCGGTCCACCCAGGGCTGCTCGCGCATGGCGCGGCGCAGCGCGGCGCGGATCGCGGCGTCGTCGGCTGCCGCGCTGCCGGCTGCCGCGGGCGCGGCGAGCACCGCCTTGAGGATGTCGGCGCGGCTGACGAGGCCGAGCAGACGGCCGCCCGACACCACGGGCAGCCGGCGGATCCCCTTCTCCTCCAGCAGCTTCGCCACCTCTGCCACCGGCGCCTCGGGAACCACGCAGAGCGGGTCCGGCGTCATCACGTCCTGCGCCGTGCGCCCATGCAGCTTGGCAAAGCGGGCCGCCTCGGCCGCCGCGTCGCGGATCAGCCCGGCCAGGAAGCCCATCGGCGCCTCGGCCGGCGCGGCGATGCGGCGCATCAGGTCGCTCTCGGTCACCACGCCGAGCAGGCGGCCCTCGGCGTCCACCACCGGCACCCCGGAGAGGTGGCGGGTCGCGAGGAGCTCCGCCACCTCGCGCAGCGGCGTCTCCGGCCGCACGGTGACGACATCCCGCGACATGATCTCTTCGGCGCGCATACGGCCTTCCCCCTCATTTGTTCCGCGGCCTCTACGCGCGCAACATGACTGCGGCCTTGCGCGAGATCAATCCGCGGCACGGCGCTTGCTTCTTGGCGGCAGAGGGGCTGGCGCCGTGCGCGATGCGCGGCCTCCTGCCCCGCCCTTGTGCGACCGGAGCCTTCGACCCATGCAACGCCGCCGTCTTCTCGCCCTGCCCGCGCTGCTCACCCTCTCCCCCGCGGCCAGCGCCCAGGCCTGGCCGGGCCGCCAGCCCATCCGCCTCATCGCGGGGTTTCCGGCAGGGGGGCTCGCCGACGCCATCGGCCGGCTCTTCGCCGCGCCGCTGGGCGAGGCGCTCGGCACCACTGTGGTGGTGGAGAATCGCGCCGGCGCCTCGGGCACCATCGGCGCGGATGCGGTCGCCAAGGCCGCCCCGGACGGGTTCACACTCGGCGTCTCGCACGCCATTCCCTTCGGCTTCGCCCCCGGGGTGCTGCCCTCGGTGCCCTACGACCCGGTGGCCGACTTCACCCACATCGCCCTGCTGGCCGAGGCCCCGACGGTGAGCGTGGTGCGCGCGAACGCGCCCTTCGCCAGCATGGCCGCGCTGCTCGCCGCCGCGCGCGCGCGGCCGGTGCGCTACGGCAGCTCGGGCGTGGGCTCGGCCGAGCACATCACCGGAGCGCTGCTGGCGCGCGCCACCGGCGCGGCGCAGCTCGAGCACATCCCCTACCGCGGCACGCCTCCGGCGCTGCAGGATCTGCTCGCGGGGCAGATCGACATGCTGAACGCGCCCATCACCACGCTGGTGGGGCAGCTGCGCGACGGCACGCTGCGCCTGCTCGCCACCTCCTCGGAGGCGCGGGTGCCTGGCTTCCCGGACGCGCCCACGCTGGCCGAGCTCGGCGCGCCGCAGGCCACCCACACGCAGTGGATCGGCCTCAGCGGCCCGCGCGGCCTGCCCGCGCCGGTGGTGGAGCGGCTGATGGCCGCGATCCCGCCCATCGCCGCCTCGGAGGCGGTGCGCGCGCGGCTCGCGGAGTTCGCCTCCGCGCCGCGCCAGCCCGCGCCCATGGGGGCGGAGTTCGCCCGCTTCGTGGCCGCCTTCCGCGACCACTGGGTGGCGATGGCGCGCGCGGAGGGGATCGTCGCCGCCTGAGCGCCCCGCGCTACAGGTCGAAGCTGCCGGTGGCGTCCAGGAAATCGTGCGTGTGCACGACGACCGATTCGGGCGTCACCCGCACCAGCGCATAGGCGGGCGGCTCGTGGCTGCCCGGCACCGTCTCGCGCTCGCTGAGGTCGAGCGCCACCTGATGCGCGGTGCCGCGCAGCGAGGTGAAGGGAATCCCGCGCCAGGAGCCGCCGAGCGGCCGGTGCAGATGGCCGTGGAAGGCGTGGCGGATGCGCGAGGCATGGGGAGCCAGCACCTCCCACAGCGCCTCGGGGTCGAGCAGCGGGATCCGGTCCATCCGCGAGATGCCCACCCGGAAGGGCGGGTGGTGCAGGAAGAGGAACACCGGCCCCTCGCTCTCGGCGAGGCGCGCCGCGAGCCAGTCGAGCCGCGCCGCGCAGAGGCGTCCGGCATGGGTGCCCGGCTCGTTGGTGTCGAGCATCAGGAACAGCCCCGGGGGCGTGGGCAGCGCCTGCTGCACGAAGCCCGCCGCATCGCGCGGCGCGCCCGGGAAGGCCGCCTGGAAATGCCCGCGGTCGTCGTGATTGCCGAGCAGGAGGTGCACCGGCATGGGCAGCCGGTCGAGGAGGCGCCCGAGCCGCGCATAGGCCGCGGGTTCGCCATGGTGCGTCAGGTCGCCCGTCACCACGGCGAACTCGGCCGGTGCGGCGGCGCCCGGGCCGTGGCGCGCGGCGATGTCGGCCACCGCCCGCGCCAGCCGCTCGCCCGGATCGAGGCCGTAGAGGGGCGGCGCGCCCTCCGGGATCATGTGCAGGTCGGTGAGGTGGATGAAGCTGAAGGGCGCGCCGGACATGGCCGCTCAGCTCCGCCGCGGCAGCAGGTTCTGCACCTCGGCGACCATGCGCTCGAGCGCCGCATCGGGCTCGGCGCGTCGCGCCACCACCGACTGCAGGTGGTCGTTGATCACGTCGGTGATGCGCAGCGCGTTCTGGCCCGGGAAGGCATACCAGCCGGTGATCACGTCCTGCTGGCGGAAGGTGGTGAGGTGGTTCGGGTTCTCGCGGTAGAAGGGCGCCAGCATGTCCTCGCGCTCGGCGGGGATGGTGCTGGCGGGCATGTAGCCGGTGGCGCGCACCATCATCGTCGCGCCGATGGGGCCGGTCGCGAACTTCACGAACTTCCACGCCGCCTCCTGGCGCTGGCGGTCGCGCGTGAAGATCATCGCGACATTGCCGCCGGCGGGCAGGCGGGCGTTGGGCGCGGAGAGCGGGAACCGGCCGGTGAGCAGCGGGAAGCGGCCGCCGATCTCGCGGTTGTAGCGGCCGAGCTGGGCCGTGCTCTGCATCGAGATGCCCATGCGCCCCGCGAAGAAGTCGCTGAACATGGTGGCGGGGCGAATGTCGGGCATCCGGCCTTCTTCCACCATGCGGCGCAGCACGCGGATCGCGCGGCGGCCCGGCTCCTCGCCGAAGGCCACGCGCGCCTCCTCGGCGTTCAGCATCGTCCCGCCGTGGGAGAAGACGAGCGCCTGCCAGGCCCAGTTGCCGGTGATCGTCCAGTCGAAGAACATCCCCTGGACCTCGGGCGCGCTGCCGTGGATGGCGCGGGCGAGGGCGATCACCTCGTCCCAGCTCGCGGGCGGGCGGGCCGGATCGCCGCCGGCGCGGCGCATCAGCTCCACGTTGTAGTAGAGGATGGGCGTGGAAAGGGCGAAGCCGATGCCTGTCTGCTGCCCGCCCACCTGGCCGAGGGAGAGCAGGCTCTCCGAGTAGCCGAGCGCGGGCGTCTCGGGGTCCGCCTGCATGATCGGGCGCAGGTCCACGGGGATGTTGCGCTCGAGCAGCGTGCGCTGGCGGTTCAGGCCGTGGAAGGCGACGTCGGGCAGCGTGCGGGTGATGGCGTCGCGCAGGTGGCGCTGGAGGATTTCCTCATAGCCCTCCTCCGGCGCGCGGTAGGTGATGCGGATGTCGGGGTTGGCCCGCATGAAACCCTGCGCGACCTGCTCCATCAGGTCGCGGAACAGCACGGGGATGGAATACTGCACCGTCAGCTCCACGCCGCGCGCCTGGGCCCGGGCGTAGAGCGGTGCGGCGAACAGCGGCGCGGCGAGAAGGCTGCGGCGGGCGATCGCGGGCATGGTGGTGGTCTCCTTTGCTCGGGGGGGCATTTGAGGCCGGTCATGGTCACGCCGCGCACGAAGGCGCGCTGCGCGACGAGGAAGGCGAGGGCGAGCGGCGCGGTGACGACGGTGGCCGCCGCCATCAGCGGGCCCCAGCTCGTGCCCGCCTCGACGTTGGAGAAGAAGGCGATGCCGAGCGGCGGCGTGGCCAGATGCTCGCTCTGGATCGCGATGTAGGGCCAGAAGAACTCGTTCCAGTTCCAGATGAAGCTGAGGCAGGCGAAGGCCGCGAGCGGCGGGTAGGCGGTGGGCAGCATGATCCGCCAGGTGATGGCGAACTCGCTCATCCCGTCCATGCGCGCGGCGGCGATCAGGTCGTCCGGGACGGTGCGGAAGAACTGCCGCATCAGGAAGATGCCGAAGACGCTGATCGTCGAGGGCAGGATGATCGCGGCGTAGCTGTCGAGCAGCTCCAGCTGCCACATCGCGATGTAGAGCGGGATGGCCGGCACCTGCGGCGGGATGAGGAGGGCGAGCACGACGAGGGCGAAGGCCCAACCGCGCCCCGCCCAGCGCAGCTTGGCCAGCGCAGAGGCCATGGGCAGGGCCGTGGCCGCCTGGGCGGCGAAGATGCAGGCGGTGACGAGGACGCCGTTCAGCAGGAAGCGCGCGAGCGGCACCTTGGTGAAGGCGTCGCGGTAGTTCTCCCAGGCATGCCACTGCTGCGGCAGCAGGGTGAACTGCGGGGCGAAGACCTCGCCCGGCGGCTTGAGGCTGATCGCCACCATCACCACGAAGGGCGCGACCATCGCCGCCGCGCCGAGCACGAGCACGGCGTGGCGCAGCAGCTCGGGCAGGAGCGTGCGCCTAGCCATAATGCGCCTTCCGGTCGAGCAGCCAAGTCTGCGCGAGCGTCAGCACCAGCGTGAAGCCGAGGAAGACCGCCGTGATCGCCGCGCCATAGGCCGAGCGGAGGAAGGTGAAGCCGTTCTGCACCATGGTGTAGAGCAGGACCTCGGTGGATTTCTGCGGCCCGCCCTCGGTCAGCACCGCCACCGTGTCGAAGACCTGGAAGCTGCGGATGGCCATGATCGCCATCACGAAGACGAGTGCGGGGCCGAGCAGCGGCCAGGTGACGCGGCGGAAGCGCTCCCAGGCCCCGTCCGCGCCGTCGAGCGCCAGCGCCTCGTAGAGGTCGCCCGGGATGGCCTGCAGCCCCGCCATGAACAGCACCATGGCGAGGCCGAGATTCTGCCAGACGCCGATGGCGGCGAGCGCGAGCAGCGCGAGATCGGGGTCGTTCAGCCAGTCCTGCCGCGCGAAGCCGAGCGCGGCGACGGTCTGGTTCACGAAGCCCACGCGGGGGTGCAGCATGAACTCCCACACCAGCGCCATGCCGAGCAGGGTGGAGGCGACCGGCAGGAAGTAGAACGCGCGGTAGAGGGCGCGCCCGCGCGCGGCGCCCTCGATCAGGATCGCCGCGAGCAGGCCGAGTGCCACCGTCGCCGGCACGCTCACGCCCACGTAGATCAGCGTGTTGCGCAGGCTGATCCAGAAGACGCGGTCGCCCCACAGCTCGAGGTAGTTGCCGAGCCCGTGCCAGCGCAGCTCCGGCTCGCCGAAGTTCCAGTCGGTGAAGGAGAGCAGGATCACGGCGAGCGCCGGCCCGAGCAGCATCGCCCACATCAGAAGGAAGGCCGGCAGCGCGAGCAGCCAGGCCGCCCACTGCTCGGCCTGCGCGCCGGGGCGCGCGCCGGAGCGGCGCGGCGCCTCAGTCATGCGCCGGCTGAGGGAGGGTGGCGTGCAATGGCAGCCGCAGCCCCTCCTCGTCGAAGAGATGCGCCGCGCGCGGCATCAGGTGCAGCGCCTGCCCGGGCGCTAGTCCCGTCGCCTGTTCGGCTGCGACGCGCACCGTCACCACCGCGCCCGAGGCGCCGAGCGCGGCGTGCAGGATGGCCTCGGCGCCCAGCCGCTCGATGCGCGCGAGGCGGGCGGGCAGCCCGCCATCGGCCAATGCGAAGCCCTCGGGCCGCACGCCGAGGCGCGGCGCGCGGCAGGGCGGGGCGTGGAAGGGCAGCGCCACGCCCTCTACCTCCACGCGCCCGCCGAGGCCGATCCGCGCGGGCAGGATGTTCATGGGCGGCGAGCCGAGGAAGCGCGCCACCTCGAGCGAGGCCGGCGCGTCGTAGAGCGCCTGCGGAGGCGCCACCTGCAGCACCCGCCCGGCCTGCATCACGGCCACGCGGTCGGCCATCGCCATGGCCTCGGCCTGATCATGGGTGACGTAGATCACGGTGGCGCCGAGGCGGCGCTGCAGCGCCACGATCTCCTCGCGCGCCTCGCCGCGCAGGCGTGCGTCGAGGTTGGACAGCGGCTCGTCCATCAGGAAGGCGGCGGGCTGGCGCACCATGGCGCGCGCCAGCGCCACGCGCTGGCGCTGCCCGCCCGAGAGCTGCGCCGGCCGACGGTCGAGCAGCGCCGACAGGCCGAGCGAGTCCGCCACCTGCGCCACCTCCGCCGCGATGCCCGCGCGGATCGCGCGCGTCCCCGGCAGGGCCCGGCCCAGCAGCGGCAGCCGCTGCAACGCCGAAAGCCGGCGTAACTCGAGCGGTGCAGCGATGTTCCCCCGCACCGTCATGTGCGGGTAGAGCGCGTAGCTCTGGAACACCATGGCGAGGTTGCGCGTCTTGGCCGGAAGCTCCGTCACGTCGCGCCCGTCGAGGCGCACCGTGCCGGCGTCGCATCCTTCAAGCCCGGCAAGGATCCGCAAGAGCGTGGACTTGCCGCAGCCCGAGGGGCCGAGCAGGGCGAGGAACTCGCCATCCGCCACCTCGAGCGAGACGCCGTGCAGCACAGGGGTGCTACCGAAGCGCTTGCCGATGCTCTCGAGGGAGACGCTTGCCATGCCTGACCCGCCCCGACACGCGACCGCTTATGCCGCGCGACAGCGGGGGCAGGGCGTGACGTTGTGGTGAAATCCCTTCGCTGGCGACAGGACGCGCGCTTGTCTATGTCGCCGCAAAGGCTTGGCTGCGCACAAGCCGCGCGTAGAGCCCCTCCTGCGCCATCAGCGCCGCATGACTGCCCTCCTCCACGACGCGCCCGTCCTCCATGACGAGGATACGGTCCGCGTTCTGCACGGTGGCGAGGCGGTGCGCGATGACCAGTGTGGTGCGCCCGGCGCGCAGCGTGGCGAGCGCCGCCTGCACTGCGGCCTCGTTCTCGGCGTCGAGCGCGCTCGTCGCCTCGTCGAGCAGCAGCACACGCGGGTTGCGCAGCAGGGCGCGGGCGAGGCTGACCCGCTGCCGCTGCCCGCCCGAAAGCCGCCCGCCGCCGGGTCCGAGCGGCGTGTCGTAGCCCTCAGGGAGTGCCGCGATGAACTCATGCGCGCGGGCGGCGCGTGCGGCCTCCTCAACCTCGGCACGCGTCGCTCCGGGCCGGCCGCAGGCAATGTTGGCGAAGGCGGTATCGTCGAAGATCACCGCCTCCTGACCCACGAAGGCGATGGCGTCACGCAGGCTCGCCAGCGTCACCTCGCGGATCTCGGCGCCATCGAGCAGGATGCGCCCTGCGCTGGGGTCATACAGGCGCGGCAGCAGCGCGAGGGCGGTGGATTTCCCCGCCCCCGAGGGGCCGACCAGCGCCACCGTCTCGCCTGGCCGCGCATGCAGGTCGAGGCGGCGGATGGCGGACACGCTCCGGCCGGGATAGCGGAAGGCCACGCCCTCGTAGCGGATCTCCCCGCGCCCGGCAGGCAGCGGGCGCGCATTGGGCGCATCGGCGATGGCGCGCGGCGCGTCCATCGCCGCGAAGACGCGCGCAAGCCCGGCAAAACCCTCCTGCAGTGCGGCGTTGAGCGTGCCCAGCGCCCGCACCGGGCGCGCGGCGATGAGCACGGCGGCGACGAAGCCGGTGAACTCGCCGATGGTCCCCTGCCCGGAGCTCACGCGCCAGCCCACCACCAGCAGCACAAGCGCCACGGTGACGCC
The DNA here is from genome assembly GCA_026414745.1 of Roseococcus sp. Taxonomy (GTDB): domain Bacteria; phylum Pseudomonadota; class Alphaproteobacteria; order Acetobacterales; family Acetobacteraceae; genus Roseococcus. The sequence continues at coordinate 15,931 of JAOAIK010000002.1, forward strand.
GCCCAGCGCCTCGAGGATCGGGTCGATGCGCGCCCGGGCGCGGGCCATGCGCCAGAGGCTCTCGCGCCAGGCGGCGAAGGCGCGGGCGGCGCGCGCCTCCTCCTGCGCCTCCAGCCGGTAGCTACGCACCACGGTCGCAGCGGCGAAGCTCTCGTTCAGCAGCGCCGCCGTCTCGCCCGCGCGGTCCTGCATGCCCGAGGCGGCGCGCCGCACCCGCCGGCCAATGGCGGTGATGGGCCAGGCCGCGACGGGATAGAGAAGCGCTGCGAGCAGCGCGAGCTGCCAGTCGAGCCAGAGCATGGAGACGACGAGCCCGCCGATGGTCAGCACATCGCCGATGCCGTTCACGCTGCGCGCGATGCCCTCGCGCACCGCCGTCGCGTCGGTCACGAAGCGGCTGGCTTGGCGCGCCGGGGCCTCGGCCGCCACCATGGCGAGATCGGCGCGCGTCAGGGCGCGGAACAGTGCGTTCTGCAGGTGCTCGATGGCGCCGAGCGCCGCGCCCTGGAGATTGATCTGCTGCAGGTAGAGGAAGCCGCCGCGCGCCGAGGTGGCGGCGACGATGACCAGCGGCAGCCAGACCAGCGCCTCGGTCTCGCCCCGCGTAAACATGTCGAAGGCCTGCTGGATGATGACGGGATAGAGCGCCGTGACCGCCGCGAGCCCGAGCGTGCAGAGCAGCGCCATGAGCAGCCGGCCACGCTCGGCCGAGAGGTGCGCGTGCCAGAAGCGGCGCAGGAGGGAGAGGCTCGTCGTGTGGGGCATCCGCCCCGGCTATCAGCTTGCGTCGCGCCGGGCCAGTTCCCCGAGCCGCGCAAGGCAGGCGGCGCGGTCCGCCTCCGCGCCGCCCTCCAGCCACCAGCGCCGCAGCTCCGCCAGCAGCGCGCCGAGCCGCGGCCCGGGCGGGATGCCGAGCGCGAGCCCGTCCCGGCCTTGCACCGGAAAGCGCGGCCCCTCGGGCAGGGCGCGGAAGGGGGCGAGGTCGAGATCGGGCGCATCGGCCTTGGCCACCAGCGCCGCCTCGAAGGGAGTGGCGAGGCCGCGCTCGGCGAGTTCGGCGGCGAAGCGGCGCAGGCTGCGCGCATCGCGCTCCGCGGGCAGCGCGGCCGCGGCATGCAGCGCCATGAGGCGCGCCCGCTCCTCGCCCGAGAGGCGCAGCCGCCGCGCCAGCGCCTCGAGGTCGGTGCCGGGCGGAAGCAGCATAGCCAGGCGCAAAAGCACATCGCCCGCGCCCTCGGCGATGGCGGCATCCAGCCGCGCGGGCGCGCCCGCCTCGGGCAGCACCGCGGGCAGCACGCCCGTCTCGCGCATCAGGGCGAGCGCCGCGCGCGGATCGGGGGCAACGAGCAGCCGCTTGATCTCCGTCCATACCCGCTCGGCCGAGAGGCGCGCCAGCCCGGGCACGGCATCCCGGATGGCGGCGAGCGCCGCGGCGTCCGGCTCAGGCCCGCCATAGCGCGCCTGGAAGCGGAAGAAGCGCAGCGCGCGCAGATAATCCTCGGCGAGGCGGGTGGCCGGATCGCCCACGAAGCGCACGCGCCGCGCGCGCAGATCCTCGCGCCCGCCGAAATAGTCGTGCAGCCCGCCCGCCGCGTCGAGCGACATGGCGTTGATGGTGAAGTCGCGCCGCGCCGCGTCCTCGCGCCAGTCGGTGGTCCAGGCAACCTGGGCGTGGCGGCCGTCCGTCGCCACATCCCGGCGCAGGCTGGTTACCTCGATGGGCAGACCCTCCCGCACCGCGGTGACGGTGCCATGCGCGAGCCCGGTCTCGAACACCTTGAAGCCGGCGGCGCGCAGCCGCTCGGCGATCTCCTGCGGCGGGAAGGGGGCGGCCATGTCGATGTCCTGCACCGGCAGGCCGGCGAGGTGGTCACGCACGCAGCCGCCCACGGCGCGCGCGCCGGGCAGGGCGGCGAAGACGCCCATGGGCGCTGGGGCAGCCAGGAAGGCGGGCAGACTCAGCGCGACCTCCCCTCGCCGCGGATCACCTGGCCATCGGGCGAGATGCGCGCGGGCACATAGGCCTCCCCGCGGTCGAAGCTGCGCGAGAGGCCGTAGTGCAGGGCTCCCGCCAGCGCCGCGATCACGCCGACCAGCCCCACGGCCAGCGCGATCATCGGCGGCCCCTTGGCGCCCCGGCGCCCTGAGGCTCGCCACCATAGGACATAAAGCAGGAAGGGCGCGGCGAAGAAGAGAAGTCCGAAAACGATGGCCATGCCATGCAGGTGGGAGCGCCGCGGCCGGCGCGCGAGAGTGGGGGCCTCATCCGCGCAGCGCGCGGGCTAGGCTGACGAGGATGGCGGCGGTGGCCCCCCAGATCCGCTCCTCCTCGTGGGGCCAGACCCAGTACTCGCGCAGCCGCCCGCGCCACTCGGCCTGCTCGCGCCGCGGCGCCGCAGGGTCGAGCAGGGTGGCAAGCGGGAAGGCGAAGGCGCGCGCCACCTCGGCCGGGTCGGGGCGCAGCGCGAAGCCGGGGGCGAGAAGGCCGAGAACGGGCGTGATCTCGTAGCCCGTGCCGGTGCGGTGCGCGGGCAAGCGGCCATGCAGTTCCGGCCAGTCGCGCGGGAGGCCGAGCTCCTCTTCCGTTTCACGGAGCGCCGCCTGCTCGGGCGTCTCGCCCGGCTCGATGCGTCCGCCCGGGAAGCTCACCTGCCCGGGGTGGGCGGAGAGGTGGGCCGCCCGGCGCGTGAGCAGCACGAAGGGGCGCGCGGAATCGAGCACCAGGGGCACAAGCACCGCGGCGGGACGCGCAGGCGACGGCGCGGGACTGCCATCGGCCCGCGACGGCGCAGCGCTCGCAGCGGCCCCGGCACGGGCGAGTCGCGCGCGCAACTCCTGCGGGCTCACTCCGCCGCCATGTCGAGGGCGGTCACCTCGTCAATGGGAAAGAACATCCCCTCGCTCCAGACGCCCATCACCTCGCGCCCGCCCAGACGCTCCGGCACGGCCAGCGCCACCAACTCATAGAACACGGCGCGGGTGATCTTCGCCTCCAGCCCGTCGCGAATGGTGACGTAGGGACGCGGCTCGCGCGTCACCGGGTCGAGATGCACGCGGATGGGATGTTTCGGCCCCGCCGTGACCACCTGGTCACAGTTCGTGCGGAAGCTGAGGCACTGCTTGGGCGCCAGGCCATCGCCGCAGTCGCAGTCGCGCCAGACCATCTCGACGGCGATGAAGGGCGCGTCCTCCACCAGGATCCGGCACCGCTCGACGGGAGTTTCGAGGACGTAGCCGCCGTCCGGCTCGCGCTTGAGGACGGAGGCGAAGAGGCAGACCAGCTCCTTCCTGCCGATGGGCGAGCCCTTGTAGTACCAAGTGCCGTCGCGCGCGATGCGCATGTCGATGTCGCCGCACTCATGCGGTGCCCGAATCGGCGCCACCGCGCTCGCCCCGCGCGCCCACTCCGGCGCCGTGCCACCACTCGACGCTTTGTTCCGGCGATCCGGCGGCATAGGCTTCGCTGAGAACCTCCCGGGGCAAGCGGCCCTGGCGAGGGCCGCTGAACAGGGCGGGGAAGGCAGCACCGGCCCCACCCCTCGTCAATATGGGGACAGCGACCACATGGGTGAAGTGTCCGACACCGACTTCCTTCTCTCCGAGATCGAGGCGCTGGGCGCGCGGCTGCAGAAGGTGCGCCAAGCGGTCGGCCGCGTGATCTTCGGCCAGGAGGAGGTGGTGGAGCAGACGTTGATCACCCTGCTCTCCGGAGGCCATGTGCTGTTGGTGGGCGTGCCCGGCCTCGGCAAGACGAAGCTCGTGGAGACGCTCGGCACCGTGATGGGCCTCGAGGAGCGGCGGGTGCAGTTCACGCCCGATCTCATGCCGGCCGACATCCTGGGCAGCGAGGTGCTGGAGGAGGATGCCCACGGCAAGCGCGCCTTCCGCTTCCTGCCCGGGCCGATCTTCTGCCAGCTCCTCATGGCCGACGAGATCAACCGCGCGAGCCCGCGCACCCAGTCCGCCCTGCTGCAGGCGATGCAGGAACGCAAGGTGGCGATCGGTGGGCAGATCCTGCCGCTGCCCGAGCCCTTCCACGTGCTCGCCACCCAGAACCCCATCGAGCAGGAGGGCACATACCCGCTGCCCGAGGCGCAGCTCGACCGATTCCTGCTCGAGATCGAGGTGCACTACCCCGACGCCGCGGCCGAGCGCGCCATGCTGCTTGCCACCACCGGTGCGGCCGAGGCGAAGCCGGCGCCGACCATGACCGGGCGGGAACTGATCGCGGCGCAGCAACTCATTCGCCGCATCCCGGTGGGCGAGCAGGTGGTGGATGCGATCCTGAAGCTGGTGCGCGGCGCCCGCCCGACCGAGGAGGGCCTGCCCGTCGTCCGCCAGAACCTCGCCTGGGGCCCGGGACCGCGCGCGGCGCAGGCGCTGATGCTCGCGACCCGCGCCCGGGCGGTGCTGGACGGCCGGCTCGCGCCCAGCCTGGACGATGTGCTGGCCTTGGCCGAGCCGGTGCTGCGCCACCGCATGGCCCTCTCCTTCGCCGCGCGCGCCGACGGGGTGAAGGTGGCCGATGTGATCGGCGCACTGAAGGCGAGCCTTGGCTGAGGCCGTCCCCTCCCCCGCCGTCGCGCCTGCCCGAGCGGAGGCGGCGGCCGCCCTTCTTCCTCCCCTGGTGGTGGAGGCGGAACGTGTGGCCAATACGGTGATGCACGGCATCCACGGGCGCCGTCGCGCCGGCACGGGCGACTCCTTCTGGCAGTTCCGCCCCTATCTGCCGGGCGATGCCGCGGGGCGCGTGGACTGGCGGCAGAGCGCCAAAGCCGACCGCCTCTTCGTGCGCGAGACGGAATGGGAGGCGGCGCAGACCGTGGTGCTCTGGCGCGACCTCACGCCTTCCATGGACTGGTGCTCGGCGCGGGGGCTCGAAACCAAGCGCCACCGGGCGGAGTTGCTGCTGCTCGCCCTCGCCTCGCTGCTGCTGCGCGGCGGCGAGCGGGTGCGGCTGCTGCCCGGCCCCGCCCGCGCCTTCATGGGTCGCGCCGCCCTGCCCGCGCTGGCGCAGGCACTGGCGCGCCCTGCCGCGCCCGCTTGGCCAGAGGGCGACATGACGCTCGCCCGCCACGCCCGGCTTGTCCTGTTCGGGGATTTCCTGCAACCGCTTCCTGAGGTGCAGGCGGCCCTTGCCTCCTTCGCTGCGCGGCCGGTTCGGGGGCAGATGGTGCAAGTGCTCGACCCCGCGGAGGAAAGCCTGCCCTATAATGGGCGTGTGGCGTTCGAGGGGCTGGAGGGCGAGGCGCCTGTGGTGATCCCGCGCGTCGAGACGGTGCGGGGCCTGTATGCGGAACGGCTGGCGGCGCACCGCGCCGCGCTGGCCGGCTACTCCCGCTCGGCGGGATGGGGCTTCCTTACCCACCGCACCGACCAGCCGCCGCAGCTGGCGCTGCTCGCGCTGTGGCAGGCGCTGAGCCCGGCATGAGGAAGGCGGCATGATCAGCTTCGCCGCCCCCTGGCTACTCCTCGCCCTGCCCGCCCTGCCGCTTCTGTGGTGGCTGCTGCGCGTCACCCCGCCCCAGCCGCGACGGCAGCGCTTCCCCTCGCCGCTGCTGCTGCGCGAGATGCCGCTCGCCGAGGAGACCCCGGCGCGCACACCCTGGTGGGTGCTGCTGCTGCGCATCGCGGCCGCGGCACTGATCATTCTCGGCCTCGCCCGGCCGGTGCTGGGGCCGGGTGGCGCAGCGGACGGCAGGGGAACCCTGCTTTTGGTGCTCGACGACGGCTGGGCGGCCGGGCCGGACTGGCCGCTGCGGCTCGCCATCGCCAAGGCCGAGCTCGAGCGCGCGGGGCGCGAGGGGCGCGCGGCGGCGCTGCTCGCGACCGCGCCGGGCGAGGGCGCGCAGCCCCTGCGCGTGATCGGCCCCATGCCCGCGGCCGATCTCGCGCCGCGGCTGGCGGCGCTGCGCCCGCGCCCCTGGCCGCCCGACCGCGCCGCCGCCCTCGCCGCGCTGGAGGCCTGGGCGCGCGCCGAACCCGGCCCCTTCCAGGCGCTCTACCTCTCGGACGCGCTGGCCCATGCCGCGCCGGAGGCCGCGGCGGCGCTGATGGAGCGCCTCGCCCGCGGCGGCACCCTCACCCTCGCCCGCGCCGAGGAGCGGCCCGTGCGCCTGCTGCTGCCGCCGCGCGCTGAGGGCGACCGGCTGCACCTGACGCTGCGCCAGTCCCCGGTGGAGGCGCCGGGCGAGGCCGCCCTGATCGCCCGCGCGCAGGACGGGCGGGCGCTGGCGCGCGCCGTCTTCCGCCTCGGCGCCGGCGCCACCGAGGCCGAGGCGGTGCTCGAGCTGCCCACGGAAATCCGCAACCGCGTGTTCCGCCTCGATCTTGCCGAGGAGCCCGGCGCGGGCGGCGTGGTGCTGCTGGACGAGCGCTTTCGCCGCCGCCCCGTGGGCCTGCTGCCGGGCGCCGAGGAGGCAGCTGACGCGCCGCTGATCGGCGAGCTGTTCTATCTGGACCGCGCCCTCTCGCCTTTCGCCGAGCTACGCCGTGGCCCGGTCGAGCAGCTACTCTCCCGGCCGCTCTCCGTGCTCATGCTCGCCGACCGGCCCATCGCCCAGGGGCCGGAACTCGAGGCGCTGACGCGCTTCGTGGAGCGGGGCGGGATGCTCGTGCGCTTCGCCGGCCCGCGACTCGCCGAGCGGCCCGATCCGCTCCTTCCTGTCCAGCTTCGCGCCGAACGACAGCTTGGCGGCGCCCTCTCCTGGGAACAGCCGCAGCGCCTCGCGCCCTTTCCCGAGGGATCTCCCTTCGCCGGGCTGCCCGTCCCGGCCGAGGTGACGGTGGAGCGCCAGGTGCTGGCCGAGCCCTCGGCGCGGCTCACCGAGCGCATCTGGGCGCGGCTGGCCGACGGCACGCCGCTCGTCACCGCCGAGACCCGCGGGGCGGGACGGATCGTCCTGTTCCACGTGACCGCCAATGCGGAATGGAGTGACCTGCCGCTCTCCGGCCTCTTCGTCGCCATGCTGAGGCGGCTGGTAGCGCTCTCGGCCGGAGTCGCGGGCGGCGAGGGCGAGGGACCCCTCGCGCCGCTCGAGACGCTGGACGGCTTCGGCCGGCTCGGCCCCCCGCCGGCGGGCGCCCTGCCCCTGCCGCCGGCGGGCGAGGTCATGGTCTCTCCGCGCCACCCGCCGGGCTGGTACGGCACGCCGGGGGGGGAGGGCTTCCGCCGCGCGCTGAATCTCGGCGCCGCCCTGCCTGCCCCCGCCCTGCACCCGCCTCCGCCCCCGGGCACGGCACAGCGGGTGATTGCCGGCATCCCGCCCGAGCGCGACCTCGGCCCCTGGCTGCTGGCAGCGGCGCTGCTGCTGCTGGCGCTCGATCTGCTCGCATCGCTGCGGCTGCGCGGGCTCCTCGGGGCGGCGCGGGTGGCGGCGGCGTTGCTTGTGCTCGGCGCCGCCCTGCCCGCCGCCGCGCAGGAGGGGCAGCACGCGCTGGTCACGCGCCTTGCCTATGTGATCACGGGCGACGCGCAGACCGACGAGACCATGCGCGCGGGGCTGATCGGCCTCTCCGACTTCGTGAACCGGCGCACCGCCGCCAATCTCGCCGAGCCGGTGGGGGTGGTGCCGGGGCGCGACGACCTCAGCTTCTTCCCGCTGCTCTATTTCACCGTGCGGCCGGAGGCGCAGGCGCTGGAGCCCGTCGCCATCGCCGCGCTGAACGCCTTCATGCGCCAGGGCGGCATCATTCTCTTCGACACGCGCGACGAAGGCTCTGGCGAGGGCTTCGCGCCGGGGGCGCGCGCGGCGCTGCGGCGCGTCACCCAGGGCCTCGCCATCCCGCCGCTGATGCCGGTGCCGGAGGACCATGTGCTGCGCCGCGCCTTCTATCTGCTGGGCGAGCTCCCGGGCCGCTTCGCCGGGGGAACGGTCTGGGTCTCGCGCGAGCAGGACCGGGCGAACGACAGCGTCTCGCCGGTAGTGATCGGCGGGCACGACTGGGCGGGGGCCTGGGCGGTGGACGCGCGCGGGCAGAACATCCATGCCGCCATCCCGGGCGGCACGCGGCAGCGCACCCTCGCCTACCGCTTCGGCGCCAATCTTGTCATGTATGCGCTGACCGGCAACTACAAGGGCGACCAGGTGCACGTGCCGGCCATCCTGGAGAGGCTTGGCAACTGATGCAGGCCAGCCGCCTCAGCTTCGACCTCGCGCCGGTCTTGCCTCTCTGGCTGCTCGGCGTGCTGGCGGCGGCGGCGGTGCTGGCGCTGCTGCCCGCGCTGTGGCGGGATGCGCGCGGGGCCTGGTGGAGGGCGGCGGTCTTCGCCCTCCTCCTCGCCGCCCTGGCCGGCCCGAGAGCAGTGGAGGAGACGCGAGAGACGCGGCCCGACATCGCCCTGCTGCTGGTAGACCGCAGCGACAGCACCCGCTATGCCCAGGGCCACGCCGAGGCCATCGAGGCCGCGCGCCGCCAGATCGAGGCGCGCATCGGCCGGCTGCGCGACGTCGAGCTGCGCGTGGCCGAGATCGAGGAGGGCGGCAACCAGGGCACCCGCGGCTTTGCCGCGCTGGACCGCGCCCTGGCCGAGATCCCGGCGGCGCGGCTCGCCGGCGTCATCATTCTCTCGGACGGTCAGATCCACGACCTGCCGGCCGACCCCGCGCAATGGGGCGGGCCCGAGGGCGTGCCGCTGCACCTGCTCATGCCCGGCCGCCAGGGCGAGGTAGACCGTCGCATCCGGCTGATCGAGGCGCCGGGCTTCGGCATCGTCGGCCGCAGCGTGGACATCCGGCTGATCGTGGAGGATCTCGGCGCGCCCCGGCAGGAGGGGACGGCGCGCCTGACCATCCGCCGCGACGGCCAAGCCCCCGTTACCGAAAGCGTGCCGGTGGGGCAGGAGCATCGCCTCGTCGTCCCCATCGAGCGCGCCGGCCCCACCGTGCTCGACCTTCTCGCCGAGACGCGCCCGGGCGAGATCGGCGAGGTGAACAACCGCGCCGTGGTGACCATCACCGGCGTGCGCGACCGGCTCCGCGTTCTGCTGGTCTCGGGCGAGCCGCATGCGGGCGAGCGCACTTGGCGGAGGCTGCTCAAGGCCGACCCGGGTGTGGACCTCGTGCACTTCACCATCCTGCGCCCGCCCGAGAAGGATGACCTCACGCCGCTCAACGAGCTCTCGCTCATCGCCTTCCCGGTGCGCGAGCTGTTCCAGGTGAAGCTGCGCGAGTTCGACCTGATCGTCTTCGACCGCTTCGCCAACCGCGGCATCCTGCCGCCGAGCTACCTGCGCAACATCGCCGACTACGTGCGCGGGGGGGGCGCGCTGCTGCTCTCGGTCGGGCCCGAGTATGTCGGCGCGGTGAGCCTGTTCAACACGCCCCTCGGCCAGGTGCTGCCGGCGCGTCCGCTCGCCCCCCAGCAGGCCCTGCTCGAGCAGGCCTTCCGCCCGCGCGTCACAGCGGCCGGGCAGCGGCACCCGGTGACCGAGGGCCTGGCCGGGGCGAACCAGGGTGAGGGCGAACCAGGCTGGGGCCGCTGGTATCGCACCATCCGCAGCGAGCCCCGCGCCGGCCAAGTGCTGATGGAGGGGGCGCAGGGCGCGCCGTTGCTGCTGCTCGATCGCGTCGGCCAGGGGCGGGTGGCGCTGATGCTCTCCGATCACATCTGGCTGTGGTCACGCGGACATGACGGGGGCGGGCCACAGCAGGAGCTGCTGCGCCGCTTGGCCCACTGGCTGATGCGCGAGCCGGAGCTGGAGGAGGAGGATCTCTCCGCCCGGATCGACTCCGGGCGGCTCCTCGTCACCCGGCGCAGCCTCGATCCTGCGCCGCCGCCCGAGGTGACAGTCACCGCACCCGACGGCACGGCCGCGCGCTTGCCGCTCTCGGGCGCACCGGGCAGCGGCCGGGGCGCGGCCGAGATGGCGGCGGCGCAGCCCGGGCTCTGGCAGGTCAGCGACGGGCGGCGCATGGCCTTCGCCGCTGCCATGCCCGCCAACCCGCCCGAGGTGGCCGATCTGCGCTCCGACCCCGCGCGGCTGCGCCCGGCCGTCTCCGCGTCCGGCGGGGCCGCGCGCTATCTTGGCGATGGCAGCGCGGTTCCCGAGATCCGCCGCGTGGCAGCGGGGCGCGATGCGGCAGGGGCCGGCTGGATCGGCTTGCGCCAGCGCGAGGACCACACGGTAACCGGCATCGCCGCCCTGCCCCTGCTGCCGCCCTGGCTCGCGTTGCTGCTGCTGCTCGGCGCGGCCGTTCTCGCTTGGCGGCGGGAGGCGCGCTGAGGCACTCCGGATGCCTTAGCTCTTCGGTAAGGAATGGCTGGGATTCTTCGCCTGCCCGGAGAGCCCGATGCCCGATTCCAGCTCGACTGCCCCACGCCCCCTGAGCGACCGGGAGCGCTTCCTCGGCTTCGCCTTCGCCGCCGCCGACATGCTGGCGGAGGCGGATGCTGCGGGGCGCATCGGCTTCGCGACGGGTGCCTTCCGGCTGCATCTGGGACGCAGCGCCGAGGCCTTTCTCGGCCTGCCGGTGGCCGAACTCATCGCGCCCGAGGACCGCGGCGCCTTCGAGCTCGCCCGGGCAGCGTTGCCCGTGCGCGGGCGCATGCCCCCCACCGTGCTGCGCCTGGCCGATGCGCGGCGCACACCCTTCATGGTCTCCGCCCTTCACCTTGCCCTGCCCGGCCAGCCGCCGCGGGATTGCCTCTCCTTCGCGCCGATGCCGGAGGAGGTGACGCTGCGGAGCAAGGCGGTCACGGACCCGGCCTGCCTGCACCGCATGTTGGAGGAACGCATCAGGGGACGGACGAAGGAGGCGGGGGCGCTTGGCCTGATTGCGCTGGACGAGACCGCGCGGAGGCCGGGAGAGGCTGCCCTCAACGAGTTTCTGGACGCGGCAGGCGCCGGTGGCTGTGTGGCGGCCGAGATTGCGCCGGGCCGCCTGGGGCTGCTGCCCCCGCCCGGACAGGGGCTGGAGGAACTGCGCGACATTCTCCAGCGTCTGGCAACACGTCTGCCCGAAGCAGGCGAAGCGCGGACCATTCCCCTCGATACGCCGGGGCTGACGCCGGTCCAGGCCGTGCGCGCGCTGCGCCATTGCCTGTCGGTCTTCGCACGGGACGGTGCGAAGGGGCTTTCGGAGGCGGGCTTCGACGGCGGGCTGGACGGCTTCGTGTCCGCAGTGGGGCAGCGTTCGCTTATGCTCGCGCGGGCCATAGAGCATGGACAGTTCTACCTGCTCTACCAGCCCATCCAGGCCTTGGTTGACCGTCGCACTCACCATTTCGAGGCGCTGTGCCGCCCTCTCAAGGGGGTTCTGGGAGAAAGCGGCAGTCCCGCCGAGTTCGTCACCCTGGCCGAGGCGGTCGGGCTGACGGAGAAACTGGACATCGCGGTCTTCGACGCCGCCTCCGCAGAGGTCGAGACTAAGGCTCCCTCGCAGCGCGTGGCGGTGAATCTCTCGGGCCTGTCGGTGCAGAGCCCTGCCTTCCGCGAGCGCCTGTTCTCTCGCCTCGACCGCAAACCCTCGCTTGCCCCCCGCCTCATGGTCGAGCTCACCGAAAGCGCCGAGATCGAGCAGGAGGAGGAGGCCGCGGCCACTCTGGAGGGGCTGCGCGCGCGCGGCGTGCCCGTCTGCCTCGACGATTTCGGCGCCGGCGCGGCGGCCTTCCGCTACCTGCGCGCCTATCGCGTGGATTACGTGAAGGTGGACGGCGCCTTCGTCACCGCCGCCCTGGAGCATGAGCGCGATCGCCGCTTCGTCGCCTCCATGGTGGATCTCTCCCGCGCCGTGGGGGCCGAGGTGATCGCCGAGCGGATCGAGACGGCGGCGCATGCCGCGCTGATGCATGAGCTTGGCGTGGCCTATGGCCAGGGCTGGCATCTGGGCCGGCCGGGGCCGCTGCCCCGGCGCGAGGCGACGGCCGTAGCGCCCGGCAAGCGCCGCGGCATGCGGGAGAGCTGGGGCTGAACGCGGCTCGGCCTCACCCGGCGAAGCAGATACCCTCCGCCGCCAGCCGTTCGCGCAGCATGGTCTTCGGCACCTTGCCGTAGGCCGATTTCGGCAGCGCCTCCCAGAACACGATGCGCTGCGGGTGCTTATAGCGCGCGAGCCGCGGCCCGAGATGGGCCAGCAGCTCCTCCGCCTCCACCGGGGCGCGCGGCACCACGCAGGCCACCCCGGCCTCGCCCCATTTCGGGTGCGGGATGCCGACCACCGCGCATTCCAGCACGGCCGGGTGCGTCAGCAGGGCCTCCTCGATTTCGCGCGGGTAGATGTTGGAGCCGCCGGAGATGAACATGTCGCTGGCGCGGCCGGTGATGAACAGGAAGCCCTCGGCGTTCATGTGGCCGAGGTCGCCGGTGTGGAACCAGCCCTGGCGGAAGGCCTTCGCGTTGGCCTCGGGGTTGTTCCAGTAGCCCGCGAAGACGGCGTTGCCGCGCACGCAGATCTCGCCCGTCTGCCCGGGCGGCAGATGGCGACCATCCTCGGCCAGGATGGCCACATCCATCCCTGTCCGCGGCATGCCGCAGCTCCCCGCGCGCGGGTCGTCGTCCTCGAGGCTGTGCTGATCGGGGCGCAGCACGGTGATGTTGCCCGTCACCTCGCCCAGCCCGAAATACTGCACGAGGCAGGGGCCGAGGCGCTGCAGCGCCCGCTTCTGATCGGCGCGATACATGGGCGCGCCGGCGTAGATCACGTGGCGCAGCCGGTGTGGCGCGGCGTCCGGGTGCTCGACCAGCATGGTCAGGATCGTGGGGACGGTGAACATGTTCGTCACGCCATGCGCGGCGATCAGCCGCCAAGCCTCGGCCACGTCCAGCCGTTCGCCGGGCATCAGGATGGAGCGGGCGCCGCGCGCCACCTGAGGGATGGCATGCATCCCCGCCCCGTGGCTCAGCGGGGCCAGCACCAGCGAGACGTCGTGCTCGGAGAGGCCGGGCATCAGGTCGGCGCAGTGGTTGTTGACGACGAAGCCGAGCTGGCCGTGCGTGAGCACCGCGCCCTTGGGCTTGCCTGTGGTGCCGGAGGTGAAGAAGAACCAGGCCGGGTGGTCATAGGCCACATCCGCCTCGTGGTCGCGCGGCGGCGGAGTGGCGGCGGCGAGCAGCCCCTCGTAGTCGTGCTCCCCCTCGCGCGCATCGCCCACGGCGATGACGAGACGCAGCCCCGGCGTCGCCTCGCGCACCGCATCGGCATGGGCGGCGAAGCCGTGGTCGCGGATCATCGCCACGCAGCCGGCATTGCTCGCCAGATAGGCGGCCTCGGGCGGGGTCAGGCGCACATTGGTGGGCACCCAGGCTGCGCCGATCTTCCAACAGGCCCAGAGGCTCTCGAACATCTGGTTGGAGTTGCGCGAGTGCACCAGCACCCTCTCCCCCGGCGCGATGCCCGCCGCGCGCAGGGCGGCGGCGAGGCGGTCCACCCGCGCATCGAGCTCGCGCCAGCTCCAGGTTCGGTCGCGCCAGATCAGGCCGGGCGCATCGGGCAGGCGGCGCGCCGTCTGGGTCAGCAGCCGCCCGAGATTCATGGTCGGGATCATGGCATCAGCCCCGCCGTTGAGAAGCCGCCATCCACCGGGATGGCTTGGCCGGTGATGTCCCCGCTGCGCACGGGGTCGAGAAGGAAGAGCACCGCCTGCGCCACCCCCTCGGCCGTGGCGTAGCGGCGCATCGGGATGCGCGCCGTCCAGGCGGCCCGCGTCGCCGCATCGTGTAGCCGCGCCACCATGGGCGTCTCGACGGGGCCGGGGCAAACGGCGTTCACGCGGATGCCGTAGCGTGCGAGGTCCACCGCCATGGCGGCGGCGAGGTTGATCACCGCGGCCTTGGAGGCCGAATAGGCCACGCGGTCCTGCATGCCCGACAGGCCGGAGACCGAAGCGATCAGCACGATCGCCCCGCCCTTCCCGCCCGCCGCCATCCGCCGCGCCGCCGCCTGCGCCACCAGGAAGCTGCCGGTGACGTTCACATCGAGGATCTGGCGGAACTGCGCGGCGGCCACCTCCAGCGTCGGGGTGTGCGCGGAGATCCCCGCGCAGGTGACGCAGCCCGAGAGCCCCTCGAGCCCCTCCATCCAGGCCAGCACCGCGTCCTCATGCGTCACGTCGAGCAGCCGGGTCGTGGTGCGCGGCCCCTCGAGCAGCATGGCCGCGCGGGCCAGCGCCGCTGCGTCGCGGTCGGCCACCGCCACCGCGCCGTCCGTCGCCAGAACCGCCTGGGCGCAGGCGAGGCCGATGCCCGAGGCGCCGCCGCTGATGGCCACCACGCCCTCCATGGTTCCCTCCCTCTCCCTTGCGCGCGCCGCGCCTCGCGGATCATTCTGCGGTGCGGAGAGCGGCGCAAGGCCGCCCCGCGATGGAGGAGACGCCATGACCCGCCTGCCGCGCCGCGCGCTGCTCGCCGCCGCCCCGGCCCTGCTCGCCCTGCCGCACGTGCCGGGCGCGCAGCCATACCGGCCGGAATACAAGCTCTCGGTGGTGGGCAACCGGCCCATCCCCTTCGCCGAGGGCGCCTTCCAATGGGCAGAGCTGGTGACGAGCCGCAGCCAGGGCCGCATCAATGTGCGCGTCTATCCGGGCAGCCAGCTCGTCGGCGGCGACCAGACGCGCGAGCTGCTGGCCATGCGCCAGGGCATCATCGACTTCTGCGTGTTCAGCACCATCAACATCGCGCCCCAGGTGCGCGAGGCCGGGCTGTTCCAGCTTCCCTTCCTGATGCCCGACCACCGCGCCTTCGACGCGCTGATCAACGGCGAACCAGGGCGCGACCTGATGGCGGTGATGGACCGGCGCGACGTGGTGGGCCTCGCCTTCGGCGAGAACGGCTTCCGCGAGCTCTCCAACTCCCGCCGCGCGGTCCGCACGCCGGCGGACCTGCGCGGGCTGCGCATCCGCTTCGCGGCCGGCGCCATCTTCAGCGACATCTACAACGCGCTGGGCGCCAACCCGCTGCAGATGTCCTTCGCGGACCTGCAGCCCGCCCTTTCGACCGGGGCGGTGGACGGGCAGGAGAACCCGATCAACCTCTTCCTCGCCTTCCGGATGGACGCGCTGGCGCAGCGCCACCTCACCATCTGGAACTACGTGAACGACGCGCTGATCTTCGGCGTGAGCAAGAGCATCTGGAACAGCTTCAACGCCGCCGACCAGCAGCTCATCCGCGACTGCGCGCAGGAGGCGGCGCGCAACAACATCGCCCTCGCCCGGCGCGGGCTCGGCATCCCCGGCACGGACGATTCCGCCCTGGCGGAGCTGCGCAACCGCAACGTCGAGGTGACCGCGCTGACGCTCGCGGAGAAGCGCGCCTTCGCCGAGGCGCTGCGCCCGGTCTATGACCGCTGGGCGAACACCGTGGGCACGGAGCTGGTGCGCAAGGCCGAGACCGCCATCCGCGCGGTGAGCTGATGGACAGCGAGCCGGAGGCGGGCGCGCCCGCGCCCGATCCGCCGACGCGCGTGCCGCTCGCGCTCGAGCGCGTGCTGCTGGCTGCCGCCATGGCCGCCATCGCGCTCATCACCGCGGCGAATGTCGTCACGCGCTACCTCACCGACATCTCGCTCGCCTTCACCGAGGAATACTCGGTGGCGCTGATGGTGGCGGTGGCGCTGATCGGCTCGGCGCTCGCCATCGCCTGCGGGCGGCACATCCGGGTGGGGGTGCTGGCCGATGCGCTGCCCCCGCGCGGGCGGCGGGCGGCGGAGGCGGCGGGGCTGCTGCTCGTGATTCTCTGCTTCGCGCTGCTCGTCTGGTTCGGCGGGCGCATGGCCCGCGACGAGTGGGAGTTCGAGGCGCTCACGCCCGGCCTCGGCAATCCGCAATGGATCTACACGGCCACGCTGCCGGTGCTGTCGCTCCTTGTGATCGCGCGCGCGGCGGGGCGGCTGATCCGCCTGCTGCGGGGCGGGGACGGGTGACGGGGGCGCTGCTCTTCCTCGCCTTCGCGGCGATGCTGCTCGCGGGGGTGCCGGTGGGGGTGGCGCTCGGCCTCGCGGGCGCGCTCGCCATCATCCTCGCCGAGCAGACGCTGATGGCCATGTCCACCAACGTCTATGCGGGCATCGCCAAGTATCCGCTCATCGCCATTCCGATGTTCGTGATGGTGGGCTGCGTCTTCGACCGCACGGGGGTGGCGCTGCGCCTCGTGCGCTTCGCCTCGGCGCTGGTGGGGGCGGGGCGCGGGGCGCTCGCCTCCGTCTCGGTGCTGGTGGCGATGGTGATCGGCGGCATCTCGGGCTCGGGCCCGGCCACCAGCGCCGCGGTGGGCAAGGTGGTGACCGAGAGCATGGCGCGCGACGGCTACCCGCGCCCCTTCATCGCCAGCACCGTCGGCGCGGCCGCGGCCACCGACATCCTGATCCCGCCCTCCATCGCCTTCATCGTCTATGCGGTGATGGTGCCCGGCGTCTCGGTGCCGGCCATCTTCCTAGCGGGGGTCTTCCCCGGCCTGCTCGCAGGGCTCGCGCTGCTCGTGCCCATCCTGCTCATCTCCTGGATGCGCGGCTTCGGCGGGAAGAATCCCGAGCGCGCGGAGGGCTCGCTCTGGCGCAGCTTCCGCGAGGCCTTCTGGGGCCTGATGGCGCCCGTGGTGATCCTGGGCGGCATGCGCGCAGGCGCTTTCACGCCGACCGAGGCGGCGGTGATGGCGGTGTTCTACGGGCTGTTCCTCGGCTTCGTGGTCTATGGGACTATGCGCCTCGCCGACCTCTACGAGATGCTGGTGGAGGCCGGGGAGATTTCGGCGGTGATCCTCATCGTCGTCGCCCTCGCCTCGGTCTTCGCCTGGTCGGTCTCCACGCTCGGCATCGTGCAGCCCATCGTGGCGGGCATTCTCGGGCTGGGCTTCGGCGAATGGGGCACCATGCTGCTGCTGGTGGGGCTGCTGATCCTGGTGGGGATGTTCCTCGACGGCATCTCCATCTTCCTGATCCTGCTGCCGCTGCTGCTGCCCATCGCACGGCACTTCGGCTGGGACCTCACCTGGTTCGGCGTGGTGCTCACCATGAAGATCGCGATCGGCCAGTTCACCCCGCCCATGGCGGTGAACCTGATGGTGAGCTGCCGCATCGCGCGCGTGACGATGGAGAGCACCATCCCCTGGGTGAGCTGGTTCGTCCTCGCCATGCTGGCGGCGCTGCTGCTGGTGATCGCCGAACCGGGCATCGCGCTGTGGCTGCCGCGCGCCGCGGGGGCGATGTAGGGCCATGCGCGACGCCCTCGGCCTCGTGCTGCGCGCGCTCGGCGAGGCGGAGCAGCCGCGCGCGAGCTTCGCCGCGCTGGAGCGCGCGGCGCAATGGACGCTGGGGCACCGGCTCTTCACCATCATGCGCCACGATCCGGCGGCGGGGGTGAACCGCCGCGTCTGGAGCAGCGATCCCCTCGCCTACCCGCCCGGCGGGGCGAAGCCGATCCGCGAGACGGAGTGGACGCGGCATCTGCTGCGCGAGGGCCGCCCCTTCATCGGGCGCGACGCCGCCGCCATCCGCGCGACCTTCCCCGATGCGGAGCTGATCCTCTCGCTCGGCTGCGAGAGCGTGCTGAACCTGCCGGTGCGCTGGCAGGGCGGCGTGATCGGCACGCTCAACCTGCTCGACCGCGCCGGCGCCTATGCGCCGCACCACGCGCGCCAGGGGCGGATCCTTGCGGCGCTGGCCATTCCCGCCCTGCTCTCGGCCTGAGCGCCGCCCGCCCCCCGGGGGCTTGCCGCCGCGCGCGTTCCGTTCCCGAATGCGGGCCAAGAGAGGTTGAGGAAACGCCATGCCCGACATCCCGCCCCTGCGTGATCCGCGGAGCCTGACGCGGCTGCTCGCGCCCCGCTCCATCGCCGTGATCGGCGTCTCCGGCGAGCCCACCGGCTTCGGCGCGCGCACCGTGCAGAACATGGCGGGCTTCGACGGCGAGGTGTGGTGCGTGAACCCGAAATACGCCGGGCAGGAGCTGCACGGGCGGCCCTGCTTCGCCTCGGTGGCCGACCTCCCCGGCGCCCCGGATTCGGCGGTGATCGCCCTGCCGCGCATCGGCGTTATGGAGGCGGTGACGGCGCTGGCCGCCAAGGGCGGGGGTGGGGCGGTGATCTACGCCTCCGGCTATGGCGAGACGGATCTGCCCGAGCGCGCCGAGGAGGAGGCGCGGCTGCGCGAGACGGCGCGCGCGCTGGGCTTCCCGCTGCTCGGCGCGAACTGCCTGGGCTTCGTGGACCATGCCCAGCGCGTGGGCGCCACCTTCATGCCGGACTACGTGAAGATGACGGCCCCCGCGGGCGGCGTGGGCGTGGTCAGCCAGTCGGGCGCGCTCGGCTACGCGCTGATGCAGGCGGCCGAACGCGGCTTCGCCATGTGCCACATGACGACCGCCGGCAACGCCACCGACCTCGACGTGTGCGATCTCGCGGCCTTCCAGCTCACCCTGCCGCATTGCCGCAGCATCGCCC
This sequence comes from Roseococcus sp., assembly GCA_026414745.1. Taxonomy (GTDB): domain Bacteria; phylum Pseudomonadota; class Alphaproteobacteria; order Acetobacterales; family Acetobacteraceae; genus Roseococcus. The sequence goes on from JAOAIK010000002.1 coordinate 34,301, forward strand.
TTGCGGTGGAGGGGCTGCGCGACGCGCGGCGCCTCTTCCTGCTGGGCGAGATGGCGCGCGGCCTCGGCAAGCCCATCGTGGTGCTGAAGCTCGGCCGCGGCGAGGTGGGCGCGCGCGCGGCGATGAGCCACACGGGCAGCCTGGCCGGCAGCACAGCGGCCTGGAGCGCGGGCTTCCGCCGCGCCGGCATGCTCGAGGTGGAGGATTTCGACGCGCTGCTGGAGACCGCGGGCTTTCTCGCCAAGGCGCCGCCGCCCAAGGCGCGCGGCGTGGGCATCCTCACCCCCTCGGGCGGGGCGGGGATCATGGCGGCCGACCATGCGGAGTTCGCCGGCCTCTCCCTGCCCCAGCCCGCGCCCGAGACGGAAGCGACCTTCCGCGCCATCCTCCCCGAGTTCGGCAGCCCCCGGAATCCCTGCGACCTGACGGCGCAGGTCGCCACCAACCCGAAGCTGTTCGAGGACTGCATGGTGGCGATGCTGAACGACGCGCAGTATGGCTGCGTCGTCTTCCCCGTCGTCTATCACAACCCCGCCCCCACCGCGACGCCGGCGCGCATGCGCACCCTCGACCCCATGGCCGCCGCGGCGGGCAAGCCCATCTGCATCGCCTGGGTGCCGGAGAGCCTGGAGGGGCCTGGCGCCGAGGCGGTGGACAGCGCGCCCCATCTCAGCCTGTTCCGCTCCATGCGGCGGATGATGAACGCGATCCGCCTCTGGCACCGCCACCACACGCCCCCGCCGCCGCCCGGCGCGCCGCTGGCCGACCCGCCCGCCCTGCCCGCGGGCGCGCGCCGGCTGATGGAGGCCGAGGCCAAGGCGCTCTTCGCCGCCGCGGGGCTTCCGGTGGGCGAGGAGCGCCGGGCGGCGAGCCTCGATGAGGCGCTGGCCGCCGCCGAGGCGCTCGGCTACCCCGTGGTGCTGAAGCTCGACAGCCCCGATGTCGCGCACAAGACCGAGGTCGATGGCGTGCAGCTCGACCTGCGCGACGCCGCGGCGCTGCGCGCGGCGCACGCGCGCATCATGGCGGGCGTGGCGCGGCACGCGCCCTCGGCGCGGGTCGAGGGGGTGCTGGTCCAGCGCATGGCCCCGCGCGGGGTGGAGCTGATCCTCGGCGCACGGCGCGATCCGCAGTTCGGGCCGCTGGTCCTCGTCGGCCTCGGCGGCGTGCAGGCCGAGCTGTGGAAGGATGTGGCGCTGGAGGTGGCGCCCGTCTCGCCCGAAGGGGCGCTCGCCATGCTCCGCTCGCTCCGGGCCTTTCCCCTGCTCGACGGTTTTCGCGGCGTCCCGAAGGTGGACCTGCCGGCCGTGGCGGAGGCGATAGCCCGCTTCTCCGCCTTCGTCGCGGCCCTGGGCGAGCGGCTCGAAGAGGCGGAGATCAATCCTCTGCTCTGCCGCCCCGATGGCTGCCTTGCGCTGGACGGGCTGATGATCCTCTCGGGCTGAGCGTCCCGCCATGCCATCCTCGGCACAGGAGATTCGCGCATGCAGGATGGCGGCTTCATCCACCTCCACACCCACTCGGCCTATTCGCTGAGCGAGGGGGCGATCACGGCCGAGACGTTGCCTGCCCTCGCCGCTGCCCAGGGCATGCCGGCAGTGGCGATGACCGACACGGCGAACCTCTTCGGCGCGCTGGAGTTCGCGCAGGCCGCCGCGGCCCGGGGCGTACAGCCCATCATGGGCTGCCAGCTCTGGCTCTCCCGCGCCGCCGCCGGCGAGGAGCGCCCCGAGGCGCTGCGTGCGGGAGCGGATGCGGTGGTGGCCCTGGCGATGACCGACCAGGGCTGGGCGAACCTGCAGACGCTCTCCTCGCTCGGCTGGCTGAACGAGGACCCTTCGGGCCGGCCGGCGCTTTCGCTCAATCAGCTCCTCGGCCACGCCGAGGGCCTCTTCCTGCTGACCGGCGGCGACAACGGCCCGCTCTCGCGCTTGCTCGCCGAGGGCCGCCGCGAGGCGGCGGGCCGCCTTCTGCACGCGCTGCGCGAGGCCTTCCCCGACCGGCTCGCTGTGGAGCTGATGCGCCATGGCACCGAACGGCAGGAGGCGCTGGAGCCCGGGCTGCTGCGCCTCGCCGAGGAGGCGGCGCTGCCCATCGTCGCCGCCAATGACGTGTATTTCGCCGATCCCTCCATGCACGCGGCGCACGACGCGCTGTTGTGCATCGCCGAGGGCCGGCTGCTGACCGATTCCGACCGCCGCCGCGTCACGCCCGAGCACTGGTTCAAGCCCGCCGCGGCCATGCGCGCCCGCTTCGCCGACCTGCCCGAGGCCTGCGACAACACGCTCGCCGTCGCGAGGCTCTGCCACGTCATGGCCGAACCCCGGAAGCCCGAACTGCCCATCTGTCCCAAGGTTCCGCCCGGCCGCAGCGAGGCCGAGACGGTCGCCGCCATGGCCCGCGAGGGGCTGGCACGCCGCTTCCCCGACGGCGTGCCTCCGCACTACGCCGCGCGGCTCGACTATGAGCTCGGCGTCATCGAGCAGATGGGCTTCTCCGGCTACTTCCTCATCGTCGCCGACTTCATCCAGTGGGCCAAGGCGCAGGGCATCCCGGTCGGGCCGGGACGCGGGTCGGGGGCGGGGTCCCTCGCCGCCTGGGCGCTCTCCATCACCGATCTCGATCCGCTGCGCTTCGGCCTTCTCTTCGAGCGCTTCCTGAATCCCGAGCGCGTCTCGATGCCGGATTTCGACATCGACTTCTGCCAGGACCGGCGCGACGAGGTGATCGACTACGTGCGCCGCGAATACGGCCCGGACAGGGTGGCGCAGATCATCACCTTCGGCAAGCTCCAGGCCAAGGCGGCGGTGCGCGACGTGGGCCGCGTGCTCGGCATGCCCTTTGGCCAGGTGGACCGCGTGGCGAGCCTGATCCCGAACAATCCCGCCAACCCGGTCAGCCTCAAGGACGCGATCGCGGCCGAACCGCGCCTGCAGGAAATGCGCGAGACGGATGAGGCAGTGGCCCGCCTGCTCGACCTCGCGCAGCAGGTGGAGGGACTCTACCGCAACGCCTCCACCCATGCGGCCGGGGTGGTGATCGGGCGCCGCCCGCTGATCGAGATCACCAGCCTCTACCGCGATCCGCGCTCGCCGCACCTCATCACCCAGTACTCGATGAAGTATGTCGAGCAGGCGAGCCTCGTGAAGTTCGACTTCCTCGGTCTCAAGACGCTGACGGTGCTGCGCCGCGCGGCGGACCTGCTGGCCGCGCGCGGCACGCCCGTGGAGCTTGACCGGCTGCCGCTCGACGACGCCAGGACCTACGCCATGCTTGCGCGCGGAGACTCGGCAGGCGTGTTCCAGTTCGAAGGCCAGGGCATGCGCGACTGCTTGCGCATGATGCGCCCCGACCGCTTCGAGGACCTGATCGCCGCCGTCTCCCTCTACCGGCCGGGCCCGATGGAGAACATCCCGGCCTACTGCGCACGCAAGCACGGGGAGAAGTGGGAGGCACCCCACCCCATGATCCACGACGTCCTGGCCGAGACCTACGGCATCATGGTCTACCAGGAACAGGTGATGCAGATCGCTCAGGTGATGGGCGGCTACTCCCTCGGCGGGGCGGACCTGCTGCGCCGCGCCATGGGCAAGAAGAACAAGGAGGAGATGGCCAAGCAGCGCGCCATCTTCTGTGCGGGGGCGGCCCGCAAGGGCGTCTCCGAGGCCAAGGCCGGCGAGGTCTTCGACCTCATGGAGAAGTTCGCCGGCTATGGATTCAACAAGAGCCACGCCGCAGCCTATGCGCTACTTGCCTACCAGACGGCCTGGCTGAAGGCGAACCATCCCGTTGCCTTCCTTGCCGCCTCGATGTCGCTCGACCTCGACAAGACCGAGAAGCTGGCCGCGCACATGCAGGAGGCGGCGCGGCTCGGCATCAAGGTGCTGCCGCCCGACATCAACCGCTCCGAGGCCGAGTTCGCCATCGAGGAGACCGCCGAAGGGCCGGCGATCCGCTTCGCGCTCGCGGCGATCAAGCGCGTCGGACTGCAGGCGATGAAGGACCTCGTGGCGGTCCGCGCCGCGGGCGGTCCCTTCGCCTCGCTCGCGGAGTTCGCCGAGCGTGTGGACCCGCGGCTGCTCAACAAGATGCAGCTCGAGAACCTTGCCAAGGCCGGCGCCTTCGACAGCCTGGAGGGAAACCGGGCGCGGGTGGTGGCGGGTGCCGAGACCATCCTGCGCCGCGCCCAGGCCAGCGCCGAGGACCGCGCGACACGCCAGATCGGCCTGTTCAGCGCGGTCGAGCAGGGACCAGCCCTGCTGCGCCTGCCCGAGATTCCCGATTGGCCCGTGCTCGAGCGCCTGGCCTTCGAGGCGGAGGCGGTGGGTTTCCATCTCTCCGCGCACCCGCTCGACGAATACCGCGGCGCGCTCCGCCGCCTCGGCGTCGTGCCCGCGGTGCAGATCGCCGAGCGCGCGCGAACCGGCGCGGGCCGGATCAGGGTCGCCGGCACCGTCACGGGGCGCAAGGAGCGCAACACCCGCACAGGAAACCGCATGGCTTGGGTCAGCCTCTCGGACCAGACGGGCAGCTACGAGGTGACGCTGTTCAGCGAGGTGCTGAACCGCGCCCGGGACCTGCTCGAGGAGGGGCGCGCCCTTCTCGTTACCTGCGAGGCGCGGCTCGAAGGCGAGGCACTGCGCCTGACCGCCCAGGAGGTGGAGGCGCTCGACAAGGCCGCGGCCGGCGCGGTGGCCGGCATGCGCATCCACCTCGACGCCGCCACTGCCCTGCCGGACATCCGCGCGTTGCTGGAGCGCGACGGCCGAGGCAAGGGCCGCGTCAGCCTCGTCCCGCGCCTGGGCCCGGGGCAGGAGGTGGAGGTGGCGCTGCCCGGAGGCTGGAACGTCTCGCCCCGGATGATGCAGGCGCTGAAGGTGCTGCCCGGCGTGGCCGCGGTGGAGGAAATCTGAGACGCCCTCGGACTGGGCTCGGCCAGCGGCTACGCTAGGATAGCAGGCTGCCGTGCTGCACTTGACCCGCCGGCCGGTGCGGCGGCCTGACACGAAGGAGCTTCTCCATGCCCGACAGGGCCATTCTTCGGCGCCTCTCCGATGCGGTCGAGGCGGGCTTCGAGGAGGAGGTCCGCTTTCTCGCTGACATGGTCCGCCATCCCTCGCTGCGCGGGCGCGAGGCGCCGCTGCAAGACGATCTGGCCCGCTGGTTCGCCGCGAGGGGCTATGCGGTGGACCGCTTCTCCCTCGCGGATGTGCCGGTCGAGCGGCACCCCAAGGCAAGCCCCATGGTGGAGGTCGATCCGGCCGCGTCGCTGCAGGTGGTGGCCACGCGGCGCTGCGAGGCGCCCACCGGACGCAGCCTCATCCTGCAAGGCCACATCGACGTGGTGCCCGAGGGACCGCACGAGATGTGGACCCACCCGCCCTATGCCGCCACCATCAAGGACGGCTGGATGTACGGCCGCGGCGCGCATGACATGAAATCGGGCGTGGCGGCCATGTGCTTCGCCATGGAGGCGATTCGCACCGCCGGCTACGCTCCCGCCGCCGAGGTCCATCTGCAGACCGTGACCGAAGAGGAGAGCACCGGCAACGGCGCGCTGGCGACGCTCCTGCGCGGGTATCGCGCCGATGCCTGCCTGATCCCAGAGCCCACGGGCGGCACCATCACCCGCGCCCACACCGGCACGCTGTGGTTCCGGCTGCGCGTGCGCGGCGTGCCCGTGCATGTCGCGGTAGCCCAGACCGGCAGCAACGCGATCATGAGCGCCTATGCGCTGATCCAGGCGCTCTACGCCCATACCGCCGCGCTGAACGAGGCCGCGCGGGCCCATCCGTGGTATGCCGCGGTCCCGGACCCGATCAAGTTCAACCCCGGCATCATCCGCGGCGGCGACTGGGCAAGCTCCACACCCGCCTGGTGCGAGGTGGACTGCCGCATCGGCCTCCTGCCCGGCACCGATGTGGCCGAGGCGCGGCGCGGCGTGGAGCAGGCCGTGGCAGCCGCGGCGGCGAGCGACCCCTTCCTCGCCAACAATCCGCCCGAGGTGCTCTTCCACGGTTTCCTCGCCGATGGCTATGTGCTCGAGCCGGGCAGCGAGGCCGAGGCCGTGCTGGCCGAGGCGCACCGCGCCGCCTTCGGCGCGGAGATGGAGCCGCGCATCACCACCGCAGTGAACGACACGCGCTTCTACGGCCTCTACTTTGGCATCCCCGCGCTCTGCTATGGTCCGCGCGGCGAGGGGGCGCATGCCTTCGACGAACGCACCGACCTCGCCCACCTCAAGACCACCACGCTGGCCCTCGCCGCCTTCATCGCCGACTGGTGCGGGCTGAGGGCGGCGGCGTGAGCACCCCCTCCGACCTCGACCTCGCGCTGCTGCGCCGCGCCTTCCGCCTCGCCGGCGAGGCGCGCGCGCGCGGCGACCGGCCCTTTGCCGCGATCATCGCGCGCGCTGATGGCACCATCCTTGCCGAGGGGCTCTCCGCCCAGGGCCGCTCGGGCCGCGGCACCCTCGCCCATTCCGAGATGCTGGCCTGCCAGGCGGTGATCGATGCCGGCCTTCCGCGCGAGGTGCTGCGCGCGGCGACCATCTATTCCTCGGCCGAGCCCTGCGCGATGTGCGCCGCGGCGATCTTCTACACCGGGCTCGGGCGCGTGGTGTACGGGCTCTCGGCGGAGGCCATCCTGCACCTGCGCAACGCCAGCCCCGCCACCGCCGGCCTCTCCCTGCCCTGCCGCACCGTGCTCGCGACGGCGGCCGAGCCGGTGGAGGTGCTCGGTCCGCTGATCGAGGCAGAGGCGGCCGTGGCGCATCACGGCTACTGGAACAGCGGGAGCAGCGGCTGACGCCGCGTGTGCCGGGCATTTCGCCTGCCCGCCGGCACGGCCTCCGCCGAGGCGCTGCGCGGAACAATGCCTTGGCTCCCCATCTCCC
>JAOAIK010000015.1 GCA_026414745.1 Roseococcus sp.
GCGCATGAGCCGCGACATGCACGGCGGCAACGGCATCGTCGACGAGTATCACGTCATCCGCCACGTCATGAACCTCGAGACCGTCAACACCTACGAGGGCACGCATGACGTCCACGCCCTCATCCTCGGCCGCGCCATCACGGGGCTCAACGCCTTCGGGGGCTGAGCGATGGAGCCCGCCTCCGTCGCGGAGGTCCAGCGCGCGGTGGCGGCGGCGGTGACGCCGGCCTTCCTGCTCGCCGGGGTGGGCGCCCTGCTCAACGTGCTCTCGCAGCGGCGCAACCGCGTGGTGGACCGGCTGCACGCCGAGCACGCGGAACGCCAGGAGGCCGGGCGGCTCGCGCATCTGCGCCTGCGCGCGCGCCTCGCGCTGGTCGCCATGCAGGCCTGCATCCTGGCCAGCGTCCTGGTCTGCGCCCCGGTGGCGGTGGCCTTCCTCGGCGCGCTGCAGGACTGGCCGCTCGGCCTGGTCGTCACCCTGCTGACGCTCGGCGCGATGGGGCTGCTCGCGCTCGGGCTGCTCTGCTTCCTCGCCGAGGCGACGCTCGCGCGCACCGACCTGCCGCCGTGACAGTGCTGCGCATTCTCCGCCTCGGCGCCGCCGGCGACGGCGTGGCCGAGGACGGGCGCTTCGTGCCCCTCGCCCTGCCCGGCGAGCGCGTCGAGACGGATGGCGCCGCGCCGCGGGCCGGGCTGATCCGGGTGGTCGAGGCCTCGCCCGAGCGCGTCAGCGCCCCCTGCCCGCATTTCGGCGCCTGCGGCGCCTGCGCGCTGCAGCACTGGGCCGATGCGCCCTATGCCGCCTGGAAGCGGGGGCTGCTGGCCGAGGCGCTGGCCCGCGCGGGCTTTCCCGAGGCGCCCATCGGCCCGCTGGCGCGCACGCCGCCGGGGGCGCGGCGCCGCGCCGATCTCGGCCTCGCCCGCGGGCGCGACGGGGTGGTGCAGATCGGCTTCCACGGCCGCGGCACGCGGGCGCTCGTGCCGCTGCACCGCTGCCTCGTGCTCGCGCCCCCCCTGGTGGCGCTGCTCGCCCCCCTCGCCGCCGCGCTGCGCGGGGTGCAGGGGCTGCGCCGCAGCGGCGGCGCGGTGGTGAACCTGCTCGACAGCGGGCCCGACCTGCTGCTGCGCACCGATGGCGCCCTCACCCTGCAGGACCGCCAGCGGCTGGCCGCCTTCGCCGAGGCCGAGGGCATCGCGCGCATCGCCTGGCAGGGCCCGGCAGGGCCGGCCGAGACGGCGGCGCAGCTCCGCCCCGTGCGGCACCGCCTGGCGGGGGTGGAGATCGCACCCCCGCCGGGCGCCTTCCTGCAGGCGAGCGCGGAAGGCGAGGCCGCCATCGTCGCCGCCGTGCTGGCCGGGCTGCCGGAGAAGCTGCCGCCCCGCGCGCGCCTGGCCGATCTCTACGCCGGCATCGGCACGCTTGCCCTGCCGCTCGCCGCGCGCGGGGTGGTGCGGGCCTTCGAGGGCGAGGCGGCGGCGGTGGCCGCGCTCGCCGGCGCGCCCCCCCGGGTGCGGGCCGAGCGGCGCGACCTGGCCCGCCAGCCCCTGCTGCCGGCCGAGCTCAAGGGCTTCGAGGCGGTGGTGCTCGACCCCCCCTTCGCCGGCGCGGCCGAGCAGGTGGCGCAGATCGCGCGCAGCGCGCTGCGGCGGGTGATCTATGTCTCCTGCAACCCGGCCGCCCTCGCGCGCGATGCGGCGCTGCTGCGCCGCGCGGGCTTTCGCCTGCACGCCGCCACGCCGGTGGACCAGTTCCTCTGGTCCACCCATCTGGAGAGCGTGGCGGTTTTCGCGCGATAATCGCGCCCATGCCCCGCCTCCTCACCCTCGCCGGCGCGCAGACCGGCCCCATCCAGCGCGCCGACAGCCGCGCGCGGACGCTTGATCGGCTGATCGCGCTGCTCGAATCCGCAGCCCGGCAGGGGGCGCGGCTCGTGGTCTTCCCCGAGCTCGCGCTCACCACCTTCTTCCCGCGCTGGTTCATCCCGGACGCGGCCGAGCTCGACCTCTGGTTCGAGCGCGAGATGCCCAACCCGAACTGCCAGCGCCTGTTCGACCGCGCGCGGGAGCTCGGCGTGGGCTTCTACCTCGGCTACGCCGAGCTGACGCCCGAGGGGCGGCGCTTCAACACCGCCATCACCGTGGGGCCGGACGGCGCGATCCTCGGCAAATACCGCAAGGTGCATCTGCCCGGCAGCGTGGAGCCCCGCCCCGGCAGCCGCTTCCAGCAGCTCGAGAAGCGCTATTTCGCTTATGGCGACCTCGGCTTCCCCGCCTTCCGCGGCCCCGCCGAATGGGGCGCGCCGGTGATGGGCATGCTGATCTGCAACGACCGCCGCTGGCCCGAGGCCTGGCGCTGCTACGGGCTGCAGGGGGTGGAGCTGATGGTGATGGGCTACAACTCCGCCGCCTATGACCCGAACGGCGGCGAGACCGAGAGCCCCGCGCTGCGGACCTTCCACTCCACCCTGGCGGTGCAGGCCAACGCCTACATGAACGCCACCTGGGCGGTGAGCGTGGCGAAGGCCGGGGTGGAGGACGGGTCGGGCCTGATCGGCGGCTCGGTGATCGTGAGCCCCGACGGGGTGGTGGTCGCCGAGGCACGGACGCTGGAGGACGAGGTGATCCTCGCCGAATGCGACCTCGACGCCTGCCGGCAGGGGAAGGAGAAGATGTTCAACTTCGCCGCCCACCGCCGGCCCGAGCATTACCGGCGCATCGTCGAGCAGGTGGGGGCGGTGCCGCCCGGCTGATCCGGGCGGCCGCACGCGTCACTTGGGCGCCAGCACCATCACCATCTGGCGGTTCTCGAGGCGCGGCATGGATTCGACCTTCACCATGTCCGCGAGCTCGGTGCGGATGCGCTCGAGCAGCTTCACGCCGAGTTCCTGGTGCGCCATCTCGCGGCCGCGGAAGCGCAGCGTCACCTTCACCTTGTCGCCCTCGCTGATGAAGCTCCGCGCCTGCTTCATCTTCACCTCGTAGTCGTGGTCGTCGATGTTGGGGCGGACCTTGATCTCCTTGATCTCGACGATCTTCTGCTTCTTGCGGGCCTCGCTCGCCTTCTTCTGCTGTTCGTACTTGAACTTGCCGTAATCGGTGATCTTGCAGACCGGCGGCACCGCGTTGGGGCTGATCTCCAGCAGGTCGAGCCCCGCCTGATAGGCGCGATAGAGCGCGTCGCGGATGCTCATCACCCCGACCATCTCCCCGTTCTCGTCGATGAGACGGACCTGGGGGACGCGGATTTCCTCGTTCACGCGGGGGCCTTCACGCGAAGGCGGCGCGGGGGGCATGGGGCCTCGGGCTATGGTGGTCTCCTGTCGCTGTTCCTGGGTCTGGCGCCCGTCTTATGGGGCGGGCTTCATTCCGCTGCAACGGGCGCGCGCGCCAGATCCGGCGCGCGTCCCTCCTCGGCGAGGCGCCCAACCGCCTCGGCGAGCGGCAGCGCCTCCTGCGCGCGGCCGGGCAGGCGGCGCAGCACGAGGCTGCCCTCCTCCGCCTCGCGCCGGCCGACCACGGCCAGCACCGGCACCCGGGCCTCGATGTGGTCCACCACCTTGCGGTTGATCTTCTCGTTGCGCAGGTCGGTCTCGACGCGCAGCCCGGCGGCCCGCAGCGCCGCCGCGGCCTGCTCCGCGAAGGGGGCGGCGTCGTCCACGATGGTGGCCACCACCACCTGCACGGGCGCGAGCCAGAGCGGGAAGCGGCCGGCGTGCTGCTCGATCAGGATGCCGAGGAAGCGCTCGAAGGAGCCGAGGATCGCGCGGTGCAGCATCACCGGGCGGCGGCGCGTGCCGTCCTCGGCCACATAGGTCGCGTCCAGCCGCTCGGGCAGCACGAAATCCACCTGCAGCGTGCCGCACTGCCAGTCGCGCCCGATCGCGTCGCGCAGCACGAACTCGAGCTTGGGGCCGTAGAAGGCGCCCTCGCCGGGGTTCAGCTCATAGGCCACGCCCGCCGTGGCGCAGGCCTCCTTCAAGGCCGCCTCGGCGCGGTCCCAGGTCGCGTCGTCGCCGGCGCGGATCTCGGGACGGTCCGAGAACTTCACCCGGAACCCCTCGAAGCCGAGGTCGCGGTAGATGGAGGAGAGCAGCTCCACGAAGCGCACCGTCTCGGCGGCGATCTGGTGCTCCTCGCAGAAGATGTGCGCGTCGTCCTGGGTGAAGGCGCGCACGCGCATGATGCCGTGCAGCGCCCCCGAGGGCTCGAAGCGGTGGCAGGCGCCGAACTCGGCCATGCGCAGCGGCAGCTCGCGGTAGCTGCGCACGCCCTGGTTGAAGATCTGCACATGGCAGGGGCAGTTCATGGGCTTGAGCGCATAGACGCGCTCGGCCTCCTCCTTGTCCTCGACGCGCGCGAGGAACATGGCGTGGCGGAACTTCTCCCAATGCCCGCTCGCTTCCCACAGCCGCCGGTCCACGAGCTGGGGCGTCTTCACCTCCTGGTAGCCGGCCGCGTCCAGCCGCCGGCGCATGTAGGCCTCGACCGTGCGGTAGAGCGTCCAGCCCCTCGGGTGCCAGAAGACGCTGCCCGTCGCCTCCTCCTGGAGGTGGAAGAGCCCCATCTCGCGGCCGATGCGCCGGTGGTCGCGCCGCTCCGCCTCCTCGAGCATCGTCAGGTAGGCGTCGAGCTCCTTGCGGTCGCGCCAGGCGGTGCCGTAGATCCGGCTGAGCACGGGGTTGCCGCTCTTCCCGCGCCAGTAGGCGCCGGCCACCTTCATGAGCTTGAAGGCATCGCCCACATCGGCGGTCGAGCGCATGTGCGGGCCGCGGCAGAGATCGACCCACTCTCCCTGGCTGTAGAGGCTGATCTCCTCGCCCTCGGGCAGGTCGCGGACGAGCTCCACCTTGAAGCGCTCGCCCTTGCGCGCGAAGAGCTCGATCGCCTCCTCGCGCGAGACGACGCGGCGGGCGAAGGGCGCGCCGCGCGCCACGATCTCGCGCATCTTCGCCTCGATGGCGGGGAAATCCTCCGGGGTGAAGGGCTCGTTGCGGTGGAAGTCGTAGTAGAAGCCGTTCTCGATGGGAGGCCCGATCGTCACCTGGGTGCCCGGGTAGAGCGCCTGCACCGCCTCGGCCAGCACATGGGCGCAGTCGTGGCGGATCAGCTCGAGCGCCTCGGGATCCTTGCGGGTGATGAAGCGCACCCGGGCATCGGTCGCGATCTCGGCCGAGAGGTCGCAGAGCGCGCCGTCCACCTCCATCGCGAGCGCCGCGCGGGCGAGGCCCGGGCCGATGCTCGCGGCCAGCGCCGTGCCCGTCACCGGCCCCTCGAAGGCGCGCACGGATCCATCGGGCAGGGTGATCGCGGGCATCGGCGGGTCTCGGGCCTTTCGGAAAACGGGGCGGGACCATGGGCAGGGCTCCCCGCGCGGTCAAGGCCCGGCGCACCGCTGCCTTGTGCGGCGTCCGCCCGCGCGCGCAGCATGGCGGCATGTCCGACTCGCCGCTGCGCGCCGCCATCTACGTGGATTTCGACAATGTGGTCTCCGGCCTGCGCGACGGCGCCGGCCCCGAATGGGCGCTGCGCTTCGCCGAGGCGCCGGAGGAGTGGCTCGGCTGGCTCAGCCGGGGCGCGGCCCGGCGCATGCTCATCCGCCGCTGCTACATGAACCCCGCCGGCTGGCTGGAGGGCGAGCAGGGCGAGCGGCGCTATTTCTCCGGCTTCCGCGCGGCCTTCCAGGCCGCGGGCTTCGAGGTGGTGGACTTCCCGCGCCTCTCGCGCGCCAAGAACGCGGCCGATCTGCGCATCGCGCTCGACATCCTGGATGCGCTGGCCAACCCGCATGCGCGCATCGCCGAGTTCACCCTTCTCTCCAGCGATTCCGACTTCGTGCCGCTGCTGCTGCGCCTGCGCGCGGCGGACCGCGCCACGCGCCTCGTCGCGCACCCCGATCTCGGCCGGGTGGTGCGCGCCGCGGCGGACGAGGTGATCGGCCTCGACGCGCTGGCCGCGGCGCTGGGCTGGCGCGCCGCGGCCGAGGCGCATTTCGGCCCCGTGAAGCCCGAGGAGATCCTCGCCGCGCTGCGCGAGGCCATGGCCGAGGCGCGCGGCCCCGTGCATCTGCCCACCCTCGGCAAGATGGGGCTGGAGCGCACCGGCCAGACCCTGCGCGGCAGCGACTATGCGGGCTTCGGCGCGCTGGAGCCGATGCTCGAGGCGGCCGGCGGCTTCATCAGGCAGGACGGGCCCGGCGGCGGCTATGTGCTGCGGCCGGAGTGGCTCATCCCCTCCTCGCCGGAAGGCGAGGCGGCGGCGGCCGGCGCGCAGACGCCCAGCAGCTCGGCATAGACGGCGAGCGTCGCCGCCTGCATGTTCGCGATGGAGGGCGCGGCGGCGCGGGCCGCGGCGGCGATCCGCGCGCGCTCGGCCTCGGGCAGGGCGAGGGCGTGGCGGATGGCGGCGGCCAGCGCGGCCGGATCGCCCGGCGGCACGCGCCAGCCGGTCTCGCCATGGCGCACCGTCTCGCGCGGGGCGCCGAGATCGGCGGCGATGACGAGGCGGCCCATCATCTGCGCCTCGGCGATGGTGCGGCCGAAGCCCTCGGGCTCCAGGCTCGCATGCACCACCACATCGGCGGCCATCAGGGCGGCGGGCACATCCTCGACATGGCCGGGCAGATGCAGGCGCTGCGCCACGCCCAGGCGCTCGGCGGCGGCGAGAAGGGACTGCACATAGGCGTCCCGCCCCTGCGCGTCGCCGGCCAGCACGGCATGGGCGCCGGGCAGCAGCGCCAGCGCCTCCACCAGCACCGACTGCCCCTTCCAGCGCGAGAGGCGGGCGGGCATCAGGATCAGCGGCGCGCCCGCAGGCACGCCCCAGCCCTGGCGCAGCGCGGCGGCGCGGCCGGGCGGCACCCGCGCCGGGTCGAAGCGGCGGGCGTCGGCGCCGCGCAGGATCACGCGCAGCCGCGCCTCCTCCGTGCCGTGGGTGGCGCGCAGATGGGCGGCGATGTGGTGGCTGATCGCGATCACCCGGTCGCCCCGGGCCATCACGGAGTTGTAGAGCCGCTTGCCGGGGAAGCCCTCGGAATAGGTGGCGTGGTAGGTGGTGACGAAGGGCACCCCCGCCCGCCTGGCCGCCAGCAGCGCCGACCAGGCCGGGCCGCGCGAGCGCGCATGCACGAGCGAGACGCCCTCGCGCCGGATCACCTCCTCCAGCAGCGCCGCGTTGCGCCAGATGCGCCAGGGCGACTTGCCGGCCAGCGGCAGCGGGATGTGCCGCGCGCCCAGCGCCTCGAGCTCCGCCACCAGCCGCCCGCCCGAGGAGGCGACCAGCGCCCGCCAGCCCGCGGCCGCGACGGCCTCGGCGATCTCGAGCGTGCCGCGCTCCACCCCGCCCGCGTCGAGGCTCGGCACCACCTGGAGGATCGCGGGCGTCATGCCCCGCCCTTACGGCGGCGCGGCGGGTTTGACCATGGGCGGCGGCGGTGCCAAGCCCGGCCCATGCGCGACGAGAGCCTGATCCTCCCCGCCGCCGACGGCACGCCCCTCGCCTGCCGCCGCCTGCCCGGCCGCGGCCCGGGCGTGGTCTTCCTGGGCGGCTTCCGCAGCGACATGACGGGCAGCAAGGCGGAATACCTGGCGGGCTGGTGCGCCGCGCGCGGCCGCGCCTTCCTGCGCTTCGACTACAGCGGGCACGGCGCCTCGGGCGGGCGCTTCGAGGAGGGCACCATCGGCCGCTGGGCCGCGGACGCCGAGGCCGCGCTCGCCGCCCTCACCGAGGGGCCGCAGGTGCTGGTGGGGTCCTCCATGGGCGGCTGGATCGCGGCGCTGCTGGCACTGCGCCACCCCGCCCGCGTGGCCGGGCTGATCGGCATCGCCCCCGCGCCCGACTTCACCGAGGAGCTGATGTGGGCGCGCTTCCCCGAGCCGGTGCGCGCCGCCATCCTGCGCGACGGGCAGTGGCTCAGGCCCTCCGAGTATGGCCCGCCCATCCCCATCACCCGCGCGCTGATCGAGGAGGGGCGCAACCACCTCCTGCTCGGCGCGCCCATCCCCATCGCGGCGCCGGTGCGGCTGCTGCACGGCCAGCAGGACCCGGACGTGCCCTGGCAGCACAGCCTGCGGCTGGCGGAGCGCATCACCGGCGGGGATGTGGAGGTGACGCTGGTGAAGCAGGGCGACCACCGCCTCTCAACCCCCGCGCAGCTCGCCCTGCTCGGCCGCACCCTCGGCGCGCTGCTCGCCCGCCTGGAGGGCGAGGATGGCGCGTAGCCCCTCGCGGTAGCTGGGATAGGCCCAGTCCAGCCCCAGCGCCGCCTTGGTGCGCGCATTGGCGACGCGCCGGTTCTCGGCCCAGAAGCTGCGCGCCATCTCGCTCATCCGCGCCCAGGCCTCGGCGAAGGGGATGGCGGGAGGCGGGGGCAGACCGAGCAGCCGGCAGGCCTCCTCGGCCACCTGCGCGGGCTCGGCCGGCGCATCGTCCACCAGGTGCAGCACGCGCAGGCCGGGCGCGGGCGGGCGCGCGGCGGCGGCGAGTACGGCGCGGGCGATGTCCTCCACATGGATGCGGCCGAAGGCGTGGCCGGGCTTGAGGATGCGCCGCGCCGTGCCGGCCCGCGCCTCCTCCAGCGCGCTGCGGCCCGGGCCGTAGATGCCGCCGGTGCGGAACAGGTCCACCGCGGCCCGCGCGGCCAGGGCCTCCCACTGCCGCTCGGCGGCGCGGCGGCGAAGGCTGCGGGGCTGGCCGGGCGCGGGGGGCGTGTCCTCCTCCACCCAGCCGCCGCCGCGGTCGCCATAGACGCCGGTGGTGGAGAGATAGCCCACCCAGCGCAGCGGCGCGGCGGCGAGTCGCGCGGCATGGGCGGCCCAGACGGGATCCCCCGCCTCGCCGGGCGGGGCGGTGACGACGAGATGGGTGGCCGCCTCCGCCCAGCCGGGCGCGGCGAACTCCACCAGTTCCACGCCGGGCGGCGGGGTGAGGGCGGCGGGGTCGCGGGCGGTGGCGCGCACGCGCCAGCCCCCGGCCGCGGCGCGCGCGGCGATGGCCCGGCCGCTGTAGCCGAGGCCCACGAGGGTGAGGGTGCGGGGCGGCTCGCGCATGCGCGTCGAGAATGGACGCGCGCCCCACCCCGCGCCAGCCCCGCCCGATTCCGTGCGCGGGAAAGCTGCTCTATGCTGCGCGCGTGAAGCTTCGCCCGCTCCTCATCCTCGCCGCCGCCGTGGTGCTCGTCTTCGGCGCGCTGGTCGCGTTCCGGCCGAGCGAGCGGATCGAGACGGCCGCCCCCCCCGGCGCCCCGTCCGCGCTGGTCGAGCTGCTTCCCCTTCCCTTGCCGCCCGAGCTGCCGCGCCTCGCCGACGGGCCGGACTACGACCGCTGCCTCGACCTGCTGCGCGACGATCCCGAGGAGGCGATGCGCTTCGCCCAGGCCTGGGACGCGACCGGCGGCGGCGAGGGCGCGCTGCACTGCGCGGCGCTGGCCATGATCGGCCTCGGCGAGCCCGACCGCGCGGCCGAGCGGCTGGAGCGGCTGGCGGCGGGGAGCCGCGCGGGCGGGCTGGCCCGCGCCTCGGTCTTCGGGCAGGCGGCGCAGGCCTGGATGATGGCGGGGGATGCCAACCGTGCCTTCGGCGCCGTGACCATGGCGTTGACCCTGGCCCCGACCGATCCGGACCTGATGGTGGACCGCGCCGTGGTGCTGGCCGCGCTGCGCCGCTACGGCGAGGCGCTCGAGGATCTCGACCGCGCCCTGGCGCTGGAGCCCGAACGGGTGGAGGCGCATGTGTTCCGCGCCGCCGCCCTGCGCCATCTGGAGCGCGGCGCCGAGGCGATGGGCGCGGTGGAACGCGCCCTCGCCCTCGCGCCCGACCACGCCGAGGCGCTGCTGGAGCGCGGCATCCTCCGCCAGCTTCGCGGCGACGCCCAGGGCGCGCGCGCGGACTGGCAGCGCGTGCTGCAGGTGGCGCCCGAGAGCGTGGCGGCGACCCTCGCGCAGCAGAACCTCGCCCTGGCCGAGTTGGGCCCGCAGGGGCGGTAGCGCCGCGGTCCTCCACGCGCCCGGCGCGCCCTCGACGCGGCCCTCGCGGCAACGGGGCGGGCCCAGGCGCGCCGCCGTCGGACCCGGGCGACGGCGGGTGGGCGGCTAGCCGCCCTTGGCCGGCGCCGCCGCCTCCGCCCCGCCCGGCTCGCCCGGCAGCGCGAAGCCCGCCAGCGCCTGCCAGACGCGCAGCACGAAGGCGTCGTCCCGCCCGCCATGGCCGAGCGCGCGCTGCGCGACGAAAAGCTGCAGCGCCTGCGCCGCGAGCGGCACGGGCAGCGCCACCTCCCGTGCCATCGCCTCGACCAGGCCGAGATCCTTCACGAAGATGTCGCCGGCGCTGAGCGGCGTGTCGTCGCCGGCCAGCACATGCGCCATGCGGTTCTCGAACATCCAGGAATTGCCGGCCGCGCTGGTCACCACGCGATAGACCATGTGCGGATCGAGCCCCGCGCGCAGCGCCAGCGCCATCGCCTCGGCCGCCGCGGCGATGTGCACCCCGGCCAGAAGCTGGTGCACCACCTTCATCGCCGCCCCCTGGCCGGGCTCGGGGCCGAGCCGCCACACCCGGCCCGCCACCGCGTCCAGCACCGGCCGCGCCGCGGCGAAGGCGGCCTCGCTGCCGCTCGCCATCACCGTCATGCGCCCCTCGCGCGCCGCGACCGCACCGCCCGAGACCGGCGCATCCAGGTAGAGCAGCCCGCGCGCCCCGGCCGCGGCGGCGAGCCGCCGCGCCTCCGCCGGCGCCATGGTGGCCGAGCAGATCACCACCGCGCCGGGCGCGAGGCGCTGCGCGGCGCCGTCGGAGCCGAAGAGCGCCGCCTCGGCCTGGGCGGCATTCACCGTCAGCACCAGCGCGGCCTGCTGGCCCGCATCGAGATCGGCCCCGCGCGCCACGGCGCGGTTGCCGAAGCGCGCCCGCGCCGCCTCGGACGGGTCCACCCCCGTGACCTCGAGCCCGGCGCGCAGCGCGCTCAGCGCCGCCCCGCCGCCCATGCTGCCGAGCCCGATCACCGCGACCCTCATGCGCCGACGCTCCAGCTCTCCCGCTCGTTCAGCAGGACCGGATCGAAGCCGGCGAGGCGCTTGTAGTCCGCCGCGGTGCGCTCCAGCTCCTCGCGCGAGATCACCGCGTGCAGGTCGGTGAAGCCCTGGGGCGCGCGGCGATGCACCTCCTCCAGGATCACGTCGGGGCCGAGGGCGCGGTTGGCGAGGGTGAGCCGCGCGGTCGGCGGGCGGCGCTCGGCCTCGTAGGCGGCGAGGCCGGCCGGCACCTCGCCCTTGGCGCGGGCGAGCTGCAGGGCGAGCTGCCGCGCGTCCAGGATGGCCTGGGAGGCGCCGTTGGAGCCGATCGGATACATCGGGTGCGCGGCGTCGCCGAGCAGCGTCACCCGCCCCTCCGTCCAGCGCGGCAGCGGGTCGCGGTCCACCATCGGGTATTCGAAGACGCGCTCCGCCCCGCGGATCAGCCCGGGCACGTCGAGCCAGCCCCAGTTCCAGGATTCGTAGTGCGGCAGGAAGCGGGCGCGGTCCACCTCGCGGTTCCAGTCCTCGCGCGCGAAGCCCTGGGCCGGGTCCACCTTCATCTCGGCGATCCAGTTGGTGAGCACCCGGCCATCGGGCAGGTGGCGGATGGGGTAGCAGACGAATTTCTGGGCGTGATGCCCCGCCTGCACCATGGAGGCGCCGGTGAGATAGGGCGCGGCGAGGGTGGTGGCGCGCCAGAGGATGGCGCCGTTCCAGCAGGGCGGGCCCTCCTGCGGCGCGAAATGGGCGCGGATGCGCGAATGGATGCCATCCGCCCCGATCAGCGCCGCCCCGCGCGCCTCGCCGCCCTCCTCGAAGCGCACCGTCACCCCTGAGTCGTCCTGCACGAAGCCCGCGACGCGCCGGCCCGTCTCGACCGGGATGCCGCGCGCCCGCGCCGCGGCCAGCAGCTCCATCTGCAGCACGCCGCGGTGGATGGAGTATTGCGGCCAGCGATAGCCGGCGGCGAGGCCGCGATCCTCGCGCCAGATCACCTGGCCATGCGCGGAGACGTAGAGCAGCTCGCGCGTCGCCACGGCGTTCGCGGCCAGCATCTCGGCGAGCCCGAGCTCGGTGAGTTCGCGCACCGCATGCGGCAAGAGGTTGATGCCCACGCCGAGCGGCCGCGGCGCGCGCACCTGCTCGAAGACGCGCGGGGCGAAGCCCGCGGCCTGGAGCGAGAGGGCGGCGACGAGGCCGCCGATGCCGCCGCCCGCGATCAGGATCTCCTGCGCCATGACCCCTCTCCTCACGTCATCGCCTGGCGCAGCCATTCGGCCCACATCAGGCAGGCCGCGTCCTCGCCGCGGCGCGCCGCCACCTGCACGCCGAGCGGCAGCCCCCGGGGCCCGGTGCCGGCGGGCACGGTCGCGCAGGGCACATGCAGCAGCGTCCAGAGCGTGTTGAAGGCGGGATCGCCGGTCCAGCCCAGCCCCTCGGGCGCCTCGCCGGGGGCGGCGGGGGTGATCACCGCGTCGAAGCCCTCGATGGCGGCGGGGAAGGCGGCCTGGGCGGCGGCGAAGGCGGCCCGGGCCTCGGCCAGCGCCGCGCGCGGCTGCTGCATGGCCCAGCCCATGTTCTCGCGCATCACCGGCGAGAGCAGGGCGCGGGCGTGGTCGAGCTCCCAGGCCAGGGCCTCGGCGCTCTCCATGTGCATGACATGGGCGTGGAGGTCATGGGCGCGGGTGAAGAGATCGGGCAGGGCCAGCGGCGTGACGCTCGCGCCCCGCGCGCGGGCGGCCTCGGCGGCGCGCTCCATCAGCGCCAGCGTCTCCGGCGCGGCCTTCCCGGCCGAGGGGCCGAGCACGAGGGCGAAGCGCGGCTGGCCCGCGGCGGGCTTCACGCGCAGGTCGCCGTGCTCCACCCCGGTGAGCGCCGTCATGGCGAGCGCCACATCCTCCACGCTGCGGGCCATCACGCCGATGGTGTCCAGGCTCTCGCTCATCACCTTCATGCCGGCGCGGTGCAGGGTGCCGAAGCTCGGCTTGAAGCCGACCACGCCGCAGAAGGCGGCGGGGCGGATGATGGAGCCCGCGGTCTGGGTGCCGAAGGCGAGGTGCAGCATCCCCGCCGCCACCCCCGCCGCCGAGCCCTGCGAGGAGCCGCCCGGCGTGTGCCCCGGGTGGTGCGGGTTGCGGGTGGGGCCGGGGTGGCGGGTGGCGAACTCGGTGGTCACGGTCTTGCCCGCGATCACCGCCCCCGCGCGCCGGGCGAGCGCCACGCAGGCGGCATCGGCGCGCGGCCGGTGCCCCGCCCAGATGGGCGAGCCGTATTGCGAGGGCTGGTCCATGGTGTCGAGCACGTCCTTCACGCCGAGGAACAGCCCGGCGAGCGGCCCCCTGGCCCCGCGCGCATCCAGCGCATCGGCCTGGCGGCGGACCAGGGCGGGGTCGAGATGGGCGAAGGCGCGCACCTCGCCCTCGCGCGCCGCGATGACGGCGAGCATCGCCTCGGCGAGGTCGCGCGCCGTGAGCTGGCCTGACCGCACGCGGCGGGCGGCCTCGGCGGCGGAGAGGGTGGCGGGGTCGGTCATGGCGCGAGGGTAGCCGCGCGCCAGCGGGGCTGTGAACCGGGCGGGAATGGGCCAGAATGGGACATGGTCCGCACCATCGCCCTGCCCTCCGGCGCCCTCCGGCACGAGCTCCCGGTCGCGCCCGCCGGCCTTCCCGCCGTGCCGCCCGCGGCGCTCGAGATCGCCTGGGCGTGCGCGCGCGAGGCCGCCGAGGCCGGGCTCTGGGGCCCCGCGCGGCTGATCGCCTTCGCCGGCGGCGAGGAGATCGCGCTGACCGATCCCGACGCCGCCGCCTGGGCCGAGGCCATGGCGCGCCATGCGGGGTTCGAGACGCTGGCGGGCCTCGCGCTCTGCCTCAGGCTGCTCGCCCTGGTCGAGGTGATGGGCCGCGCCGCCTGGCTGCGCGGGCATTTCACGCTGGGCGCCGAGGGTGTGTCCTTCCACCCCGCCCTGCTCGCCGCCGCCGCCCGCGCCCCGCTCGACGCGACCGGCCGCTTCGAGGAATCCGCGCTGCGTGCGATGCTGCAGGGCATGCTCCCCAGGGCCGCCACGCCCGCCTGACCGGAAAGCTCCTCGATGCCGCGCACCCTGCTGCTGTTCGCCTGCCTCGCCCTTTCCGCCGCGACGCTGGGGGCCTGCGCCCAGCAGCGCCCCGTGGCGCGCATCCTCGAGGCGCCGCCGGGCAGCCCCGACACCAACCCCGCCGTGGTCGCCGCCTGCCGCGAGGAGATGGCCCGCCAGCTCGCCCGGCAGGACCGCGGACAGATCCTGCGCGAGGACGAGCGCGACGTGCGGCTCGGCTCGGACACCACCGGGCCGCTCGGCTTCCGCGCGCCGCTCGACCGCATGGGGCGGGAGTTCCGCTACGAGCGGATGGTGGAGGAGTGCGTGCGCCTCAACACGCGGCAGAGCCAGGCGCAGCAGGCGCAACCCGTGCCCGAACCGCCGCCCCCGCCGCCGCGCCGGGCCGGGCGCTAGCGGCCCGGGCGGCCCATGGCCGCCTTCGGCGCGCTGACCCGCGCCCTCTCCCACCGCGACGCGCGCATCTTCTTCGGCGCCAGCCTCACCGCCTGGACGGGGCTGTGGATGCACCGCATCGCCGTGATGTGGCTGGCCTGGGAGCTGACGCGCTCGGCCTTCTGGGTGGGGCTCGTCGCCTTCTGCGACCTCGCGCCCGCGGTGGTGTTCAGCCCGATCGCCGGGGCGGTGGCCGACCGGATGAACCGCGTGCGCCTGACCATGCTGGCCCAGGCCACCATCGGCGCCCAGGCCTTCGGCATCGCGGCCCTGACCTGGACGGGCGAGATCACCATCCTCGGCCTGCTCGCCTTCGAGGTGGTGGGCGGCATCGCGGCGAGCTTCGCCCAGCCCGCGCGCCAGGCGCTGATGCCGGGCCTGGTGCCGCGGGCCGATCTGCCGGCGGCGGTGGCGGCGAATTCCCTCACCTTCAACGTGGCGCGCTTTCTCGGGCCCGCGCTGGCCGGGCCGATGATCGCCCTGGGCGGGGTGGTGCCCGTCATCCTCTGCAATGTGCTGGCCTATGCGTTGGCGACCGCCACCCTGCCCCTCTTGCGCCCCCACCCCGAGCATCTGCGCGGCCATGCGCCCGAGGCCTCGCTGCTGGCCGAGACGCTGGAGGGCGTCCGCTACGCCGCCGCGCATCCGGGCATCGGGCCGCTGCTCGCCTTCGCCGGCGCCTCGGCCATCCTGCTGCGCGGGGTGCAGGAGGTGCTGCCGCCCTATGTGGAGCGGCTGTTCGGCCAGGGGGCGGAGGGGCTCGCGCTGCTCACGGCCGCGATCGGGGTGGGGGCGCTTGCGGGCGGGCTCTGGGTCGCCGCGCGCGGGCGGCTCCTGGGCGTCACGCGCCTCGCGGTGGTGGGGGTGGCCCTGCAGGCGGCGGGCACGGCGGGCTTCGTGGCCACGGGCTTCTTCCCGCTCGCGGTGCTCTGCGGGGCGGTGTTCGGCGCCTGCGCCACCATCCATGGCATCAGCGTGCAGATGCTCTGCCAGTCCGCGGCGCTGACGAAGATGCGCGGGCGCACGCTCGCGCTGTGGGGGCTGATCACGCGGGCCTGCCCGGCGCTGGGGGCGCTGCTGCTCGGCCTCACCGGCGAGTGGTTCGGCATGCGCGCGCCCACCTGGATCGCCGCGCTGCTCGCCTTCCTTCTCGCCGCCTGGGCCGTGACGCGGATGCGCCGCTGGGCCCGGCACCTCGAACACCCCGCAACATAGGGACATTGCGATGCTGAACTGCGCCATCGTGGGCATGGGCCGCTGGGGCCAGACGCTGGTGAACAGCGTGCATGGCCGCAACGAGAGCGGGCTGCGCTTCGTCGCCGGCTGCACCGGCCGGCCCGAGCGCGCCGCCGAATGGGCGGCCGAGAGGGGCATCCCGATGCTGCCCGACTATGCGGCGGTGCTGGCGCACCCCGAGGTGCAGGCCGTGGTGCTCGCCACCCCGCACGGCCAGCACGCCGCGCAGGTGATCGCCGCCGCCCGCGCGGGCAAGCACGTGTTCGTCGAGAAGCCCTTCACCCTGAGCAAGGCGAGCGCCGAGGCCGCGGTGGCCGCCTGCCGTGCCGCGGGGGTGGTGATGGCGCTCGGCCACAACCGCCGCTTCCTGCCGGCCGTGGCGGCGATGAAGGCGATGCTGGCCGAGGGCAGGCTCGGCCGGCTGCTGCATGTGGAGGGGCAGTTCAGCGGCCCCGGCGCGCTGGCCTACAAGCCCGGCATGTGGCGCGCCGACCGCGCCGAGAGCCCGCTCGGCGGCATGGGTGGCATGGGCATCCACATGGTGGACATGATCATCCACCTCGCCGGCCGCTTCCGCGACGTGCGGGTGATCTCCAAGGCGCTGGTGAGCGAGACGATCGACGACACCACCGCCATGCTCGCCACTCTCGAGAACGGCGCCACCGTGACCTTCGCCACCCTCTCGCTGGCGCCCCGCTTCTGGCGCGTGGGCCTGTTCGGGACCCGTGGCTATGCCGTGCTGCAGGGGCATGAGCAGCTGACCTTCTGCCCCCTGGAGGGCACGCCCGAGACGACGAGCTTCCCCGTGACCGACATCGAGCGGGCCGAGCTCGAGGCCTTCGCCCGCGCCGTGGCGGGCGGCCCCGCCTACCCCCTGCCGCCGGAGGAGGCGATCCATGGCGTGGCGGTGTTCGAGACGATGATCCACGCTGCCGTCTCGGGGAGCGCCTGCGCCGTGCCGACCTGAGCCCTCCTTCCCGAAGCGGCGGAGGGACGCGGCTTCCGCCCCCGCCCCGCCCGGGCTACACGCGCCCGGCCAACCCGCCCGAGGAGCAGACCCGGACCATGAGCAAGATCACCCGCACCGGCAGCAACCCGATCCTCTCCAGCGCCGTGGAGTATCACAACTTCGTCTTCCTCGCGGGCATCACCGCCGATGACCTGAGCCAGGACGTGACGGGCCAGACGCGCCAGGTCGTGGCCAAGATCGACGCGCTGCTGGAGGCGAACGGCACGGACAAGACGCGGCTGCTGCAGGCGCAGATCTGGCTGAAGGACATCCGCGACCGCGACGCCATGAACAAGGTGTGGGTGGAATGGCTGGGCGATGCCGGCCGCCCCGCGCGCGCCTGCGTGCAGGCGAACATGGCCGATCCGCGCCACCTCGTGGAAATCATGATCACCGCCTGCAAGTAACGTTTTCCGGCGGCGCAGCATCGCCGCCAGCAACGCAAGCGACGGCGCCCCGGTGCTGACCGCGGCGCCGTTTTTCGTGCCTGCGGCGTCGCCGCCTCCATTTGAGGGGCGCCGCCCGATGCTGCCGCGCCGCCGGCGGGACTGGCGGGAAAGCTGTTGCGGCACGATCGCCACACTGTGGCGCTGCCCCATTACCGCCACAGTCATAGGAAGCCGAACCTATTTCTGGCCGCGCCGCAGCGGCCCTTCCGACGAATCACGCCCTGTTGCGCCATGTGTCGCGTTTCGCGGTTGCCCGGCTCCGGCCAGGCCGACTAGCGACAGGCGCGACCTCGCACCTCGGCGGGGCTGTTCATCCAGGAGGGACCAGGCATGCGCCTCAAGGCGGCCGCTCTGACCGTGTGCGTTCTGATCGCCGGGGCCGGCCTCACGCCCCCCGCCCAGGCCACCCGGAATGACGGCCGCGGCGAACTGCGCGGCGCGCCCGCCGGCCGCGCCACGGAGGCCCGGCCAGGCCAGGCCCAGACGCGCAGCCGCCCCGGGCAGCCAGCGGCCATCTCCTGCGTGCCCTATGCGCGCGCCGTGACCGGCATGGAGATTTCCGGCAACGGCCGCGACTGGTGGCACAACGCCGCCGGCCGCTACGCCCGCGGACGCCGGCCGGAAATCGGCTCCGTGCTCGCCTTCCCCGCCTCGGGCGGCATGCGCGCCGGGCATGTGGCGGTGGTCTCCCGCATCCACCACAACCGCCTGATCGAGATCGACCACGCCAACTGGGGCGGGCCCGGAATCCGGCGCGGCCAGGTGATGCGCGGCGTGCAGGTGATCGACGTCTCCGAGGACAACTCCTGGACGCGCGTGCGCGTGCAGGTGGGCTGGTCGGCCGAGAATTTCGGCCGCGAGTATCCGACCTACGGCTTCATCCACAACCGCCCCGCCACCACCCTCGCCGCCGAGGAGGATCTGGTGCGCCCCGTCGCCTACACCCGGCGCGAGGCGCTGCGCCCCGGCGCGCCTGCGGCCCGGCCGGCCCAGCCGCGCGCCACCCAGCCGCGCCCCGCCGCGCAGCGCCCCGCCCCGGTCCGCACCGCCACCGCCGCGCGCTGAGGCGCCGGGCCTTCCCTTCCCCGCGGCACGCCGCGTAACCTTCCTCTCGAAGAGGGAGGAAACACTCATGCAGCGTCGCCAACTCATGGCGGTCGCGGCTGCGTCTGTGCTTGCGGGCCCGGCCGTCGCGCAGGGCCAATGGCAGCCCGACCGGCCGATCCGCATCGTCGTCCCTTTCCCCGCCGGCGGCGCCACGGATGTCTGGGCCCGCCTCGTCGCCGAGCCCATGGCGGAGATGCTGCGCGTGCCGGTGGTGATCGAGAACCGCTCCGGCGCCGCCTCCATCATCGGCTCCGAGTTCGTCGCGAAATCCCCGCCCGACGGGCACACGCTGCTCTTCACCATCACGCCGCTGGTGCAGGCGCCCATCGTGCTGAACCAGCATCCCTACGACGTGGCGCGGGACTTCACGCCGATCGGGCAGATGGGCACCACCACCTTGATCTTCATGTGCCGCAGCGAGTTCCCGGTACGCACCCTGCCCGAGTTCATCGCCTTCGCCCGACGCCAGGCGGCAGCGGGCCGGGGGCTCAACCTCGGCTCCTGGTCGGCCGGTTCCACCGCGCATGTCTTCGGCCTCGCCTTCAACAACCAGTTCAACCTCGGCATGACGCATGTGGCCTATCGCGGCGAGGCGCCCATGCTGGCGGCCTATCTGGCGCGCGAGGTGGATTGCGGCATCAACTCGCTGACCACCATGCGCGAGCACATCGCCTCGGGCCGGTTGCGCCCGCTCGCCGCGCTCGGCGACGCGCGGGCAGGCGGGATGCCCGATGTGCCCACCTTCATCGAGCAGGGGGTGGAGATCGGTCGCGGCTGGTCGGGCTTCGCGGGGCTGCTCGGCCCGGCGGGACTGCCGCCCGCGGTCCATGCCCGCCTCGCCGAGGTGTTCCGCCTGACCATGGAGCGCCCGGCGCTGCGCCAGCGGCTGATCCAGCTCGACACCGACCCCGTCTGGCTCGGACCGGAGGAGTTCGGCCGCGTCATCCTGCGCGTGCGCGAGAAGTGGATCGAGATCACGCGCGGGATGGATTTGCAGTTGGGGTGAGCCCCGGCCGCGGATGCCCCGCGACAGCACGCCGCCTCGCCCCGCGGCGGGACCGCGCGGCTACACCGGCCGCGGCCGCGCCAGCTCCGGCAGCACCAGCTTCTTCACCGCCACCTCGCCCGCCGCGGCCACGCGCTCGGGGCCGATGGCGGCCAGCGGGTCCTCGGCATTGCGCCAGGCCTTGTAGTCGTCCTGGTACGCCCAGCCCATCGCCTCGGCCAGCAGATGCACCCAGTTCACCACGCGGATGCCGTGGTTCTTCTCCAGCCCCACGAGTTCGCGGTGGCAGGAGTGGAAGATGGTCACGAGCGTGTCCGCCCCCGTCTCGCGCAGCGCCGCCAGCAGGGCGCGCTGGTGGTCGGCCAGCGCGCCGGGGACGTTGGCGAGGCCGAAGCACATGTAGCTGCCGCCGCGATAGGGGTGGTCCAGATGCTCGGCCCCGGGGATGAGCGCGAGCAGGGCAGGGATGATGTCGTTCACCGGCACTTCCGCGTGGAAGCCGATGTGCCGGTCCACCAGGAAGCGCGCCCTCACCGGGTGCCGGAGCAGCGGCGCGAGCGCCTCCCGCCCCTCCCACAGCGCCTCGCAGAGGTGGCGGTGGTCGAAGCCCTTCTCCTTCGTCCGCCCCATGAAATCGTCGAGGTTCATGTGGCAGGAGGGGCACCAGGTGATGACCCTTGGCGGCGCCTGCGGCGCGGCGGCCGATTCACGGCTCCGGTGCTCGCCGCCTTCGGCGGCTCCGCCCTGCGCCGATCGGACGCCCCGATCCGCCGCCGATTCACGGCTCCGGTGCTCGCCGCCTTCGGCGGCTCCGCCCTGCGCCGATCGGACGCCGGACGCCCATGCCCCGAACCGCTCCATCGTCCGGTTCGCCATGCCTTCGGCGATGCGCGGCGTGCTCTCCTTCGGGCTGCCGCAGCAGGCGCCAGGGCCGCCGATGGGCGAGGCGCCGACGCCCACCGCCGCCAGCATGCGCTGGCCGAGGCGGATGATCTCGGCGTGCCGCGTCATGTTGCAGCCGTACCAGAACAGGGCGTCGCTCACAGCCATTCCTCCTGTTCGGTCGCGCTGAAGCCGAGCCGCGCGAAGGCCTTCACGCGCGACATCGCCTCGGCGGCGTCGCGTTTCGGCAGCGCCCCCGTCTCGTTCGCGCGCCACTTGGCGAGGCGCAGCATCAGGCGCGGGTTCACCGCCTCCGGGCAGGCGGCGTTGCAGGCGCCGCTGCGGGTGCAGGCGGCGATCCAGCCGCGCGCGGCCGCGCTGCCCTCCCCGCCGGCCAGCACCTCCAGCACGCCCTCGACCAGCGCCGGGGCGGGCGCGCCCTGCGCGCCCTCGGCATAGGGGAGCATCGGGCAGACCTCGGCGCAGCGGCCGCAGCGCGTGCAGGCGGCGAGCATGCGCGCCGTCTCGGCCGCGCGCAGCGCCGACCAGTCCGGGTGCGCTACCATCCGTTCACGCGCTCCCACACGGCGATCACCTCGCGCGATCCGTCCACCACATGATAGCGGTCATGCGCCGCCGCCGTCAGGCAGGAATGGTTGGGCGCGATGCGCAGCCTCGCCCCCACCGGCAGCATGGGCGCGCCCGAGAGCTCCCCATGCTCCTGGTGCACCCGCGTCACCACGGGCTCGCCCGGCAGCGGCGCGCCGTCGAGGTCGAGGCCGAGCCCGAAGCCGTAGTCCCGCGGCGCCTTTTCCGTGCTGCGGTCCTTCGACAGGGCGAGCGCCCCCGCATCGAGCAGCAGCGCGCCGCGCTCGGGCTTGCGGCCGATCACGCTGGTCAGCACCGTCAGCGCGATGTCGCGCATCGGGTGGGTGCCGATCTGCGCCTGGAACAGGTCGCCGAACATGTACACGCCCGCGCGCAGCTCCGTCACGCCGGCGAGCGAGCGCGCGGCGAGGCCGGTGGGCGAGGAGCCGAGGCTCACGATGTCCACCCTGAGGCCGGCGTCGCGCAGCGCCTCGGCGGCGGCGACGGCGCCCGCGCGCTCCTCCTCGGCGATGCGCGCCATCTCCTCCGCGCTGCGCCCGGCATAGGAGTGGCCGGCATGGGTCAGCACGCCGCGGAGCTTGGGCCCGAGCGCGCGCGCCACCGCGAGCGCGCGGGCGGGCGGCACCCCGCCCCGCCCCTCGCCCACATCCACCTCGACCAGGGCGGGCGTCTCGCCCGGATGGGCGGCGATGGCGGCGGCGCAGTCCACATCGTCGGTGATCACCCTCACCGCCGCCCCCGCCGCGTTCAGCGCCGCCACCTGATCCAGCTTCTGCGGCGTGATGCCGACGGCATAGATCTGGTCGCGCCAGCCGGCCTCGGCGAAATACCGTGCCTCGGCCAGGGTGCTGACGGTGATCGGGCCATGGCCGGGCGCGGCGAGTTCGGCCACCGCGCGGGATTTCGCGGTCTTGAGATGCGGGCGCAGCCGCACCCCCGGATGGCGCGCCATCGCCGCCTGCATGCGCGCCAGGTTGCGCCGCAGCACCCCGAGGTCGAGCACGAGGCAGGGGGTGGGCAGATCCTCGAGCGTCATGGCCAGGCTGTCTCCGGATCGAGCGGCAGAACGGGCCGCGGCAGGCGCCTCCAGTCGAAGCGCGAGAGGATGGGCGAGGTGAGGCCCGGCGCATCCACCTCCACGATGCGCGCCGCGTCGAAGAACTCGTCGAAGCCGCCGCGGAAATGCCCGCGCGACTTCACCACCACGCAGCGCGCCCGGCCGATGTCGATGCCCAGATGCTCGAGGAAGGCCGGGTCCGCGCACTGGGTGCGGCCCTCGATCACCACCGCCTCGATGCCGCCCAGGCGCAGCCGCGCGCTGCGGCCGAGCCGCATGGCGGTGCCGGCGAAGATGCCGCGCCGGCCCGTCACGCGCCCGTCGGAGAGCGCGAGCACCTCCGCCTCCGCCGCGAAGGGGCGGGCGAAGGGGTCCTGCCCCGCGTCGCGGTTGAAGCGGGCCTCGAAGCGCGCGCCGAGGCCCTGCGCATGCGCCTCGGCCGCCAGAGCGGGGTCATGGATCAGGCCGAACACCGCCCCCTCCACCCCCGCGCGGTGGAAGGCCTCCAGGATCCACATGGTGTTGCCGCGCCCGCCGCCGCCCGGATTGTCCGCCACATCGGCGAAGGCGAGCGGCACCGCGCTCTCCTGCGCGCGCCGGACCGCCTCCTCGAGCGGGGTCAGCCGCGCCACGAAACGGTCCCGCCGCGCCCAGGCGGCCTCGGCCAGCGCATCGGCCAGCCGGTCGGCGGCGGCCTGGCGCGTCGCCGTCACCACCGCGCACAGGCCGTTGAAGGGCGTGTCGCTGTAGGCGAAGCCCGCCATGACGCTGACGTTGACGATGCGGGGATCCTCGGCGGCGCGCCGCTGGCCGAGGGCGATCACCTCCGCATAGGGCCCCTCGGCCGTGAGCAGCGAGACGGTGGGGGCCACGATGGGCAGGCGGCGATGCGCGCGAACGAAGCGCTCGCCCGCCATCAGCCGGCGCAGCAGCCGCGCCGCTTCCGCCCCGCGCTCGCGCATGTCGAGGTGCGGGTTGGTGCGGTAGCCGATGAAGGCGTCGTTCAGCGCGACATTGGCGTCGCTCACATTGGCGTGCAGGTCGTAGGTGCAGACGAAGGGCACCTCGCCCAGCTCGGCGCGCACCAGCGCCTGGAGCGCGCCCTCCGGGTCGTCGAGCGACGTGGTCAGCCCCGCGCCGTGCAGCACGGCATAGACGCCCTCCACCCGGCCGCGCAGCAGGCGCAGCCCCGCCTGCCATTCGGCCATCATCCGCGCGAAGACGGCATGCTCCACCGGGCCATTGGGCTCGGCCATGGCGAGCAGGATGGGCTTGGGCTCCCAGGGGCCGCCGGCGTCCATCTCCGCGACGAAGCCCGGCATCTCGCCCAGCGCCCGCGGGGCGGGGCCGCGCGCGTCGGCGAGGATCTCGGGGCCGCGCAGCAGGCAGCGCCCGGCGAAATCGGCCTCCCCGGCCGCGGGGGCGAAGCGGTTGCACTCGATGGAGAAGCCGAGCAGGGCGACGCGCGGCGGGCTCACAGCGGCACCCCGAGCATCTCGGCGTAGCGCGGCGTGGCCTTGAGGCCCGTGCCCGTCAGCACCACCACGCTCGTCTCGCCCGCGCCGATGCGCCCCGCCTCCAGGAGCCTGTCGAAGGCGGCGACGGCCTGGGCGCAGGTGGGCTCCACATAGACGCCGCGCCGGGCGAGGCCGAGGGAGGCCTCGGCGATCTCCTGCTCGCTCAGCAGCACGGCGCCGCCGCCCGAGTCGCGCAGCGCCGCCACGCATTCGGGCAGGCGCAGCGGCTGCGCGATGGCGGTGCCCTCGGCGATGGTGGGCCTCGCCGCCTCCGCCGGCAGGCCGAGGGCGGCGCGCGCGATGGGGCCGCAATGGGCCGGCTGGGCGGCGAAGAGGCGCGGCAGCCGCGCGATCTGCCCCGCGCGCAGCAGCTCGCCGAAGCCGATGGCGCAGCCCAGCACGTTCGATCCCGCGCCGCAGGGGATGATCACGTTGTCCGGCGCGCGGAAGCCGAGATCCTCCCACAGCTCATAGGCCAGCGTCTTGGTGCCCTGCAGGAAGAAGGGGTGCCAGTTGTGGCTGGCGTAGAAGATGCGCTCCGCCGCGCGCTCGGCGGCCTCGGCGCAGTCCTGGCGCGAGCCGGGCACGAGGGTGATGGCCGCGCCCGCCGCGCGGCTCTGCACCGTCTTGGCGGGCGAGGTGCTCTCGGGCACGAAGATGCTGGCCTCCATCCCGCCCGCGGCGGCATAGGCGGCGATGGCCGCCCCCCCATTGCCCGAGGAATCCTCGAGCACCGCGCGCACCCCCTGCTCGCGCAGCAGCGAAAGCATCACCGAGGCGCCGCGGTCCTTGAAGCTGCCGGTGGGCATGAACCACTCGCATTTGAGAAGCGCCGTGCCGCCGCGCCGCGGCATCTCGATCAGCGGCGTGCAGCCCTCGCCCATGCTGATCGGCGCGGCGGGCAGGAAGGGCAGCGCGGCGGCGTAGCGCCAGAGGCTGCGCAGGCCGGTGGCGATGTCCGCCCGCCCGATGCCGGGCAGGTCGGTCAGCAGCAGGGGCGCGCGGTCCTCGCCGCACCAGCGCGGCACATCGAGGGGCCAGGTGCGGCCCGTGCGGGGGTCGAGATAGGCGGTCATGGGATGCGAGGGTTGCGCGCGGCCCCGCTTCGGGCAAGCCTCGCGCGCCATGGAACAGGATCTCGCGCGCCTCGCCGCCGATCTGGTGCGGATCGACAGCCGCAGCGCCCTCTCGAACCTCGCCATCGCCGAGCGCATCGAGGCCGAGCTTCAGGGCTTCGAGATCGAGCGGCTGGACTACACCGACGCGGCCGGCGTGCCCAAGCGCGCGCTGGTGGCGCATCGCGGCGGCCCGGGCGGGCTCGCCCTCTCGGGCCACATGGACACGGTGCCCGAGACGGGCTGGACGGAGGACCCCTGGTCCGGCCGCATCGAGGCCGGCGTGCTGCACGGCCTCGGCAGCGCGGACATGAAGGGGCCGCTCGCCGCCTGCATCCTGGCGGCGCGGGAGGCGCGGCGCGCCACGCTGCTGATCACCACCGACGAGGAGACCACCAAGGCCGGCGCGCGCATCATCGCGGAGCGATCGGCACTCGCGCGGCGCGCCGCGCCGCGCGGCATCCTGGTGGCGGAGCCCACCGGCCTCGCCCCCGTGCGCGGGCATCGCGCGCACATCGTCTTCACCGCCACCGCGACCGGGGTGCAGGCCCATTCCTCCACCGGCCAGGGCGTGAACGCGAACTGGGCGCTGATCCCCTTCCTCGTCGAGGCGAAGCGCCTCTTCGAGATGCTGCGGCATGATCCCGCCTGGCAGGATCCGGCCTATGATCCGCCCTTCAGCGACTTCAACCTCGTGATCGACAACCACGGCACGGCGCAGAACGTGACGGTGCCGCTGGCGACCGCGCGCATCAAGTTCCGCTACTCGCGCCGCATGGACCCCGCGCCCATCGTCGCGGCGCTGCGCCGCGCGGCCGAGGCGAACGGCATCGCGCTGGCCGAGGCGCGCGAGGGCGCGCCGCCCGAACTGCCCGAGGAGCACCCGCTGGTGCGCGAGGCCATGCGCGCCACCAACGCCGCCCCGCGCACCGCGCCCTACGGCACCGACGCCTCGGAGCTGCAGGCGCTGGCGCCCTGCGTGGTGCTGGGGCCGGGCAGCATCGCCACCGCGCACACGCCGCACGAATGCGTGCGGATCGAGGAGCTGGAGGCGGCGCGCGCCGTCTTCGCCCGCCTCCTCGCCGACTGAAGGACGAACGACCCGAGGGACGGAACGCCGGAGATGGACTTCGCCACGCTCGACCCCATGATCCGCCCGCGCTCGATCGCCGTGATCGGCGCCTCGGACGATCCGACGCGCATCGGCGGCCGGCCCATCGCCTACATGAGGGCGCGCGGCTTCCAGGGACGCCTCTTCCCGGTGAACCCGAAGCGGCCCTCCGTGCAGGGCATCCCCGCCTTTCCCGACGTGGCGAGCCTGCCCGAGACGCCCGAGGTCGGCCTCGTCGCCGTGCCGGGCGAGGCGGCCATCGAGGCCATCGAGGCGCTGGGCGAGAGGGGCACGAAGGCCGCCATCGTCTTCACCGCGGGCTTCGCCGAGGTGGACGCGAAGGGCGCGGAGGCCCAGGCGCGCATGGTGGCGGCGGCGCGGCGGCACGGCATGCGCATGCTGGGGCCCAACTGCCTCGGGCTGTTCAACGACGCGATCGGCTTCTACCCGATCTTCTCCTCCTCCTTCGAGCAGGGCTGGCCCATCCCGGGGCGGATCGGGATCGCCTCCCAGTCCGGCGCCTATGGCACGCATCTCTACTCGCTGGCGCGCAACCGCGGCATCGGCACCAATGTCGTGGTCACCACCGGCAACGAGGCGGAGGTGGCGCTGGGCGA
Organism: Roseococcus sp.; assembly: GCA_026414745.1. Taxonomy (GTDB): domain Bacteria; phylum Pseudomonadota; class Alphaproteobacteria; order Acetobacterales; family Acetobacteraceae; genus Roseococcus. The sequence continues at coordinate 26,250 of JAOAIK010000015.1, forward strand.
CGTGCTGGGCTGGATGGCCGCCTCGCCCGAGATCGACGTGATCTGCGCCTATGCGGAGGGCATCCGCGAGAGCGCGAAGTTCCTGGCGGCGCTGGACCTCGCGCGCCGCAACCGCAAGCCCATCGTGATGATGAAGGTGGGGCGCAGCGCGCTGGGCGCGCGGGCCGCGCAGTCCCACACCGCCTCCATCGCCGGCGACGACGCGGTGACCGAGGCGGTGCTCGCCGAGTTCGGCGTGGTGCGCGCCCGCACCACGGAGGAGCTGCTCGACATCGCCTATGCCGCGACGAAGCGCATCTATCCCGCCCGCAACACGCTCGGGGTGATGACGGTCTCCGGCGGGGCCGGGGTGCTGATCAGCGATGTGGCGGAATCCCTCGGCTTTCCCATGCCCCCCATGCCGGAGGCGGCGCAGGCGCGGCTGCGCGGCCTTGTCCCCTTCTGCGCGCCGGCCAACCCGGTGGACTGCACCGCCCAGGCCTTCAACCAGATCGAGCTGATCGGCGCCTTCACCCGCAGCATGGTGGAGGAGGGCGGCTACACCTCCTGCCTCGGCTTCTTCACCCAGGTGGGCGGCTCCACGACCAACGCGCCCAGGCTGCGCGCGCAGATGAAGGCGGTGATGCAGGACCACCCGGACCGCGTCTGGGCGCTCAGCGTCATCGCGCCGCCCGAGATGGTGCGGGAGTATGAGCGCGACGGCTTCCTCGTCTTCGAGGACCCGACGCGCGCGGTGGTGGCGCTGCATGCGCTCGGGCGCTTCGGCGCCGCCTTCGCCGCCGCCCCGGCCGCGGCGCCGGCCCTGCCCGCCGTCACCCTGCCGGCCGAGGCGCCCTCGGAGGCCGAGGCCAAGCGCATCCTGGCCGAGGCCGGCATCCCCGCCGTGCCCGAGCGCGCCTGCGCCGATGCGCAGGCGGCCGTGGCGGCGGCGCGGGCATTCGGCTTCCCGGTGGTGATGAAGATCCTCTCGCCCGACATCCTGCACAAGAGCGAGATCGGCGGCGTGCTGCTCGACCTGGCCGATGAGGCGGCGGTGCGCCAGGGCTTCGCCACGCTGATGGCCCGCGCGGCCGAGCGCGCGCCAGGCGCGCGGCTGGAGGGCGTGCTGGTGGCGAAGCAGGTGAAGGGCGCGGTGGAGATGGCGCTCGGCCTGTTCCGCGACCCGGTCTTCGGCCCCGTGGCCATGGTGGGGCTGGGCGGCATCTTCATCGAGGTGCTGAAGGATGTCGCCTTCCGCCGCTGCCCCTTCGGCCCGGCGGAGGCGGAGGCGATGATCCGCTCGCTCAAGGGCTTCGCGCTGCTCGATGGCGCGCGCGGCCGGCCCCGCGCGGATGTGCGGGCGCTGGCCGAGGCGCTCTCGCGCCTCTCCGCCTTCGGCGCGGCGGCCGGCGAGCGCCTCGTCTCGGTGGACGTCAACCCCTTCTTCGTGCTGGGCGAGGGCGAGGGCGGCTTCGCCGCCGACGCGGTGCTCGAGCTCGCGCCCCGAGACCATCCCCCGCCACGGCCAGAGAAAGGACCACGCTGATGCCGAGCCTCCGCTACGACCACATCCACCTGCGCAGCCCGGACCCCGAGGCCACCGCCGCCTGGTTCGAGGAGATGCTGGGCGCGCAGGTGATCCGCAGCATGCAGCAGGGCAAGCCGCGCATCGATCTCAAGCTCGGCGGGACGGACATCTTCATCGTCCAGAGCGACGCCAGCTCCGCCGAGGCGCCCGTCGCGCCCTACAAGGGCATCGACCATTTCGGCTTCGCGGTGGAGGGCGGGCTCGACGAGATGGTGGCGCGCCTGAAGGCGAAGGGCGTGCACTTCACCATGGAGCCCAACTCCCCGCGCCCCGGCATCCGCATCTGCTTCATCCGGGGGCCGGAGAACATCTCCATCGAGCTGCTGGAACGCTTCCCCGCCTGACCTACGGCGTCCGCGCGCCGGCCCGGATCCAGGCGATGATCCGGGCGCGGTCGGTGTCGGTCATGTCGGTCAGGTTGCCGGGCGGCATGGCCTCCGTCTCGATCTGCACGCGCATGGCGGCGGCGTGGCGGCGCAGCTCGGCGGGCGTTTCCAGCACCACGCCCTTGGGCGGGCTTGCGATGCCCTCGAAGCTCGGCCGCGCCGCGTGGCAGCTCGTGCAATGCGCGGCGACCAGGGCCTGCACCTCGGCGAAGGGCGGCGCCTCGATGCCGGCGAAGCGCGGATCGGGGCGCGGCGCCACCAGCAGGAAGAGCAGCGCCACCGCCACCGCGCCCCCCGCCGGCAGCGCCCAGTTCGACCGCCCCGCATGGCGCAGCACGAAGAACTGCCGCACCAGCGCGCCCGCCAGCGCGATCAGCAGCAGCGCCAGCCAGTTGTAGCGGTGCTGCGTCAGCATCGGGTAGTGCGGGCTGATCATCAGGAACAGCACCGGCAGCGTCAGATAGGTGTTGTGGACGCTGCGCTGCTTGCCCCAGAGGCCGTATTTCGGGTCCGGCTCCTCGCCCCGGGCCATGGCGGCGACCATCTTCCGCTGCCCGGGAATGATCACCATGGCCACATTGGCCACCATGATGGTGCCCGTCATCACCCCCACCAGGAGGAAGGCGCCGCGGCCGGAGAAGAGGTGCGTGGCGATCAGCGTGGTCGCCACCAGCAGGGCGGCCCCGGCGGCGAGCAGCTTCGCCTCGCTCTCGCCGAGCTTCGACCTGCACAGCCGGTCATAGGCGACCCAGCCGCCCGCGATCATCGCCGCCGAGAGCAGCACCGCGAGCCAGGCCGGCATGTCCAGCACCCGCGGATCGACCAGGGTGGTGCTCGCCTGGCCCCAGTAGATCAGCGCGAAGAGCGCGAAGCCGCTGATCCAGGTCCAGTAGGCCTCCCACTTGAACCAGTGCAGCCTCGCGGGCAGCGCCTCGGGCGCCCCGACATACTTGCGCTTGTAGTAGAAGCCGCCGCCGTGGATGGACCACTGCTCGCCGCGCACGCGCGGGTTGCCGTCGGCCGGCGGCTCCAGGCTGTTGTCGAGGGCGATGAAGTAGAAGCTCGCGCCGATCCAGGCGATGCCGGCGATGATGTGCAGCCAGCGCAGCAGCAGGTTCGCCCATTCGGCGATATAGCCCCACTCGATCTCCATCGCTCAGCTTCCGCGATAGGTGGTGTAGCCGAAGGGCGAGACGAGCAGCGGCACATGGTAGTGCCCGTCCTCGGCCATGCCGAAGCTCAGCGTCACCTCGTCGAGGAAGGGCGGATCGGGCAGCGCCACGCCGAGGGCGCGGAAATACTCGGCCACCTGATAGACCAGCAGGTAGCGGCCGGGCCTGAAGGCCTCGCCCTCCAGCAGCGGGCGCGGGGCGCGCCCGTCCTCGTTGGTCGCGCCTTCGGCCAATTTCACCCGCGCCTCGCCCTCCAGCCGGTAGAGGGCGAAGCGCATGCCGGCCGCGGGGCGCCCGCGCGAGGTGTCGAGAACATGGGTGGAGAGCCGGCCCATCGGAATCCCCGTTGTTGCGCCGCGACATTGCGGCCGCCGCGGCCGGGCTGGCAAGCGCGGCGCGATGGCTGCCGCGCGCCGCGCGCGCTTGATCGCCCAGGGCTTGGGCCCTAAGGCGCGGAACGCCGCGCAGGGAGACCGCCATGCCCGAGACCGTCGCCCCCAACCTCGTCGCCGCCGTCGATGCCGCCCGCCACTGGCAGGACATGATGGCGATGGCCGGGATCGGCGGCTTCACCGACGAGGCGGGGCATGCGGGCGTGAACCGCCCCTGCCTTTCCGCACTCGATCGGCAGGCGCGGCGGCTGCTCGTCTCCTGGGCGGAGAAGGCGGGGCTCGGGGTCAGCGTGGATCGCCTGGGCAACCTCTTCCTGCGGCACGAGGGCAGCGAACCCGGCCTCGCCCCGGTGCTGACCGGCAGCCACATGGACAGCCAGCCCAATGGCGGGCGCTTCGACGGGATCTGGGGCGTGATGGCAGGGCTCGAGGCGGTGCGGGCGCTGCGCGAGGCGGGGGTGGCGACGAGGCGGCCGATCGAGGTGGTGGCCTGGACCAACGAGGAAGGCGGCCGCTTCGCCCCGGGCTGCATGGGCAGCATGGCCTATGCCGGGGTCGCGCCCCCCGACGCCTGGGACGAGGTGAGGGACAAGGAGGGCATCCGCTGGGCCGATGCGCTCGCCGAACAGCTCGCGCTCGAGGCCGACCTGCCGCGCCGCCCGCTCGGCGTGGTCGAGGGACAGGCCCCCTTCGCCTATGTCGAGGCGCATATCGAGCAGGGGCCGCTGCTCGAGGCGGCGGGCATGGACATCGGCGTGGTCACCGGCATCCAGGGCAGCCGCTGGTTCCTGGTCGAGCTCAAGGGCAGGAGCGACCACGCCGGCACCACCCCGCTCGCCATGCGCAAGGACGCGGTGCAGGACATGCTGCGCGCCATCGCGGCGCTGAACGCCCTGATGCACGACCCCAAGGACGTGCTGCGCTTCACGGTGGCGAGCATCGAGGTGCAGCCGAACACCTCCAACTCGGTGGCGGGCCTCGTGCGCTTCACCATCGACTTCCGCCACCCGGACAACGCGGTTCTGCAGGCCCGCGGCAATGCCATCGAGGGCGTGATCCAGGCCGCGGTGCGCGACTGCGCGGTGACGGTGACGGAACGCTTCCACGCCCTGCCCGTGACCTTCCAGCCCGAGGTGCCCGAGGCGGTGGAGGCCGCCGCCCGCGCCCAGGGGCTGCGCCATATGCGCCTGCCCTCGGGCGCCTTCCACGACAGCCAGTTCATGGTGCCGCTCTGCCCCACGGGGATGATCTTCGTGCCCTGCCGCGCGGGCGTCTCGCACCACCCGAGCGAATACGCCTCGCCCGAGGCGCTGGCCGCCGGCACCCGCGTGCTGGCGCAGGTGCTGGCCGATCTCGCCAACCGCTGATGCCCTTCTGGAGCGCGCCCGTGAGCGACCAGCTCTCCCTTCCCAAGGACCGCATCCGCACCCTGCTGCTCGAGAACATCGCCGAGACCGCGGTGACGCTGCTGGCGGAGGACGGCTACACCAACGTCCAGCGCGAGAAGAGGGCGCTGGAGGGCGAGGCCCTGCGCGAGGCGCTCAAGGGCGTGCACATGCTCGGCATCCGCAGCCGCACCACGCTGACGGCCGAGGTGCTGGAAGCGGCCGACCGCCTGATCGCCGTGGGCTGCTTCTGCATCGGCACCAACCAGGTGGATCTGGAGGCGGCGCGGCGTCTCGGCATTCCGGTCTTCAATGCCCCCTTCTCCAACACCCGCAGCGTCGCCGAGCTGACGATGGGCGAGATCGTCATGCTGCTGCGCGGCGTCTTCCCCAAATCCGTCGCCGCGCATGCCGGGGAGTGGGACAAGTCGGCCGAGGGGTTCCGCGAGGTGCGCGGGCGCACGCTCGGCATCATCGGCTACGGCAACATCGGCTCGCAGCTCTCCGTGCTGGCCGAGGCCTTCGGCATGCGGGTGATCTATTTCGACACCGTGCCGAAGCTGCCGCTCGGCAACGCCTCGCGCTGCGCCACGCTGGACGAGTTGCTCCACTGGTCGGACGTGGTGAGCCTGCATGTGCCCGAGACCGCCGAGACCATGGGCATGATCGGCGCCGAGCAGATCGCGAAGATGCGCCCGGGCGCCTTCCTGATCAACAATGCCCGGGGCACGCTGGTCGATCTGGAGGCGGTGGCGGCCGCGCTGCGCGAGGGGCGGCTGGCGGGCGCGGCCTTCGACGTCTTCCCCGAGGAGCCCAAGCGCAACGGCGATCCCTTCGTCACGCCCCTGCAGAACATCCCGAACGTGATCCTCACGCCCCATATCGGCGGCTCGACCGAGGAGGCGCAGTCGCGCATCGGCGAGGAGGTGGCGCGCAAGCTCGCCGACTATTCGGACACGGGCAGCACGGTGGGCGCGGTGAACTTCCCCCAGGTGGCGCTGCCCGCGCGCCCCACCGGCACGCGCTTCATGCATGTGCACCACAACGCGCCGGGCGTGCTGGGCAACGTCAACCAGGTCTTCGCCCGGCGGGGCGTGAACATCGCCGGCCAGTATCTGCAGACCGACGGCGAGATCGGCTATGTGGTGGTGGACGCGGCGGCGACTCGCGACAGCGAGGCGATCCTCGCGGAGCTGCGCGCCCTGCCGCACACGATCCGGGCGCGGTTGCTGTACGAGAGGGAGTAGCGCGCCGCGCCGCGCATCGCCTCAGACATCGAGCCGCCGATAGCGCCCCTTGCCCAGGGAGGCGATGACGCCGGCATCGCGCGGACGCCGCAACTGCTGCCGCAGCTTCTCCCGGATGTGCCGGTGCGAGGGAAGGCCTTCGGCGAACTCCGGCGCGACAGCGTGGACGTCGGCCAGCGAGAACTCGGAGCCCGGCCCGTCCACGCAACGCCGCGTCTCGACCAGCCGGCCCCGGGCTTCGCGGTGTCCTCCTGCCCGCGGGGCGCGCTGCATGCGCGACAGCAGCTGCGCCTCCGGCACGGGCCGTCCCGCCTGGACGACGGCGATCCGCGCGGCGTGCGGCAGGCCCGCAATCCTGATGCCGCAGCCCCGCCAGCCCGCGCGCCGGGCATCTGGCAGGGACTCTGATAGCCCTCTGCCCAGGGCGGATCCGGCGCGAGCCGCATCGCGCCTACCTCACCCTTCTCCCCCGCCGGAACCGCCACCAGTCCAGCAGCGGCCCGAGCGCCAGGAGCGGCAGGGCGGCCAGCGTCAGCAGCGCGAACACCGCCGCCGCCCCGCGCGCGCCCGAGGCGAAGGCGGCCACCGTCAGCCCCGCCAGCGCCCCGATCACCAGCAGGGCGAGGGCGAAGAGCGCCAGCACCAGCCTGTGCCGCGGCGAGAGCCATTCGGGCGGCGGCGCCACATCGGCCCGCGGCGTGCCGTCGCGCGCGACCTCGAAGCTCCGGGCAGGGTCGAGGCCGAAGGGGCGGCGGTCGGTCAGCGTCTCACCACGATGCGGATGGCGCCGGGCTCGATGCCCATCCGGCGCAGGCGCCGGCGCCGCCACCACAGGGCGACCGCCGCCACCGCCGCAGCGCCCAGCATCGCCGGCAGAAGCAGCCCGATGAAGAAGATGGCGAGCGCGGCCAGGATCAGCCCCCCCGCCATCGCGGCGATCAGCACCGCAACGCCGCCCAGCCGCGCGAGAAAGGCGTCGAGCCCGCCCGGCTTCGGCGGCTCGCGGAACTCTCCCTCCGGCGTCATGTCCAGCACCGGGGGCGGGCGGCGGAAATCGCTCATGCCCGGCATCTGGCCCTCCCTCCCCGCCCGCTTCAAGCCCCGTTGCGCGCGACGCGACACGCCGTAAAGGAGGGGCGCCACGGAGACGCGTTCCATGCCCCTGCTCGGCTGCATCGCCGACGATTTCACCGGCGCCACCGACCTCGCCAGCATGCTGGTGCGGCACGGCATGCGCGCCGTGCAGCTCATCGGCGTGCCGGAAGGCCCCCTGCCCGAGGCCGATGCGCTCGTCGTCGCGCTCAAGTCCCGCACCATCCCGGCGGGCGAGGCGGTGGCGCAGTCGCTCGCCGCCTGCGAGGCGCTGCTCGGCGCCGGCGTGCGGCAGATCCTGTTCAAGTACTGCTCCACCTTCGACAGCACCGACGAGGGCAACATCGGCCCCGTGGCGGAGGCGCTGATGCGTCGCCTCGGCGCGGGCTTCGCCATCGCCTGCCCGGCCTTCCCCGCCAATGGCCGCACCCTCTACCAGGGCCACCTCTTCGTCGGCGGGAACCTCCTCAACGAGAGCGGGATGGAGACGCACCCGCTCACCCCGATGACGGACGCGAACCTGGTGCGCGTGCTGGGCCGGCAGACGCGGCTCGGCGTCGGCCTCATCCCCTTCGCGGTGGTGGAGCAGGGCGCGGCGGCGATCCGGCGCGAGATGGCGCGCCTGGCCGAGGCGGGCCGGGCGCTCGCCATCGCCGATGCGCTGACCGACGCCCATCTGATGGCGCTCGGCGAGGCCTGCGCCGAGCACCCGCTCGTCACCGGCGGCTCGGGCATCGCCATGGGCCTGCCGGAGAACTTCCGCCGCGCCGGGCTGCTGCCCGCGCGCAGCGACGCCGATGCGCTGCCCCCGCCCGGCGGCTTCTGCGCGGTGGTCGCGGGCTCCTGCTCGCGCGCCACGCTCGGGCAGATCGGCCTCGCGCGCGAGCACGCGCCGGTGCTGGAGCTCGACGCCCTCGCCGCGCCCGATGCGGCGGCGCTGGCCGCCGAGGCGGCGGCCTGGGTCGAAGGCAGGCTCGACACGGCGCGCCCCGTGGTGATCGCCGCCTCCGCGCCCCCCGATCGCGTGGCCGCGCTTCAGGCGAAGCTCGGGCGCGAGGCCGCCGGCGCGCTGGTGGAGGCGGCGATGGCCGAGATCGCCGCCCATCTCGTCGCGCGCGGCGTGCGGCGCCTCGTGGTGGCGGGCGGCGAGACCTCGGGCGCGGTGGTGCAGCGCCTCGGCGTCACGCGGCTTCGCATCGGCGCGGAGATAGACCCCGGCGTGCCCTGGACCCACACCAGCATCCCCGCCGCGCCCGAGGGGCTCCACCTCGCGCTCAAGAGCGGCAATTTCGGCGCGCGGGACTTCTTCCTGAAGGCCTTCGCGGCATGAGCGAGGCGGCGCTGCGCGCGGAGATGGTGGCGCTCGGCGCCTCGCTGTTCCAGCGCGGCTTCTCGGTGGGAAGCGCGGGCAACATCTCGGTGCGCCTGCCCGACGGCTATCTGATGACGCCGACCAACTCCTGCCTCGGCCGGCTGGAGGCGGCGCGGATCAGCAAGCTCGACCTCGCCTGGAACCATGTGGGGGGCGACCGGCCGACGAAGGAGGTGTTCCTGCACCGCGCCTTCCTCGAGGCGCGGCCCGACGCCGGGGCGGTGGTGCATCTGCACTCCACCTGCGCCACCGCCCTCTCCTGCCTGGATGGCGCGATCCCGCCGCTCACGCCCTATTTCGTGATGCGGGCGGGGCGCGAGATCCCGCTCATTCCCTATTACCGGCCCGGCGATCCGGCGATGGAGCCCGCCATCCACGCCGCCGCGCGCCGCGCCAAGGCCGTGCTGCTGGCCAACCACGGCCCCGTGATCTGCGGCCCCAGCCTGACCGAGGCGGTGAACGCCGCCGAGGAGCTGGAGGAGGCCGCGAAGCTCGCGCTGCTGCTGCGCGGCGCGAACCCCCGCCTGCTCACGCCGGCGCAGCTGGACGAGCTGCTGCGCCACTTCGGCTGAGCGGACCTCGTCACCCACCCCGAGAGAGCCCATGGACCGCACCGCGCCCACCGACCACCCCGTCAGCCCCGCCATCGCCGCGCGCTGGAGCCCGCGCAGCTACCTCGAGGAGCCGATCCCCGACGAGACGCTGCGCCGCGTGCTGGAAGCCGGGCGCTGGGCGGCCTCGGCCTACAACGAGCAGCCCTGGCTCTTCCTCGTCACGCGCAAGCATGTGGAGCCGGAGGCGCATGCGAAGCTGCTCGCCTGCCTCGTGCCCTTCAACCAGGGCTGGGCCGTGCGCGCGCCGGTGCTGATGCTCGCCTGCTACCGCCAGACCATGGCGGCGAAGGGCACGCCCAACCGCTGGGCCGCCTATGACACGGGGCAGGCCAGCAGCGCCATGGCCATCGAGGCCGCCGCGCTCGGCCTGCAGATCCATCAGATGGCGGGCTTCGACGCGGCGGCCGCGCGCGCCGCCTTCGCCATCCCGGAGGATGTGGAGCCCATCGCCGCCATGACGCTCGGCAAGCCGGGGCCGGCCAGCGTGCTCGACGAGGCGCTGGCACAGCGCGAGACGGCCCCGCGCCAGCGCAAGCCCTTCGACGAGCTGTTCTTCGCCGGCGCCTGGGGCGCGGGATTGTAGCCGCATCCGCCCTGGACGCGCGCAGGGCGCCGCCCCCGAGGAGCGGCGCCCTGGCCTCATCGCGCCGTCCGGCGCGAGTCAGGTGCTCGGCGTCTCGGCCGGAGCGGGGGCGGCGGAGGGCGCCGCGGCAGCAGCCGCCGCCCGCTTGGCCGCGCGCGTCGCGGCGGCCTTCTTCGCCGCCTCCACGCGCTTGGGGTCGGCCGCCTTCTTCGGCGCCGCCTTCTTCGCGGCCGGCTTCTTCGCCGCCGCCTTCTTCGGCGCCGCCGCCTTCTTCGCGGCCGGCTTCTTCGCCGCCGCCTTCTTCGCGGCCGGCTTCTTCGCCGCCGCCTTCTTCGGCGCCGCCGCCTTCTTCGCGGCCGCCTTCTTCGGCGCGGCTGCCTTCCTCGCGGCCGGCTTCTTCGCCGCCGCCTTCTTCGGCGCCGCCGCCTTCTTCGCGGCCGGCTTCTTCGCCGCCGCCTTCTTCGGCGCCGCCGCCTTCTTCGCCGCGACCCGAGCGCGCGCCGTGGCCGGCTTGGCCGTGCGGCGGCCGGTCGCCATCGCCATCGCCATCGCGCGAGGGGCCTTCTCGGGGGTGTCGGTGCTGTCGGTCACGGTGGATCTCCTTGCTGCGCGCGTCGCGCGTCACCTGTGGGGCATTGAGACGGATCCGGCCGCCGCGCCCTCTCGCGGAGACGGCCGGTACAGACCTGTGCAGGCCGGGATTCCGGCGAAGGAGAAAGGCCCGGCGCGCCCAATGCGCCTTCGCCCGGCATCAGGCGACGGCCTCATGCCCTTCCTCCGAACCACCCGGGAGGCTTCCCCCATCGGACCCTGATCGCGAATCACGGATCACCCATCCTGCACGACGCCCGCGCTGGCCTGCGATTCCTTGCGACCCTCGCTCGCGCGACGTGCGCGGATGTGCGGGCGGGCAGTCGAATCGCTCGTCAATGCGTGCGTGCGCAACGCTATCGGAATGCGCATCGCAGGTGTCAAACACAATCTTGAGTCGCGCGCGCATTTTCGTCGCGCGTGAGTCGCGCGCGCATCATCCGCGCGCGCCGCGCATCGCGCATGCGAAGAGGGCGAGAGAGCCCATCCCTCGCCCTCGTCCACCATGCTCAGTGATCCCGTCCGGCGCACTCCGCGCTGCGCGAGCGGCACGCCTTTCCCCGGCGCGCCGCTGACCGCGCAGCGCTATCCGCGCTGCGCGAGCGGCACGACCTTGCGCTGCTCCACCCCGGTGTAGCGCGAAAGGGGGCGGATCAACCGGTTGTCGGCGGCCTGCTCCAGCACATGCGCAGCCCAGCCGGTGATGCGCGAGCAGACGAAGATCGGGGTGAACATCGGGATGTCGAAGCCCATCAGGTAGTAGGCGGGCCCGGCGGGGAAATCGAGGTTGGGATGGATTCCCTTCTCCCGCAGCATCACACGGGCCAGCACCGCCGAGGTCTCCATCCAGCGCTTGTCGCCCACAACCTCGGCCATCAGCTCCGCGTACTTCTTCATGGTCGGCACGCGGCTGTCGCCGTTCTTGTACACCCGGTGACCGAAGCCCATCACCAGGGCCTTGTGGTCGAAGCGCTCGCGCAACCAGGCCTCGGCCGCCTCGGGGCCGGGGATCTCCTTGAGCATGTGCATCACCGCCTCGTTGGCCCCGCCATGCAGAGGGCCCTTCAGCGCCGCGATGGCCGCGGTGATCGCCGCGTGCATGTCCGCCATGGTCGAGGTGACGGTCCGGGCGGTGAAGGTGGAGGCGTTGAAGGTGTGCTCGGCGTAGAGGATCATCGAGACGTCGAAGGCCTTGATCACCTCCTTCTGCGGCACCCGCCCGAACACCATGTGGAAGAAGTTCTCGCACCAGGGCAGGGCGGGGTCGGGCGCGATGGGCTCGAGCCCCTTCGAAAGCCGATTCGTCGCCGCCACCGCGCAGGGAATCTTGGCGAAGAGCCGCATCGCCTTGCGCCGCTGGGCGGCATCCGAGATGTCGGCCGTCTCGGGGTCCTCCATGCCCATGAAGGAGACGGCGGTGCGAATCGCATCCATCGGGTGGGCGTCCTTCGGGAACTCCCGCAGCACCCGCAGCAGGGCGGGGCTCAAGCCCCGCTCGGCCTTCTCCGCCGCCTGGAAGGCCGCAAGCTCGGCGCGCGTGGGCAGCTCGCCGTTCCAGAGAAGGTAGGCGACCTCGTCGAAGCTCGCCTCCTCGCAGAGATCCTGCACCGCATAGCCGCGATAGGTGAGGCTGTTGGTCTCCGGCATCACCTTGGAGATGGCGCTGTCGTCGGCATAGACGCCGACCAGCCCCTTCCGCACCTCGATGGCTTCGGACATGGCGTGTCTTCCTCTCCCCTGCCGTGTTGCGCGGCAGCTTAAGCGCGCGCGCCCGCGCGGCAAGGTGGCGGGCCGCGCCTATGCGCGCGGCGCGGCGGCGCGCGCGAGCCGGTCGCGGATCGCGGGCGCGAGGCCGCCGCCCGGCACCGGCATGGCCGCGATGCCGCGCAGCCCAAGGCGCTGGCCTTCCGCATCCAGCCGGCGCAGCGCGCCGAACAGGTTGCGCGCCGCCTCGCGATCGTCGCGCGACAGCGAGAGCTGCTCGGTGATCGCCGCGCCCGGCAGCGGCGGACCGAAGGCGAGCAGCGCCTCGTCCGCCGCCACCTCCCGCGCCTCGAGCCGCAGCGGCAGCGCCGGCGCGTAGTGCGAGAGAAGCAGCCCCGGGCTGCGCAGCGTGGGCGCGGGCGCCGCCTCCGGCGGCAGCGGCCGGCCCACCGGGCCGATCACCGCCTCGATCTCCTCCACCGGCACCCCTCCGGGCCGCAGCAGCGCCGCGCCGCCTGCGGCAAGGTCGAGCACGGTGGACTCCACGCCGACCGCGCACTCCCCGCCATCGAGGATGGCCGCGATCCGCCCGCCGAGCTCCTCCATCACATGCGCGGGGCTTGTCGGGCTCACGCGTCCCGAGCGGTTGGCCGAGGGCGCGGCCACCGGCCCGCCGAAGGCGCGCAGCATGGCGAGCGCGAGATCATGCGCCGGCACCCGCACCGCCAGCGTGTCGAGGCCCGCGCCCGCCAGAAGCTCCACCCGGCAATCGGCCAGGCGCGGCAGCACGAGGGTGAGCGGCCCGGGCCAGAAGCGCGCGGCCAGCGCGCGCGCGCGCGCATCGGCGCGCACCTGCGCGAAGGCGGCATCGGCGTCGGCGAAGTGGCAGATCAGCGGGTTGAAGTGCGGCCGGCCCTTGGCGGCGAAGATCTCCGCCACCGCCCTGCCGTTGCAGGCATCCGCCCCCAGCCCATAGACCGTCTCCGTCGGGAAGGCGACCAGCGCGCCGGCGCGCAGCAGCGCCGCGGCGTCGAGCGGATCCCGCAGCAGCGCCGTCACGGCGCCTCAGCCCTCGCGCCCCCAGGCGATGAAGCCCTCGTTGCGGTAGCCCGGCTTGCCGTAGCGCAGCCGCGCGCCGGCGGCGTCGAGCATGCGCCCGCCCGCCGCCTCCAGCACCGCCTGGGCGGCGGCCGTGTCCCACTCCATGGTGCGGCCATCGAGCCGCGGCGAGACATCGGCCAGACCTTCGGCGATGCGGGCGTATTTGAGCGCGGAGCCCATCACCAGCGTCTCGACCACGGGCAGGGGCGGCCGGAAACCCGCCTCGCCCGTGTCCTTGCGGTGGCTGCGGCTCGCCATCAGCGTCAGCCCCTCGGGCGGGGGGCGGCGGGCGGCGATGGGGCTGCGCACCCCGCCGCGCTCCACCCAGGCGCCGCGCCCGAGCAGCCCGGCGTAGATCGCGGGTTCCGCCGGCGCGCCGAGCACGCCGAGCGTCGCATAGCCCTCCTCCACCAGCGCAATGCACACGCAGTATTCGGGCAGGCCGGCCGCGAACTCCTTGGTGCCGTCCAGCGGATCGACCAGCCAGAAGCGCGGCGGGGGCGCGGGCGGCTCGCTCCCCGCGGCCATCGCCTCCTCGGCGATGATGGGGATCTCCGGGACGGCGGCGCGCAGCCCTTCGATGATGATGCCCTCCGAGAGATGGTCGGCGGCGGTGACGGGGCTGGCGTCGCCCTTGCGCTCCACGGCGAAGCCGGCGCGGCGCACGGCCTCGATCGCGCCCCCCGCCTCGCGCGCGAGGCGGACGGCCAGTTCGAGCAGGTCCTCGTGGGTCATGGGCGCTGGTTAGGCGGCCGCGCGGGATGACGCAATGCATGCGCGCCCCTATCGTGGAGAAAACCGGAATCGCCGCAGGACATCGCCATGCTCGACATCGCCTTCGCCAAGCCCGCGCTTCCCAAGGCGGGCGCCCTCGCGCTGCTGCTGGGCGAGGAGGCGCCGCTCTCGGGCCTCGCCGCGCAGCTCGACGCCGCGATGCAGGGCGGGCTCGCGCGCGCGCTGGAGGCCGCGGGCTTCAAGGGGCGCAAGGGCCAGTCCGTCACGCTCTGGGCGCCCCTCGAGGGCCTCACGCGCGTCGCGGTGATCGGCGCGGGCAGGCCGGAGGGGCTGGAATGGGAGAAGCTCGGCGCCGCCGCCGCCGCCGCGCTCTCGGCCGAGCCCGCCGCGCTGCTCGCCGCCGAGGGGGCGGACGCGAAGGCGCTCGCCGCCATCGCCATGGGCGCGGTGCTGCGCCGCTACCGCTTCGACCGCTACCGCACCACCGAGAAGCCCGAGGAGAAGCCGAAGCTCGCGAAGCTCACCCTCGCCACGGCCGAGGCCGCCGCCGCCCGCGCCGCCTTCGCGCCGATGAAGGCGGTGGCGGAGGGCGTCTTCCTCGCGCGCGACCTCGTCTCCGAGCCCGCCAACATCCTCACCCCCGCCGCCTTCGCCGAGCGCTGCCTGGCGCTCGGCAAGCTCGGGCTGGAGGTGGAGGTGCTGGGGCCGAAGGAGATGAAGAAGCACGGCATGGGTGCGCTGCTCGGCGTGGCGCAGGGCTCGGCGCATGAGCCGCGCCTCGTCGTGCTGCGCTGGCACGGGGCGCAGGCGGGCAAGGCCAGGGGCGCCAAGGCCGAGAAGCCCGTCTGCTTCGTCGGCAAGGGCGTGACCTTCGACACCGGCGGCATCTCCATCAAGCCCGCCGCCGGCATGGAGGACATGAAGTGGGACATGGCCGGCGCGGGCGCGGTGGCCGGCCTCATGGCCGCGCTCGCGGGGCGCAAGGCGAAGGTGGACGCGGTCGGCCTGCTCGGCCTGGTCGAGAACATGCCCTCGGGCACCGCCCAGCGCCCGGGCGATGTGGTGAAGAGCGCCTCGGGCCAGACCATCGAGGTGATCAACACCGACGCGGAAGGTCGCCTCGTGCTGGCCGACGTGTTCCACTACGCCATCGAGCGCTTCGACCCGCAGTTCATGGTGGACCTCGCCACGCTGACGGGCGCCATCATCATCGCGCTCGGCCACGAGCATGCGGGCCTCTTCGCGAACGACGAGGAGCTGGCCGCGCGGATCGAGGCGGCGGGCCGCGCCACGGGCGAGCTGTGCTGGCGCATGCCGCTGGCCGAGGCCTACGACAAGCAGCTCAAGTCCGACATCGCCGACATGAAGAACGTGGGCGGCCGGCCGGGCGGCGCGATCACCGCCGCGCAGTTCCTGCAGCGCTTCGTGCAGGGCAAGCGCTGGGCGCATCTCGACATCGCCGGCACGGCCTGGAGCAGCAAGGACAGGGACACGGTGCCCAAGGGCGCCACCGCCTTCGGCGTGCGGCTGCTCGACCGCCTGGTCGCGGACCACTACGAGGGCTGACGCGGTGCTGCGCCTGCGCCGCGCCGCCCCGGCCGGCGCGCTGCGGCTGCGCCCGGTGCTGGAGGGCGGCGCGCCGCACCCCTCGGGCTTCGCCGGCCGGCCGGGCGAGATCCTCGACATCGGCCCCCTGGAGCGCTGGGTGGGCGCGGACGGCGCCGCCACCCCCGCGCAGTGGGAGCGCGTGGGCGCCGAGTGCATCGCCGCCGCCGGCGAGGCGCCCCGCGTGGCGCTGGATGCGCGCGGCCTGCCCGATGCGGTGGCGGTGGCGCTCGGCACCGGCGCGGCGCTGCGCGCCTGGCGCTTCACCGCCCTGCAGCGCAAGCCCCCGCCGGGGCCGCGCCGCATCGCCCTGCTGCTCGACGCGCCCGAGCGCGCGCGCCCGCTCTGGCAGCGCGCCGAGGCCGGGCTGGCCGGCGCCTTCCTCGCGCGGGAACTCGCCGCCGAGCCCGCCAACCGCCTCACCCCGCGCGCTTTCGCGAGGCGGCTGAAGGCGCTGGAGGCGGAGGGGCTCTCGGTCCAGGTGCTCAAGCCCGCGCGGCTGCGACGCATGGGCGCGGGCGCGCTGCTCGCCGTGGGCGGGGCCGCGGCAGAGGGGCCGCGCCTCGTGGTGCTGCGCTGGAAGGGCAGCTTCGCCGCCCCGCCTGTCGCCTTCGTGGGCAAGGGCATCTGCTTCGACACGGGCGGCGTGTCGGTGAAGCCCGCAGAGGGCATGGAGGCGATGCGCCAGGACATGGCGGGCGCGGCCGCCTGCGCGGGGGCGATGCTGGCGCTGGCGCGCCGCCGCTCGCCCTGCCCCGCCGTGGCGGTGCTCGCCATCGCCGAGAACGCGCTGGGCGCCGCCAGCTACCGGCCCGGGGATGTGATCACCACCCTCTCCGGCCGCACGGTGGAGGTGGTGGACACCGACGCCGAGGGCCGGCTGGTGCTGGCCGATGCGCTGCACCACGCGATCCAGCGCTTCCGCCCCCAGGCGGTGATCGACGTGGCGACACTGACGGGCAGCGTCATCACCGCGCTCGGCCATCACCGCGCGGGGCTGTTCGGAAATGACGCGGCGCTCGGCGCGCTCGTCGCCGCCGCGGGCGAGGCGGTGGGCGAGCGCGTCTGGCCCCTGCCGATCGGCGAGCGCCACCGCGAGGATCTGCGCTCCGACATCGCGGACCTGCGGCAATGCGCGCCCGCGGGCTCCGGCGCCTGGGGGGGGCGGCTGCTGCCCGATGCCTGCCACGCCGCCGCCTTCCTGCGCGAGTTCGTGGGCGGCCTGCCCTGGGTGCATCTCGACATCGCCGGCGTCGATTCCGCCGAGAGCCCGGAGCTGCCGGCCGCCAAGGGCCAGCCCACCGGCTTCGGCGCGCGGCTGCTCGATGCGCTCATCGAGCGGCATTTCGAGGATCCGCACCGTATATAGCGCCCAGCCCATCTCGAGGGAGGAACACGCCCCATGAAGGCCGTCTGGTACGAACGCACGGGCCCGGCCCGCGAAGTGCTGGTCTTCGGCGAGATGCCCACCCCCTCGCCCGGCCCGGGCGAGGTGCTGGTGCGGCTCGCCGCCTCGGGCGTGAACCCCTCGGACTGGAAGGCGCGCGCCGGCAGCCGGCCCATGGTGGCGCCGCGCGTCATCCCGCACAGCGACGGGGCGGGGGGGATCGAGGCCGTGGGCCAGGGCGTGAACCCCGCGCGCATCGGCGAGCGGGTGTGGATCTGGAACGGCCAGTGGAAGCGCCCCTTCGGCACGGCGGCGCAGTACATCGCCCTGCCCGCGGCCCAGGCGGTGCGGCTGCCCGACACCGCCTCCTTCGTCGAGGGCGCCTGCCTCGGCATTCCCGCGCTGACGGCGCTGCGCGCGGTGCTGACCGATGGCGGCGTGGCGGGGCAGAGCGTGCTGGTGGCGGGCGGCGCCGGGGCGGTCGGGCATTACGCCATCCAGTTCGCGCGGCGGCTGGGCGCGCGGCAGGTGATCGCCACCGTCTCGAGCCCCGAGAAGGCGCGCCGCGCCATGGAGGCCGGGGCGGACGCCTGCGTGGACTACCGCCAGGAGGACGCGGCCGAGCGCGTGCAGGAACTGACCGAGGGCCGCGGCGTGGACCGCATCGTGGAGGTGGACATCGCCGCCAACGCCCGGCTGCTGCCGCGCCTGCTGGCGAAGGACGGGCTCTGCGTCGTCTATGGCTCGGGCGCGGCCGAGTTCACCCTGCCCTTCTACCCCTTGATCCTCGGCGGCATCGGGCTGCGCTTCTTCATCGTCTATGAGATGAGCGCCCCCGCCCGCGCCGAGTGCGAGGCGCTGCTCGGCCGCTGGCTGGAGGAGGGCGCGCTGATCCACGCCATCGCCGGGCGGCTGCCGCTCGCCGAATGCGCGGCAGCGCACGAGATCGTGCAGGCGGGCAGCGCCATCGGCAACATCGTGCTCGACATCGCGTGATGGCGGAGATCGGCTTCTATCACCTCACCCGTTCCACCCTCGAGCAGGCGCTGCCGCGGCTGCTCGGCCGGGTGCTGGCGCTGCCCGCCCGTGCGCTGGTGCTCTGCGCGAGCGGGGAGCGGCTGCGCGCGCTGGACGATGCGCTCTGGACCTGCCCCGAGCCGGACTGGCTGCCGCACGGCACGTGCGATGCCGAGGTGCAGCCCATCTTCCTGACCCTGGAGGACGCGCCCCCCGCCAATGGCGCGCAGCACCTGTTCCTGACGGACGGCGCGCGGAGCGCGCATCTCGGCCTCTACCAGCGCGTCTTCGACCTGTTCGACGGCGGCGACGCGGCGCAGCTCGAGGCCGCGCGGGAACGCTGGCGGGCGGCGCGGGCGGCGGGCCATGCGCTGAGCTACTGGCGGCAGACCGCGAAGGGGTGGGAGCGGGGGTGAAGTGCCTCCCCGAAAGCACACCCCACGACGTCGCTGCGCGCCGTCGCGGGGGCCCCGAGAACATACCCCACGACGTCGCTGCGCGCCGTCGCGGGGGCCCCGAGAACATACCCCACGACGCCGCTGCGCGCCGTCGCGGGGGCCCCGAGAACATACCCCACGACGCCGCTGCGCGCCGTCGCGGGGGCCCCGTCCAGGCGCTGCGTCTGCACAGGGAGTTCCGCCTTCCGCGGCAAAGCCGCGGAAGGGCTCCGCCAGGGGCGAGGCCGGAGGGCGTCTCTTTCCTGGCCACTGGCGAGAGGCGGAGAGGAGGAGATCGCCAGCATCACTCGCCCGCGTGGGGCGCAGGCGCGGCTTCGCCGCGCCGGAGCGTCGCGCCCTGCACAGGCCGGGCGCTCATGGGGCCCCCACGGCGACGCGCAGCGGCGTCGTGGGGACATCCGTTGGGGCCCCCGCGAAGGTTTCGGCGCCGCACACGGCGCGCAGCGACGTTCGCGGCGCCGAAAACTTCGTGGGGAAATCACGAATCCATCATGATCCCGGTCAGCGCCGCCATCTCCCGCCAGCGCGCCACCTCCTCCTGCTGGAAGGCGGCGAACTCCCGCGGCGTCAGCGGCGCGGCGTTCAGCCCCGCCGCCACCGCGCGCCCCGCCACCGCCGGCTCGCCCAGCGCCTGGAGGAAGGCGGCGGCGAGCTGCTCCACGCGCGGGATCGGCGTGCCGCGCGGCGCGAAGAGGCCGAACCAGGCATCCACCGCCATGAAGGGAAAGCCCGCCTCCGCCGCCGTGGGCAGGTTCGGAAAATCGGCGAGCCGCGCCGGCGCGCCGATGGACAACGCGCGCAGCCGCCCCTCGCGCACCAGGCTCACCACCTGCGGCCAGGTCGAGACGAAGAAGTCCACCACCCCCGCCACCGTATCCGCCACCGCAGGGGCGCCGCCGCGATAGGGCACATGCGTCGCGTCCATGCCGGTGCGGCGCACGAAGGTCTCGGCGATCACATGCGAGGCCGAGCCCGCCTGCGAGGAGGCGTAGGAGACGCGCCCGCCGCCGCGCCCCATCGCCACCAGCCCCGCCATGTCCTGCGCGCGGGAGTTCGCGGGCACCACCGTCGCGTGATGCACGGTGGCGAGGCGCGCCACCGGCGTGAAGCTCTCGATGACGTGATAGGGCAGGTTGCGCGCCATCCACTGGTTGGAGGCATGGGTCTGGTTGTGGCCCAGCACCACCGTGTTGCCGTCGGGCGCGGCGCGCGCCGCGGCCTCGGTGCCGATGATGCCGCCCGCGCCGCCGCGATTGTCCACCACCACCGGCTGATTGAGCAGCGCCCCGGCGCGCTCGCCCACCACCCGCGCCAGGATGTCGGTGGAACCGCCCGGCGGGGCGGGCACGATCACGCGCAGCGGCGCGGATTGCGCGCGCGCCATGGCGGGCGCGGCGACCAGCGCAAGCAGCGGGCGGCGGGGAAGGCGCATCAGGGTCACTCCGGCAGGGTGGCGAGGAAGTCGAGCAGGTGGCGCGTCACGGCCTCGGGCTGCTCCTGCTGCACCCAGTGGCCGGCGCCGGGGATCAGGTGCACCGCGCGCATGGCGGTGCAGGCGGTGCCGTTCATCCGCTCGAGCGCGCCGGGAACCTGGTGGATGCCCCAGTCCGCCGCCCCCGCGACGAACAGCGAGGGCACGGCGATGGACCGCCCCGCGAAGGCCTCGAGATCGGCATCGAAGCGGCGCGAGGTGCGGATGCGATACCAGTTGAGCCCGCCCTGGAAGCCGGTGCGCGCATATTCCCCCGCATAGACGGCGAGTTCCTCCTCCGTCAGCCAGGGCGCGGCGCGCGCCGGCATGTGCGGCGCCACGGTCTCGGCCATCGTCTCGTGCAGGTTCATCACATAGTAGGTGGGCAGCCTGGCCAGTTCCGCCGCCGTCCAGCCGGCCAGCGGGTGCGGCGCGTTGTGCGGCCAGTCGGCGCTCTTCATGTGGTAGTAGCCGCGCAGGAAGGCCGCGAGGCCCTGCGGCGCGCCGCGCATGTCGGCATCCGCCTCGGGCGTCGAGTAGTACCAGTGGTAGTGCTTGCGCCCGATGGCGGCGAGCTCGGCCACGATGTCCTGCGCCGGTGGCGGCGCGCCGTCGCCAAGCCGCGCGGGCGGCCCGGCGAAGGGGGCCGACATCAGCACCAGGGCGGGAAAGAGGTCGGGCCGGATCAGCGTGGCATAGGCCGCGACGGGCGAGCCGAAATCATGCCCCACCAGCAGCCGCACCCGCGGCGCGCCCAGCGCCGCGAGCAGCCCCATCACGTCCCGCGCCAGGTTCATCAGGCGATAGGCGGCGAGGTCGGCCTCGAAGCGCGTATCGGCGCCGGTGGTGCGGCCGTAGCCGCGCTGGTCGGGCGCGACGACGTGATAGCCCGCCGCGGCGAGCGGCCCCATCACATGCCGCCAGGAATAGGCGAGTTCCGGAAAGCCGTGCAGCAGCAGGATCAGCGGCCGCCCCGGCTCGCCCGCCTCCAGCACATGCATGGACAGCCCGTTCACATGCGGGATGACGCGCGCGCGCAGGCCCGGCGGCAGGGGCAGGGGCGGAAGGCTCTCCTCGGTCATCGGGCGTCCTGGCGTGTCCGTGCCGAGGATAGGCCGCGAATCAGGCCGCCTCCAGGGCCTCGCTCAGCGTCAGCCATTCGCTCTCCAGCGCCTCCATCTCGCGCGCGATGGCGGCGCGGCGGGCGGTGGCGCGGGCGATCAGGTCGGGCCTGTTCCGCTCGTAGAGCCGCGGGTCGGAGAGCGCGCCGTCGATCACCCGCGCCTCCTCCGCGAGCTTCTCCATCTGCGCCTCCACCGCCTTCAGCCGCTGCCGCAGGGGCGCGAGGCTCTGCCGCGCCTCGGCGCGCTCGCGCCGCTCCTCCCGGCGGGCGGGGGCGGCGGGCTCGGCCGGCCGGGTGGCGGCGCGCGCGCGCTCGGCGAGATGGGCGCGGTAGTCCTCGAGGTCGCCCTCGAAGGGGCGCACCGTGCCCTCGGCCACCAGCCAGAGACGGTCGGCCACCAGCTCGACGAGGTGCGGGTCATGGCTGATGAGCACCACCGCGCCCTGGTAGTCGGCCAGCGCGCGCACCAGCGCCTCGCGCGCGTCCATGTCGAGGTGGTTGGTCGGCTCGTCGAGGATGAGCAGCTGCGGCGCCTCGCGCGTGGTCAGGGCCAGCAAAAGCCGCGCCTTCTCGCCGCCCGAGAGGGAGGCGATGGGCGTCTCCGCCCGGTCCGCGTCCAGCCCGAAGCGGGCGAGCTGCGCGCGGTGCTGGGTTTCGGTCGCGCGCGGCAGGGCCTCGGCCATGTGGGAGAGCGGCGTGCCGCCGGGATCCAGCTCCTCGGCCTGGTGCTGGGCGAAATAGCCCACGCGCAGCCGCCGGTCGCGGTGCATCTCGCCGGCCAGCGGCGCGAGCCGCCCCGCGAGCAGCTTCGCCAGCGTGGACTTGCCGTTGCCGTTGGCGCCGAGCAGCGCGATCCGGTCCTCCTGGTCGAGCCGGAGGTCGAGGCCGCGCAGCACCACCCGCTCGCCATAGCCCGCCACCCCGCGGCGGATCTGCAGGATGGGCGGGGGAAGCGCCTCGGGCTCGGGGAAGGCGAAGCGGGTGGGCGTCTCCTCCACGATGGCCTCGATGGGCGGCAGCCTCTCCAGCGCCTTGAGGCGGGACTGCGCCTGGCGCGCCTTGGTGGCCTTGGCGCGGAAGCGGTCCACGAAGGCCTGCATGTGGGCGCGCTGGGCGGCGATGCGCGCCGCCTGCGCCGCCTGCTGCTGCGCGCGCTCGGTGCGGATGCGCAGGAAGCTCTCGAAATTGCCGGGGTAGAGGGCGATGCGCCGCTGGTCGAGATGCGCGATCGCGTCCACGCAGCGATCCAGCAGGCCGCGGTCATGGCTGATCACGATGGCCGCGCCCGCGAAGCGCCTGAGCCACTCCTCGAGCCACAGCGCGGCCTCGAGGTCGAGGTGGTTGGTCTGCTCGTCCAGCAGCAGCAGATCGGGCTCGAGGAACAGGGCGCGAGCGAGGCTCACGCGCATGCGCCAGCCGCCCGAATACGCGCGCGAGGGGCGGGCCTGGGCGGCCGCGTCGAAGCCGAGGCCCGCGAGGATGGCGGCGGCGCGGGCGGGGGCGGCCTCGGCGCGGATGGCGATCAGCCGCTCATGGATCTCGGCGGTGCGCGCCGCCTCCGGCCCCGTCTCCAGCTCGGCCAGCAGGGCGGCGCGCTCGGTGTCGGCGGCGAGCACGACATCGAGCAGGCACTCCTCCCCCGCCGGGGCCTCCTGCGCGACATGGCCCAGCCGGGCGCGGGCGGCGAGGCGGATCTCGCCGCCATCCGGCGCCACCTCGCCCAGGATGGCGCGGATGAGGGTGGACTTGCCCGCGCCGTTTCGCCCGACAAGGCCGATCTTGCGCCCCGCATCCACCTGCAGCGAGGCGCCCTCAAGCAGCGTCCGGCCGGCCATGCGCAGCGTGAGGTCGCGGATCGTGAGCACCGTCATGCGCGGGGTGTAGCGTCCCAGGGGCTTGCGCGGGAAGGAGCGGCGCGCTTGAACGCGCGCGACCCGACGTCAGAGGACGCCCGCATGGCCATCGAACGCACCTTCTCCATCATCAAGCCCGACGCGACGCGCCGCAACCTCACCGGCCGGATCAACGCCATCTTCGAGGAGAACGGGCTGCGCATCGTGGCGCAGAAGCGCATCTGGATGAGCCGCGCCCAGGCCAAGGAGTTCTACAAGGTCCACAAGGACCGGCCCTTCTACAACGACCTCGTGGACTTCATGGTCTCCGGCCCCGTGGTGGTGCAGGTGCTGGAGGGCGAGAACGCGGTGGCGAAGAACCGCGAGCTGATGGGCGCGACCAATCCCGCCAACGCCGCCCCCGGCACCATCCGCAAGCTCTTCGCCGAGAGCATCGAGGCCAACTCGGTGCACGGCTCGGACAGCCCGGAGAACGCGGCGATCGAGATCGCCTATTTCTTCGCGGGCTGCGAAATCGTGGGCTGACGCGCCGCCCCCGCCGCCGGCGCGCCGGCCCGCGGCGCCCGGCCGGAGGGGTTCGGGCGGTCAGATCACCCCGGCCTCCGCGAGCCGGGCCATCTCCGCCTCCGACAGGCCGAGCCAGCCGCGATAGACCTCCTCGTTGTGCGCGCCGAGCGGCGGGCCGAGCCATTTGATCGCCCCCGGCGTCTCCGACAGGCGCGGCACGAGGTTGGGGACGGCGAGGCGCCCCACGCGCGGATCCTCCACCCAGGCGATGTTGCCGCGCGCGCGGTACTGCGGATCCTCGAAGATCTCGTCGATGGCGTAGAGCGGCCCGCAGGGCACCTGGAACCGCTCGCAGAGGGCGAGCGCCTCGTCGCGCGTCAGGCGCGCCGTCCAGGCCGCGACATGCGCGTCCACCGCCTCGCGCTCGGCCTCGCGCCGGGCGAGGCGGCCCCAGCGCCCCTCCTCGGCCAGCTCCGGCTCGCCCATCGCCTCGGCCAGCCGCGCGAAGATCTTGTCGGAGGTGCAGGCGATGGCGATCCAGCGGCCGTCCTTCGTGGGGTAGTGGCTGTGCGGCACCACGTTCACCGTGCCCGGCCCCATGCGCTGGCGGATGGTGCCGTGCTGCTGGTAGGCGGGCGCGAGCTCGTCCAGGATGCGGAAGACGGGCTCGTAGAGGCCGATGTCGATCACCTGCCCGCGCCCCGTGCGCCCCCGCGCCTGCAGCGCGAGCAGCGCGCCGAAGGCGCCGTAGAGCCCCGCCAGATAGTCCGGGATGGTGGCCGAACCCGGCGTCACCGGCGGCCGGTCCGGGTAGCCGGCGAGGAAGGCGAGGCCGCCGAAGGCGTTGCCGATGCGCCCGAAGCCCGGCCGCCCGGCATAGGGCCCCGTCTGCCCGTAGCCCGAGATGCGCACCATGATCAGCCCAGGATTGACCGCGTGCAGCGCCTCCGGGCCGAGGCCCCAGCGCTCCATCGTCCCGGGCTGGAAGTTCTCCACCAGCACATCGGCCTCGCGCGCCATGCGCCGCAGCAGTGCCGCCCCCTCGGGCTTGCGCAGGTCGAGCGTCGCGGACTTCTTGTTGCGGCATTCGGAGAGCCAGGGCAGCGTCTCGCCGCAGGCGGCGCGGCTGCCGAACTGGCGCAGCGGATCGCCCACGCCGGGCAGCTCGAGCTTGATCACCTCGGCGCCGAACTCCGCGAGCTGGGCGGTGCAGAAGGGGCCGGCGATGAAGCTCGAGACATCGAGCACCCGCAGCCCATCGAGCGGCATGGGCGCCGGCGCCGCGGCGGCCCTGGCATCGGTCATGCGGCGTTCCCTCCAGGATGTGCCGCATTTCGCGGCGCGCCGCGCGCCCGGTCAAGCCGCGCCGGCGCCGCCCTCGGCCGCCGCGATCGCCTCGGCCAGGGCGACCAGCCGCCGCGCCTTGTCCACGATCGGGTAGTCCACGAAGCGGCCCTCGACGCGGATGGAGGCGAGGCCCTCGGCCTCGGCCGCGGCGAAGGCGGCGAGGATGCGCCGCGCCCGCGCCACCTCCTCGGCGGGCGGGGAGAAGGCGGCGTTGGCCACCGGCACCTGGTCGGGATGGATGCAGAGCTTGCCCTGGAAGCCCAGCGCCGCGCCGCGCGCGCAGGAGGCGGCGAAGCCCTCGGCGTCGGCGAGCTCGATCCAGACCGTGTCCACCGGCGGATCGAGCCCGGCGGCGCGGCTGTGCAGCACCATCGCGGCGCGGGCGGGGGCGAGCTCCTCCTCCGCCCGCCCCCAGGCGAGGCCGAGGTCGAGCGTGTAGTCCCCCGCGCCGAAGGCGAGGCGCCGCACCCGCCCGCCCAGCCCTGCCGCCGCCGCGGCCAGCGCCGGCAGGGCGGCGAGGCCGCGCGCGCTCTCCACGATGGGCATCAGCTCGATGGCGCGGGGGGCGAGGCCCTGGGCGCGTTCCAGCGCGGCCAGCATCCAGTCCACCGCCACCAGCTCGGCCGGGGCTTCGAGCTTGGGCAGCACAAGGCCATCGAGCCTCGGCCCCGCCACCGCCCTGATGTCGTCGAAGCACCACTCGGTGGCGAAGCCGTTGACGCGCACGAAGGCGCGGGCGCGGCGCGGGCCCTCCAGCGCCGCCCGCACCGCGGCGCGGGCCGCGGGTTTGGCCGGCACCGCCACCGCGTCCTCGAGGTCGAGGATGGCGGCGTCGGCGCCGAGGGTCAGCGCCTTCTCGGCCCGGCGCGCATGGTCGCCGGGGGCGAAGAGGAAGCTCCGGCAGGGGCGGAGGGTCATGCGGCGTCTCCCCGGGGCGGTCGCGGCACATCCTGGGGCGGGCGCGGGGCGGGGTCCAGCCGCCGGCCCCACCCTGGTCAGCCGCCGCGATCGGGTCGAGACTGGCCCGGCGCCCGGCAGAGGCGCCCCGCCCCGCGAGCGAGGGGGCACGGATCGCACGAGGCACGGAGAGGGAACATGTCGCGCGACGGCCAGATGGCGCTGGTGGCCTTCCTGCAGGCGCAGAACTGCTCGAACTATCCGGGCTCCTGGCGGCACCCGGCCACCATGCAGGACTATCTCGGCGCCGAATACTACCAGCGCATCGCCCGCACGCTGGAGGCGGGCTGCTTCCACATGGCCTTCTTCGACGACCGCCTCGCCATGCCCGACATCCTGGGCGACGACCATGCCGAGACGGTGCGCCACGGCATCCGCGCCGTGAAGCTCGACCTCGTCTCCATCCTCACCGCCATGGGGCTCGCCACGCGCCATCTCGGCCTCGGGGCCACCTATTCCACCACCTATTACGAGCCCTTCCACGTCGCGCGCGTCTTCGCCACGCTCGACCATCTGCTGGGCGGGCGGGTGGCGTGGAACGTCGTCACCTCGCTCAACGACAGCGAGGCGCGCAACATGGGCGCGGCCGAGCATCTCGACCACGACCTGCGCTACGACCGCGCCGACGAGTTCATGGAGGTGGTGCTCGGCCACTGGGATTGCTGGGCCGACGACGCGCTGGTGCAGGACCGCGCGAGCGGCCTCTTCGCCGACCCGGCGAAGGTGCGGCGCCTCGACTTCCAGGGCCGCTGGTTCCGCTCGCGCGGGCCCTTCACCGTGCCGCGCACGCCGCAGGGGCGGCCCGTTCTGATCCAGGCCGGGCAGAGCGGGCGCGGCCAGCGCTTCGCCGCGCGCTGGGGCGAGCTGATCTTCGTCATCCAGCCGCAGCTCGAGGCCGCGCGCCGCGCCTGGCGCGCCTTCAAGGACCAGGTGGCGAGCGCGGGCCGCGACCCCGCGCGGGTGCGCGTCTGCCCCGCCATCTACGTGATCCTGGGCGAGACCGAGGCGGCCGCGGCCGAGAAGCGCGCGCTGATCGAGAGCCTGGCGCGGCCCATGGACGGGCTCGTGCTGCTCTCCGAGGTGCTGAACGTGGACTTCTCGAAGAAGGGGCTGGACGAGCCCTTCACCGAGGAGGAGCTCGCCGGCATGAAAGGGCTGCAGGGCATCCGCGACCGCGTGCTGGCGCAGTCCGGCAAGCGCACCCCGACGCTGCGGGACTTCGTCGAGATCAGCGGCCGCGGCACCATCCGGGAGTTTCCGGTCTTCTGCGGCACCGCGCCGCGCGTGGCCGAGGAGATGCAGGCCTGGTTCGAGCAGGAGGCCTGCGACGGCTTCGTCATCGCCGCCACCCACATGCCCGGAACCTACGAGGATGTGGTGCGGCTGCTGGTGCCGGAGCTGCAGCGGCGCGGCCTGTTCCGCCGCGCCTACCAGGGCACGACGCTGCGCGAGAATCTCGGCCTGCCGCGCGCCGCGCCCTTCGACTGGGCAGGCGCGGGCGGGCTGTAGCGCCGGCCCGCCTCACGGCAGTCGGGGATATTCCCAGCGCTCCGCCTCCACGCCGAGCACCAGCACCCGCCCGGTGCACAGCCCGCCCAGGCTGCGCGCCACGCGGCGCGAGGCCTCGTTCTCCGGATGGATCAGGCTGATGATGCCGCGCCCCGGCAGATGCGCCTCGGCCCAGGCGAGGGCGGCGCGGGCCGCCTCCGCGGCGAGGCCCTGGCCCCAGGCCTCGCGCGCCAGCGCATAGGCGAGCTCGGGCCCAGGCCAGCCTTCCGGGTGGAGAATGCCCACCCGGCCGACGCAGCGCCCGTCATGCTCCACCGCCCAGAGCCCGCAGCCGCGCAGCGCCCATTGCCCCATGAGCTCGGCCATGTGCCGCCAGGTCTCGATACGCCCGCGCGGGCGGCGCGCGCCCTCGCCGAGGCCGAGGTGGCGCATCACCTCGGGGTCGGCCTCCATCGCGGCCAGCGCGTCCAGATCCTCCTCGCGGAAACCGCGCAGCAGGAGGCGGCGCGTGCGCAGCACGGGCACGAGGCCCGAGGGGGCGCCGTCCATCACTCGGTGCCGAAGCAGCGGTCCCCGGCGTCGCCGAGGCCGGGGACGATGTAGCCCTGCTCGTTCAGCCCCTGGTCCAGCGCGGCGGAGAGGATGGGCACATCGGGATGCGCCGCCTGCAGCGCCCGCACGCCCTCGGGGGCGGCCACCACGCAGGCGAAGCGCACCGCCGCCGCCCCCGCCTGCTTCACCCGCGCGATGGCCTGGATGGCCGAGCCGCCGGTGGCCAGCATGGGATCGAGCACCAGCGCCCCGCGCCGCGCCAGATCGCGCGGCAGCCGCACCACGTATTCGCTGGCCTTGAGCGTGTGCTCGTCGCGCACCAGCCCCAGATGGCCCACCGGCGCATCGGGCAGCACCATCCGCGCGCCCTCGAGCAGGCCGAGCCCGGCGCGCAGCACGGCGACGAGGCAGGGCTCGGGCGCGCTGAGGATGGGCGCCTCCATCGGGCCCAGCGGCGTCTCGATGCGCGCGCTCGCCTCGGGCAGGTCGCGCAGCGACTCGGCGGTGAGGATGGCGCCGATCTCGGCCAGCACCCGGCGGAAGGTGGCGCTGTCCGTTTCGCGGCGGCGGATCAGGGTGAGCTTGGCGCGCAGCAGGGCGTGGCGCGGCACGCGGAAGGTGGACTCCATCCGCCCTCCCCTACCGGTCGGTGAGGCGCAGTTCAATCCGGCGGTTGCGCGCATGCGCCTCGGGCGTCTCCGCCTCGTCGAGCGGCTGCTGGTCGCCGAAGGCGGTGGCGGCGAGGCGGTTCGCGGGCACGCCGGCCTCGATGAGAAGCTGCACCACGGCGAGCGCCCGCGCGGCGGAAAGCTGCCAGTTGTCGGCGAAGCGCCCGCCGCGGATGGGGGTGCGGTCGGCATGCCCGTCCACGCGCAGGATCCAGGGCGTGCCGGGGGGGATGCGCGGCGCGATCTCGCCGAGCAGCCGCGCGATCTGGCGCAGCTGCGCCTGCCCCGCGGGCGAAAGCTCGGCCGAGGCGGGGGGGAAGAGCAGCTCGGCCTGGAAGACGAAGCGGTCGCCCACCACGCGCAGCTCCGGCCGGTCGCCCAGCGCGGCGCGCAGCCGGGCGTAGAACTCGCTGCGCGTCTGCTGCAGCTCCTCCACGCGCGCGAGCAGCGCGGCATCGAGCCGGGCCTGCAGGTCGGCGAGCCGCGCCTCGCCCGTGCGCACCCGCGCCTCGGACAGGTCCAGCGCGGCGATGAGGCGGGCGAGCTGGGCGCGCAGCTCCCCGAGTTCCCGCGCCAGCCGCTCGCCGTCCGCGGCGGCGGCGGAGAGGGCCTGCTGGCGCCGCTCGGCCTCGGCGCGCAGGGCGGCGCTGCCCGCGCGCTCCAGGCGCAGCTGTTCCGACAGCGCGGCGATCTGCCGCTCCAGCGCCGCCAGCGCCCGGTCCCGCCCGCTCAGCGCCGAGGCGAGGAAGCCCTGCCCCAGCACGAAGACGAGCAGCGCGAAGATGATGACCATGAGCAGGGTGGAGAGCGCGTCCACATAGCCCGGCCAGGCGTCGAAGGGCGCGCCGCGCCGCAGCCGCCTAGCCATCGCGCCGGGCGAGCAGGCGCAGCAGCGCCTGCATCTCCTGCCGCCGTTCCTCCTCGCGCTCCAGGATCTGCGCCTGCTGCTCGGCGACCCGGCCGAGCAGGAACTGGGTGGCGCGCGCCTGCTCGGCCAGCACGGACATGCGGTCGGCGAGGAGCGCGAGGGAGGCGGGACCGCCGCCCTGTTCCAGCGCCGCCTGCACGGAGTCCACCGCGGCGGCGAGCTGGTCGAGCAGCGGCGCGAGCTCGCCAGCACCCCCCTCGGCGAGGCTGCCCGAGAGCAGCGCCTGGCCCGCCAGCCAGTCTTCCAGCTCGGTGGCGAAGCGGCTCTGCGCCTGGCCGGCGGTGAGGTCGAGGAAGCCCAGCACCAGCGCGCCCGCCAGCCCGAACAGCGAGGAGGAGAAGGCGATGCCCATGCCGCGCAGGGGCTCGGCGAGGCCGGCCTTGAGCTGGTCGAACAGCTCCATCGCCTCGCCGCCCGCCAGGCGCATGCCGCCGATCACCTCGGCGACCGCCGCGATGGTCAGCAGCAGCCCCCAGAAGGTGCCGAGCAGCCCGAGGAAGATCAGCAGCCCCGTCATGTAGCGCGAGAGCTCGCGCGTCTCGTCCAGCCGCGCCACGATGCCGTCCAGGACCGAGCGCAGCCCGCCGGCGGAGAGAGCCAGCCGCTCCGACCGCCGGGCGGCGAGCAGCGCGGCGAGCGGGGCGAGCAGCCGCGGCTCCGCGCGCGGCGGTGCGCCGCGCCGGGCGTGGCGGAAGGCCTCGACCCACTCCACCTCCTCGCGCAGCCGCAGCACCTGCAGGATGTTCCAGGCGATGCCGCCGGCCAGCACGGCGAGGATCAGGCCGTTCAGCAGCGGGTTGGCGGCGAAGGCGCGCGCCAGGGTGGGCGCGAGCAGCGCGGCGAGGGCGGCCGCCGCGGCGAGGAAGCCCAGCATCCGCCACAGGTAAGGGAGGGGGCGCGTCATCGCGGCGAAGGGTAGGGGCTGGGCGCGGAGGGCACCAGTTGCGCCCCTCAGGGGCGCGGCACGCCAGGGGGCAGGATGTCCACCACATCCCGCCGCGCCGCGGTGCGGCCGAGGGGGCGAAGATCCACCCTGGTTTCGGGCAGGCCGCCCAGAACCAGCGCCTCGCGCACCGCGAGCGCCCGCCGCAGCGCAAGCCGCCGCGTCTCCGAGACATCCTCGCCCAGCGCCACCTCGGCCCAGAGCGTCACGCGGCCCTGGGTGTAGGCGGCGAGGATGTTGCCGATCTCCATCAGCGTCAGGCGCTGCTCCGGGCTCGGGCGCTCCTCCTCGCGGCCGAAGAGGAGGCGCCAGCCGCCGCCCGGCAGGGCGGCGAGGCCAGGGGCGGGCACGGGGTCCGGCAGGGGCGCGCGAGGCTCGGCGCGCGCGCCCGACAGGATCAGGGAGAGCAGCAGGGCGCGGCGGAGGGGGCGCATGGGCGGGCGGGGCTCAATGCGCCTCGCCGCGGCCCTCGGCGCGGGCCTTGCGGGCCGCTGCGATGCTCTCGGCCACCGTCTCGCGCAGCCGGCCGTGCAGATGCGGGTTGCCGGCGACGACATGCCCCTCGGCATAGGCGTCGCCGCCCTCGGGGCTGGTGACATAGCCGCCGGCCTCGCGCACCAGGATGATCCCGGCGGCGATGTCCCACTTGTTCAGGCCGAGCTCCCAGAACCCGTCGTAGCGGCCGGCCGCGGTCCAGGCGAGGTCGAGCGCGGCGGAGCCGAAGCGGCGGATCCCCGCCACCTGCGGCATGAGGCGCACCAGCGCATGGGTGAACTCCGCCTTGCGCCCGACGCCGGCGAAGGGGATGCCCGTCGCGAAGAGCGCCTCGCGCAGCTCCCGCCGCCCGGAGACGCGCAGGCGCCGGTCATTGAGGAAGGCGCCCATCCCCTTCTCGGCCCAGAACAGCTCGTCCGAGGCGGGATTGTAGATCACGCCCGCGACGATCTCGGACCGGTCCTCGGCGAGGCGCTTCTCGATGCCCACGCTGATCGCCCAGTGCGGGATGCCGTGCAGGAAGTTGCTGGTGCCGTCGAGCGGGTCCACCACCCAGCGCCATTCCCAGTCCGCCTCGCCGGCGGCGCCCGATTCCTCCATCAGGAAGGCGAAGCCGGGGCGCGCCTTCTTCAGGTCCTCGCGCAGCGACTGTTCGGCGCGCAGATCGGCCTGGCTGACGAAATCGCCCGGCGCCTTGCTCGCCACCTGCAGCGTCTCCACCTCCGCGAAGTCGCGCAGCAGGCGCCGGCCGGCCTTGCGCACGGCGGCGACCACCACGTTGAGCGCGGGAGAGAGGCGGGGCGAGGGGGCGGACACGAACGGCGCCCTCTCAGCCCTTCGCGCGCTCGACGTAGGAGGCGTCCTCGGTGCGCACGACGATCTTCTCGCCGGCGGTCACGAAGGGCGGCACCATGGTCTTCACGCCGTTGGAGAGCACGGCGGGCTTGTAGGAGGAGGCCGCCGTCTGCCCCTTCACCACGGGGTCGGCCTCGGCCACCTCCAGCACCACCGTCTCGGGCAGGTCGATGGAGACGGGCTCGCCCTCGATGAGCCGGACGTTGACCGTCATGTTCTCCTGCAGGAAGGGCAGGCGGTCGCCGAGGATCTCCTTGGGCACCTGCATCTGCTCGTAGGTCTCGGGATCCATGAGCACGAGCATGTCGCCGTCGCTGTAGGAGTAGGTGAACTCCTTGTCCTCGGTGGTCAGGCGCTCGACGGTGTCGGCGGTGCGCCAGCGCTGGTCCTTCTTCGCGCCGGTCTTGATGTTGCGCATCTCGACCTGGATGACCGCCGCGCCCTTGCCGGGGATCATGATGTTCTGCTTGAGGATGGTGTAGCGCTGGCCCTCGAACTCGATGACCATGCCGGCGCGCATCTGGTTGGCCTGCATCTTCGCCATGGAAGGGCCTCTCGGAACTCTGCGGGTTGCGGTGTGGCCGCGGGCTTACACGGCGGGGGGCGGGCGGGCAACCGGGGCGGGGCGGCCGCGCCGCCACCCCGCTTGACGCGCCGCCGCCCCGGGCGGAAGAGCGCCGACGCATGAGCCGCGCCCCAGTTGCCGCCCCGGTCGGGTCCGCCCCCTCCGTCACCCCCAGCCTGGTGCGCTGGGCCTACCGCCTCGTGCTCGGGCGCGAACCCGAATCCGCACAGATCGTCGCCGACTGGGTGGCGGGAGCGGACCTCGAGGGGCTGCGCGAGGGGCTGTTCTCCAGCGCGGAGTTCGCCGCCCTCGCCGCGGAGGGCTTCCCCGAACGCGGCGGCTGGATCCATGGCGCCGTGACCGAGGAGGCGCTGGCCGCGATGCTGCTGCTGCGCGACGGCGAGGCGCCCTCCCCCGCCGCCCTCGCCGCCCTGCGCGCCGAGGCGCCCGATCTTCCCGCGCTGCGCCGGCTGCTCCTCGACAGCCCGGAGCTGCGCCGCCGCACCCCGCAGCGGCCCCGCCCGCCGCTGCGCCGCCACTGGATCGCCGGCCGGCGCGTGGCGCTGCACGGGCTGCAGGAGCCCGAGGATACCCCGCCGGGGCTCGACCTCGCCGCCCGCCACGCCGCGCTGCTGCGCGCCGCCTGGACATCGCAGGGGGCGGGGCGGGTGATCATGGACGCCGGGGCGGGCATCGGCCTTGCAACGCTCGGCTTCGCGCTCGGGGCGCCGGCCCATGCCGCGCTGCTCGCTCATGAGGCGGAGCTTGAGGCCGCCGCGGCCCTCGCCGCGAACCTCGCCGGCAACGGCGTGACGGCGGCGCGGGTGCGCGCGGTGGCGCTCGACTCGCCCACGGCCGCGCTGGCGCGCGAGGGCCTCGCCCGTCTCGATCTGCTCCGCCTCGGCGGCGCCGAGGCGCTCGGCGAAGAGGGGAAGGCCTGGGCACGGGCGGCGCTGGCGGAGGGCGCGCTGGTGGTGCTGCGGCTCGACCTTGCCGCCGCGCTCGCCCGCCCCGGTCCCGGGCCGCGCGCGCTGCTCGAGGGCTGGCGCAGCCTCGCCCCGCATCTCACCGCCTTCACCCGCGCCGGCGAACCCTATGCCGTCGAGGGCGAGGAGGGGCTGACCCGGGCCCTCTTGGGCGCCCTGGCCCGACCGGAGCGGGCGGACGAGTTCGTCCTCTCGCGCGAGGCGGGCTGGCGCCCGCGCTTCACGCTCGGCGGCTTCGACTGATCGGGCGCGGCGCGGGCCGCCCTCAATCGCGCCGGCGCGCCGCGCCCCACAGCAGCAGTCGTCTCGCCGGAAACACCCAGACGACGCCCGCCGCGACGTAGTAAACAAGCTGCAACGCCCAATGCTGGCGCACGAAGAAATCGCCGATCGTTGCCACCATGACGATGTAGGCGACAAATCCGACCGCGCCGATCAGGAAGGCGAGGGTGGTTCTTTGCATGTTCCGCGCCAGATTCCTCGATGGAAGGGGGCGAGCCCGGGAGTTCCCATTGCGACATTTTGGCGCGCGGGCGTAGAGTGAGAGAGAGCGGGAGGACGGCGCGCCGCGCGCCCGCCCCCAGGCCAGCGAAGAAAGCCGTGACCCCAGACGAACTCAAATCCCACATCCGCGGGATTCCGGATTTTCCGAAACCCGGGATCCTCTTCTACGACATCTCCACCCTGCTGCGGCACGGGCCGGCCTGGAAGGCGGCCATGGGGCTGATGGCGCAGCGCGTCGCGCCCTACAAGCCCGATGTGCTGGCGGGGATCGAGAGCCGCGGCTTCCTGCTGGCCGCGCCGCTCGCCCTCGAACTCGGGCTCGGCTTCATCATGCTGCGCAAGCCGCGCAAGCTGCCCGGCGCCACCATCGGCCTCGACTACGCGCTCGAATACGGCACCGACCGGATCGAGATGCAGGCCGATGCGGTGGAGCCGGGCCAGCGGGTCATCCTGCTCGATGACCTGCTGGCGACCGGGGGCACCATGGCCGCCGGGGTGCGGCTGCTGCGGGCCGCGCGGGCGGAGGTGCCAGCCGTCGCGGCGATGATCGAGCTCACCTTCCTCAAGGGAAGGAGCCGCCTCGATGTCCCGGTCGAAACCCTCGTCGCCTACGACGCGTGAGCCGGCACCGCCGGCCCTCCCGAGGCCGCGGCTGCGCCGTGACGAAGGCGGCAACGCTCTGCTGGAGGGGAGCGACGGCGCCATCGCGGCGACCGGCCTCGAAGGCGTGCTGGCGCTTGCCATCGCCGCCGCCCCGACCGGCATCACGGTCGCGGACCCCTCGCTGCCCGACTGCCCGCTCGTCTTCTGCAACCCGGCCTTCAGCCGCATCACCGGCTATCCGGCGGAGGAGGTGCTCGGCCGCAACTGCCGCTTCCTCCAGGGCCCGGGCACCGAGAAATCCGTGGTGCGGCAGATCCGCCGCGCCATCGCCGAGCAGAAGCCGATCACCGTCGAGTTCACCAACCACCGCAAGGACGGGCGGCGCTTCGTCAACGAGTTGCGCCTCGCCCCGGTCTTCGACCCCGAGGGGCGGCTCATCGCCTATGTCGGCATCCAGCACGACGTCACCGCCCGCAAGCGCGCCGAGCGCGAGGCCGAGAAGGCCCGCCGCGCCGCCGAGCGCGCCAACAAGGAGAAGAGCGACTTCCTCGCCTTCACGAGCCATGAGGTCCGCACGCCCCTGCACGGGGTGATGGGCACGCTCTCCCTGCTGCTCGACACGCCGCTCGATGCCGAGCAGCGCGCCTATGCCGAGACGGCGCGCCGCTGCGGCGCCACGCTGCTGCACACGGTGAACGAGCTGCTCGACCTCTCGAAGATCGAGGCCGGCAAGCTCGACATCCACCCCGCGCCCTTCCGCCTCGCCGATGTGGTGAAGGACGTGCTCGACCTGCTCGCCCCGGCCGCAGCGGAGAAGGGGATCGAGCTGTCGGCGAGCCTCGACCACCTGCTGCCGGCCGAGCTGATCGGGGATGCGACGCGCATCCGCCAGGTGCTGCTGAACCTCGCGGACAATGCGGTGAAGTTCACCCATCGCGGCTCGGTGGAGATCCGCCTCGCCGCGCTGCCCGACGGGCATGTGGGCTTTGCCGTGACCGATACGGGCATCGGCATCCCGCCCAAGCTGCGCGCGAAGCTCTTCACCCGCTTCACCCAGGCCGAGGCGGGGGCCGAGCAGTCGGGCTCGGGCCTTGGGCTCGCGATCTGCAAACGGCTGGTGGCGCTGATGGGCGGGCAGATCGCGGTGGACAGCACGCCCGGCCGCGGCAGCACCTTCTTCTTCGACCTGCCCCTGCCGCCCGTGCCCGAATCCGGCGCGCCGCCCACCCGCCTCGCCCCGCGCGCCGAGCTGCTGCCGCCCCCGGCCCTGGCGCATGGCCGCATCCTGCTGGCCGAGGACGGCAAGGCGAACCAGCTCGTCGCCGCCGCCATCCTGCGCAAGGCCGGCTACACGGTGGAGCTGGCGCGCGACGGCGCCGAGGCGGTGGCCGCCGCCGACTCGGGCGACTACGACCTGATCCTGATGGACCTGCGCATGCCGCTGATGGACGGCTATGCCGCCACGCGGGCCATCCGGCAGATCCGCGGCCCGCGCGGGCGCGTGCCCATCATCGCCATGACCGCGAGCGTCATGCCCGGCGACGCCGAGCGCTGCCTCGAGGCGGGGATGGACGGCCACCTCGCCAAGCCGCTCGACCGGCTGGAGCTGCTGCGCGCCGTGGAAAAGGTGCTGGAGAGCCGCCCGCGGCGGCCCCGCGCCCCCGCCCCCGCGCCGGAGCCGCACATCCAGCCCCCGTTGCTGGACCGCGAGACGCTGGAGGAGTTGCGCGCCGCCGTGGGCCCCGGCCGGCTGCCGCGCCTGATCAGCGTCTTCGCCGCCGAGACCAAGGACCGCGTGCGCCGCATGCATGGCCTGACCGACCCCGCGCGCATCGAGGAGGAGGCACACAGCCTCAAGGCCTCGGCCGCCACCTTCGGCGCCCTCGCCCTGCGCGATGCGGCCGCCCGGCTGGAGGAGGCCTGCCGGGCAGGCGACGAGGCCGCCTGGCGCGACATCCTCGACCAGCTTCCCGGCCTTGCCGAGCGCAGCATCGCCGCCTTCCCCCAGCCGCGCGGCGAACGGCGCGGCGAGGGCGCGCAGGGCGAGGGCGGCGAGGACTGATCCCCCCATCCCGCGCTGGATTCTCGCCCCCCGCGCGCGCTATGCGTGCGCCGGTCCGCCTCGGGGGAGGCGGGCGCCTGAGGGGGTGCGGCGATGGACCGGCGGGGGGTGCTGGGCCTGATCGCGATGGCGGGGCTGGCCGCGACGGCGCTGTCCGGATGCGGCAGCCCGCGCGTGGCCTCCTCCGCACGCTCGGGCGTTCCCGGCTATGGACCGGACGAGGAGCTCTCCTGCGTGCCCTATGCGCGCCTGCGCTCGGGCATCCAGCTCCGCGGCGACGCCTGGCAGTGGTGGGACGCTGCCGAGGGCATCTATCCCCGCGCGCGCCGGCCGCATGTGGGCAGCGTGCTCGTCCTGGCGCGCTCCCGGCGGCTGCCGCAGGGGCATGTGGCGGTGGTCAGCCGCGTCCTCGGCCCGCGCGACATCCGGGTGGACCATGCCAACTGGGCCTCCGGCGCCGCGCGCGGCCGGGTGGCGCGCGACCAGCCGGTGCTCGATGTCTCGCCGCGCAACGACTGGTCGCTGGTGCGCGTGTGGTATCCGCGGATCAACGATTTCGGGACCACGGTCTTCGCCGCGCACGGCTTCGTGCTGCCGCGGATGGACCTCGCCTCGCGCTGAGATCCATGCCAAAGGCCGGGATCGGAGGATGCCGATGACCCCGACCCGCCGCGCCGCGCTCGCCCTGCCCCTGCTCGCCGCCCCCGCCCTGGTCCGGGCCCAGGCCGCCTGGCCTGACCGGCCCGTGCGGATCATCGTGGGCTTTCCGGGCGGCTCCACCCCCGACATCGCGGCGCGCGCGGTGGCGGGGCATCTGCAGGCGGTGCTGGGCCAGCCCGTGGTGGTGGACAACCGCGCCGGCGCTGGCGGGGCCATCGGGGTGGAGGCGGCGGTGCGCGCGAATGACGGGCACACGCTGGCCGTCACCATCGGCGGGCCGGGCTCCATCGCGCGCATCCTCAACCCGCAGCTTCCCTATGACCCGCAGACGGACCTCGCGCCCATCAGCCTGCTCGCGCGCATGCCCTTCGTGCTGAGCGTGACGCCCGGCCTGCCGGTGCGCAACCTCGCCGAGCTGATCGCCCATGCGCGGGCGAATCCGGGGCGGCTGAACTACGGCTCGGTCGGCGCGGGCTCGACGGGGCATCTGCTGGTGGCGGAGCTCGCCGCCCGCCATGGGCTCGAGATGACGCATGTGCCCTTCCGCTCCGTGCCGCAGAGCGTGACGGAGCTGGTGGCCGGGCGCATCGAGCTGATGGCGGCGGCGGCGGGCTCGGTGCTCGCGCAGGCGCGGGCGGGGCAGGTGCGCGCCATCGCCGTCAGCGGCAGCCGGCGGATGGCCCAGCTTCCCGATGTGCCGCTGCTGACCGAGCAGGGCGAGCCGGGGGCGGGCATCTATGCCTGGATCGGCCTCTTCGCCCCCGCCGGCACGCCGGCCGAGCGCATCGCGCGCCTCGCCGCCGAGACCGGCCGCGCCCTGGCCAACCCCGAGACGGTGCGCGCGCTGGAGGCGGCGGCCTTCGAGCCGCTGGGCACGCCGCCCGAGGCGCTGGCGGCGCTGGTGCGCGAGGAGGTGGCGCATTGGGGGCCGGTGATCCGCCGGCTGAACATCCGCCCCGAGAGCTGAGCGCGCGCGCCGATCATGGCGGCGCGCCACGATCGCCACGCCGCCGCCTTGCCTGCCACCACAAGACCTTGCGGCCGCCCTTCGGCCTCCATGGGCGGGGGCCACCCTCCTTCCCACGCGGCGGGACCTTCCCCGCCGCGGTTCCCGAAGGAGGAACACCGATGACGCAGCCTTTCCGCCCCTCGCTCCTCGCCGCCCTGCTGCTGTTCGGCGCGGCCGCCCCCGCTCTGGCCCAGGGCGGTGCGGCCCCCGCCACCACCGCGCCGCGCCCGGCCGCGACGGGCACCCAGGCGGCCACCCCGGCCCAGCCCGGCGGCCAGGTCTCGGCCCCGCGCCCCGCCCAGGCCCAGCCGGGCGCCGCGCAGGGCCAGGCGCGCCCCGGCCAGGCGCAGCAGACTGCGCCCGCCGCGCCGCGCGCGAACTGAGGGGCCGGCCCCTCCCCTCCCGCGGGCCGGTGCGGCGCCCGCGGGCGGGTGGCGGTTCCGCCGCACGACGTCCTCTCTCTCCCGACTTGTGACACCTCGGCCCCGCCGGCCCTCCGGCGGGGCTCTTTTTGATCGGGCCACCCCGGGCCAGCCGGCGATTGACGCGGCCCGAGGCGCCGTGCCGTTATGCCCGCCAAGCACACCCGGTTGGGGGAGGAGCCACGCCATGCCCGATGACGGCCTCATCGCCATCAAGCCCGAGATCGCCGCCCGCGCCCGCGTCACCGCCGAGGCGCGCGCGGCCATGGTGGAGGCCGCCGCGCGCGACCCGGAGGGCTTCTGGCGGCAGGAGATGCGCCGCATCGCCTGGATGCGCGAGCCCACGAAGATCAAGAACACCGACTTCACCGGCGATGTTTCCATCAGGTGGTTCGAGGACGGCGAGCTCAACGCCTCCGTCTCCTGCCTCGACCGCCACATCGCCGCCGGGCGCGGCGGGCAGGTCGCGATCATCTGGGAAGGCGACGACCCGAACAGCGACGCCAAGGTGACCTACGCCGAGCTGCACGCGAAGGTGTGCCGGCTGGCCAATGCGCTGCGCCGCCTGGGCGTGAGGAAGGGCGACCGCGTGTGCATCTACCTGCCGATGATCGTGGAGGCGGCGGTGGCCATGCTCGCCTGCGCGCGCATCGGCGCCATCCACTCCGTCGTCTTCGGCGGCTTCTCGCCCGACAGCCTCGCCTCGCGCATCCAGGATTCCGAGTGCTCGGTGCTCATCACCGCCGACGAGGGGCGGCGCGGCGGGCGGCGCGTGCCTCTCAAGGCCAATGCCGACGAGGCGCTGAGGGCCTGCCCCTCCATCCGCCACGTCATCGTCGCGAAGAACACGGGCGCGGCGGTGGCAATGCAGGCGGGCCGCGACCACTGGTGGGAGGAGCTCTGCGCCGCCGAGGCCGAGACCTGCGAGCCCGAGCGGATGAACGCCGAGGATCCCCTCTTCATCCTCTACACCTCCGGCTCCACCGGGAAGCCCAAGGGGGTGCTGCACACCACCGGCGGCTACATGGTCTGGGCGTCCTTCACCCATGAGCTCGTCTTCGACTACCGCCCGGGCGAGATCTACTGGTGCACGGCCGATGTCGGCTGGGTGACGGGCCACACCTACATCGTCTATGGGCCGCTCGCGAACGGGGCGACCACGCTGATGTTCGAGGGCGTGCCCTCATGGCCCGATTCCGGGCGGTTCTGGCAGGTGGTGGACAAGCACAAGGTCAACATCTTCTACACCGCGCCGACCGCGATCCGCGCCCTGATGCGCGAGGGCGAGGGGCCGGTGAAGAAGCACAGCCGCGCCTCGCTCCGGCTGCTGGGCAGCGTGGGCGAGCCGATCAACCCCGAGGCCTGGCTCTGGTACTACCGCGTGGTGGGCGAGGAGCGCTGCCCCATCGTGGACACCTGGTGGCAGACCGAGACGGGCGGGATCCTGATCTCGCCCCTGCCCGGCGCGGTGGCGCTCAAGCCCGGTTCGGCCACGCTGCCGCTGCCCGGCGTGAAGCCCGCGCTGGTGGACAACGAGGGGAGGATCCTGGAGGGGGCGGCGGAGGGGAACCTCGTGCTGCTCGACTCCTGGCCGGGGCAGATGCGCACCGTCTATGGCGACCACGCGCGCTTCGTGCAGACCTACTTCTCCACCTTCAAGGGGATGTACTTCACCGGCGACGGCGCGCGGCGCGACGCCGACGGCTACTACTGGATCACCGGCCGGGTGGACGACGTGATCAACGTCGCCGGCCACCGCATGGGTACGGCCGAGATCGAGAGCGCGCTGGTCGCCCACCCCAAGGTGGCCGAGGCGGCGGTCGTGGGCATGCCGCACGACCTCAAGGGCCAGGGCATCTACTGCTACGTCACGCTGGTGGCCGGCGCGGAGCCGACGGAGGAGCTGCGCAAGGAACTGATCGCCTGGGTGCGCAAGGAGATCGGCCCCATCGCCACGCCGGACGCCATCCAGTGGGCGCCGGGCCTGCCCAAGACGCGCTCGGGCAAGATCATGCGCCGCATCCTGCGCAAGATCGCCGCCAACGAGACCGAGGGGCTCGGCGACACCTCCACCCTGGCCGACCCCGCGGTGGTGCAGGAGCTGATCGCGAACCGGGTGGGCTGAGGCCTCAGCGCCCCGCCCCCGGCGTCCAGGTCACGTCGCGCGCGCCGTTGCCGTTGCAGCGGCGCGCCAGCACGAACAGATGGTCCGAGAGGCGGTTGAGGTAGCGCAGCACCTCGGGGTTCACCTCCTCCTGCGCGGCCAGGGCCACCACCAGCCGCTCGGCCCGCCGCGCCACGGTGCGCGCCAGATGCGCGTGCGCCGCCGCCGGGCTGCCGCCGGGCAGAACGAAGCTGCGCAGCGGGGGGATGGGGGCGTTCATCGCCGCCACCTCCTGCTCCAGCCGCGCCACCTGGGCGGGGCTGACGCGCAGCCGCCCCTCGCCCGCCCCGGGCACGCAGAGATCGGCGCCGAGGTCGAACAGGTCGTTCTGGATGCGCGCCAGCATCGCCGCGGCCTCGGCATCCGCCTCCAGATGCAGGCGCAGCAGGCCGAGCACGGCGTTCAGCTCGTCCACCGTCCCATAGGCCTCGACGCGCAGCGCGTCCTTGCGCACCCGGCTGCCGTCGCCGAGCGAGGTCTCGCCGGCGTCGCCGCCGCGGGTGGTGATGACATCGAGGCGGACCATGGGCG
The DNA here is from genome assembly GCA_026414745.1 of Roseococcus sp. GTDB lineage: Bacteria > Pseudomonadota > Alphaproteobacteria > Acetobacterales > Acetobacteraceae > Roseococcus. The sequence goes on from JAOAIK010000015.1 coordinate 67,372, forward strand.
GAGCTCTCCGGCGCAGGGGCTGACGGGGCGGGATATGGGGCGCGTCACTGCAGGCGGAACTGCACCGCCGCCTGCACGGTGGCGAGGGTGGGCTGCCCCTCGATGCGGGCGGGGCGGAAGCGCCACTCCTGCGCGGCGCGGCGCGCCGCCTCGTCGAGCATGGGAAAGCCCGAGGAGCGCGCGACGCGCGCGGTGATCACGCGCCCATCGGTGCCGATGGCCAGCTCCAGCACCACCACCCCCTGCTCGCCGCGGGCGCGGGCCATCTCGGGATAGGCGGGCGCGGCGCGGGGATAGCGCTCATCGGGCTCGGGCGGGGCGGTGGGGCCGAGGGCAAGGCCCTGGCCCGGCGGGCCGGAGCCGGGCGAATCGGGGGTGGGCGCGCCGGGCCGGGGCGGTGCGGCGGGCGGGCGGGCGGCGGGCGGCGGACGCGGGGCGGCGG
>JAOAIK010000034.1 GCA_026414745.1 Roseococcus sp.
GTTCCGGGCAAGCGGGATACGAACCAGCGCCCAGGTCGGCCGTCCCGAAGCCGGCCTGCAAACCGGGTTCTCGCGTTCCGTACTGGATCGTCCAAGTCAGCGGGTGCGGAGAGAAGCGGCCTTCGGAAAGAGACCTCTGGCAGGCTTGGCGCCGGGCTAGGCAACAGGTCTGCCCCGAAAACCCGAGAAACCCCGGCACTCAGCGCGGCGGTCAGCCTGTCGCAGATCAGCACGCCTCAGGGAACTGGCGGACAGGGTGGGATTCGAACCCACGATACGGCTCATCACCGTATACGCACTTTCCAGGCGCGCGCCTTCGACCGCTCGGCCACCTGTCCCATGGGCTGACAGTAGTATGATTTTCCGTCCGAACCTGCAACCAAGGCGCTTGGCAGCTCGCCATTCGGCGCGGGCGGCAAGGGGGCCGAGGTAGCTCTTTGTCTTGATCAGCCACTTGGCCTGCAGCGGGCGGCGACATCGCGAAGGGCCTCTCGGACCTCGTCGATGGCTTGAAAGACGCGTGTGCCCCCCTGCACGGTAAGCGTGCGCCGACGACTGCGGGATCTGTGGCTTGCCGGTGGTCAGGCTGTGTCGGGCCGCGGGCTCCAGGGCGCGAGCTCACCGATGCGGTTGATCGGGTGGTCGGCGATCCGGTCCAGCAGGACGCGCAGATATGCCTGCGGATCCCAGCCGTCGAGCTCCGCGGCGCCGACCAGGGTGTAGATGATCGCGGCGCGCCTGCCGCCCTCGAGCGACCCGGCGGACAGGTCGTTCTTCCGACCCGGCGCGAGCGGGCGCATGCGGCGTTCGGCGGCGTTGTTGTGCAGACAGGCGCGCCCGTCGCGCAGCGCGGTTGTCAGCGCGCCCCACCGCGCCAGCCTGTAGCGGACGGCCTTCGCCAGGCCGGACTTGCCGGAGATCCGCCGCTGCGTCGCCTCCGGCCAGGCGTGCAGGTCAGCCATCGCTGGCGCCGAGCGGGCCTGGCGGGCAGCGCGGCGCGCCTCCGACGGCTGGCCGTGGATCTCCGCCTCGATGGCGAACAGCGGCTGCATGCGTCGGGTCGCCTCGCGCGCCAGCGGGCTGCCGTTCGCCAGCAACGCGTCATGGAAGTGGCGCCGGGCATGCGTCCAGCACGCCGCCTCGATCACGCGGCCGCCCTCGTAGAGCGCCTTGAACCCGGCCTAGGCGTCGGCCTGCAGGAGGCCCTGGAAGTCGCGCAGGCGCCGCTGTGGGGGCTCGCCCTTCCGGTCCGGCCTGGACCCGTAGAGCACCGCCGGCAAGTCGGTCCCGCCGAAGGGGCGGTCGTCGCGCAGATCGGCCCAGACACGCGCCGTTCGTGTTCGGCCCTTCCCCGGCGCGAGCATCGCCATCGGCGTGTCGTCGGCATGCAGCCGCGGCCCAGCCAGGGCGTGGCGGCCGATGGACGCGGCCATCGGCTCGAGCAGGTCCCTCCCCGCCCGCCCGGAGACCGGCCCCGGGCCCGGCCTGCCGCGCTCGATCGGCAGCGCGGGCATCGCCGCCTGCGTGATCGCCTCGCAGGTCCGGCAGGAGAACGCGGGCCGGACGTGGCGCACCACCTCGAACCGCCCGGGGCGGCATTCGAGGATCCCGGTGACATCCTCGCCCACCTTGCGCAGCGCGCCACCGCAGGCGCGGCAGCTGCAGCCCCCGGCGGGCAAGTGCCCGACATCGCGCCGCAGCAGGCTGTCGGGCAGCGGCTTGCGGGCGCTTCGCCGTGCCTTCTCCTGCGGCGCCTCGGCGCCGGCGGTGTCGTCCTCCGCATCCTCCGCCCCGCCTGCCGCGGCAATGTCGGCCAGCACCTCGTCGAGCCGCAGCTCGAGCTGCTCAACCTCGCTCGCCAGGCGCTCCGACGACCGAACCGCTCGTGCCGCAGCCGCGCGATCTGCACACGCAGCCGCTCCGCCTCCAGCGTCTTGGCCTGCAGGCCAAGCTCTGCGATCCGCCGCGCCGCGCGCTCCTCGGCCAGATCCCCGCGCAGCGCCGCGATCGTCGCCGCCAGCCGACCCGGCACCTCCGGCGCGATCGCCCCGGAGACCCGCAGCATCCGGCCGTTCGACAGCACCACTTCGACCGCCGCCGCCACTGCTTTGCCCGTGCGCGCGCCAGACCGGCGCGGCGTCTCTCTCGGCAGCGCGTCCGCCACGACGCGGACCGGCACGCGTGTCGCGTCCGCGTGGACCATGCCCGGCATCGTCCCATCGCGCGCCTCACGCCGTCACTCGAACAGCAGGCTCCGGCTCATCCCGTGCCGATCGGCCACCGCGGCGACCGACAGGCCAGGCCGCGCCACCTCCCCCACCAGCGCCAGCTTCTGCTCCGGCGTCCAGCGGCGGCGACGCGCCACAACGCCGATCACCTCGTCCAACCGACCGTCCGGCGCCAACCTCATACCACACGCACGAAGGCGTCACCTTCGCGCGCCCCGTCGCCGGGCGGCGGCCATCCGGCCGCCTTGGCGTCGCGCCACAGGCTGCGCCCCGCATCCGCGGCCTCGGCCCTCGGGGCCGCGGGGTCGCGATGTCGTCCGCTTGGCATCACCCCTGGGTTCTGGACTCGATCGCGCCGAGTAGGTGATGGCTGAGGCGAGGCAGACGGCCGCGAGCAAGTTTCTGGCGGTCTTGTCGTATCGGGTGGCGTTGCCGCGGACATTCGCGATGCCGCAGAGGCTCCGCTCGATGGGGTTGCACAGCCTGTCGCCCTCGGCGTCGTGCGGGATGGCGACCTTGCGCGACGGGGTGCCGGGGATGACCGCGACAGTGCCGCGCTCGGCGAGAAAGCACCGCAGGTGGCTCGCGGCGCAGCCCTTGTCGCCGGGAGCTTCGCCCGGCGGCGTCGCGGCCGAACCCAGCGTGGCGGCGGCGGTGATGTCCGCGACCTTGCCGCCGGACGGCAGAATCGGGCGCGGGCGGCCTGCCTCGTCGCAGCGGGTATTGCAGATCGGCAGATGCGGGCGGATCGCCGCCCGCCGCACATCGCTCCGACGGAACAGGCGCGACAGCGTTCACCCCCCCCCCGCCGTTTGGCAGGGAGAATCACCGCGCCGCACCAAACATGCCCCGGCGGTTTTCCGCCGCGCACACAGGAAGCGACTCGCATCGTCGACCCTGCTCCCTGGGCTGCTTGCGGGACGCGCGCGGCCGTCGCGCCATCCGTCACGTGGTTCATCGCCGCCCCCAGGGGGGCACGGCGCCGGCTGGCCGAGGGCAGCTCCCCCGGCCCTGCCGCTTGTCCCTCCTGGCCCGCGGCCCCACCTCTTGCGCATGAGCACCCGTTTCCAGCGCCGCATCCCCGCCGGCGAGGACCGCGAACGCCTCGTCTGCGGCGAGTGCGGCTTCATCGCCTACGAAAACCCGAAGGTCGTCGTCGGCGCGGTGGTGGGCGAGGGCGGGCGGGTGCTGCTCTGTCGCCGCGCCATCGAACCGCGCCGCGGCTTCTGGACCCTGCCCGCCGGCTATCTCGAGATGGGCGAGACGGTGGAGGAAGGCGCGGCGCGCGAGGCCTGGGAGGAGGCGCGCGCGAAGCTTGCCCTGGAGGGAATCCTGGGCGTCTACTCCATCGCGCGAATCGGGCAGGTGCAGGTGATCTTCCGCGCGCGACTCGCCGAGCCGGGCTTCGCCCCGGGGCCCGAAAGCCTCGAGGTGCGCCTGTTCGAATGGGGGGAAATCCCATGGAACGAGATCGCCTTCCCCTCGGTGCGCTGGGCGCTGACGGCCTGGCGCGAGGGACGCGAAGCGGCGGCGGTCAACCCGCCCGAGGATGCGCGGGGCACGGCCGGGCTGTGAGGGGGGTGCTCGCCCTGCTGCTTGTCCTTGGCGCCGCGCCCGCGCTGGCGCAGACCACCCCGGCCCCCGCACGCGCCGAGGCGCCGCGCGGCCAGCCCACGGCCCAGGCCCAGACCAGCCCCGCCCCCCGTCCGCGCCCCGCCGACCCGCGGGACCGCGCCTTCATGGACGGGGGCATGATCGGAACGCCCGATTTCGGGAACGCGCCGCCGCAGCGCCGGGTGGAGCTGGCACCGCGCCCGAACCTCGACATCGAAGCACCGCGCGGCACCGCCCCCGGGATGGATCCCAGCTTCTCGCCCACCCTCATCAACCCCCGCCTGCCCAGCCGCGGCGTGGCGGCCGACGGCGCGATCAACCAGCGGGAGCAGCGCCTGTTGCAGACGCCCGCGCCCGGCGCCCGCCTCAGCGTGCCGATGAACTGGTAGCGGCCAGCGCCGCGAGGCCGAGCAGCGCCGGCTCGGGATGGGCAATGCGCCGCACGGGGATGCGGGAGAGATAGCCGGCCATGCGCGGCTTTGCGTCGAACCGGGCCAGGAAGGCGGCCCGGTCGCAGAAGGGCAGCAGCCGTGCCAGCACCCCCCCGGCCAGATGCACGCCGCCGCGCGCGCCGTGCATCAGCGCCGCATCGCCGCAGAAGCCCCCCAGGGCGCGCCAGAACAGGGCGATGGCGGCGCGCGCCAGCGCCTCGCCCTGATGCGCGGCCTCGGCCAGGGCGGCGGCCCCGGCGGGCGGGGGCGGCAGGCCGCGCAGCGCGGCCAGGGCGGCGGCGAGCCGCGGCAGCCCCCCGCCGCTCAGCAGATCCTCGTGCGAGACGGGCCCCTGGCGCGCGCGCAGATGCGCGAGCACCGCCTCCTCCTCGGCATCATGCGGGGCGAAGGCGGCATGCCCCGCCTCGGTGGCCGCAACACCCCCCGCATGGCGCACCGCGAGGCCGAGCCCGGTGCCGGCGGCGACCACCAGGGTGGGGGCCTCGGGCATGGCGGTGCCGGCGCGCCAGACCTCCATCTCCCCGGGCGCGAGGGCGGGCAGGGCCCAGGCCATGGCCTCGAGGTCGTTGAGCAGGCGCACCTCCGCGAAGGGCAGGGTGGCAGCCTCGATCACCCAGGGCGCGTTGGTCAGCGCCGCGCGGCCAGGCTCCACCGGCCCCGCCACGGCGCAGAGGAAGAGCGGCGGCGAGCCCAGCCGGGCCCGCGCCAGGGCGAGCGCCTCCTCGAAGCGCGCATGCTCGGCCACGCGCAGCGTCAGCACCTCGCCGGGGCGGCCGCCCTCGGCCCGCGCGAAGCGGGCGTGGGTGCCGCCGATGTCGGCGAGCAGCGCGGGGGTCAGAACAGCAGGCCCTTTTTCAGCAGCCCGTGCACGCCCTTCTCGCCGTTCACCGTCTGGGTGACGTGGAAGTCCACCGCCAGCGAGCAGAACTGATAGGCGTCGGCGGCGCTGAGGTTGGTGCGGCTGACGATGAAGCCGATCATCTCGCGCAGGGCGCGCTTCATGGCCTCGTCCAGATCCTCGTGCATGCCCATCGAAATGTAGTGCGTCGGCGTCTCCGCGCGCGGGTAGGCGAGGGTGCCGCCCTTCTCCAGCGTCAGGCGGAAATGCCCCGTCAGGCACATCTCCAGCGCATTGATGCACACCTCGCCGTCGCCCTGCACGCCATGGCCATCGCCCGCGCTGAACAAGGCGCCGGGGACATGGACGGGGAGGAAGAGCGTCGCGCCCTCGCCGATCTCCTTGTTGTCGAGGTTGCCGCCATGCGCGCGCGGCTCCTTGGTGCTGATCGGGCCCCATTCGGCGGGCGGGGCCACGCCCATCACGCCGAAGAAGGGCGCGAGGGGGAGTGTCACGCCCGGTCCCACGGGAACATGCGCAAGGCGCTTCTCGCGGTCCACCGGGATGTGCAGCATGCGCCGGTAGGGGAAGTCCTCGGGCAGGGTGCCAGCGAGCGGGCGGAAGCCGCAGAAGCCCCAGTCGCAGCCGAGCTCGATCTTCTCGATGTCCACGCGCAGCGTGTCTCCCGGCATGGCGCCCTTCACCGCCACCGGGCCGGTGAGGATATGCGGGCCGAGGCGCGGCGGGTTGGCCGCGTGGATGGCCGCCAGCGCCGGCGGAACCGCCAGACCCGAGGAGGGATCCGGCATCGCCTCCGGCCCGCCGGAGACGCATTCGAGCACCACGAGGTCGCCGCTCTCGACCTCGATCACCGGCGCGTGGCTCGCGTCGAAAACGCCCCAGCGGATGGTCTGCGGGGTGGCGGGAATGCGGTGGGTGGCGGGCATGGGTCGCTCCTCGTCTGCCCGCGATGAAGGGCAGACGCGCCGCGAGGTCAATCCGCGGCCGGGGCGGCAGGGCGACGCCCCGTGCCGCCCGCCGCCCAATCCCGCGTCAGCTCGCCCGGCCGATGAGCCGCCGGCGCAGCGCGCCCGAGATCAGGTCGATCACCGCCACCATCACCAGGATCAGCACGATGATGAAGGAGACGGCCTGCCACTCCAGCGTGCGGATCATCTCGGCCAGAACCAGGCCGATGCCCCCCGCGCCCACGATGCCGATGATGGTGGAGGAGCGGACATTGCTCTCGAAGAAGTAGAGCGTCTGCCCCGCCATCACCGGCAGCACCTCGGGCAGGATGCCGAAGCGCACCCGGTGCAGCCCCGAGCCGCCCGCGGCCACCACGCCCTCCTGCGGCTTGCGGTCTGCGGCCTCGATGGCCTCGGAGTAGAGTTTCCCGAAGATGCCGATGTCGCCCATCATGATCGCCAGCACGCCGGCGAAGGGGCCGAGGCCCACCACGCTCACCCAGATCAGCGCCCAGATCAGCGCGTCCACGCCGCGCAGCCCGTCGAGGCCGCGCCGCGCGAGGAAGCGCAGCACCTGGCTCACCGTGGCGTTGCGCGCCGCGAGGAAGCCGAGCGGGAAGGCGATGAGGGCGGCGAGCAACGTGCCCAGGAAGGCGATGGCCAGCGTCTCGGCCAGGGCGCGCAGCACCCCCTCGACGCTGGCGCCCTGGGTGGGCGCGGGCGGCACCATCAGCGTGAGGAAGTGCAGAAGCTGCCCGAACCCCGCGAGCAGGCGCGAGGCGTCGATCTCCAGCCGCCAGACGCCGAGCGCGAAGAGGCCCCCCATGCCGAGCAGCACGGCGAGCACGGCGAGGCGCGAGGGCGGAAGGGCGCGGAACTGCGCGGGATGGGCGGCGCGCAGCACGGGCAGGCGGGCGCGCGCGGCCTCGCGCAGCGGCGGGGCGGCGCTCATCGGCCCGCCTCCATCCCGATCAGGCGCCGGCGCAGCCAGCCCGTGCCGAGGTCAATGAGCGTGACGGTGAGGATGATCAGCACGAGCAGCGCCGCCACGTCGTTGTAGTAGAATTTCCGCACCGCCTCGACGAGGTCCTGGCCGATGCCGCCCGCGCCGACGAAGCCCAGCACCGCCGCGCCGCGCACATTCACCTCGAAGCGCAGCAGGGCGTAGCTCGTGAAGCCCGGCAGCACCTGCGGCACCACGGCGAAGCGGGCCATCTGCGTCCAGGAGGCGCCGGCGGCGGTGGCCCCCTCCACCGGCTTCATGTCGATGTTCTCCACCACCTCGGAGAAGAGCTTGCCCTGCGCGCCCAGCGAATGGATGGCGATGGCGAGCACCCCCGCGAGCGGCCCCAGCCCGAAGGCGATGACGAAGATCAGCGCGAAGACCACCTCGGGCACGGTGCGGCAGAACTCGAGGCCGCGCTTCACCGCCCAGCGCAGCGGCGCGGAGGGGACGATGTTCGCCGCCGAGAGCAGCCCGAAGACGAAGCCACCCAGGCAGCCCAGCAGCGTGCCCACATAGGCCATCAGCAGCGTGTCGCCGAGCTGCGGCAGCCAGCGGTGCAGGCCCCAGAACCACTCGGCCGGGTCCATCCAGACCCATTGGCCGGCGCGCTCGCCGCCCTCCAGCGTCAGGATGCGGATGAAGTAGCCGAAGAACTCGCCGCCACGCTCCCACAGCACCGCGGGCTTCACCTCCGCCACCCAGGCGGCGAGCACGGCGAGCCCGAGCACGACGAGAGCAGAGAGCAGCACGCGCCGCCGCTCCGCCGCGCGCGTGGCGGCATAGGCCTCGCGCAGCGGCGCGAGGCGCTCCGCCGGCAGGCGGGGCAGGGCGGCGGCGGGCAGGCTCATCCGGCGGTCAGCTCCGCTGGCGGCGCAGGTTGTCCACGAAGCGGTTGAGCTCGATCATGTGGGCGAAGGTGTCGTTGTTGCAGGGCGCCCAGCCGCGCGACTGCCCGTCCGTGACGCGCTGGAAGGCCTCCGGGTCGCGCTGCGGCATCTCGAACATCGCGGTGCGGATCGCGGCCTTGAGCTCCTCGGGCAGGGCGCGCAGATAGGCGTGCGGCGAGTTCACGATCTGCTCGGAGCGGAAGACGATGCGGAAGTCGTCGTAGCGCGCCATGCCGCGGCGCTCCATGCGGCGCAGGTTGCTCTCCTGCTCGTCGTTCCACCAGTTGGCGGCCACGTCCACCGTGCCCTGCTGCAGGGCGATGATCGCGTTCTCGTGGCTGCCCGTGTACACCACGCGGCCGAAGAACTGCTCGGGCACGATGTTCTGCCGGTGCAGGGCGAAGCGCGGCACCATGTTGCCGGAGGCGGAGTTGGGGTCCACCAGGCCGAGGTTGCGGCCGCGCAGGTCCTGCAGGGTCTGGAAAGGCGTGTTGGTGCGGACGTAGAACACCGAATAGTAGCCGGTGGTGCCGTCGCGGTTCACGTCGTAGGCGAAGGCCTCCAGCGGGGCGCCGGTCATCAGGGCGCGGGCGAAGGCGGCAGGGCCGAAGAAGGCGAAGTGGATGTTGCCGGCGCGCGAGCCCTCGATCACCGCGGCGTAGTCGTTGGCGATGCGCAGCGTCACCCGCACGCCGAGCTCGCGCGACATGTACTCCACGAAGGGGGTGTAGCGCTCGGTCACGCCGCGGGCGTTCTCGGCCGGCACCACGGCATAGACGATCTCGGGGAAGCGCGCGCGCCACGCGGGGGCGGGCTGGGCGGCGGCGAGGCCGGGCAGCGCGAGCAGCGGCGCGGCGCCGATCAGGTGGCGGCGGTGCATCATCGTCGTCTCTCCGTGGGTCTCAGGTGAGGGCCTCGGCCGGGCGGTCCCGGTCGGGCTGCAGCGCGGCGGGAGGATCATCGGCCGGGCCGAGGGCCTCGGCGGCCTCGAGCCCGTAGAGGTCGCGCGCCACGGCGTCGGTCAGCGCCTCGGGCGGGCCGTCGAAGACGAGGCGCCCGGCGGAGAGGCCCACCAGCCGCTCGCAATAGCTGCGGGCGAGGTCGAGGGAGTGCAGGTTCACCAGCACGGTGATGCCGTAGCGCCGGTTGATCTCGGCCAGCGCCTCCATCACCAGCAGGGAGTTGCGCGGGTCGAGCGAGGCGACGGGCTCGTCGGCGAGGATCAGCCGCGGCTCCTGCACCAGGGCACGGCAGATGGCGACGCGCTGCTGCTGGCCGCCCGAGAGGCTCTCCGCGCGCTGCGCCGCCAGCGCGCCCATGTCGAACTGCTCGAGGGCGGAGAGGGCGATGGCCTTGTCCTCCTCCGGCCAGAGGCGCAGCAGCGACCGCCAGAGGGCCACATGCCGCACCCGCCCCAGCAGCACATTGGTCAGCACGTCGAGGCGCGGGACGAGGTTGAACTGCTGGAACACCATGGCGCATTCGCGCCGCCATTCGCGCAGCGCCGCGCCGCGCAGCGCCGTCACGTCCTCTCCCTCGAAGAGGATGCGGCCCTCGCTCGGTTCGGTCAGGCGGTTGATCATGCGCAGCAGGGTGGATTTGCCCGCGCCGGAACGGCCGATGACGCCCACCATCTGGCCGGCGGGGATGGTCAGGCTCACCGCGTCCACCGCCGTCTTCGCGCCGAAGCGCCGCGTCAGTCCCTCGATCTCCAGCATGGTCCCCGCCCGTCCGACGCGAGGCCCCTTACCCCCTTCCCCATGACGCGCGGATGACAGTTGCGCGAAAGCCGCGTGGCGCTTGCGCGCGCCGCGCCCGGGCGTAGCCTTGCCCGAAAGACAGCGAGGAGACGTCATGCGCCGCCGCCCCCTGCTCGCCGCCCCCCTGCTGGTCGCCGGCCTGCCGGCCCGCGCGCAGGACTTCCCCGCGCGCGCTGTCACCGTCGTCTCGGGCTATGCGCCGGGCGGGGTGACGGACATCACGAGCCGCGCCGTGGCCGAGCGCATGGCGCGCGAGCTCGGCCAGCCCGTGGTGGTGGAGAACCGGGTGGGCGCGGCCACCGCCGTGGCCAACACCCATGTCGCCCAGGCGCGGCCGGACGGGCACACGCTGTTGATGGGCACCTCCACCCTCGCCATCAACCCCGCGCTGCAGCCCCACCTCACCCCGCGCGAGCCGATGCGCGAGCTGGCGCCCATCGGCATGGTGTTCCGCACCGCCTTCGTGCTGCATGTGCATCCCGCCCTGCCGGCGCGCAGCACGGCGGAGTTCATCGCCTACTGCCGGGAGAATCCCGGGCGGGTGAACTTCGGCTCCAGCGGCACCGGGGCGGTGAACCACCTGGCCCAGGCGCTGCTCGCGGCGCGCACCGGCATCGAGGTGGTGCATGTGCCCTTCCGCGGCGGCGCGCCCGCCCTGGTCGAGCTGCGCGCCGGCCGCATCCAGGCCATGTTCCAGGCCGTGCTGGAGGCGCTGCCGGCCGTGCGCGAGGGCGCGACGCGCGGCCTCGCCATCTCGGGGCGCGAGCGCAGCCCGCTGCTGCCGGATCTTCCCCCGGTGGCCGAGACGGTGCCCGGCTTCGAGGCGGTGTTCTGGCAGGGGCTCTTCGCGCCGGCCGGCACCCCCGCCCCCGTCCTCGCCCGGCTCGGCGCCGCGCTGCGCGCCGCCACCGAGGACGCCGCGCTGCGCGCCCGCATGGCCGAGCAGGGCGTGGACATCGTCACCGGCGATGCCAACATGCTGCGCGAGCTTCTGGCGCGGGAGACCGCCCAGTGGGGCGAGCTGATCCGCGCCGCCAACATCCGCCCGGAGTGATCGCCATGCGCGCCGTGCTTGCCGCCTGTCTCGCCAGCCTCGCCCTCGCCGGCTGCGGCATGATCGACTCGAGCCCCGGCGCCTCGGGTTTCCCCGACACGGCGATCGGCCCGCCCGGCTTCACGCGCGGGGAGATGCGCACCGACGGCACCATCATCCTCGACCGGGAGCTGCCGGTGCGCCCGATCCGGGTGAACTGACCCGCCACGGCGGTTGCGCGGGCGGTCCGCCGCGCCATACTCCCCGACCGCAAGGAACGGACAGGGGAGGACACCATGCGCGGCCTCATGCAGGAGCATCCGCTCCTCGTCTCCTCGCTGCTCGAGCATGCGGCGAAGCACCACGCGGGCGCCAAGGTCGTCTCGGTGGACGCGACGGGGGCGGTGACGCGCGGCACTTGGCGCGACGTCGCGCACGACGCGAAGCGGCTGGCGCAGGCCCTGTCCCGGCGCGGCGTCCAGCGCGGCGAGCGCATCGCCACCCTCGCCTGGAACACGCGCGCGCATCTTGCGGCCTATTACGGGGTCTCGGGCATGGGCGCGGTGCTGCACACCGTGAACCCGCGCCTCTTCGCGGATCAGATCGCCTATATCCTGCAGGATGCGGCCGACACCCACCTTTTCGTGGACCCCTCCGTGCTGCCGGCCGTCACCGCCATTGCCGACCGGCTGCCCGCCTCGCTGCGCGCGGTGGTGCTGATGGGCCCGGTCGAGGAGCCGCCCGCCCTGCCGGTGGAGGTGCTGCAGCTGGAGGCGCTGCTCGCCGCCGAGGACGGCGCCTACGAGTGGCCCGTGTTCGACGAATACGAGGCGAGTTCGCTGTGCTACACTTCGGGCACCACGGGCATGCCCAAGGGCGTGCTCTACTCGCACCGCTCCACCGTTCTGCATGCCATGGCGGCGGTCGCGCCCGACGTCTTCGCCCTCTCCGCGCGCGACGTGGCGATGCCGGTGGTGCCGATGTTCCACGTCAACGCCTGGGCCATCCCCTACGCGAGCGCGCTGGTCGGCGCCTCGCTCGTGCTGCCCGGGCCGCGGCTCGATCCCGCCTCGCTGTTCCGCCTCTTCGAGGAGGAGCGGGTCACCTTCTCCGCCGGCGTGCCGACCATCTGGACCATGCTGCTGCAATGGCTGCGCGCCGACCCCGCGCGGCGCTTCGCCAGGCCGCCGCGCCTCGTCGTCGGCGGCACGGCGCTGCCGCTGCCCGTCACCGAGGGCTTCCTCAGGGAATACGGCGTCCCCATCGTGCATGCCTGGGGCATGACCGAGATCAGCCCGCTCGGCTCCACCAACGTCCGCAAGGCCGAGAACGCCGACTGGGACGAGGAGCGCTTCCTCGCCTATTCGCGCAAGCAGGGCCGGCCGCAGTTCGGCGTCGATTTCCGCGTGCGCGACGCCGAGGGCCGCGACATCCCGCATGACGGCGTGGCCTTCGGCGAGCTCGAGGTGCGCGGCCACTGGACCGCGGCCGCCTACTTCAACCGGCCCGACGACCCGGCCTTCACATCCGACGGCTGGTTCCGCACCGGCGACGTCGTGACGGTGGACGAGCTCGGCAGCATCGAGATCGTGGATCGCGCGAAGGACGTCATCAAGTCGGGCGGCGAGTGGATCAGCTCCATCACGCTCGAGAACCTGGCGCTGGCCCATCCCGACGTGCAGCTCGCCGCCGCCATTCCGGTGCATCATCCGAAATGGGACGAACGGCCGCTGCTCGTGGTCGTGCGCAAGCCCGGCACCGACCCGACGCCGGAGAGCATCCTCAAGGTGCTCGAGGGCAAGATCGCGAAGTGGTGGATGCCCGACGCCGTGGAGTTCGTGGACAGCCTGCCTCTCACGGCCACCGGCAAGCTGTGGAAGGCGGAGCTGAAGCGGCAGTTCAAGGACTACCGCCTGCCCGGCTGAAAGGCGGGCTGCCCGCGCGGCGTGCAATCGGCGCGCCGCGGCGGCGACGCGCCGGACGATGGCGCTGGACGCGGGGCGCGCGCGGGCGCTTCGATGCAGGCTCCGCAGAGGGAGAGGCTCCATGAGGTTCCCGCGCACCTGGTCGCGGCTCGGGCTCGGGCTCGGGCTCGCCGCCACGCTCGCCGCCGCACCCGCGCTCGCGCAGCAGCGCGCCCCCGAGCGGGTGCTGCGCATCGCCATGACGGCGGCCGATGTGCCCACCACCACGGGCATGCCCAACAACGGCTTCGAGGGGATGCGCTTCCTCGGCTACCCGGTCTTCGAGGGGCTCATCCTGTGGGATCTGAGCCAGGCCGAGCGCCCCGCCGGGCTGCGCCCCGGCCTCGCGGAATCCTGGCGCCAGGATCCGAACGACCCGCAGACCTGGCTGTTCACCCTGCGCGAGGGCGTGCGCTTCCACGACGGCACGCCCTTCACCGCGGACGCGGTGATCTGGAACCTCGAGCGCTACTTCAACAACCAATCCCCGCAGTTCGAGGCGCAAGGGTCCGCCATCACCCGCGCCCGCATCCCGATCATGGAGCGCTACTGGAAGGTGGACGAGCGCACGGTGGCGATGCGCACCAGCCGCATCGCCTCCTACTTCCCCTTCATGGCCGTGTATATCCTCTTCACAAGCCCGCAGAGCTTCGAGCAGGGCGGGCGGGACTGGGCGCGCGTCGCCGCCCTGCCGCCGGCCGGCACCGGGCCCTTCCGCCTCTCCCGCTTCGTGCCGCGCCAGTCGGCCGAACTCTCGCGCAACGAGCAGTACTGGGACCGCACGCGCCTCCCGCGCCTGGACCGCATCGTGCTGCTGCCCATGCCGGAGGCGACGACGCGCCTCGCCGCCCTGCGCTCGGGCCAGGTGGACTGGATCGAGGTGCCGCCGCCCGACGCCATCCCCGCGCTGCGCCAGGCCGGCTTCCAGGTCACCACCGGCAGCTATCCGCATGTCTGGCCCTGGTTCTTCCAGCTCGGCGGCGAGACGCCCTTCCGCGACGTGCGGGTGCGCCAGGGGCTGAACTACTGCGTGGACCGCGCGGGGCTGGTGCAGCTTCTCAACGGCACGGCCGAGCCCAGCATCGGCTGGCTCAAGCCGAGCGACCCGAATTTCGGCAACCCGCGCCACCGCTACACCTTCGACCCCGCGCGCGGCCGCGCCCTGCTGGCGGAGGCGGGCTTCACCGCGCAGCGCCCGCTGAGCTTCAAGGTGATGATCTCGACCTCCGGCTCCGGCCAGATGCTGCCGCTGCCGATGAACGAGTTCCTGCAGCAGAACCTGCGCCAGGCCTGCGGCGTCAACGTCACCTTCGAGGTGACGGAGTGGAACACGCTGCTGCAGGCCACGCGCAGCCCGCCGGGCGCGCCGGTGCTGGCGGGCTCGCTGGCGCTGAACCCCTCCTCGCCCTCCTCCGATCCCTCGGTGATGGCGCGCTATTTCCTGCAGGCCTTCACGCCGCCCAACGGCTTCAACTGGCCGCAGTGGAGCGATCCGGAGTTCGAGGAGGCCTTCGCCGCGCTGGAGCGCGCCACGGACGAGGCGGCGTTCAACCGCGCCTATGCCCGCGCGCATGAGCGCATCGTGGACAACCCCCCCTGGCTGTTCATCGTGCACGACCTCAACCCGCGCGCGATGAGCCGGCGCGTGCGCGGCTTCACCTCGGTGCAGTCCTGGTTCCAGGATCTGGTGCCGGTGGATCTGCAATAGGCCGGGGCGGCGCGCGGGCGAGGGGGCGTTTCCTCCCGCGCGCCTTCCGTTCTAGCCTTCTCCCCGCAAGCCGGCCAGGCGAGCCGGCACAGGGAGGGAACGCCATGCCCACGCGCCGCAGCGCCCTTGCGCTCTGCCTCGCCGCGCCCGCCGCGGCCATCGCCCAGCCCGGCTGGCGGCCGGATCGCCCCGTGCGGATCGTGGTGCCCTTCGCGCCGGGCGGCGCGACCGACGTGATCGCGCGGGTGCTCTCCGAGGCGCTGGCCCAGATCCTCGGGCAGAGCGTCGTGATCGAGAACCGCGCGGGCGGCGCGGCGGGCCTCATCGGCTCCGAGGCCGTCGCGAAATCCCCGCCCGACGGGCATACGCTGCTGATCCACTCCAACGCGCATGTCATCGCCCCGAGCCTCGTGGCGCGCATGCCCTACGACGTGCTGAACGACTTCGCGGCCGTGGCGCATCTCGGCGTCGTGCCGCAGGTGCTCGTCGTGAACCCCGCCGTGCCCGCCACGACGCTGCCGGAACTGCTCCTCTGGCTGCGCGCCAACTCGGGGCGGGTGAACTTCGCCTCGGCCGGCATCGGCAGCGGCAACCACCTCGCCTCGGAGATCTTCCGTGCCGCGGTGCCGGGGGTGGAGATGGAGATGATCCAGCACCGCGGCGGCGGCCCGGCGATGCAGTCGGTGATCTCGGGGGCCGCGCACATGTGCGTGGACCCGATCTCCTCCGCCCTGCCGCACATCCGCGCCGGCACGGTGCGCGCCATCGCGGTGGCGGGGCGCGAGCGCGCGCCCATCCTGCCCGAGCTGCCCTCGGCCGCCGAGGCCGGCCTGCCGGCCTGGGACGCGGCCGCGTGGTTCGGCGCCTTCGCCCCCGCGCGCACGCCGCCGGCCGCCATCGCGGCGCTCAACGCGGCCTTCAACGCAGCGATGGACCGGCTGTCCGCCCGGCTGGCCGAGCTCGCGGTGGTGCGCCAGCCCGCCTATGCCACCCCGGCCGCCTTCGACGCCTTCGTGCGCGCCGATCTGCCGCGCGTCGCGGCCATCCTGCAGCGCGCGGGCGTGCGGCCGGAGTAGCCATCCCCCCGTTGCGCGCCGCGGCGGGAGGGGCGATCAACGCGCCGCATTGAAGGAGGGAGGAACGCCCGATGATCGTGGACGTGCGCATCTACACCTGCCTGCCCAACCGCATGCCGGCCTTCGTGAAGCTCTACGAGGAGAAGGCCTGGCCCTTGCAGCTCAGATATCTGGAGAACTGCCTGGGCTGGTACACCACCATCGAGGGCGAGCTGAACACGGTGGTGCATCTCTGGGGCTACAGGGACCAGGCCGACCGCGAGGCGCGCCGCAACGCGATGGCGGCCGATCCCGCCTGGGGCGAGTATCTGCGCCTGGTCGCCGAGGGAGGCATGCTGGTGAAGATGGAGAACCGCATCGTCCGGCCGACCGGCTTCTTCGAGGCCTTCCGGGCGGCGAAGGGCTGAGCCGCGCGTGATCGGCGGCGGCCATGGCCGGCGCTCCGGCGCCCGCTTGGCCGCGCGCCGCCGCCGGTGCATCACCCGCCCGCAAGGAGGACGCCCATGACCCGCATCGAACCCCCGGCCCGCGTGGCCTTCATCGGCCTCGGCATCATGGGGGCGGCGATGGCCGCCAACCTCATGAAGGCGGGCTTCGCGCTCGACATCTCCTCGCGCACCCGCGCCAAGGCGGCGGGGCTGGAGGCCGCCGGCGCGCGCTGGCGCGACAGCGGGGCCGAGGCCGCGCGCGAGGCCGCCATCATCGGCCTCTGCGTGCCCGACACGCCCGATGTCGAGGCGGCGCTCTTCGGCCCCGGCGGCATCGCCGAGGGCGCGCGGCCCGGCGCGATCGTGATCGATTTCTCCACCATCTCCGCCACCGCCACCCAGGGCTTCGCCCAGCGCCTCGCCGAACGCGGCGTGACGCTGCTCGACAGCCCCGTCTCCGGCGGGCCACAGGGGGCGATCGACGGCACGCTGACCTGCATGGTGGGCGGCGACGCCACGGCCTTCGCCCGCGCCGGCGCCTTCTTCGCCGCGGTCGGGCGCACGGTGACGCATCTCGGCCCCTCCGGCGCGGGGCAGCTGTGCAAGGCGGCGAACCAGCTCATCATCTGCGCGACGCTCGTGGCGGTGAGCGAGGCCTTGGCCTTGGGCCGCAAGGCGGGGCTGGACGTGGAGGCGATGCGCACCGCCCTTTCGGGCGGGTCGGCCGATTCCTTCGTGCTGCGCAACCACGCGAAGCGGGTGATCGCGCGCAGCTTCACCCCGGGCTTCCGCGCCGAGCTGATGCGCAAGGACATGCGCCTCGCGGTGCAGGCGATCCGCGACCACGGCGTGTTCGGCCCGGCGAGCAACATGGCCGCCCCGCTGCTCGAGCTGCTGGTGAACCGCGGCGGCGCCAAGCAGGACGTGGCCGCGCTGGGCGCGCTGATCGCCGAGCTTTCCGGCCTCGAGGGCGAGGGGTGAGGGACTGAGGCGGGCGCCGGGCCGGCATTCGCGCGCCGGCCCGGTGCCTGCTTGGTGGTCCTGCCCGACCGGACGGGCCCGCGCGCCCGGCGCGGTGCGATCCTCGTCGGGCGGGACCGGCGCGCCTTCCCGGCAACGCTGCCTCCCCAAACGGATGCGAGGGTATCGATCCAGGAGCCGAACTACAAGCGTGTCATGTTTTGACCCGGTGGCGGAACGGTGTTCCGGCGCGCGGGAAGCGAGGCGCACCTGCGCGCCGCCCCGCGCCGTGGCCGGGCGCTGTCCTCGCCGCACTCGGCGATCGGTGCGCGGGCCGGGGGCTGTCGATCATGATGCGCTCGGGCTCACCCCCCTCGGCGGCGCGTGCGGCGACGGTGCGGTCGAAGACGCCCATGCGGCGCCCGAGAATGCCGCGCTCGGCGACGCGCGCCGGCTTCCGCCCGGTCCGGGCGGCGAACTCCGCCTCGCCGAGAAGGCCGCGGCCGACGCCCGCTCGGTCGGTGACCCCCACCAGCGCGGAGCCCAGCGCCTGCGCCCAGGGATCGAAGAGGCCCTCGCGGAGATGGACGGCCTCGATCCGATGCACACCGCCCTCGTCGTGGTTGATCACGCCGGCGCGGGCGAGGACGAGCGCGGGGCGCCGCCTCACGCCCCCTCGGGCGGGCAGAGCGCGGCCTCGATGGCGGCGCAGAGCGCATGGCCCAGCACCTCGTGCCCCTCCTGGATGCGCGGCGTGCTGGTGCTGGGCACGCGGAGGCAGATGTCGCACAGCGCGGCCATCGCACCGCCCGAGGCGCCGGTGAAGCCGATGCGGGCGAGGCCGCGCGCCCGCGCCGCCTCCAGCGCCGCCAGCACATTCGCCGAGTTGCCGGAGGTGGAGAGGGCGATCAGCACATCGCCCGCCGCACCCAGCGCCTCCACCTGGCGGGCGAAGACGCGCGCATAGCCGTAGTCGTTGCCGATGCCGGTCAGGACGGAGCTGTCGGTGGTCAGCGCGATCGCGGGCAGGCCGCGCCGGTCACGGTGGAAGCGGCCGACCAGCTCGCCCGCCCAGTGCTGGGCGTCGGCGGCGCTGCCGCCATTGCCGCAGAGCAGCAGCTTGCCCCCGCCGCGCAACGCCGCGATGCAGAGATCGGCGGTGCGGGCGGCGGCCTCGCACAGCGCCGCGTCGGCCGCCATGGCGTCCAGCACATCCCGCGTGGCGCGCAGCGCGGCGCGGATCTCCCCGGCGCGGTCAGACGACATCGGCGAAGCCCGGGCGCAGGCTCTGGAACACCCGGTGCGCGGCGGCGAGCCCGCCCAGGGCCAGCGCGAGGTAGAGCGCGAGGCCCGCGAAGTCCGGCCAGCCGCCGAACAGCAGCACGGTGCGCGCCTGCTCCATGACGGGAGTCATCGGGTTGGCGCGGATGACGAAGCGCCAGCTCTCGGGCACCGCCTCCAGCGGGTAGAACATCGGCGAGAGGAACATCAGCAGCGTCAGCACCGGGGCGATGACCAGCGCGATGTCGCGGATGAAGACGCCGAGGGCGGCGAGCAGCGCCGTCGCCGCCACCACGAGCAGCAGATAGGGCAGCAGCACCAGCGGCAGGAACAGCGCCGTGCCGTGCAGGCTGCCGTTCACCAGCAGGTTGCCCAGCAGCACGACGCCGAGGGTGATGACCATGTTCACGCTCGCGGCGAGCACCGTGACCAGGGGCAGCAGCTCGAGCGGGAACACCACGCGCGTCACATAGCCGGGGTTGCCGACGATGAGCGTGGGCGCGCGAGAGAGCGCCTCGGCCATCAGCCCGTGCACCGCCATCCCCACCAGCAGGATCAGCGCGAAATCGAGCGGCGCGCCGCTGCGCCCCGGCCAGCGCTGCGGGAACACGCCGGTGAAGACGAGGGTGAGGACCGCGGCGGTGAGCAGCGGCGTCAGGAACGCCCAGGCAAGTCCGAGCAGGCTGCCGCGGAAGCGCTGCGTCACCTCGCGCTGGGTCAGCCGCCGGCACAGATCGCGGTGGGCGATCCAGGCGGCGAAGAGGCTGCGGAGCGAGGCGGGCGGGGCGTCCATGGACCCGGCGGGGGATGCGGCAGGGGCCCCGGGGTGTCAAGCGGCGTCCTTGATCACGCCTGGGCCGGGTGTTAGTTCGGCTGGGGGTTCATGAAACGGGTGAAGCCTTTGCGCATCCTCCTCACCGGCGGCTACGGCTTCATCGGCTCTGCCGTCGTCCGGCATCTTCTCGCGCGGACGGACGCGACCGTCGTCAATATCGACAAGATGACCTACGCGGCGAGCCCGGCGGCGCTCGCCATGCATGCGGGCAACCCGCGCCACATCCACATCCGCGCCGACATCTGCGACATCGAGGCCCTGCGCGCCGCCTTCGCCGCGCACCGCCCCACCCATGTGATGCACCTCGCCGCCGAGAGCCATGTGGACCGCTCCATCGACGGCCCGGCCGAGTTCATCCGCACCAATGTCGTCGGCACCCAGGTGCTGCTGGAGGCGGCGCGCGAGCACTGGAGCCGCCTGCCGCAGGGGGAGAAGGCCGCGTTCCGCTTCCACCATGTCTCCACCGACGAGGTGTTCGGCTCGCTCGACCCGGGCGATCCGCCCTTCACGCCCGAGACGCCCTACGACCCCCGCAGCCCCTACAGCGCGAGCAAGGCGGCCTCCGACCACCTCGTGCGCGCCTGGCACCACACCTACGGGCTGCCGAGCTTCGTCACCAACACGACGAACAACTACGGCCCCTGGCAGTTCCCCGAGAAGCTGATCCCGCTCGTCACCCTGAACGCGCTCGAGGGAAAGCCGCTGCCCGTCTATGGCAAGGGCGAGAATATCCGCGACTGGCTGCACGTCGAGGACCATGCCGAGGCCCTGGTGCTGGCGCTGACCCGCGGGGAGCCCGGCGCCACCTACTGCATCGGGCCGCGGCAGGAGCGCACGAACCTCGCGGTGGTGAAGGCCATCTGCGCCACCCTCGACCGGTTGCGCCCCGACCCCGCGGGGCCGCGCGAGCGGCTGATCACCTTCGTTCAGGACCGTCCGGGCCACGACTTCCGCTACGCCATGGACCCCTCGGGCGCCGAGGCGGCGCTGGGCTGGAAACCGCGCTTCGACTTCGAGACGGGCCTCGCGCACACCATTCGCTGGTATCTCGAGAACGAGGACTGGTGGCGGCCGATCCGCGAAAAGACCTATGCCGGGCAGCGGCTGGGAGTGACGGCATGAGCCCGGCCGCCGAGACGGCCGTGCCTTCGCCCCGTTCCGGCCGCCCTGCGGCCGCGCCGGTCGACGATCGAGGGCTCAGACCGTGAAAGGCATCATCCTCGCCGGAGGCTCCGGCACGCGGCTGCACCCGATGACGCTGGCGGCCTCCAAGCAGCTCCTGCCGGTCTACGACAAGCCGATGGTCTACTACCCGCTCGGCACGCTCATGCTGGCGGGCATCCGCGACATCCTGGTGATCTCCACTCCGCAGGACCTGCCCGCCTTCCAGCGTCTGCTCGGGGACGGCTCGGCCTTCGGCATCAGCCTCTCCTATGCCGAGCAGCCCTCGCCCGACGGGCTCGCCCAGGCCTTCCTGATCGGCGAGCGCTTCATCGGCGGCGAGCCCTGCGCGCTCGCGCTCGGCGACAACATCATCTACGGCGAGGGGCTCTCGGTGCGCCTCGGTGCCGCCAAGGGTCGGGCCGAGGCGGGCGGGGCCACCATCTTCGGCTACCGCGTGGCGGACCCCGAGCGCTACGGCGTGGCGGAGTTCGACGAGACGGGCCGCGTGATCTCGATCGAGGAGAAGCCCTCGAAACCCAGGTCGGACTGGGCGGTGATCGGCCTCTACTTCTACGACAGGCGCGTGGTCGAGATGGCGAAGCAGGTTCGGCCCTCGGCCCGCGGCGAGCTCGAGATCACCGACCTCAACCTGCTCTACCTGCGCGCCGGCGCCCTCTCCTGCGAGCAGCTCGGCCGCGGCTGCGCCTGGCTGGACGCGGGCACGCCGGCCTCGCTGCTGCAGGCCGCGACCTTCGTGCAGACGGTGCAGGAACGCCAGGGCCTCTACATCTCCGCGCCCGAGGAGATCGCCTTCCGCCGCGGCTTCCTCACGGCCGAGGAGCTGCGCGCGCGCGGCGAGGCGCTGGGCAAGACCGCCTATGGCCGCTACCTGATCGAGGTGGCCAACGGGCTGCACGGCGAATGAAGATCACGCCGCTCGCCATCCCCGATGTGCTGCTGATCGAACCGCCGCGCTTCGGCGACGCGCGCGGCTTCTTCAGCGAGGTGTGGAAGCGCAGCGCCCTGGCCGCCGCGGGCCTCGTCGTGGACTTCGTGCAGGACAACCACTCCCTCTCGCGCGAGCCGGGGGTGCTGCGCGGCCTGCATTTCCAGCGCCCGCCCCATGCCCAGGGCAAGCTGGTGCGCTGCACCCGCGGGCGCATCTTCGACGTGGCGGTGGACATCCGCGAGGGCAGCCCGAGCTACGGGCGGCATGTGGCGGTGGAGCTCTCGGCCGAGAACTGGCGGCAGCTCTGGGTGCCGCGCGGCTTCGCGCACGGCTTCCTGACGCTCGAGCCCGATTGCGAGGTGCTCTACAAGGTGGACGCGGAGTACAGCCGCGAGGCCGATGGCGCCATCGCCTGGGACGACCCGGCGCTGGGCATCGCCTGGCCCCTGCCGCCGGGCGGGCCCATCCTTTCCGAGAAGGACCGCGCGGCGCCGCGGCTCGCGCAGCTCGCGCCGATCTTTCCGCAAGGGAGCTGGTGAGCATGCGCGTCCTCGTCACCGGCCGCGGCGGGCAGCTCGCCACCGGGCTGGAGGCCAGCCTGCCCGGGCGCGGCATCGAGGGTGTCTTCGTCGGCCAGCCGGATTTCGAGTTCGACCGGCCGGAGACGGTGCGCGCCGCCTTCGCCGCCGCCGCGCCCGAGGCGGTGGTGAACTGCGCCGCCTGGACGGCGGTGGACGCGGCCGAGGACGACGAGGCGGGCGCCTTCCGGGCCAATGCGCTGGGCCCCGCCCTGCTCGCCGCCCTCTGCGCCGAGCGCGGCATCCCGCTGCTGCAGATCAGCACGGACTACGTCTATGACGGGCGCAAGGGCGCGCCCTATGTCGAGACGGATGCGCCCAACCCGCTCGGCGCCTACGGCCGGACCAAGCTGGCGGGGGAATGGGCCGCGCTGGCCGGCAACCCGATGACGACGGTGCTCCGCACCGCCTGGGTCTATGCGCCGATGGGCAGGAACTTCGTGCGCACCATGCTCGCCCTCGGCGCGCAGCGGCCCGAACTGCGCGTGGTGGCGGACCAGATCGGCCATCCCACCGCCGCGCCCGACCTTGCCGAGGCCATCGCCGCGCTGCTTGCGCGGCTGCGCGAGACGGGCTGGCGCGCCGAGTATCGCGGCGTGTTCCACGCCGTCGCGCAGGGGCATGTGAGCTGGCACGGCTTCGCCGAGGCGATCTTCGCCGCCGCCGCCGCCTATGGCGGCCCTCGCCCCGTGGTGCGGCCCATTGCCACCCATGAGTATCCCGTGAAGGCCGCGCGCCCGGCCGATGGCCGGATGGAGACCGGCAAGCTCGCCGCGGTGTTCGGCATCGCGCTGCCGCCCTGGCAGGAGGGGCTGGCGCGCGTGGTGAGGGCGCTGCACGGCGCGGCATGAGCGCCCCCTATGCGCTGACCGAGCTGGCCGCGCCCGAGGGCGGGCTGCCGCGGGCGCTGCACGGGCTGGCCGCGCGCTCGCCCCTCACCTTCGCCCTCCGCGTCGCGGAGCTGGCGTGGGAGGTGAGTGCGGCGGCGCTCCTGGACCGTCTCGCCCCCCTCTCCCCCGCCCTGCTGCGCGTCGAGCCCGGCCGCGCGCCGGCTGTCGGCGGGTCGCTCGCCCTCTACCTGCACTGGTCGCCCGATGGGCGCGTCTCGGCCATGGTGCGCGAGCAGCTCGCGCACTGGCGGGCGCTGGGCTTCGCCGTGGTGTTCGTCAGCAACGCCGCCCCGCCCGAGGCCGATTGGGACGCGGCGGGGGCCGACTGCGCGCTGCGCGTGCAGCGCGCCAATGTCGGGCGCGACTTCGGCGCCTGGCGCGACGCGGCGGCGCTGGCCTTCGCGCGCCTCGGCACGCCGGAGGAACTGCTGCTCGCCAATGACAGCGTTCTCGGCCCCTTCCGCCCGCTCGGGCCGCTGCTCGCGGCCTGCCGCGCGGGTGGCGAGGGACTCTTCGGCATGACCGAGAGCTGGGGCGGAGGGCCGCACCTGCAATCCTATGCGCTGCTGGCGCGCGGGGCGGGGCCGGTGGGGATGTTGGCCGCGCATCTCGCCGCCTTCCGCGACAGCCGCAGCAAGTGGCGCGTGGTGCAGCAGGGCGAGATCGGCCTCGCGGCGCGCGCCCGGGCGGCGGGGGTGCGGATGGCGGCGCTGTTCGGCTATGCCCGGCTGCTCGCGGAGGTGGACGAGGCGACGCGCCGCAGGCTCGGCCCGCGCTTCGCCGACCCGGCGGCGCTGTGGCGCTTTCCGCTCAACCCCTGCCACCATTTCTGGCGCGTGCTGGTGGAGCGGATGGGCTTCCCCTGGCTCAAGACCGAACTCATCCGCCGCAACCCCGGGCGGCTGCCCGGGGTGGAGGGCTGGGAGGCGCTGGTGCCGGCGCGCGAGGCGGCGCTGATCCGCGACCACCTGGCGCTGATGGGGCGCTGAGGGAGGGCGCTGAGGCCGGGCGCGCCCGCCCTTATACCAGCGGCCGCTTGCCTTGACTCCTGAGAAGGCGGCGCGGCCGCTGGTATGCCCTTGTTTTGGCACGCCGCCGCCCGCCAACCCGGCGTGCGCGATACGTCCGGCGTGACCGCCGGCCGTATCACCCCTCCAGCCGCTTGTTCACCCGGCGCAGCGCGGCGGCGAAGACCTGCTTCTTCGCCGCCACCCCCGTGTCGTCCAGGCTGCCGCGCGGCTCGGCCTTGCCGCGCTTCGCCCGGCGCTGGGCGGCGAGGCGCGTGCGCGCCGCATCCCGCGCCTCGCGCAGCCGCCGCGCCAGCGCGATCAGCGCCTCGCGGTCCAGCCGCGCGACATCGGGGTAGTGGCTCGGCGCCACCAGGGCGAACTCGGCCTCGCTCAGGATCTTGCGCTCGCGCGCGATGGGCATCGACATGCGCTGTCTCCCTCAGTCGAGACGGATGTTCGCGACGCGCACCACCTCGCGCCACTTGTCGTTCTCGGCGGCGATGAAGCGGTCGAACTCGGCGCCCATCAGCGGCATGGTGGCGGCGCCGATGTCGCGGATGCGCGCCTGGGTGGCGGGCTCGGCCACCGCGGCGGAGACCGCGGCGATGTAGCGCTCGATCACCGGCTGCGGCGTGCGCGCGGGGGCCTGCAGGCCGAACCAGGCGATGGCCTCGAAGCGCTCCACCCCGCTCTCCTGCACGGTGGGCGCCTCGGGCACGGCGAACCAGCGCTCGCGCGAGCTGACGGCGAGGATGCGCAGCCGCCCCTCGCGGATGTGCGGCAGATAGGCGGGCAGGTTGTCCACCGCCATCTCGATGCGCCCGCCGAGCAGGTCCGGCATCAGCGCGCCGGTGCCGCGATAGGGCACGTGGTTGATGTCCACCCCGGTGCGGAACTTCAGATACTCGCCCGACATGTGGCCGGAGGTGCCGTTGCCCGGCGTGCCGTAGTTGAGCCGGCCGGGCTGGCGGCGCGCCAGCGCCAGCAGCTCCTGGACGCTGTTGGCCTGCACGCCGGGATGCACCACGATGGCGTTGGTCACCGCGCCCACCAGCCCGATGGAGGCGAAATCCCGCACCGGGTCGAAGGGCAGGCGCGGGTAGAGGAACTGGTTGATGCTGGCGGTGCCGATCGTGCACATCAGCAGCGTGTGCCCGTCCGGGTCGGCCTTCGCCACCAGCTCGGTGCCGACATTGCCGCCCGCGCCCGGGCGGTTGTCCACCACGAAGGACTGGCCGAGCGCAGCGCCCAGCCGCTCGGCCATGATGCGCGCCAGCGCATCCGTCGCGCCGCCGGCGGTGAAGGGCACCACGATGCGCACGGAGCGCGAGGGCGACCAGGCCTGGGCAAGGGCGCCCGCGGGCAGCAGGGCGGGCAGGGCGAGCAGGGCGCGGCGCGGGGTCATGGGCGAATCTCCGGCTGGAATCTCGCGTGGGGGGCTTCGCCCCAGCCGGAAGCATGAAAGGGACGGCATGTCCATGGCGTCCCGCGGGACGCCGCTACTCCACCCGCACGTTGGCGATGCGGATCACCTCGCCCCATTTGCGGATTTCCGCCGCCACGAAGGCCTCGAAGGCGGCGGGGGTGGTGCCGCCCTCGGGCGTCAGGCCGGGCGGCTGCCCGCCGAAGGCGGCGAGCCGCGCGCGGAACTCCGGCTCGCGCGTGATCGCGTCGAGCTCCGCGCCGAGGCGTTCGATGGCCGGGCGCGGCACGCGGGCCGAGGTCTGCACCCCGAACCAGGCGGTGGCCTCGAACTGCGGCACCGTGTCGGCCAGCACGGGGACATCGGGCAGCACCTCCGCGCGGCGGGTGCTGGTGACCGCGAGCCCCCTCACCCGCCCCTCGCGCACGAAGGGCAGGGCGGAGGGGATGTTGTCCATGCCGCAATCCACCCGCTCGGCCACGAGTTCGGTCAGCATCGGGCCGGAGCCGCGGAAGGGCACATGCACGAAGCGGATGCCGGTGACCTGGCCGAGCAGCTCCATGCACACATGCGGCGAGGTGCCGATGCCCGCGGTGCCGTAGGTGATCTCGCCCTGGCGGCGGCGGGCGAGGTCCAGGAACTCCGCCATGCTGCGCACGGGCAGGCGGTTCGCCGCCATCAGGATGTTCGGCACGCGGATGACGAGGCCCACCGCCGCCATCTCCTCCGGCCGCCAGGGCATGCGCGCGCCATAGACGGCGTAGTTCATCGCCCCCGTGCCGATGGAGGAGAAGAACAGCGTGTGCCCGTCGGGCTCGGCGCGCACCACGCTCTCGCCCGCGATGTTGCCGCCCGCGCCGGGGCGGTTCTCCACCACCACGGGCTGGCCGAGGCGCGGCGCGAGCCGCTCGGCCACCATGCGGCCCACGAGGTCGGTGGTGCCGCCGGGCGGGAAGGGGATGACGAGGCGGATCGGCCGCGTCGGCGCCCAGCCCTGCGCCCGCGCCGTGGCCGGCAGGAGCAGCACCCCCGGCGCGGCGAGCAGGGGACGGCGGCGGATCACGAATCCACCGTGGCGCCGGAGCGGCGGACCACCTCGCTCCACTTCTCCACCTCGGCGCGGATGAAGGCGTCGAAGGCCTCGGGCGTGGAGCCGCCCCCCGGGGCGAGATCCGCGCGCATGCCGCCGAGCTCCTCGAAGCGGCGCCAGATCGCGGGGTCGGCGAGGATGGCTTCGATCTCGCGGTTCAGCCGGGCGATCACCGGCCGCGGGGTGCGCGCGGGGGCCACCACGCCGAACCAGGCGGTGGCCTCCACCGTGGGGAAGCCGGCCTCGGCCGTGGTCGGCACCTCCGGAAGCTGGGGCGAGCGCGCGGCGGTGGTGACGGCAAGCGGCCTGAGCCGCCCCTCGCGCAGATGGCCGATGACGGAGGGCAGGTTGTCCACCCCCACCTCGATGCGCCCGGCGATGATCTCCTGCAGCATGGGCCCCGCGCCGCGGAAGGGCACATGGGTGAGGTCGATGCCGGCGGCGAGTTTCAGCAGCTCCCCCGTCATGTGCAGCGAGGTGCCCACGCCCGAGCTGCCGATGTTCATCCGCCCGGGATTGGCGCGCACCAGGGCCACCAGCTCCGCCAGCGTCGTGGCGCGCACGCCGGGATGCACGAAGATGGCGTTGGGCACCCGCACCACCAGCGAGACGCCGGCGAAATCCTCAGGCCGGTAGGGGATACGGGGGCCATAGAGCTGGTAGTTGATGGCCCCGGCGCTGACCGTCTGCATCAGCAACAGGTGGCCGTCGGCCTCGCCCTTGGCGACCACGTCCGCGCCCACATTGCCGCCCGCGCCGGGGCGGTTCTCGATGGTGACCGGCTGGCCGAGGCGCTGGGAGAGCGGCTCGGCGAGGATGCGCGCGGCGATGTCGGTCGTGCCGGCCGGCGGGAAGCCGACGACGAGGCGGATCGGCCGGCTGGGCGACCACGGCGCCTGGCCCAGGGCGGGGGAGACCGGCGGGGCGAGGAGAGGGGCGGCAAGCCCGCCCAGCAGCAGGGCGCGGCGGCGCATCGCGTGCGTCATGGACATCTCCCTGGCGTTTCCTGGCCTGCAGAGTGCGGCTTCGCCCCGCCGCGTTCAAGCCGCCGTTTGCGCCGCCCCCGCCGCGCGCTATGCCTCGCGCGCCAACCCCGAGCGCCGAGGCCCCTTGGATGGAATTCTTTCGTGTCTATGGCCGCGTCCTCGCCCTGCTGAAGCCGGACGCGACGGTGGCCTTCGCGCTGGCGGGGGCGGCGGTGGCCCTCTCCGGGCTGCAGTTCCTGGAGCCGGTCCTGTTCGGTCGGGTGGTGGACCTGCTGGCGCGCTCCTCCGGCATGGAGCCGGGCGGCGTCTGGGCCCAGGCCTTCGTGCTGCTCGGCCTGTGGGGCGCGGTGGGGCTGACCGGCATCGCGGCCAATGTGGCCGTGGCGCTGCTGGCGGACCGCATGGCGCATCGCAACCGGCTGGCGATGATGTCGCGCTACTTCCAGCATGTGCTGGCGCTGCCGCTCGCCTTCCACGGCAACGTGCAGTCGGGCCGGCTGATGAAGGTGATGCTGGTCGGCTGCGACAACCTCTTCGGCGTCTGGCTCTCCTTCTTCCGCGAGCATCTCTCCACGCTGGTGGCCGCGCTGGTGCTGCTGCCGCTGACCATGTTCCTCAACTGGCGGCTCGGGCTGCTGCTGATCGGCCTCGTCGTCGTGTTCACGGTGCTGACCACCGTCGTCATCCGCAAGACGCAGACGGCGCAGATGAAGGTGGAGCAGTTCCACTCCCAGCTCGCCGGCACGGCGCAGGACGCGCTGGCGAACGTGATGGTGGTGCAGTCCTTCACGCGCCTCAGCAGCGAGGCGAAGATGTTCGGCACCATCATGCGCCAGGTGCTGGACCACCAGTTCCCGGTGCTGAACTGGTGGGCGGTGGTGAACGTGCTGACGCGCGCGGCCAGCACCGTCACCGTCATCCTCATCTTCCTGCTCGGCACGGTGCTGCACCTGCGCGGCATGGCGAGCGTGGGCGAGATCGTGAGCTTCATGGGCTTCGCCACGCTGCTGATCGGCCGGCTCGAGAACGCCGTGGCCTTCGTCTCCTACATGCTGTTCCAGATGCCCGCGGTGCGCGAATTCTTCGAGGTGCTGGACACGGTGAGCAGCGTGCCCGAACGCCCCGACGCGAAGGACATCGGCCGCGCCCAGGGCCATGTGCGCTTCGAGGAGGTGGGCTTCTCCTACCCCCGTTCGGGGCGCATCCTGCACGGGATCTCCTTCTCGGCCGAGCCCGGGCGCACCATCGCGCTGGTCGGCGCGACGGGGGCCGGCAAGACCACCTCCATGCAGCTCCTCCAGCGCCTGTGGGACCCGACGGAGGGGCGCATCACGCTCGACGGGCACGACCTGCGCGACATCACCCTGGACAGCCTGCGCCGCAACATCGGCGTGGTGTTCCAGGAGAGCATGCTGTTCAACCGCACCATCCGCGAGAACCTGCTGGTGGGCCGCCCCGACGCCACGCAGGAGGACATCGAGCGCGCCTGCCGCATGGCCGAGGCGCACGACTTCATCATCCGCCAGCCGCAGGGCTACGACACCATGGTGGGCGAGCGGGGCGCGAGCCTCTCGGGCGGGCAGCGGCAGCGGCTGGCCATCGCGCGCGCGCTGCTGAAGGACCCCCCGGTGCTGATCCTCGACGAGGCGACCAGCGCGCTGGACGCCGCCACCGAGGCACGGGTGCAGAAGGCGCTGCGCGCGCTGATGGCGGGGCGCACCACCTTCATCATCGCGCACCGCCTCTCCACCGTGCGCGACGCGGACGACATCCTGGTCTTCGACCAGGGCCGGATCGTCGAGCGCGGCGACTTCCAGACCCTGGTGAACGCGGGCGGCCGCTTCGCCGAGCTGGTGCGCACGCAGCTCACCGGTGTGGCCTGAGCGCGCGGGGGTCCGGGCCGGTCAATAGGCCCGGGTGGCCGCCATCTCCGCCCCCGCGCCCGCGCGCGCCTCCGCCACCGCCGCGCGCAGATCGGCGAGATACTCCTCCGCCACCTCGGCGTGCAGCGGATTGAGATGGAGGTGGATGCCGTCCGGCTCCACCTGGCGCGAGACGAGCCAGCCCCGCGCGTCCAGCCCCGCCCCCACCCGCGCGATGGAGAGGGCGGGGTCGCTGCTGCGATAGACCAGGATGGCGTGCTCGCCGGGCAGGCATTCCAGCCCCGGGATGGCGGAGACCCCCGCCGCGATGGCCGCGCGCGCCGCCATGATGCGCCGCGCGCAGTCGCGATAGCCGGCGCGGCCCAGATGGCGCATCACCGCCCAGGCCGCCGCCACCGCACCCCCCGGCCGCGTGCCCTGCGCGGTGTACGCGACATAGGCCCCGCGCGCCCAGGCGCGGCTCTCGAAGCGGTGATGCGCGCGCAGCGCCGCCTCCCGCACCAGCAGCAGCGAGGCCCCCTTGGGCGCCATGCCGTGCTTGTGGATGTCGGCGCTGATCGAGGTGACGCCGGGCACGCGGAAATCCCACCCCGGCAGCGCCACGCCCAGCTCCTCGAGGAAGGGGTTGAGGAAACCGCCCACGCAGGCGTCCACATGCAGCCAGAGCCCGCGCCGGAGCGCGATCTCGCCCAGCTCCGCGATCCGGTCCACCGTCCCGAAGGGGTAGTTGGGCGCGGAGCCGACAAGGGCCACCGTGTCCGCGTCGCAGGCCGCCTCCATCGCCGCGACGTCGCAGCGCCGGTCGGCCGCGGCGGGGATGCGCCGGACCTCGAGGCCGAGATACCAGGCCGCGCGGTCGAAGGTGAGGTGCGCCGTGTCGGGCAGCACGATGTTGGGCCGCGCGCGTCCGGCGCGCTCGCGCGCCGCCAGCATGGCGAGGAAGATGCTCTCGCTGCCGCCGGAGGTGAAGCTGCCGCCCGCCCCCTCGGGCGCGTGGAGCAGCGACCGCCCCATCTCCACCACCTCGGATTCGAGGCGCGCGAGGCTGGGGAAGGCCCGCTGGCCGAGGTTGTTCTCGGTCCAGAACTGCAGGTAGGCCTCCTGCTGCACGCGCTCCAGCGCCTCGTCCAGGTAGTAGAAGAACACGGCCATGCGGCCGCGCTTCCACGAATAGTCGCGCGCCTTGGCGGCGGTCAGCGCCGCGCGCAGCGCGGGCCAGTCCTGGCCGGTCTCGGGCAGGGCGAGCATGGGGTTCCTCCCTCGTCCGGGCTATTCCATCATCGGCGGCGGCGGGAGGAAAGCGCGATGCGGCTCGGCATGGTCGGACTGGGACGAATGGGCGGCAACCTGCTGCGGCGGGCCATGCGCGCGGGCATCGCGGGCGCGGGCTTCGACCAGGACGCGGCGGCGGTGGCCGCGCTCGCCGCCGAGGGGGCGAGCCCGGCCGCGAGCCTCGCGGAACTCGTCGCCGCCCTGCCCGCGCCGCGCAGCGTCTGGGTGATGCTGCCCGCGGGCGCGCCCACCGAGGCGGCGCTCGCGTCGCTGCACGGTCTGCTCGCGCCCGGCGACACCATCATCGAGGGCGGCAACAGCTTCTGGAAGGACAGCGTGCGCCGCGCCGCCGAGGCGCGCGCGCGCGGGCTGCACTACCTCGATGTCGGCACCTCCGGCGGCGTCTGGGGGCTCGCGCGCGGCTATTGCCTGATGATCGGCGGCGATGCGGCGGTGGTGGAGCGGCACGACGCGCTGTGGCGCGCCCTCGCGCCCGGCGAGGCCGCGGCCGCGCCCACGCCGGGCCGCGCCGGCGATCCGCGCCCGGCGCGCGGCTATGTGCATTGCGGGCCGAACGGGGCGGGCCACTACGCGAAGATGGTCCACAACGGGATCGAGTACGGGATGATGCAGGCCATGGCCGAGGGGCTCGACCTGCTGCGCCGCGCGCCCGCGCCGCTCGACTTCGCGCTGGAGGACGTGACGGAGGCCTGGCGGCGCGGCAGCGTCATCGCCTCCTGGCTCTTGGACCTGACGGCCCAGGCGCTGGCGGCCGACCCCGACCTCGCCGGCTATTCCGGCCATGTGGGCGATTCCGGCGAGGGGCGCTGGACGGTGGACACGGCGGTGGAGAACGGCGTGCCGGTGCCCGTGCTGGCGGCGAGCCTCTTCGCCCGCTTCCGCTCGCGCGGGGAGGAGAACTTCGCCGACAAGGCGCTCTCGGCCATGCGGAAAGGGTTTGGAGGGCATCTGGAGCCGCCGAAGCCGTGACCCGGCGCCTGCTGCTCATGGGCGTCTCGGGCTCGGGCAAATCCACCCTGGGGCCGATGCTGGCCGAAGCCCTCTCCCTGCCCTTCGCGGATGCGGATGATTTCCACCCGCCCGCGAACATTGCCAAGATGCGCGCCGGCACGCCGCTGACCGACGCGGACCGCTGGCCCTGGCTCGATGCGCTCGGCGCCTGGCTCGCCGCGCAGCCGGCGGGCGGGGTGGTGGCCTGCTCGGCGCTCCGGCGCGCCTATCGCGACCGGCTGCGCGCCGCCGTGCCCGGGCTGCGGCTGCTGTTCCTGCACGGGGATGCGGCGCTGATCGCCGCGCGCCAGGCCGCGCGCCCCGGTCATTTCATGCCCCCCGCCCTGATGGCGAGCCAGTTCGCCACGCTGGAACCGCCCGGGCCGGAGGAGGAGGCCATCGTGCTCGACGTGCGGGAGGCGCCCGAGGCGCTCGTCGCGCGCGCGCTCGAATCCCTGTAAGCACGGGGCCAAACAGGGAGGGTCCAGGAATGGCCGCGCACCGCATGCCGAGCTACGTCCACGGCGCCTCGTCCACGCCTCTGCTCGGCGAGACGATCGGCGCCAATTTCCGCAACACCGTGGCGCGCTTCCCCGACCGCACGGCGCTGGTGGTGCGCCAGCAGGGCGTGCGCTGGAGCTACGCCGAGATGCTCGCCCACGCCGAGAACGTGGCGGCGAACCTGCTCGCCCTCGGCCTCGAGCCGGGCGAGCGGGTGGGCATCTGGTCGCCCAACAACGCCGAATGGGCGCTGACGCAATACGCCACGGCGCTGGCCGGCCTCATCCTGGTCAACATCAACCCGGCCTACCGCCTCGCCGAGCTCGAGTACGCCATCAACAAGGTGGGCTGCGCCGCCATCGTCACGGCGACGCGCTTCAAGACGAGCGAGTACGTGGCGATGCTGGAGATGCTGGGCGCCGAGAAGCTGCCCACGCTGCGCCACCGGTTTCAGATCGGCACGGACACCCACCCCGGCTACCGCCCCTTCGCCGAGCTCATGCAGCCCGCGAGCGAGGCGGCGCGCGCGCGCCTGCACGCGGTCGAGGCGCGGCTGCAGATGGACGACCCGATCAACATCCAGTTCACCTCGGGCACCACGGGCGCGCCCAAGGGGGCGACGCTCACCCACCACAACATCCTCAACAACGGCTTCTTCGTCGCCGAGGCGCAGCGCATCACGCATGAGGACAAGATCTGCATCCCCGTGCCGCTCTACCACTGCTTCGGCATGGTGATGGGCAATCTCGGCTGCACCACCCATGGCGCCACCATGGTCTATCCCGGCGAGGGCTTCGACCCGCTCGCCACGCTCGAGGCGGTGGCGGAGGAGCGCTGCACCTCGCTCTACGGCGTGCCCACCATGTTCATCGCCGAGCTCAACCACCCCGAGTTCGCGCGCTTCGACCTCTCGAGCCTGCGCACCGGCATCATGGCGGGCTCGCCCTGCCCCATCGAGGTGATGCGCCGCTGCATCAGCGAGATGCACATGCGGGAGGTGACCATCGCCTACGGCATGACGGAGACGAGCCCCGTCAGCTTCCAATCCAGCGTGACCGACAGCGTGGAGCGCCGCGTCTCCACCGTGGGCCGCGTGCAGCCGCACATCGAGGTCAAGATCATCGACGCCGAGGGGCGCGTGGTGCCGCGCGGCACGCCGGGCGAGCTCTGCACCCGCGGCTATTCGGTGATGCTCGGCTACTGGGGCGACGAGGCGCGCACCAAGGAGGCGATCGACGCCGCCGGCTGGATGCACACCGGAGACCTTGCGGTGATCGACGAGGAGGGGTTCTGCAACATCGTCGGCCGGATCAAGGATCTCGTGATCCGCGGCGGCGAGAACGTCTATCCGCGCGAGGTGGAGGAGTTCCTCTACCGCCACCCGAAGATCGCCGACGTGCAGGTGATCGGCGTGCCCGATGCGCGCTACGGCGAGGAGATCTGCGCCTGGATCCGCCTCAAGCCCGGCGAGAGCGCCACCGCGGAGGAGATCCAGGCCTTCTGCCGCGACCAGATCGCCCACTACAAGGTGCCGCGCTACATCCGCTTCGTCGAGGAGTTCCCGATGACGGTGACGGGCAAGGTGCAGAAATACCTGATGCGCGAGCGCATGATCGCGGAGCTCGGGCTCGAGGTGCAGAAGACGGCCTGAGATTGACGGGAGGCGCGGCGCGGCGGAAAACCGCGACCGCGAAAGGAACCCCGCCATGCCGCTCTCCGCCGAGACCAGGTCCCAGCTCGAGACCGTCACCACCGCGACGCTGACCACGGTGCTGCTGAAGAAGGGGCTGCGCAGCGTCTGGATGCGCGGGGCCGCGCCCTTCTCTCCGGCGGCGCAGGGCAGGCGGCTCGTCGGCGAGGCCTTCACGCTGCGCTTCGTCCCCGCGCGCGAGGATCTGGCCACCCCCGCCTCCTGGTCCAACCCCATCAGCACGCGCGCGGCCATCGAGGCGATGCCCGAGGGCGTGATCGCGGTGGCGGATGCGATGGGCCGCACCGATGCCGGCATCTTCGGCGACATCCTCTGCGCGCGGCTGGTCAAGCGGGGCGTGACGGCGCTGGTCACGGACGGCGCGCTGCGCGACGTGGCGGGCGTGAACGGCACCGGCCTGCCCGTCTGGTGCGCAGGCGGCGCGGCGCCGCCCTCGGTGGCGAGCCTCACCTTCGTCGGCTGGCAGGAGCCCATCGGCTGCGGCGGCGTCGCGGTCTTCCCGGGCGACATCGTGGTGTGCGACGGGGATGGCTGCGTGCTGATCCCGAAGGACATGGTGGAGGCCGTGACCGCCGAGGCGGTGGAGCAGGAGCGGCTGGAGGGCTGGATCATGAAGCAGGTGGAGGCCGGCCACGCCCTGCCCGGCCTGTATCCCGCCAATGCCGAGAACAAGGCCCGCTACGAGGCCGACAAGGCGGCCGGGCGGGCCTGACACCCGGCGCAGGAGGTTCCGGCCCCCAGGGCCGGGGCCGTGGATGCGTCCGGCGACCGAGGTCGCCCGACGGTGAACCCCTCGTGCCTGCGACGAGCGGCGCGCCCCTCAGCAGCGCAGGAACAGCTCCTGCAGGGCCGGGGCCTCGCGCGTCACGGTCAGGCCGAGCATCAGCAGCACCCGGGCCTTCTGCGGCGTCAGGTTGTCGGCGTGCAGGAAGCCCGCGGCCCGCATGCGGCTGGTGTGGAACACGCGGCCCGAGCCGGCGCGGCTGCTCGCCACCACCGGCACGCCGCGCGCCACGGCCCGGGCCAGCGCCTCCTGCAGCTCGGGCGTGACGAAGCCGGGCGCGAAACCGGCGCTGACCAGCCCCTCCGTCCCGGCGGCGAGGAAGGCGTCCACCGCCGCCCCGTCCGCCCCGGCATAGCAGGCCAGGATGTCCACCCGCGGCAGGCGCTCAAGCCCCGCCACCGCGAAGGGCGTCTCGCGCCCCACCGCGCGCAGCGGGCGGCGATACCAGGCGATGACGTCGCCGTCCGCGTGGCCGAGGCAGCCCATGTCCGGCGAGCGGAAGGTCTGCAGGCGGGAGGTGCTGGTCTTGGTCACCTCCCGCGCCGCGTGGATCTCGTCGTTCATCACCACCAGCGCGCCGAGGCCGCGCGCGCGCGGGTCGCCCGCCACGCGGCAGGCGTTGGCGAGGTTCATCCCCGCATCGCTCGACAGCGCCGAGGAGGGCCGCTGCGCGCCGACCACCACGATGGGCGTCTCGCGCTTCCAGGTCAGCGAGAGGAAATAGGCCGTCTCCTCCAGCGAGGCGGTGCCATGGCCGATGACGATGCCCTCCGGCGCCTGCTCCGCCGCCACCGCCTCGCACAGCCGCAGCAGCGCGAGCCAATGCGCGGGGCCGAGGGCGGTGGAGGGGAGGGCGGCGAAGGGCACCGGCGTCACCTCCGCCACCTCCTGCACCTGCGGCCAGTAAGCGAGCAGCGCCTCGGCCTGCATCATGCGCCCGTGGCGGACATAGTCGGTGATGTCGAAGGGCCCCTCGCCCAGCGAGGCGATGGTGCCGCCCGTTCCGATGAAGGCGATGCGCGGCCGGCTCATCCCTGCGCCCGCCGCTCGACGATGGAGGTGGTGAGGCGCGCGACGCAGGAGAGTTCCCCGTCGCCGCGCCGCATCTCGATGTTCCAGACCTGCACGCTGCGGCCGATCCGGATCGGGGTGCAGAGGGCGCGCACCGTGTCGCCCTTGGGCACCGGGCGGAGATGGCTGGCGTTCACCTCCAGCCCCACCGCGCCGTAGCCCGGCGCGCAGGCCATCAGCGAGGCGATGCTGCCCAGCGTCTCGGCCAGCACCACCGAGACGCCGCCGTGCAGGATGCCGAAGGGCTGCACATGGCGCTCGTCCACCGGCATCTCGGCGCGCAGGAAATCCGGGCCGATCTCGGTCAGGCGGATGCCGAGCAGCCCGTTCACCGTGCCGTCGCTGCGGGCGTGGAACTCCTCGATGCTGCCGGGCTGGCGCCAGATGGACATGGGGCGGGGCTCTCCCTTCGCGCGATGCTGGGCGAGGATAGGCGCTTGGCGCGCCGCGTCACCCCGGCAGGCGCTCCGCCGCCGCGCGGGCCGCGGCCTGGATGCGCGCCACCACCGCCGCCGCGCCGTTGCGGCGCGAGAGGGAGAGCTGCTCCCCGAGCCCCAGCCGCTCCAGGAAATCCGGGCCGGTGGAGAGAACCTCCTGCGGGGTGCGCCCGTCGAAGACGCGCAGCAGCAGGGCGAGGAGGCCCTGGACGAAGGCGGCGTCGCTCGCCGCGCGCAGGCGCAGCCGCCCGCCCTCCTCCCGCGCCACCAGCCAGACGCGGGACTGGCAGCCGGAGACGCGGTGGGCCTCGACCTTCTCCTCCGGCGCGAGGGGCGCGAGCTCGCGCCCCAGCTCCATGAGGTAGCGGTAGCGGTCCTCCCACTCGTCGAAGAGGGCGAAGCCCTCCTCGAGCTCCGCGATCACCTCCGCGATGGAAGGGCGGGCCTCGGCCTCGCCCATCAGCTCGACTTGGCGAAGGCGACCAGGCGCTCGGCCGCCTCGGCCTTGGTGATCTTCTCGATGGCCGCGTATTCGGCGGCGAGGCGCTCGAGCGCCTGCTCGTAGATCTGCCGCTCGGAGAAGGACTGGTCGGGCTGGCCGGCGTTGCGCTGCAGGTCGCGCACCACCTCGGCGATCTGGATGGGGTCGCCGGAGTTGATCTTCGCCTCGTATTCCTGCGCCCGGCGGGACCACATGGTGCGCTTGATGCGGGCGCGGCCCTTCAGCGTCTCGATGGCCGCCTCGAACTCCTTGGGCGTGAACAGCTTGCGCAGGCCCACGGCGCCGATGCGCGTCACCGGCACGCGCAGCGTCATGCGGTTCTCCTCGAAGGTGACGACGACCACCTCGAGGTTCGTGCCCGCCGCCTCCACCGTCTCGATGCCCTGGACGGTGCCCACGCCATGGGTGGGATAGACGACGTGATCGCCGGGCTTCAGTTCCACCTTGCCGGCGGGTTTGGCTGGCGGGCGGGGTGCCGCGGCCTGGACCTCGGCGAAGCCCGGGCGCCCGGGGCTGCGCACAGCGAAGGAGGGGGGCAGGTTCGGACGTCCGACAGGTGGGCGGGGCGACATGGGGTTCCCGGCTGGGCGCGACGGGATGTCCGTCGGCGCGGCGATGACGATGGCGGGGCGCGGGGCGGCGGCCGCGGGCGCTGGCGATGCGGGCTTGGGGACCGCGGCCGGCGGGGCGCTCGCGGGCGCCGGCCCGGCTGGCGGCACGGCAGCGCGCCCGGGCGCCGCCGTGGCGGGCGCGGAGGTCATGGCGGCCGGCGGCGGCGCTGCGGCCGCGGCCTTCGGCTCGGCGGTCTTGGCCGGGGCTGCCTTCGCCGCCGCGGAGGTCTCGGCGGCCGGCCTGGGCGATGGGGTCTTGGGCGCGGGCGCCTTGGCCTTGGCCGCGGCCTTGGTCTTGGTCTTGGCCGCCGGGGTGGCAACCTGCTTCTTCGGGGCGGCGGTGGCCTTGGCCTTGACGGCCGGCGCCGCCTTCGCGGCCGGCTTGCGCGCCGCCGGCTTCGTCGCCGCCTTCACGGGCTTCGCCGCGGCCTTGCGCGGGGCCGGCTTCGCTTTCCCGCCCCCCTTGGTCGAGGCGGAGGCGGTGGTGCGACGCGTGGTGGTGGCCATGGGGCGCTCTGCTCCTGCATTGCCGGACGGGGCGGGGCGGCGCGCTGTCCCGGACGCTGCGGGCCCGGATGCTCTGGGCGGGGACGCTGCGGGCGAGGATGCGGGCGCACCACACGCCGCAAGCGAAACGCATAGCACAAAAAATGGCCTGTGTCACGCCGGACGGGCAGGGCCCCGCCCGCCCGGCGCGATCATGGCTGGGCGCTCAGGCCCGCACCCGGGCCTGCCAGCGCTCCAGAGCGGCGAAGAGGCCCACCGCCACCACCGCCAGCGCGGCATAAAGGGCCCAGAGCGGCAGGCCCGTCACATCGGCCAGGGTCACGCGGCCGAGGTTGGACCACGCCAGCACCGTGCCGCGCAGCCAGTCGAAGGCGAAGGCATAGGCGATGGCCCCCGCGATCATGCCGAGCACCCCGACCAGCGCATGGGTGCGCCCGGTGGCCGCGGCGGCGAGCCCGGTGCCCGGGCAGTAGCCGTAGATCGCCATGCCCACCCCGAAGAGCAGCCCCCCGAGGCCGGCACCCCCCAGATTCGCGTCGCGCAGGTGCCAGCGGGCAAAGCCCATCTCGACCAGCGCATAGACGCCCACGCCGCCGACCAGGATGGCCGTGAGCATGATCTTGAGCACCGTGAAATCGCGCAGCCGGAGCTGGTTGACGATCACATTGTAGTCGAGCACCCGGCCGCGCTCGAGCAGCCAGCCGAAGGCGAAGCCGAAGAGGGGCGCGAGCCAGAGCGCCACGTCCTTGGACACGGGGAACATGCGCGGTCCTCCCTCAGCGGGTGCGGAACATGAGCCAGGCGGTGGCCAGGCCCGAGACGAACATCGCGGCGAAGAACACCCAGCCCACCACCGCGAGCTGCAGCCCCTGCGAGATGCCGTTGCCCGAGGTGCAGCCATTGGCGAGGCGGGAGGCGAACATGATCAGTGCCCCGCCCAGGAAGGCCCAGGCGAAGCGCTTTCCGATGGAGGGCCCGAACCGCTCGGCCCAGACCGCCGGCACATGCTCGACACGGAAGGCGCCGCGCGCCAGCGCCGAGACCATGCCGCCCAGCGCGGTGCCGACGAGGAAGAGCGTGCCGTAATCCAGCCGGAAGGGATGGCGCGCCCAGTAGGCGTTGGCCTGCACCGCCTCGGCGCCGAGGACAAGCGCCGCCACCCCGCCCGCCACCTGCGACCCGGCCGTGGTGATGCCGATGGGCGTGGCGACGATGACGAAGACGAGCCAGGAGAGCACGCCGATGCCCGCGCCGACCAGATAGGGATTCCATCGGCTGGGCGCGGCCTCGCTGCGCGGGGCGGCGGCGAGCTCCAGGGGAGAAAGGGCGACTCCGCTCATGGCACACCTCATGCGTGATTGCCTGTTCCCTTATATAAAGCTTATTGCATAAATGCAAGGCGGTGGGGCCCCGCCCCCGTCCCGCCCGACGCGGGGGAGCATCCCGCCCGGGGCATGGCGGCCACGGCGGAGGGGCAGCGCCTTGGCAAAACCCCGCGCCGCCCCCAAGCAGGGGGCGATGGAGACGCTGCTCGCCGGGATCGCCCTCTTCGCCCTCGCCCTGCTGCTCGGCGGCATGGTGTTCTTCGCCGCGGTGGTGGCGCCGCGCGCCTTCCGGGTGCTGCCCCCCGAGATGGCGGGGCGCTTCGTGCGCCACCTCTTCCCCGCCTATTACCTCTACCTGCTCGGCTGTTCGGCCGCCGCGGCGGTCGCGCTGTTTCCGCTCGCCAAGCCCGCGGCGGGGATCATGGCGGCGGTGGCGGGGCTGAGCCTCTGGCTGCGCCAGGTGCTGATGCCGCGGATCAATGCGGCCTCGGACGCCGCCAAGGCCGGGCGAGCGGAGGCGGAGCCGGTGTTCCACCGGCTGCACCGCCTCTCGGTGATCGCCAATCTCGTGCAGATGCTGGCCGCCGGCGCGGTGCTGGCGCTCTTCGCCGCCGGGTAGAGGGCGGCGCCGCGGCCCTCAGGCCGCCAGGGCGTAGCGCAGTTCCACCAGCGCGTTCTCGCGCCGGGCGCAGCGCACCGGCACGCCCGCGCCGGCCCCGGGCTGCGCCTCCAGCCAGGCCTGGTGCAGCCCCTCGAGCAGCGTGCCCACCCAGGCGCCCTCCGGGTCGCCCGCCACGGAGACGAGCGGCGCGGCCGCGTGGCGGATCAGCAGGGCGGGCGCGGCCTCGTCGAAGGCGATCTCGACATAGCCCCATTCGGCCGCCGCCAGCGCCTCGTTCATGCGCGCCTCCAGCTCGGCCAGCGTCTCGCAGGGCGGCAGCGGCATCTCGCGCGCCATCCCCTCACCCAGCGCGCGCAGCAGCAGCGCCCGCGACTCCTCGGGCAGGTGCTCGCGCACCACCCCCATGAGCGCGCGCAGGAAGGGGCGCCATTGCGGCGAGACGGCCCGCCGCGCGAGGTAGGAAGAGAGCGCCCCTTGATCGGCCATCTGCAGCGTCACCTTCACGTCCGTCGCCATCCCGTTCCGCCCTCTGCCCGGCGCGCCGTTACCCCGTCCGCGCCCTCTCCCTGTCGGGAAACGGCGGCGGGCGCAAGCCGGCCCCGACGGCTGCCGCACCGGAGATTGCGCGGTCACGCGCCGCTTTGCTAGCGCCGAATCAGGACGAGACCGCAAGGATTTCGCGACGCCCATGCCCGCTCGCCGCTTCCGGCCCCGCACCGCCCAGCCCGCGAGGACACGGCCGGCATGATCTTCGCCTCCTTCGAGTTCCTCTTCCTCTTTCTGCCGCTCTTCTTCGCCGCCTATTTCCTCACCCCGGCGCGCTACCGGAACTGGACCATCCTGCTCCTCTCCTGGGGCTTCTACGCCTGGTGGCGGGTGGACTTCCTCGCCCTTCTGGTCGGCGTGACTGCCTGGAGCTGGAGCCTCGCGCGCCTGATGGAACAGGCCGAGGCCCCCGCGCGGGACCGGCTTCTCCTCGCCGCGCTGGTCGGCAATCTCGGGGTGCTGGCCTACTTCAAGTACGCGAACTTCGGCGTGCGCACCTTCAACGAGCTGGTCGTCGCCTGGGGCGGCACGCCGATGGCCTGGAGCGAGATCGTCCTGCCCGTCGGCCTTAGCTTCTACGTGCTGCAGTCCGTGTCCTACGTGATCGACGTGTGGCGGCGCGAGGTGCCGGCGAGCCGGGACTTCGTCGCCTATGGCGCCTACAAGGCCATGTTCAGCCAGCTCATCGCCGGCCCCATCGTGCGCTACAGCGAGATCGAGCACGACCTGAAATACCGCGAGCACAGCCTCGAGAGGTTCGGCCTGGGCGCGCGGCGCTTCATGATCGGCTTCGCCATGAAGGTGCTGATCGCCGACACGGTGGCCCCGGTGGCGGACGCCACCTTCGCGCTCGAGAACCCCTCCACCGCCGATGCCTGGACCGGCGCCCTGGCCTACACGCTGCAGCTCTTCTTCGACTTCGCGGGCTATTCGGCCATGGCCATCGGGCTCGCCACCATGTGCGCCTTCCGCTTCCCCGAGAACTTCGCCAACCCCTATCTCGCCGGCAACATCCAGGAGTTCTGGCAGCGCTGGCACATGACGCTGAGCCGCTTCCTGCGCGACTACCTCTACATCCCGCTCGGCGGCAACCGCAAAGGGCCGG
This sequence comes from Roseococcus sp., assembly GCA_026414745.1. GTDB lineage: Bacteria > Pseudomonadota > Alphaproteobacteria > Acetobacterales > Acetobacteraceae > Roseococcus. Next base: position 41,017 of record JAOAIK010000034.1, read on the forward strand.
TGCGGACCTATGCGAACCTGCTGCTGACCATGGTGATCGGCGGCTTCTGGCACGGCGCGAACTGGACCTTCCTCCTCTGGGGCTTCTGGCATGGCGGGCTGCTCGCGCTGCACCGCTTCTGGCGCAACGCGATGGGGATGCGCGCCATGCCCTGGCTGCTCGGGCACGGGCTGCTCATCCTGGTCGTGATCCTCGGCTGGGTGGCCTTCCGCGCCGACAGCATCGGCGCGGCCTTCGCCATGTATCTCGCCATGTTCGGGGCCAACTGGGGCGGCCTGTCGGACGCGCTGGCCTGGCAGGTGACGCCCGACCAGTGGTGGTTCATGGGCTTCGCCGTCGTCCTCGTCTATCTGCCCCTGCTGGGCGATCGGCTGCCGCTGCTGCGCCGGCCCGAGGCGGTGACGGGCCTGTGGCGCCCGATCTGGCTCTTCTGGCCGCTCCCGGCCTTCCTGCTCGGCCTCGTGCTGCTCTACAGCCGCGCCGCCGTTCCCTTCCTCTACTTCCAGTTCTGAGGAGGCCGCGATGCCCGAGCCCGATGCCGAGACGCAGGCCTGGCTGCGCCGACCGGCGCGCCTCCTCGCCGTGCTGACCCTCCTCGTCATGGGCTTCGGCGTCTGGCAGGGGGTGGGCGCGCTCTCGACCGAGGCGGCGCGCCAGCGCCTCGCCCCCACGCTGACCTGGGAGGCCCTCCTCGCCGGGCGCTTCGCCGCAGCGGTGAACCATGTCATGGCGCACGAGCTGCCGGCGGACGGGGCGCTGCGCGCGGCAGGGGGCGTGTTCCGCTGGGCCCTGTTCCGCTCGGGCGGGCCGCAGGTGCGGGTGGGCTGCGAGGACTGGCTGTTCCTCACCGAGGAGCTGCGCCCCTTCGCCGGCGCCGAGGCCGCCATCGCCGAGCGCGCCGCCGCGCTGGGCCGCGTGCAGCGCATGCTGGCCGAGCGCGGCATCGCCCTCGTCGTCGCCGTGGTGCCCGACAAGGCCCGGATCAATGCCGAGAAGCTGTGCGGCGCGCCCTGGTCGGCGCAGTCGCAGGGGCGGCTCGCCGCCATCCTCGCCGCCTTCCGCGCCGAGGGGGTGGAGGCGCTGGACCTCGCGCCCGTCCTCGCCGCGGTCGCCGCGCGCGGCCCCGCGCATTGGCGCACCGACACCCACTGGAACCAGGAGGGCGCGGCCGCCGCCGCCGCCGCCATCGCCGCCCGCGCGGCCGGCGTGCCCTACGCGCGCCAGGAGGGCATCCGCACCGTCCTCGCCGCCGAGGAGAGCGAGGCCCCGGCCGATCTGCTGCGCCTGATGGGACTCGAGCGCGTGCCCGACGGCCTGCGCCCGCGGCGAGACCGGCACCGGCTGGCCACCACCACCCTGCCCGAGGCGGGCGGGGGCCTGCTCGACGAGACGGTGCCGGAGGTGGCGCTGCTCGGCTCCTCCTACTCCGCCAACGCCAACTTCCACGGCGCGCTGCAGCAGGCGCTGGCTGCCCCGGTCACCGCCATCGCGCAGCAGGGTGGCGGCTTCCACGGCGCGGCCGAAGTCTTCTTCGGCGGCGCCACCTGGCGCGAGAGCCCGCCGCGCCTCGTCGTCTGGGAGTTCCCGGAGCGCGTGGTGCACCAGCCCATCACCCCGGCCGAGCGCGCCTTCCTCGACCGCTGGCGGTAACGGCAGCGCCCGCGCCTGAGGGTGACGAACCTGCTCGAGCGGTCGATGGTGATGCTGCCCCTCAGCCGCTGCGGCTTCCCCGAACACGCGATTCGCACCGAGCAGTTCCCCGAGGGGGTGCGCACCGCGCTGGCCGCGCGCTGACCTCGCGCCCGGCGCCTCATACCACAGGCACGAAGGTGTCGCCTTCGCGCCCCGCCGTCGCCAGGCGGCGGCCCTCCGGCCGCCTTCGCGGCGCGGCACAGGCCGCGGGCCGCATCCGCGGCCTCGGCGCTCCGGGCCGCAGGGTGGAGGCTTCCTGCGCTGGGTATCAGCGCTCCCCGAGAAGCTGCCGGATCGCGCCCTCCATGCCCGCGGCCAGCACCGCGTAGCCGAGCGGGGTGAGGTGGAGTCGATCATAGGCGAACAGAAGGGGAAGCTGCCCTTCCCCGTTCAGCAGCGCGCGGCCGGGATCGAGCCAGAACACGCGCTGGCCGTCGGCGCAGGAGCGCAGCAAATCGTTCACCTGGTCGTTGGCCGCGCGCGCCGCATCGTTCCCGTCGGCCCCGCGCGGCAGAAGCGCGAGCAGGAGGATGCGCGAGTGCGGCGACCGCCGCCGGATGTCGTGCATGATCTGCACGATGCCCTGCGCGGTGTTCTCGGGCCGGGCATCGCGCGCCGCGTTGTTGGTGCCGATGAGCAGCACCACGAGACGCGGACGCAAGGCCGCCGGCCAGTGGCCGCGCTCCAGGCGCCAGAGCAGCGTCGCCGTGGTGTCGCCCGGGATGGCGAGGTTGAGCGCCCGCCGGTGCCCGTAGAAATGGCTGAACAGCTCGGGCGTGAAGGCGAAGAGCAGCGAGTCGCCGAGGAAGACGAGCTGCACGCGCGCCACATCCGCCGTGCGGAGCTGCGCGCTCAGCGCGTTGACGAAGTCCATCCATTCCGGCCAGGGATGGGCCATGGGCAGCGCCTCGGGCGGCAGCAGACCGGCGGGGCGCGGCGCCGGGCAGGCGGGGGCAGGGGAGATCGCCCCCTGGGCGGCCAGAAGGCCGCCAAGCAGCGCGCTGAGACGGCGGCGCGGCGTCACCAGACGGGCCTTGTCGCACCCTGCGGAAGCCGAACCAGCTCCGGGGCGCCGCCGATGAAGGCGCCCGGCTGGGGGTCGTTCACGTTCGGATAGACGGTCGGGGCAGGGAAGGCGTCGTGCAGCGGCCGCAGCTCCGGCGCCGGACGGTCGAACCGGTAGCGCAGATAGAAGAAGCCCGCCGTGTCCTCGTAGTTCCCGACCCGCTCGTAGCGGCCGGCGACCCCGAGGCGCAGATTCGGCGTCGCCGCGTATTCGAGGTTGGCGAAGAGGCTGCCTGTGGGGCCGCTGCTGCGCGTCCCGGCGAGCCGCGCGCGGAACACTTCCGGCGCGGCAGCGGCCTGCGCCTCGATCTGTGCCTGATAGAAGGGGTTGGTGGGAAACACGGGCGCGGAGGCCGTGCGGAAGTTCTGGTAGCCCACGGCGCCGATGCCGCGGAAGGTCCAGTCGCCCCACTGCGCGCGGTATTCGCCGATCAGCGAGGCCACCACGCTCTGCGAGGGGCTGAAATACCCGCCATGACCGAAGGTGAAGCCGCCCGCGTTGCGGTCATGGCCCGTGTAGCGCAGATCCACCCCGATGGTCACGGACTGCCCGGGCTGGCGCAGCACCGCGTAGAAGCCACCCACCCCGGCCTCATAGCGCGTGTTGCGCACCACGTTGCTGCCCTCGAGCGCATGCACGCCGCCGCCCGCGTAGATCCCCGATCGGCTGTCCGGCGAATACTCGAACTGGATGCGCCCCCCGGTCCGCGTCACACCGCCCCAGAAGGGGCCGCTGAGCACCTGCCGGTAGCCGGCATAGGAGAGCATGCTGTCGGTGATGGGCGCGCGCTCGGCCGTCAGGCGCACCCGCAGCCGTTCGGTGAGCTGCGGCACCAGCTCGAAGACGCCGGTCCAGGTCGGCCGCTCGAAGCCGAGCGGGGTGGTGCCGATCTCGGCGCGGAGGTTGGGCCGCAGATAGGTCACCCGCACCGCGGCCCCGTCCATCTCCGGGATGGGCCGGACGAAGGCGGGCCGCGCGAAGGAGGGATCGGCGAAGACCGGGTTGGTGCCGAAGCTCTGGGTGGTGTTGAAGTCGCTTCCCATCCGGCCGGCGCGCAGCAGCACCGTGTCCACCCCGACGATCAGCCGCCCGCCGATCTCCGGGGCCGGGACCGACACCTCGGCAGGAAGCGTGATGTTGGTCATGCGGCTGATGCCGGCCACCCCGCCGCGCGCATGGAGGTGGGCGCCGGCCTGCAGCCACATCGAGGCATCCTCGCGCGCGCGGATCAGTTCCTGCGCGATCTGCGCGGTCAGGGGGTCGTGCAGCCGCTGCGCCTGCCCCGCCGTGGCGCCCGCGCCCATGGAGCGGGCCGCGGCGCCGGCCACCTCGCCGTCCGCGCGCAGCTCTGTCAGCCGGCGCGCCGCCGCGCGCTCCATCAGCCGCAGCGTGCCGGCCTGGTCGCCCAGGGCGCGGCGCAGCCGCGCCTCGGCCAGGATCATGCGAAGATCCTGCGGGTGCAGGAAGGCGCCCTCCACCAGCACCGCGCGGGCGCGCGCCCAGTCGCGCTCGGCGATGGCGGCATCCACCAGCGCCTCGCGCGCCTCGATGTCGCGCGGCGCGCGCTCCAGGATCTCCTCGAGCATGGTTCGCGCGGCGCGGGCATTGCCCTGCGCGATGAGAAGCCGCGCCAACACCACGCTGCCGGGCGCGCCGGGCTCGCGCGCCTGCTGGCGCGCGGCGAGGGCCTCGATCTCCTGCCGCGCGGCGAGGCGGCGATCCTCGAGCAGCAGCTGCCCCGTCCGCGTGCCGGCGGCGTAGTCCTCCACACTCTCGAGCTCGCGGCGCTGGTCGGCGGTCAGGCGGGGATCACGCGCCAGGGTCTCGAGGATGCCGCGGGCCGCCTCCGGGCGGCGCGCCTCGACCAGCGCGGCCGCGAGCTGGAGGCGCGCCGCCACGGGCGCGTCGGGATTGGCGGAGAGGGCGAGGCGCGCGGCATTCTCCGCCCGCTCGGCCTCCTCGAGCCGGCCGAGCGCCCGCACCACGGCCGGCCCCATCGTCCCGGAGGGATCGCGCTGCCCGGCCATGCGCTCGAGCATCGCCCGCGCCCCCACGCGGTTGGCGCGCGCCTGGTCCTCCAGCTGGCGCACCTCGAACTCCCGCCTGGCGGCGGCGGCGAGCCGCGCCATGTCGGCGCCGAGCAGCCGCGCCGGCACGCGCTGGAACAGGGCCACCGCATCGCCGAAGCGCTCGTCGTCGAGGGCGAGCAGGGCGGCGGCCATCGAGGCCTCGGCGTCGCTCCGGCCCTCGAGGCCGCGCTCCAGGCGGCGCGCCTCCTCGATCTCGCCACGGCTCTTGAGGCGGCGCACCAGATCCAGCGTCACCCAGGGGTTGCCGGGATCAAGCCGGAGCGCCGCCCGCAGCTGTTCCAGCACCTGCTCGGGGTGGTCGAGGCGGCGCGCGACCTGGGCGAGGCTCGCCGCCCGGACCGCCGCCGCGCCGGGCGGAAGGCTGAAGCCCGCCTCGCGCTGCAGGGAGTCCGCCTCGGCGAAGCGGCCCTGGCCGTCGAGCGCGAGGTAGAGGCCGCGCAGCGCGTCCGGCTGCCGCGGGCGCAGCGCCAGCGCGGCGCGGAAGCGCTGCTCGGCCGTGGCGAAATCGCTCTGCTGGAGGGCGATCTGCCCGAGGATGAGCTCGCCCTGCAGGCGCTCCTCGCCTCTGCCGCGCGCGGCCTGGCGGGCCAGCCTCTCAGCCTGGGCGAGATCGCCGCGGCCGAACGCGCGCCACGCCAGGGCCGAGGCCGGCAGAAGGAATCCCCCCGCGGCCGCCTCCCGCCCGCTGAGATCGCCCACCGCGCGCTGGAATTCCGCCTCGCGGTCCGGAGCGGCGGCCACGGCGCGGGCGTAGAAAGCCCGCGCCTCCGGGAAGCGGTTCTGGATCTTGCGGATGATCGCGAGGCCGATCAGCGATTCCGCATCCGCAGGATCCAGCTCCAGGGCACGGGCGAACTCGCGCTCGGCGGCCGTATAGCGGCGCGCGTCCACCTCAACCCACGCGAGGGCCCGCGCCTGCTGGTTCGGTGTCAGGCCGCCCTCGCGGCTGCGCCGGCGCTTGCCCTCGAGTTCCGGGTCGGTGCCCGGGAACGCCTCGAAATACGCGTCGATCCGCGCCGCCGTCTCGGGATCTTCGCCGCTCCAGATCAGCGCGATGCGCCAGGGATCGCGCACCGCCTCCCGCATGCCCGGCCGGCGGGCCAGTGCCTGCAGCCGGTCGATGCCATCCGAGCGGGTGTCCTCCCGGTAGGTCAAGAGTTGGGCCAGCGTCAGGGCGAGGCGCGCATCCCCCGGCGTCGCGGCGATACGCCGGCGCAACTCCGCCACCGCCTCGCGATAGCCCGCCTCGGAGGCGGCGGCCAGCACTTGATAGTATTCCGCCGCGATGACGGCGGGGACACTTCCGTCCCGCGCGAGCAGCCGATAGCGCTGCACCGCCTCCGCCTGCCGCCCCGCGGCAGCCAGCTGCCGGGCGGCAGTCAGCGTCTGCCAGTCCTGCGTCAGGAGCTGGAACTGCGCCTCGGCGCGTCGGCTGCGCTCGTCGTCCGGGGCGAGGCGGCGCAGCGCGGCAAGATGGCGCTGCGCCGCCGCCGTGTTGCCCGCCTGCGACGCGGCCTCAACGGCGGCGGAGAGCGCCTCGAGGTGCTCCGGCTCCACCGCCAGCACGCGCTCCAGCGCCTGCAGGGCGCGCTCGGGCTGGTTCTGCTGCCGCCAATAGGCTGCCTGCTCGAGCAGTGCCTCGGTCGCGGCCCGCCCGGAGATGCGGGCGCCCGGCTGCTCGGGCTGCTGCGCTTGGGCGCTCTCCCCGGCCACGGCAGCCAGCGCCGCAGCCGCAAGCAGAGCGGCGCACGCCAGACGCCCGCCGCCGCAGGACCGACCGGGACGGCTCATGCGGCGGAAAAGGGCGTGGAGCGAGAACACGGCCGTTCTCACCGGCGGATGGGCGCGGTGACGTCGCGCGTGACGAAGGCCGTGGGCGTCCCGCCCTCGCCAGGTATCGCCAGGACGCTGTACATGCCGCCTGCCTCCAGCCCCAGCAAGGCGACGGGGGTGGAGGCCCGCTGCCCGCAGACCGCCCGCACCTCGGCCGTCACCGGATTCACGCTGCGCGCCCGCGTGCCGAGCGCCGGAACATCGGCGAAAATCGTCTGCCCCCCCGGAAGGAGTTGGAGCGCGGCGGCGGGACAGTCCGGCAGCGCATTGTAGAAGGCGAGGCGTGCGCGGGCCCGGTTGAAATCCGTCTCTTCCGCCAGTGCCGTCAGGGCCGGGTTCCCGTCTGCGCCGCGATGGATCAGCACCGTCACGAAGCTGTCGGGCGAAGCGCGAAAAGCCCCCTGGCCCCGGCGCGCGCCGTCGCTCACCTCGACCCTCAGGGTGCGGTTCGCCACGTTCTCGACCACCGTGTAGGAGCCGACCCGCTGCGACGGCTCCGTGCCGAGACCCTGGGCGGGAAGGAAATCGGGCCGCAGCTGCACGGCCCCCTGCAGCGTGTTGACGAAGCGCACGAAGGCCGACCCGCGCGGCGGAGCCGGTTCGTACACCTGCCCCTGTGCCAGCGCCCCCGCATCGGGGACGGCGAGGCCGCCCAGCAGCGCGAGGAGTGCCCGGCGCATCATGCCACGGCCCGTCGCAGATCGGCCAGGAAGGCGGCCGGCGTCATCGCCGCGCGGGCCCAGTTCTGGTTGTTGGGCAGCAGCGCCATGTCTCCCTCGAGAAGGTTCCAGACCACGGCGCGGGGCCGCTGGCGGCGGAAATCGGCCCCGCGCACATACTCGAGCAGCGCCGCGTAGGGCCCGATGTTGTTGGGCTGCCAGGACAGCCCGACCGGACGCATGAGCTGATGGGAGAGCACAGGCTGGAAGCCAAAGCGCGGCTGCACGTTGCTCGTGCCCACCACCTGCACGTCGACCGTGTCCTCCTCCAGCAGGCCGCCCGACCCTGCCGCCACCACCTCGCGCATCGGCGATTCCTCCGGCCCGAACCCGGCACGCAGGGCTGGCGGCGCATAGGGCACGAGATCGCCCGCGGCGAGGCGCATCATGCGGATCTCGCCCAGCGCCGTGCCCGAACGGGGGCTCGGCGGCAGGCGGAGCCGAGCACGCATCTCAGCCGCCGTATGCACGGCCGCCAGCTCGGCGCCCACCGGGGTCCAGTGGGTGTCGGTCTTGAAGAAGAGCGGCCAGTGCGGGTCGCGCGCCGACGCCTCGCGGAAACGGGCGTCGAGGTCGGGGACCAGCGCCCCCGCCCGGCCCAACGCGTTGACTGCGGTGGCGTAGCGGCGGTCCACCTCGGGTGCGATCCGCACCCCCTCCGGCAGATAGCGGCGATAGACGCGCCCTTTGGAAGGGATGAGCAGGATCACCGGCTCGATTCCCGCCCGCTTGAGGATGCCGACCGCCTCGGCAAGCATCTCCAGCACCTGGCGCATCGTCGCGGCGTCCAGCCGGTCGAAGCGCTCCCACAGCGGGAAGAGCCATCCCTCCCGCCCCACCACGGCCAGGGTGGGACCGACGGCTTGCGCCCTCGCCGCCGCGGGAAGGAGCACCAAGGGCATGGCCAGCGTGCCCCGCCTGGGCCAGTGGGAGAAACGGGGGCCACCCCGGGACGCTTGCCGCCGCATCGCCCTTAGACCGTCCGCTCCCGCAGCCGCCGGGCCGCCCGCCGTCGCAGGATCCAGTAGAGCGGCGCCGCGACCAGGAACAGCGCGAGCGCCAGCACCGCCAGCAGCGCATAGGGATTGTTGCCGAGGTAGTAGTCGGGCCACAGCCAGGGCGGCAGGCTGCCCACGGTGTAGGTCGGGCCGACGCGGAAGGCCTGCACGCGCCCGCCCGACAGCAGCGCGAGATCGCCCTGCACGCGGGGAAGCTGTTCGGGGTCGCGCAGGGCGGCGAGCATCTGCTCCATGCCCTCGGGGCTCGATCCCGTCAGCGCCACCACCGACCGCCCGGAGCGCAGCGGCGACTGGAAGGCGAGCAGCGCCCCCAGCGCCTCGCCCGGCGCGGCGAGCTGCGCCGCGACGCGCTCGAGCTGCGCGCGGCGCTCGCCGCCGAAGAGGTGACGGAAATCGCCGAGCCCGTCGTTGAGCTGCACGGTCAGCCGGTTGCCATCGAGCTGGATCGGCCCGTCGCGCAAGAGCGTCCCCAGCGCGGGCTGGCGGCCGAGCGCGCCGAACAGCAGCAGGTCGCGGTCGGCCACCTCGTTCAGCGCGTTGGGGCGCACCACCTGCAGCCCGATCGGCGGATAGCCGACGATGGCGGCCAGCCGCCCGAGCAGGGTGAAGACGGCCTCCAGCTCGCCCGCGCTCGGGCGTTCGGGCACCACCACGGCGCTCTGCGCGAAATCGGCGTATTTCGTGAACGGGAAGCCCGAGCTCGCGAAATGGGCGAGATTGGGCAGCACCGCGAAGCGGTGCGCGCCGCTGATGTCGATGGTGCTGTCGCTGTCCACCGCGGCGCGGATGTCGCCGGGCACGGCCACGCAGTCGCCGCGGTGCAGCGGGCGCATGTCGAAGCGCAGCTGCAGCTCGTTCTGGCCGAAGATCAGGTAGGGCGGCAGGCCGACCCGCGCCTCCCCCCGCTCGGAGCCGACGAGACGCTGGCGCAGCCAGTTGAGCGGCCAGCCCGGATCGGCGTCGCGCAGCGGGGCGGAGCGGAGGAAGACGTCGTTGAGCGCGACGTCGAGGCGCGAGACGGCGACGTCCATCACCGGCCCCGGCGGCGCGCGGAAGCGGATGTCCACGGGCAGCGGTCGCCCGCGCCAGGTGTAGAGGTCGGGCGCGGTGCGGAAGGGCACCGCGATGGGCCCGGGGACATAGCCGAAGGCCTGCAGCTCGGCCGGGTCCATGAACTCGCCGAAGCGCACGGGGCGGTCGGCGCGCAGCCAGCGCGGCGCGTCGTAGGGCTGGCGGGGCGGGATGTTCTGCGCCTGCACCAGCGCGATCTCGCCGGTCAGCGCCTCGCGGCCCACGCCGAGCGCCGTCGCGGCGGCCACCGCCTCGAGGCCGGTGCGCCCGGCGATCACGAGCAGCAGGCCGAAGGGATCGTTCGGGTTGCCCACCACCGCCAGTGTCGGGCCGTCGATGCGCGGCAGCGCCAGGCCGGGCGGCGTGTCCAGCCCCGCCACCACCACCACGGCGTTGCCCCGCGGCGGAAGCTGCGACCCGACCGGGAAGCTCGCGCCCCGATAGTCGGCCTGGATCGCGAACCAGGAGGTGACGATGGCCGCCGCCCGGATGATCTCGTTGCTCGCCGTCTCGGGCAGGATGATGGGCAGCACCAGCGGCTCGCGCGGCAGGCGCGGATCGAAGAAGGGCTCGGGCAGCCGCGCGAGGTCGCGCACCACCGGCAGGCGCTCGAGCGTCAGCGTGAGGGTGGAGGTGTCGGAGATGGTGCTCCACAGGAGGCCCGAGAGCGGATCATTGCACTCGATGGCGTAGCGCCCGGAGAAGCGGAAGTTGAGCCGGTTCGCGTCGGCGAAGAAGGCCGGGTTGATGGGGAACTCGAGCGGGCCGAAGGCGGGCCGGCTCCGGTCGGGCTGGATGGCGCCGATGAACTGCTCGTTGAGCGTGATGGCGATCTGGCTGAGCTCCGGGATCAGCGCGGGCGAGGTGGCGCCCTGCAGCACCAGCGAGGCCTGCGTCACCACCTCGTCGCCGCGCACGCCGAACAGCACGCCCTGCAGGTCGGACACGCCGCGGAGCTGCATCGGGCCCCGCAGCCCGAGCTGGCGCAGCGTGCGCACCTCCTGCCGCACGCCCGTGGTCTGGCCGGTGGCCAACTCGTCGGGCCGGCCGAAGCCCGGGCCCGGCGCCCCGGCCGCGGGGGCGGGCGCGGCCGCCGCCGGCGTCGCGGGGGCGGGCACGAGGTTCAGCGGCACCGGCGTGACCGGGTTGAAGGGCGTGGGCCCGCCGCCCGGCGAGGCGGGCGCGGGCGTGGCCGGGGCC
>JAOAIK010000041.1 GCA_026414745.1 Roseococcus sp.
GGCCGGGCCGCGTGACTGACCGGCCGGACAATCTGCGCGGGGCGGCGCTGATGGCGCTCTGCGCCCTGCTCTTTGCGGCCGAGGCGCTGATGATCCGCCTCCTCCTCGCCCGCGGCATCCCGATCGAGGTGCAGGTGCTCTTCCGCGCGGCCGGGCAGCTCCTCTGGGTCGCGCCGCTGCTGATCGCCTCGGGGCTGGCCGTCTTCTCCACCCGCCGCCCCGGGCTGCATCTGCTGCGCGGGCTGTGCTCCGTCACCACTTGGGGGCTCTACTACCTCTCCTTCGCCTATCTCGACCTGGCCACCGCCACGGTGCTCTCCTTCACCAATGTCATGTTCACCACCCTGCTCGCTGGCCCCCTGCTCGGCGAGAGGGTGGATGGCGCGCGCTGGGCCGGCACGCTCGCGGGCTTCGCCGGGGTGGCGATCATGCTCCGCCCGGGGGCCGAGGTGTCGCCGACCGGCGTGGCCGTCGCGCTGGCCGCCGCCCTCGCCTGGTGCGGGATCACCCTCACCTCCCGCCTGTTGACCCGCACCGAAAGCACGCCGACGGTGCTCGCCTGGGTCGGGCTGGTCACCACCCTCGCCGCGGCCCCTTTCGCGCTGTCCGCCTGGGTGCCGCTCGGTCTGACCGATCTGCTGCTGCTCATCGGCTTCGGGCTCTTCGCCCCGGGCATTATCTGGCTGCTGACCGAGGCGCTGCGCGCGGGCGAGGCGAGCGCCATCGCTCCTTTCCAGTATCTCCGGCTGCTGGCGATCGCCCTCGCCGGCTGGCTGCTCTATGGCGAAGTGCCTGACCTCTTCGCCATCCTCGGAGCCGCCCTGATCCTGGCGGGGGCGGTCGTCATCACCCTGGCCGAGGCGAAGCGGCGGTGATCCTGACCGATGCGGCGCCGCTCCTGCTGCTTCTTGGCCTGCTGGCCAGCGGGCGGGTCGCGCCGCTGCCGGCCTGCCTCTTCGCCCTGATCGCCGCGCTGCCTGCCCTCTGGCTGCGCGAGGCGGAGGGGCTGGTCGGCTTCCTCTGGCGCGAGAGCCTGGCCGGCGCCTTCCTGGCCCTGCCGCCCGTCTTGATCGTCGCGGGCGGCCTCTTGTTCCAGGCCGCGATCGCGGGCGGCCAGGCCAGCGCGATGCCGCGCCCCGCCACGCCGGCGCGCATCTTCGCCGTCTCCCTCCCGGGCGGCGCCTTCCTCGAAAGCGTGACGGGCTTCTCGATCGGGGCGGTCTTCGCCCTCGGCGCGCTGATGGCGATGGGCGTGCGCGGGGTGGTGGCGGTGGCGCTCTCGGTCCAGGCTCTGACCCTGGTGCCCTGGGGCGGCTTGGGGCCGGGCACGGCGCTGGGTGCGGCCATCGCCGGCGTGCCCGGGCAGGCGGTGGGGGCGATAGCGGCCTGGCCCGCGGCACTGTGGCTGCTGCTGCTGCTGCCCCTGCAATGGCGGCTGCAGGCCATGGCGGGCGCAGCACCTCCGGCGGCCGAGCGGGCGGTGCAGGCGGGATTGACCCTCTTGCTCGGCGCGCTGCTGATCCTGGCCCATCGCCTGCTGCCCTTCGAGTTGGCCGGGGTGGTGGCGGCGGGGCCGGTCGCTGCCCTCGCCCTGTGGCGGGCGGATCGGCCGGCCCGGCCCGTCGCGGCCGCGGCACCCTATCTGCTGCTGCTGGCGGCGCTGCTGGCCGCCCGCGCTGTTCCCGGCGTGCCCCTCTGGCGACCTTATCCGGAGCTGCCAGGCTTTGCGCTCAACCATGTGGCGGTGGTATTGCTGGCGGTGGCGCTGCTGCTGCTGCTCTGGCATGGCCGGGCTGACCGGGCCGGGCCGGCGCTCGCCCGGGCGTTGCGCCCTGGGGCGGCGCTGCTGCTCTATGTCGTGTTGGGGCGCTGGCTGGCGGAAGGCGGGATCGCGGCAGATCTGGCCGCGGCGCTGGCCGGGCTCCTCGGTCCGGCTGCCCCGGTGGCAATCGCCCCCATGGCGCTGCTGTCCGGCATCGTCACGGGGACCAATGTCGGCAGCAACGCTGCCCTGATGCCGGTTCAGCACGCGCTGGGCCAGGCCATGGGGCTCGATCCTGCGCTGGTTGCCGCGCTGCATAATGTCGCCGGCGGGGCGGGGGCGGGCATGGGGGCGGCGGGGCTTGCGATGCTCTGTGCCCTGGTCGGTGACGGGACGCGGCCCGCCCAGGCCTGGCGCTTGCTGCTGCCCAGCATGGCGGCGGTGCTGGCCGCCGCCACGCTGGCTCTCTGGTGGTGGGGGGGAGCACGCCCCGCTCCCTGACCGGCCAGCCGCCAAGGTCGGCGGTTCCACTGCCCCGCGAGGGGCCGGCAAGGGGCCATGCGCGGCGGGGGCGGTCCCTTGCCTCTTGCTCCAGCGGCCCCTTGCGCCAGGTGATCGCGGCCGGCAGCCGCCCGCGGCATGCGCCCCGCGCGGCACACCCGGGCCGCCGCCTGCTGGGGTGGCGAGAGCTGGCCCCCGAACTCGGTCAGGCAGCCCGGAGAGGGGATGCGGCGGTGATCCCGGGCCGCTGGCCCGGGCGGCACGGCCGATCCGCGCTCCGGCAGGAAGCGCCAGGGCGTGCCCTCTGGGCCAGGATGATGCCGCGCCCGGCCGTGCCTGCGCCGATGGCCGGAGGCAGTGCCGGCGGGCTGCCTGGGGCTCGGCCTGCGGCGGCGGTGCCGAGGCCGCTCCGCTTGCCCTCGCTGGCCCGGTCGGGCACCACGGCTTCATGAGCGAGATCCTCGAAACCGATGTGGCGATCGTGGGCGCCGGCCCTGTCGGGCTCTTCGCCGTCTTCGAATGCGGCATGCTCAAGATGCGCTGCGCCCTGATCGACACGCTGGAAGCGGTGGGCGGCCAATGCAGCGCCCTCTACCCCGAGAAGCCGATCTACGACGTGCCGGCACACCCGAGGATCCTGGCCGGTGAGCTGATCGCGCGCCTGCAGGAGCAGGCCGCCCCCTTCAAGCCGCAGATGCTGCTGGGCCAGCGGGTGGAGACCCTCTCCTGCGAGCCGGACGGGCGCTTTCTGCTGGGCACCAGCGCGGGCCGACAGGTGCGCGCCAAGGCGGTGGTGATCGCGGCCGGGGCCGGCGCCTTCGGACCCAACCGGCCGCCCCTGCCGGGGCTTGCGGGCTATGAGGCCTCGGGCGCCGTGCGCTACATGGTCGCCCGGCGGGAGGATTTTCGCGGCAAGCGTCTGGTCATCGCGGGCGGGGGGGATTCGGCGGTGGATTGGGCGCTCAGCCTCAAGGACATCGCGGCCAGCGTGCAGGTGGTGCACCGCCGCCCCAAGTTCCGCGCGGCGCCGGAGAGTGTGGCGCAGCTCGAAGCCGCGGCCAGCCGCGGTGAGGTCGAGCTCGTCATCCCCTATCAGCTGCAGGGGCTGGAGGGCGATGGCAGCACCCTGACCGCGGTCAGGGTCGCCACCCTCAAGGGCGAGGAGCGGCGCCTGCCGGCCGATCATCTGCTCGCCTTCTTCGGGCTGGCGATGGAGCTCGGCCCGATTGCGCAATGGGGCCTCGGGCTCGAGCGCAACCACATCACCGTCAACCCCGCGACCTGCGAGACCAATATCCCCGGCGTCTATGCGATCGGGGATGTCGCGACCTATCCCGGCAAGCTCAAGCTGATCCTGCAGGGCTTTTCGGAGGCGGCGATGGCCGCGCATGCCATGTATGGCCGGATCTTCCCCGGCCAGGCGCTGCATTTCGAATACAGCACCAGCAAGGGGGTGAGCGGGCTCTAGGCTGCCCGGCCTTCAGCGGCCAGGCGCCAGCAATTCGCGCGGCGGCGGCGGGGGCGGACCGGCCGGTTCGGCCGGCGGTGGCAGGGCGGAAGGCGGGGGCCCTGCTTCCGGCCGGGCGGGCGGAAGGGCCGGCGCGCTGCCGCCCATCGCAGAAGGCGGGGCAGGGGCAGGGGAGGCGGCCGCGGCCGGCACCGGCGGGGCCGGGCGCAGGGCGGGGCGCGGCGGAGCACCGGCCGGTGCGGTGCGGGCAGGCCCCGGCGCCAGGGGCTGGGCAGCGGCGGCGTGATCGGCCGCGAGCATCGCCTCGCGCGCGCGGCGCGCCTCGATATCTGGCCGCGCCGGGCGGGCTGGGACGGTGGAGAGCGGGCGCCAGCCTGCCTCAAGCCCGGGCGGGGGCGGCCGGTCCGGCTGGGAGGAGCCGATCAGCCCGCCGCGCGCGAGCCGTTCCGGGATGTCGCAGCCCGCCGCGAGCAGCGACAGAAGCAGGGCCGCGGCTTGCCTCGCCCCCGCGCGCTTTCTAGTTTGGCCTGGCATGCCCTGCGCTCCGCATGCTGCCGATGTGCCCGGAGGCCGGGCGGGGCGGAAGGGGGTGCGGCAGGGTTCCGCGGCGGATCCCCCTGGCGCCGTGGCACGCAGGCGCGGTCGGCCGGGGGAGGCAAGGCCGCAGCGGGCCGGATGGCCGGCTGCGCTTGGCCCGGTGGTTGCGCATGGGCGATCCGGGGCCTCAGCCGCGGCGAAGGACAGGCAAGGCCCCGGCTGGGGCAAGGAGGGGCGAGCGCAGATGGCCGACAAGAGCGACAGCAAGGCGCCCCCCTTCACACTGCCCGACCCGGCGCTGATCACCCGCACCATGGCCGAGGTGGCCGAGCGCGGGCAGCGCATCGTGGCCGATTTCCTGCGCCGGCAGGCGGAGGAGGCGCACAGCCCCGATCCGCTCAACATCGGCCAGGCCTTCATGGAAATGGCCACGCGCATGATGGCCAACCCGACCCCGATCGTGCAGGCGCAGATCGGGTTCTGGCAGGACTACCTGACGCTCTGGTCCAACACGGCGCGCCGGCTGCTGGGCGGAGAGGCCGAGCCGGTGATCGAGGAACCGCGCGGCGACCGCCGCTTCCGCGACGATGCCTGGCGCGAGAACGAGGTCTTCGACTTCATCCGCCAATCCTATCTGCTGACCGCGCGCTTCTTTACCGATGTGGTGCGGCGGACCGAGGGGCTGGATCCCAAGACGGCGCAGAAAGTGGATTTCTACACGCGCCAGTTCGTCGATGCGATGAGCCCGGCGAACTTCATCCTGACCAACCCCGAGGTGCTGCGCCGCACCGCCGAGACGGGCGGGGCCAATCTGCTCAAGGGTCTTTCGAACCTCCTGGCAGACCTCGAGCGCGGCAGGGGACGTCTGCGGATCCGCATGACGGACGAGACGAAGTTCAAGGTGGGGGAGAACATCGCCGTCACGCCGGGGAAGGTGATCTACCAGAACGAGCTCATGCAGCTCATCCAGTACAATCCCGTCACCGAGACGGTGCTGAAGCGCCCGCTGGTGATCTTCCCCCCCTGGATCAACAAGTTCTACATCCTCGACCTGCGCCCGAAGAACAGCTTCATCCGCTGGGCGGTGGAGCAGGGGCACACGGTGTTCTGCGTCTCCTGGGTCAATCCGGATGCGCGGCTCGCCGAGAAGGGCTTCGACGACTACATGAGGGAGGGCGTGCTGGCCGCCCTCGACGCCATCGAGCTCGCCACCGGCGAACGCGCGGTGAACGCCATCGGCTACTGCCTGGGCGGGACGCTGCTCGCCACCACCCTCGCGCACATGGCCGCGAAGCGCGACAGCCGCATCAAGTCCGCCACCTATTTCGTCACGCTGGTGGATTTCGAGCAGCCGGGCGAGCTCGGCGTGTTCATCGACGAGGAGCAGCTCAAGTCCCTCGAGGAGAGGATGAACCGCCGCGGCTATCTCGACGGCAGCGAGATGGCCACCACCTTCAACATGCTGCGCGCGAACGACCTGATCTGGTCCTTCGTCGTGAACAACTACCTGCTCGGCCAGGACCCCTTCCCCTTCGACCTGCTCTACTGGAACGACGACAGCACGCGCATGCCCGCGCGCATGCACAGCTTCTACCTGCGCCGGATGTACCAGCAGAACGATCTGGTGAAGCCCGGCGCCATCGAGCTGCTGGGCACGAAGATCGACCTGCGCAAGATCAAGGTGCCGAGCTACCTGATCTCGACGCGCGAGGACCACATCGCGCCCTGGAAGAGCACCTACCGCGCGACGCAGATCTATTCCGGGCCCGTGCGCTTCGTCCTCGCCGCCTCGGGCCACATCGCGGGCGTGGTGAACCCGCCCGATTCCGGCAAGTACAGCCACTGGGTGAACGAGGAGCTGCCGCCCGACCCCGACGAGTGGCTGAAGGGAGCCACCGAGCTCGCCGGCTCCTGGTGGCCGGACTGGCAGCGCTGGGTGAGCGGGCTCGACAAGACCATGGTGCCCGCGCGGGTGCCCGGGGCCGGCAAGCTGCCCGTGATCGAGGATGCGCCGGGCAGCTATGTGCGCGTGATGGCGACCGACTGACAGGCCGCCGCCGGCCGCGGCCGCAGGGCGCGCGCGCTCGGGCCGGCGCCGCTCATGCCGCATGCACGAAGCTGTCACCTTCGCCCGCCTCGGTCGCCGGGCGGCGGCCATCCGGCCGCCTTGGCGTC
Source organism: Roseococcus sp. (assembly GCA_026414745.1). Classification (GTDB taxonomy): domain Bacteria; phylum Pseudomonadota; class Alphaproteobacteria; order Acetobacterales; family Acetobacteraceae; genus Roseococcus. The sequence goes on from JAOAIK010000041.1 coordinate 6,444, forward strand.
GCGGCACAGCCCGCGGGCGGCATCCGGGCCTCGGCCCGGCGGGCCGCAGGGTGGGGAGTTCCCGCGCTTGGTATCAGTCGGCCCGGATGTTGGCCGCGCGAATCACTTCGGCGAAGATCCGCGCCTCGCTGGCGAAGAGGCGCTGCACCTCGGCCGGCGTGGTCGGCGCGGTCTGGATGCCCTGGCCCGCGAGGCGCTCGACCAGCGCCGGCTGGCGCAGGGCGGCGGTCGCCGCCTCGTTCAGCCGCTCGATGCGCGCGGCCGGGGTGGCGGCGGGGGCCAGCAGGCCGAACCAGTTGTCGAAGGCGAAATCGGCCAGGCCGACCTCCGTCGCCGTCGGCACATCGGGCAGTTGCGGCGCGCGCGCCTCGGCCGCCACCATCAGTGCGCGCAGGCGTCCGGCCTGCACATGCGGCGCGATGGTGGGCACCGGATCCACGATCACCGGCACGCGGCCGGCCAGCACCTCGGGGATGGCGGCGGCGCTGCCGCGGAAATGCACCGAGGTCATCTGCGTGCCGGTGCGGCGCTGCAGCAGCTCCGCCACCACATGCAGCAGGCTGCCGGAGCCCGCGGTGGCGTAGTTCACCCGGCCGGGCTGGCGGCGCAGCTCCGCCAGGAAGCCCTGGAAGTCCCGCGCCGGGAAATCCGGATGCACCACCAGCGCGATGGAGGTGCGCACGGCCCGCGTGATGCCCACCAGGTCGCGCAGCGGGTCCACGGCCATGTTGCCGTAGGTGAAGGGGTTGATCGTCACCTGGCCGCAATAGGCCATGAGCAGCGTCAGCCCGTCCGGGGCGGCGCGCGCCACCTGCTCGGTGGCGAGGTTGCCGGCCGCGCCGGGGCGGTTCTCCACCACCACCGGCTGGCCGAGTGCGGCGCTCATCCCCTCCGCCGTGGCGCGGGCCACGATGTCGGTCAGCCCGCCGGGCGGGAAGCCCACCACCATGCGCAGCGGCCGGTCCGGAAAGCCGGGCTGCGCGAGGGCCGGGGCAGCGAGGAGCGGGCTCGCCAGCAGGGCGCGCCGGGCGGGGCGGAAGGGCATGCGCGGACTCCGGGAATGAAGGCCGAATGACATTCCCGACATAAGGCCCCTGCCGCCGCGCGCCAAGCGCGGCGCGCGTCAGCGCCGGGGCAGGGTGAACGGCGAGAGGCCCCCCTCGCCCACCCCGAACCCGACACCCCCTTCCTCCAGCCGGGCCGCTGGCGCGCGCTCCAGCGCCGCGACAAGGCCGGGCAGCACGAGCTGCGCGTTCGGGCGCGGCCCGGGGGCGGCGAGCCGCGCGAGCGGCCCGGGTCGCAGCCCGGGGCGGAAGACGGGCGGGACGAGCGCCGCCTCGGCCGCCGCCCGCTCGCCCCGCATCAGCGCGCGCCGCGCCGCCAGCAGGGCGGCGATGGCCTGTTCGGGGCTGGCCTCGGGCGCGAGGCCGAGCGCGGCGCGCTGCTCCTCCACGGCCGCCGCGAGGGCGAAGCGGAAGTCTTCCTCGATCCGGGCCAGGCCCCCGCCCGGCCGCGTCTCGCCGCCCAGCCATTCGAGGCGCGCGGCGGCGAGCGCCACTGCCTCCGGCGGGCCGGCGAGGCCCGCGCCGCCGGGCGCGAAATCCGCCAGGGCGCGCCGCGCGACGGCGCGAAGGGGCGCGGCGACATCATCCCCGGCCAGCTCCCCGGGCGGTGGTGGAGGCGGCGGGGTCCAGAGCTCGGCGCAGGCGCCAAGGGCAAGAAGCAGCGCCGCCGCGTGCCGGCGCCTCACAGCGTGCTGGCGACCGGCGAGCGCTCGGGCTGGATCAGGCTCCGCTCGGCGCTGGCCGCGGCCGCGGCGGTGCGGGGCAGCGGCGGCAGTGCCCCGAGACGCGCCAGCGTGCCTTCGGCCCCGGCGGTGAACACCTCGGGCGGGAGGGCCGCGCGCAGCGCGTCCTGCCGGCCCTCCTCCAGCGCGCGCGAGGCGGCGATGAGCCCGTTGATCACGCGCTGCGGCGGCGCATCGGCCGCCACGCCCAGCGCGTTGCGCCACTCGCGCCGCGCCACCTGCATCTGCGGCTGCAGCGTGGGCACAGGGTTGCGCGCCACCGGGCTCGAGGGCAGCTCGACGGCGAGATACTCCATCTCGGCGATCGCCCGGGCCGCCGTGCCCGGCTGGCCCGCGAGCTGCGCCTGCCGGCCGAAGACGCTGCCGGCATGCAGCGCCGCGGCGCGGGTCGGATCGCCCGCACCCTGGACGAAACCGGGCGGCAGGCTGGCCGTCTCGATGGGCGGCAGCCCGGCGCAGGCGGCCAGCGCCGGAAGGACGAGAAGAACGGAACGACGCAGCATCTCAGTGTCTCCCATTGGCCGACCCGTGCCCGATGCTCTGGTGCAGACGCTCCTCGTCGAGGCGGAGCATCTCGCGCTCCACCATGGCCGTCGCGCTCCGCGTGCGGGGCAGGGGCGGCGGCGCGGCGAGGCGCTGCAGGGTGGTCTCGGGCGCGGGGAAGGCGGCGGCGGGCAGGGGCGGCACATCCCCCTCCCCGGCCAGGCGGGCGCGCGCGAGGGCGAGCCCGTTCACCACCATCTGCGGCGGCGCCTCGGGGGCGATGGCCAGCGCCTCGCGCAGCTCCGCCCGGGCCGCCAGCAGGGCGGGGCCAACCGGCGGGGCGAAGGCGCGCCAGCGTGCCTCCCAGGGCAGGCTCGCGGCGAGGTATTCGACGAGCATGGCCGCCCGGGCGGCCTCCGCCCCCGCGGGCGGCGCGCCGCGGCCATAGGCATGGGCGCTGCCCAGCACGGCGAAGCGCCAGGGATCGGTGGCGCCCGCCACCATGCCCGGCGGCAGGCTGGCCGAGGGCGGCAGGGCCCCGCCCGCACAGGCGGCGAGGGCGAGAAGCAGGCCGAATGCGGCGATCCTCATGGCGCGAGTCTAGTCCGCCGCGGGCTGTTCCTCAAAGTGACCGATCGTATCGAGCGAGGCGCGGTGCCGGCGCGCCAGCTCGACATAGTGCGGCGCGGTGCGGTCGAAGCCCTGGGCGCGCTGCTCCTCGCTCAGCACGCGCACGAGCTTCGCGGGGTTGCCCATCCAGAGCTCGCGCGGACCGATGCGCTTGCCCGGCGGCAGCACCGAGCCCGCGGCCAGCACCCCGCCCGCGGCGATCACCGCGTCGTCGAGCACGGTGGCGCCCATGCCGACGAAGGCGCCGTCCTCCAGCGTGCAGGCATGGATGATGGCGGCATGGCCCACCGTGACATCGGCGCCGATCACCGTGCATTGCCGCCCGGCATTGACGTGGATGATGGTGCCGTCCTGGATGTTGCTGCGCGGCCCGATGCGGATGAAGTTGGTGTCGCCGCGCAGCACGCAGTGATACCAGATGCTCGCCTCCTCGGCGATCTCGACATCGCCGATCACCGCCGCGGTGGGCGCCACCCAGGCGCGCGGATGCACGCGCGGCAGCTTGCCCTCGAAGGGATAAAGCGGGCCCATCGCGCTCACTCCGCCGCCAGCGGCAGGGCCGCGTTCACGTCCACGCCCAGCATCAGGCCGATGTTCTGCACCGCCGCCCCCGAGGCGCCCTTGCCGAGATTGTCGAGCCGCGCCACCAGCACCGCCTGGCCGCGCGCGGCATTGCCATAGACGCGCAGCTCCAGCGCGTTGGTGCCGTTGAGCGCCTCCGGCTCCAGCCGCGCCGGCCCCTCGCCGGGCAGCACGCGCACCCACTCCGCCCCCGCGTAATGCGCGGCCAGCGCGGCCTCGATGTCGCCCGGCGAGGGCGCGCCGCGCAGCAGGTCGAGATGCAGCGGGATGGAGACCAGCATGCCCTGCGCGAAGTTGCCCACGCTCGGCACGAAGATGGGCCGGCGCGCCAGCCCGCCATGGAGCTGGATCTCCGGCAGGTGCTTGTGCTCCAGCGTCAGGCCGTAGAGGAAGAAGGGCGCGGCCGCGCCGGCCTCGAACTCCGCGATCATCGCCTTGCCGCCGCCCGAATAGCCCGAGACGGCGTTGATGGTGAGCGGAAAGTCGGGCGGCAGCAGCCCCGCCTCGATGAGCGGGCGGATCAGCGCGATGGCCCCCGTGGGGTAGCAGCCCGGGTTGGAGACGCGGCGGGCGGCGGCGATGCGCTCCGCCTGGCCGCGCGTGAGTTCGGGGAAGCCATAGACCCAGTCGGGGTGGGTGCGGTGGGCGGTGGAGGCGTCGAGCAGCTTCGGCGCGGCCGCGCCCATCTCGGCGGCGATGGCCGCCACCTCCTTCGCCCCCTCGTCGGGCAGGCAGAGCACGACGAGGTCCACCTCCTCCATCAGCGCGCGCTTGGCGGCGGGATCCTTGCGCTCGGCCTCGGCGATGGAGCGGAGCACGAGGCCCGGATGCCCCGCGAGGCGGGCGCGGATCTGCAGCCCCGTGGTGCCGCTCTCGCCGTCGATGAAGATGCTCGGAAGCCTGGGCATGTGCGTTTCTCCGTCGCCAGAAGTGTGGCCCGGGTGGGGGGCAAAACGAAAGGGGCGGGCCCCTGCGGACCCGCCCCGTGAGGGAATGACCGGCATGCGAACCGGACGTGCCCCCGCCCCTCCTGCCACCAGGTGCAGGGCCCGCCGGGCGTCAGCGCTTCGAGAACTGGAAGCTGCGGCGCGCCTTGACCTTGCCGTACTTCTTGCGCTCCACCGCGCGCGGGTCGCGCGTCAGGAAGCCGGCCTTCTTGAGGATGCCGCGGAGTTCGGGCTCGTAGTTGCAGAGCGCGCGCGAGATCCCATGCCGCACCGCGCCCGCCTGGCCCGAGAGACCGCCGCCCGAGACCGTCGCCACCACATCGAAGGCCTGGTAGCGGTCGGCGACCAGGAAGGGCTGGGTGATCAGCATGCGCAGCACCGGACGGGCGAAATACTTCGCCGCCGGCTTGTCGTTGATGGTGATCTGCCCCTTGCCCGGCTTGATCCACACCCGCGCCACGCTCTCCTTGCGCGAGCCGGTGGCGTAGCTGCGCCCGAGCGCGTCGCGCTTCGGCTCGCGCTTCGGCGCCTCGGCGGCCGGGGCGGCCGGGGTGCCCTGCACCAGGGCCTTGAGGTCGGCCAGGGAGGTGGCCGTGGTCTGCTCGCTCATCGGCTCACACCACCTTGTTCTTGCGGTTCATCGCCGCGACGTCGAGCGGCTGGGGATTCTGGCCGGCGTGCGGATGCTCGGCGCCGGCATAGACGTGGAGGTTGCGCATCTGCCGCCGCCCCAGCGGGCCGCGGGTGATCATGCGCTCCACCGCCTTTTCGATCACGCGCTCGGGATGGCGCCCCTCGAGACGCTGGCGCAGCGTGCGGCCCTTGATCCCGCCCGGATAGCCCGTGTGCCAGTAGAACACCGACTGTTCCGCCTTGTTGCCGGTGACGCGCACCTTGGCGGCGTTCACGACCACCACATGGTCCCCGCAATCCACATGCGGGGTGAACTGCGGCTTGTGCTTGCCGCGCAGCCGGTTGGCGACGAGCGAGGCGAGGCGGCCGAGGACGAGGCCGTCGGCGTCGATCACCCACCACCGCTTCTGGACCTCCGCCGGCTTCAGCGAGCGGGTCTGAGTGCTGAGCATGGAAGAACCTTGGAAAAGGGAGTTCGCGGCAGGTTCTCTGCCTGCGAAACCGCGGCAGGTCAAGCGGGACGAGGCACGGTAACCAGATACCACACCCGCGCGCCATGCTTGCGCCGCGCCCCGCCCGCCTGCCACGCTGCGCGGCCAGAAGAAAACCCGGAGGTCGTCCATGCTCGCCCGCCGCGCCGCGCTCGCCGCGCCCCTGCTCGCCCTCCCGCTCGCCGCCCCTCGGGCCCAGGCTGCGGCCACGCAGCTCGTGATCCCCTACGCGCCGGGCGGCGCCTCGGACGTGGTCGGCCGCCTGCTGACCGAGGGGCTGGCGCAGCGGCTTGGCGGCGCCTTCGTGATGGACCACAAGCCCGGCGCCTCCACCACCATCGCCGCGCGGCATGTGGCGCGCGCCAGGCCCGACGGGCAGACGCTGCTGCTCGGCACCATCGTCACCTTCTCCATGGCGCCGCTCGCGCTGCGCCAGCCGGGCTATGACCCGGTGACGGATTTCACGCACCTGACGCAGCTCTGCGACACCGAGGCGCTGCTGGTGGCCAACCCGCGCTGGGAATCCCTCGGCCAGCTCTTCGAGGCGGCGCGCCGGCGCCCGGGCCAGCTCAGCTACGCGAGCTGGGGCATCGGCACCACCGCGCATCTGCCCATGGTGGAGCTGACGGCGCGGGCGGGGGTGGAGATGCTGCACGTGCCCTTCAACGGCTCCCCGCCCGCGATGACGGAGGTGATCGCGGGGCGCGTGGACTGCATGATCGCCCTTGTCGCCGCCTGCCGCGGCCATGTGGAGGCGGGGCGGATGCGCGCGCTGGGCGCGGTGACGGTGAACCGCGTGGCCGCCTTCCCCGATCTGCCGACCGTGGCCGAGCAGGGTTTCCCGGGCTTCGGCGGCGGCGCCTGGTATTCCCTGCAGGCCCCGCCCGGCCTGCCCGAGCCCCTGAAGGGCCGTCTGACCCAGGCGGCGATCGAGACCTTCTCGACGCCCGCCGCGGTCGCGTTCATGCGCGCCCAGGGCCTTGCGCCCGCCCCGGCCTTCGGCGAAGCGGCTCTTCTGGCGCGCATCCGCCGCGAGCTCGACCAGAACCGGGAGCTGATGGCGCGCGCGGGCATCCAGCAGGGCTGATGCCCCCGCCCCCTCCCCCGCCCCCTCCCGTCCCCCATGGCACCTCCCTCCCCGCTCCCCGTTCAGCGGAGGAGGCGGACGACAACATTGCGGGAGCTGGAGCCGCCCGAAGGCGCCAGCCTACATCGCCGGCATGGATCCAGCGCCGTACCTGACGGGCATTCGCCGCCTCGATTTCGCCTTCGCCCCGCGCGCGCCGCTTCGGCTGCAGGCCCATTCCGGCTCGGCCTGGCGAGGGGCCTTCGGCCACGCGCTGAAACGCATGGTCTGCGCCATGCGCCTGAGGCCCTGCGAGGGGTGCCCCCTGACGGGCGTGTGCCTTCATCCCGCCTTCTTCGGCACCGATGAGGCGGTCGAGGGCGGCAGGCCCTACATCCTGGATCCGGACCGCACACCAGCCACGGGTGTGCTGCACCCGGGCGAAACGCTGCGCGTTCGCCTGACCCTTCTGCCCGCGGCCGAGGCCGCCGCGCCCTATGCGGTGCGCGCGCTCCTCGAGGCGGCGGCGCATGGACTGACCGCGCATCGCATCCCGCTCGACTGCACGGCCGTCACCGACGCCGCCACGGGACAGGCGATCGACCTCGACCGCCCCCTGCCGCCGCCCGAGACCTTGTCCTGTCCGCCAGCGCCCGGGACGGTGCGGCTCCTTCTCGCGACGCCGCTGCGCATCCGCCTTGCGGGTGATCTGCTGACGGGCCGGACCCTGCGCCCGATCCATCTCGTCGAGGCGGCGCTGCGCCGGCTGCGGCTGCTCGGCTTCGCCCTGCCGGCCGCGCTCGCGCAGGCGGCGCGCGGCCAGGCGGCCGGGCTGGCCTTCCGCGAGGCGCGGCTGGGCTGGCTCGAGACCACGCGAGTCTCCAGCCGGCAGCGGAGCAGGATGCAGCTCGGCGGCATCGTGGGCGAGGCGCTGCTCGATCTCCGCGGCCGGCCGGCGCTGTGGCCGCCGCTGTGGGCGGCGGGCATCCTGCATCTCGGCAAGGGCGCCAGCATGGGCTTCGGCCGTATCGACGTGGAGGCTGCCTGAGATGAGCCGCCCGCTGCATCTGCTGGCGCTCGCCGGTCTCTCGCCACAGGTCGTGACCGAGACGGTCTGGTGCCTGGCGCAAGGCCCCGCCCGCCGGCTGCCGCAGCGCATCACGGTGCTCACCACCGCGGCGGGGCGCGCCGCCGGCGAGCCGGCGCTGCCCGAGGCCCTGCGCGCGCTCGGGCGGCAGCTCGGGGCGGCGCTGCCCGATCCGGAATGGCGGCTTCTCGACTCGCCGTGCGGCCGCACGCTGGAGGACATCGTCACCGAGGCCGACAACCGCCTGGCAGCGGATGCGATCTTCGCCGCCGTGCAGGAGGCGACGCGAGATGAGGGGGTGGATGTCCATCTCTCCATCGCCGGCGGGCGCAAGACCATGGGGGCTCTGGCGACCCTCGCCCTGAGCCTGTGCGGGCGCGAGGGCGATGTGCTCTCGCATGTCCTGGTCGATCCTCGCCTCGTGGGGCGGAGCGACTTCTTCTTCCCCCCCGAGCCGCCCGTGCTCCTGCGCCTGCCCGGGGGCGGGCAGCTCAGCACGAGGGAGGCGGGGCTCGTGCTCGCCGAGATTCCCTTCGTGCGCCTGCGCGACCAATGGCGGCCGGATCGCGGCGCCGGCGCCTTCGCCGCGGCGGTGGCGGCGGCGCAGCGGCGCCTCGCCCCGCCCCGGCTGGTCCTCGAGGTGGCGCAGCGCCAGGCGCTGCTGGGCGAGCGGCGCCTCTCCCTGGCGCCGGCCCTCTTCGCCGCCCTGCTCTGGCTCGCCGAGCGCGCCCGCGCCGGCGCCTCCCCTCTCGTCTGGCGGGGGGAGGAGGCGCAGTGCTTCGCCGGCGCTTATCTCGGCGCCCTGGCGCGCGTCGCCGAGGCCGGTGCGCTGGGGGCCGCCCGCAAGGCCCTCTCTCAGGGGATGGAGCGCGACTACCTCGCCGAGAAGGTCTCGCGCCTCAACCGCGCCTTCCGCGAGGCGCTCGGCCCCGCCGCGGAGCCCTTCCTGATCCGCAGCGAGGGGCGCCGGCCGCTGACCGGCTACCGCCTCGCCCTGCCGCCCAAGGCCATCACCATCATCGAGGATGCCCGTGCCCGCTGATCCTGCGCCCCCGGACCTCATCACGCCCATGGAGGCCGCGCTCGCCGGCCTGCTGCACGACATCGGCAAGCTCGCCCAGCGCGCGCATGCGGACGAGACGGCGCTGCGCACCGCCTATGGGGCCGATCTCGCGGGGACCGAGGCTGCGATCCTGCCGCCCAAGGACGGGCGCTACACCCATCGCCACGCGCTGTGGAGCGACTTCGCGATCCGCGAGGCCGAAGCCGCCGGGCTGCGCTGGCCCAAGGAGGTGAGGGGGGCGCGGCTTGCGGCGGTGGCGGTGCGCCATCATCATCCGCGCCACGACGATCCTTCGGACTGGATCCTGGCCGAGGCCGACCGCCTCGCTTCCGGCCTCGAGCGCAAGGAGAAGGACGAGGCCGAGGAGGCGCATGGCGGCAGCTTGCGCCAGCGCGAGCTGCGCGCGCTGCTGCCCGAGATCGAGATCGGGCGCGGGAAGCCGCCGGGCGCGATGTGGCACCCGGCCGAGGAGGCCTCGCCCGAGGCGATCATGCCGCAAGGCCCGGCACCCCTGGATCAGCCGCGCCGCTTCGGCCTGCTCTGGGCGGCATGGCAGAAGGGAGTCGAGGAGTTCGGCCAGCATGGCCTGTCGGCCCGGCGCTTCGAGCGGGCGCTGCTCGGGCTCTCCGAGCGGCTGCTCTGGGCCGTGCCCTCCTCGACCATCGATCAGCCCGATGTCTCGCTGCACGAGCATGCGCGCGCCGTGGCCGCCATCGCCGCCGCCCTGGCTGCGTGGCACGCGGCCCATCAAGCGAACAACGTCGATGCGGTGAAGAACCGCGCGCTGCCCAAGTTCCGCCTCGCCGCGCTTGACCTCTCGGGCATCCAAAAGGCGCTGTTCCGGCTGGAGGGCCAGAAGGGGGCGAGCCGCATCCTGCGCGCGCGCTCCTTCCTCATGGGCCAGACGGTGGAGGCGGCGCTGCAGCTTCTGCTGGAGAGGCTCGGCCTTCCCTTCTCCTCCGTGCTGCTGCACGCCGGCGGCAAGGCGGAGCTGCTGCTGCCCGACCTGCCCGATCTCGACGCGCGGCTCGAGGCGCTGCGCGGGGAGCTCGATGCCTGGATGGTCGAGCATTGGCAGGGTGATCTCGGGCTGATCCTGGCCGCCGGCCCGGCCTTCGCGGCGGCGCAGTTCATGCGGCGCGGCAAGGCGAATGAGGTGGCCGAGGGCTATCGGCAGGAGCGCGCCAGACTCGCCGCCGCCCTCGATGCGGCCAAGCTCCGTCCCTTCGCGGGCTGGCGCTCGGCGGGCGACCTCCTTGGCACCGGGGTGATCGCGGCGCCCTTCGATGAGGCGCATGGCGCCTGCGCGAGCTGCGGCGTGCGGCCGGCGGTGGTTCGGACCGAGCTCGACGACGTGCATCGCTGCCGCGTCTGCGATGCCGCCTATCGCCTCGGGCAGCGCCTGCCCAAGGCTGAGGGCTTCGCGCTGCTGGATGCGGAGGGTTCGGAGCAAGCGCCGGCCGCGCTCCCGGGCGGGCTGCGCCTTGCGCCGTGGTCCGAACGCGGGGCTGAGGCGCGCGCAAGCTTCGCCTTCGCGCGCAAGGGCGCGGGCAGCGCCGTCTTCCGCGCGCCCGCTCATGTGCCGCTGATGCGCGACCCCGGCGACCCGCGCTACGATCATGCCGGGATCGCGCAGAACGACCGCAGCGGGCCGGGCGATCT
>JAOAIK010000048.1 GCA_026414745.1 Roseococcus sp.
AGATGTGTATAAGAGACAGCGCCGAGGCCGCCCAGGCCGCCGCCCAGGCGCGCGAGGCGGCCGAGCGCGCGGCCCGTGCCGAGACCGCGGCCGCCGCCTTGCGCGCCGAACTCGAACAGGCCCGCCGCGCGCTGGCGGAGGCCCAGGCGGCGCCGCCCGCGGCGCGCCAGTGACCGTCCAGGGAAGAGGGAGGACACGGAAGAATGACGATGCTCCATCGCCGCCTGCTGCTGGGGGGCGCCGCCGCCGCCCTCTCCGCGCCCGCGCTGCGCGCGCAGGGAAGCTGGAACCCCACGCGGCCCATCACCCTGGTCGTCGGCTTCCCCCCCGGGGGGCAGACGGATTTCGCCGCGCGCGTCATCCAGCCCGGCATGCAGAACGCGCTGGGCGTGCCCGTGGTGATCGACAACCGCGGCGGGGCGGGCGGGAACATCGGCACCGAGACGGTGATGCGCGCCCGCCCCGACGGCTACACCATCCTGGCGGGCAACTCCTCGCCGATGACGATCAACCCGCACGCCATGGACGGGATGACGATCGACCCGCGCGAGATGGTGGCCATCGGACTCGCGCTGCAGTCCTCGCTCGTCCTCTGCACCCATCCCTCCATGAATGTGCGCAACCTCGCGGACCTGCGCGGCTGGATCGCGCGGCAGCCGCGGGGCTCCATCAACTACGGCTCGGCCAGCGCCGGCAGCCTGACGCACATCGCCATGGAGCTGTTCCGCGAGCGCATCGGGCGGCCGGAGATGACGCACATCCCCTATCGCGGCTCCGGCCCCGCCATGCAGGATTTCATCGCCGGCCGCTTCTCGCTGATGTTCGACGGCGCCTCGGTGGTCGCGCCCTTCCTGCAGGACAACCGGCTGCGCGGCGTGCTGGTGACCGGGCGCGAGCGCAGCCCCGCCTTCCCTGACATCGCCACCTCGGCCGAGCAGGGGCTGACAGACTTCACCTTCTACGCCTGGATCGGCCTCTTCGCGCCGCGCGGCACGCCGCCCGAGGTGGTGGCGCGCCTCAACGCCGCGCTGAACGCCGCCCTGGCCGATCCGGCGACGCGCGAGCGCATGACCAGCCGCGGCGACGAGCCCGGCGGCGGCACGCCCGAGCAGATGGCGCAGATGATGGCCGAGGACTACGCGCGCTGGCAGCGCGTGGTGCGCGAGAACAACATCCGCGCCGAGAGCTGACCCGCCGCCCCCCTCACGCCTGTCGCGCGAAGGTCCACCCCTCGCGCGGCAGGCATCGCCACCTTGGCCTTGCGCACGGCCGCCCCGCCAGCCCCGCGCGCCATACCCGCCGCATGAAGGCCATGTGCTTCGGGAGCGGGGCGCAGGCCGCGGGCCGCATCCGCGGCCTCGGCCCTCCGGGCCGCAGGGTCGGGGCGTCGTGCGCTTGGTATCAGTGCAGCCTGCCCGACTGGTGCGGGCTGTCGAGGGAGAAGGCCGGCACCTCGGCGTCGAAGGGCTCGCCCGTGTCGGTCACCACCATGTGGTAGAGGCCGCGCATGAAGCCCGATGGCGTGGGCAGCGGCGTGCCCGAGGTGTATTCGAAGCTCTCGCCGGGCTCGAGGACGGGCTGCTCACCCACCACTCCCTCCCCGTGCACGCGCAGGGTGCGGCCCTGCGCGTCGGTGATCAGCCAGGTGCGCTTGAGAAGCTGCACCGTCTCCCGTCCCTCGTTCGCGATCTCCACCTTGTAGGCCCAGACATAGCGGCCCGCCTCCGGTTCCGACTGGTCGGCCAGGTAGAAGCTGCGCACGGTGACCCGCACGCCGCGGGTCACGGCCGTGTAGCGCGTCATGCGCGGGGCATCGCCGCGGCGGCGATCCGGGATGCGAGGTCCATGGGGCGGAGATCACCACAGCCCGGCGCCGCGCGCCACACCGCCGCCGCATCAGGCCTATTCGGCCGCGCGCGCGGCCCCATGCGGGATCGCCTCCAGCGCCTGCGCCAGATCCTCGATGAGGTCCGCCACGTCCTCCAGCCCGACCGAGAGGCGCACCGTGCCGTCCGTGATGCCGAGCCGCGCGCGCTCCTCGGCGCCGATGCGCATGTGCGTCGTGGTCGCCGGGTGGGTGGCGAGGGACTTCGAGTCGCCCAGGTTGTTCGAGACATCCACCAGCCCGAGCGCGTTCATGAAGGCGAAGCAGGCCTGCTTGCCGCCCCTGATCTCGAAGGTGACCAGCGTGCCGCCGGCGCCCATCTGCCGCAGCGCCAGCGCCTGCTGCGGGTGGTCCGGGCGGAAGGGGTAGAGCACGCGCGCCACCTCCGGCCGCTCGGCCAGGAAATCAGCGATGGCGGCGGCGTTGCGGCACATCTGGTCGACGCGCAGCTTGAGCGTCTCGAGCCCCTTCAGGATCACCCAGGCATTGAAGGGCGACATGGCGGGTCCGGTGTTGCGGAGGAAGGGCTGCAGCACCTCGTCCACCCATGTCCGCCGGCCGAGCACCGCCCCGCCCAGCACGCGGCCCTGCCCGTCCATGTGCTTGGTGCAGGAATAGACGACGACATCGGCCCCCTGCTCCAGCGGCCGCTGCAGCAGCGGCGTGGCGAAGACGTTGTCCACCACCACCAGCGCGCCGGCCCGCTTCGCCAGGCGGCACACCGCCTCCACGTCCACCAGCTCGAGCATCGGGTTGGAGGGGCTTTCCAGCAGCACCATGGCGGTGGGGGCGCTCAGCGCCGCCTCCCACTGCGCGAGGTCCGCGCCGTCCACGAAGACGCTCTCGATGCCGTAGCGCGGCAGCAGGGTGGAGACGATCCAATGGCAGGAGCCGAACAGGGCGCGGCTGGCCACCAGCCGGTCGCCGGTCTTGAGGTGGGAGAGCAGCGCGGCATGAACGGCGGCCATGCCGGTGGCCGTCAGCCGGCAGGCCTCGGCGCCCTCCAGCGCGGCCAGCCGCTCCTCCAGCATGGTGAGGGTGGGGTTGCCGAAGCGGCTGTACTGGTAGTGCGCGATCTCGTTCTTGAAGGTCGCCTCCGCCTGCTCGGCGCTGTCATAGACGAAGCCGGAGGTGAGGAAGAGCGCCTCGGCCGTCTCGCCGAAGGGGGTGCGGGTGAGCCCCCCGCGCACGAGCTGCGTGGCGGGGCGGAGGCGGCGGGTCTGGGACATGTGAACACCTCGAAACGCACGGGCGTCCGGCACCCTGTCCCGGGTGCGGCGCCCTCCCGCCGGAGCGTGGCGGGCCGGGCGCCTTCAGCCGTTTAGCGCGCTTGTTTTCCGCCCCCTGCCATCGCCGATGGCAGGCGAACGGCCCGACGACCGGGACCTCGCCGCAAGCTGGCCGGACAAATCACGAGGGTGGGCTCCGTTAGTCCCGCCCCTGTCCGGGGTCAAGCGGCGCGGCGATTGACGCGGCGCGGGGGCAATGGGAAGCCTTGCGGCGATGAGCAGCCTCGACCCCCACATCTCCCGGCAGCTGCGCGAGGATCTCGCGCCCGCGGTGCTGCGCAGCGTGGTGCAGACCTTCGAACGCGACCTCGGGCGGCTGGCGCAGGAGATGCTGGCCGCCGCCCGCGCCGGCGACGCCAGCGGCTACCAGCGCGCGGCGCACAGCATCGCGGGCGCGGCCTCGGCGGTGGGTGCCGTGGCGCTGGAGCGCGAGGCGCGCCTCGCCATGGACCCCGCCCAGCCCGAGCCGCCCCACATCCTCCTGCCGCGCCTGATGCGCGAGGCGCAGGCGGCGATCGCGGCGCTGAAGCAGATGCTCGGCTGATGCGCGCGCGGGTTCTCCTCGTCGAGGACACGCCGACCGAGGCGGAGATCGCCAAGGCCCATCTCGCCGCCTTCGGGCACGAGTGCCGCCACGCCGCCACCGTGGCCGAGGCGCTGCGCCTCGCCGCCGAATGGCCCTGCGACGCGGTGCTGATCGACCTCCAGCTCCCCGACGGGACGGGCTTCGAGCTGATGCGTGCCCTGCGCGCGGCGCGCCATGCGGCGGTCTTGATCGTCATCACCGTCAACGCCTCGCTCGACACGGCGGTGGAGGCGATGCGCGGCGGCGCCTTCGACTTCATCGCCAAGCCATACAGCCGCGCCCGCCTCCGGGTGACGCTCGACAACGCGCTGGAGACGCGCCGCCTGCGCGCGGAGCTGGAGGAGGCGCGCGCGCAGCTCGGCCGCGGCAGCTTCTTCGGCTTCGTCGGCGCCTCGCCCGCCATGCGGGCGGTCTATCGCACCATCGAGAGCGTCGCCGCCTCCAAGGCCAGCGTGTTCATCACCGGCGAGAGCGGCACCGGCAAGGAGCTGGCGGCGGATGCCATCCACCGCGCCAGCCCCCGCGCGCGCGGGCCCTTCGTGGCGCTGAACTGCGCCGCCATCCCGAAGGACCTGCTGGAGAGCGAGATCTTCGGCCATGTGAGGGGCGCCTTCACCGGCGCCACCGAGAGCCGGGCCGGTGCGGCGAAGCAGGCCGATGGCGGCACGCTGTTCCTCGACGAGATCGGCGAGATGCCGATGGAGATGCAGGTGAAGCTGCTGCGCTTCCTCCAGCTCGGCACCTTCACCCCCGTCGGCGGCACGCGGACCGAGAGGGTGGACGTGCGCATCATCGCCGCCACCAACCGCGACATCCGCGCCGAGGTGGAGGCCGGCCGCTTCCGCGAGGACCTGTTCTATCGCCTCTACGTCGTGCCCCTCGAGATGCCGCCGCTGCGCGAGCGCGGCGAGGACGCGCTGCTGCTCGCGCGCCACTTCCTCGAGCTGTTCAGCCGCGAGGAGGGCAAGGATTTCCGCGACTTCGACGAGGCGGCCGCAGCCGCCATCGCCGCCGATCCGTGGCCCGGCAATGTCCGCCAGCTCCAGAACGTGATCCGCAACGTGGTGGTGCTGCACGAGGGGCCGCTGGTGACGCGCGCCATGCTGCCCGCACGCCTGTTCCAGCCCCCGCCGCGCGAGGCCCAGGCGCGCGAGGCCCCGCCCCCCGCGCCCGGCCAGGTGGAGCCCCTGGCCGTGGTGGAGAAGAAGGCCATCCTGGCCGCGCTGGAACACACCGGCCAGGACGTGCCCCGCGCCGCCGCGCTCCTGGACGTGAACCCGAGCACCATCTACCGCAAGCTCGCGGCCTGGAAGAAGGCGGGCTGACGCACCGCCCCGCGCTACTCCACGCGGATGTTGGCGGCGCGGATCACCTCGCCCCAGCGCACCGTGTCCGCCGCCAGCCTGTCGCGCAGAAGCTGCGCGTCGCCGGTGACGAGCTCGACGCCCTGCTCCTGCATGCGCGCGCGCAGCCCGGCGTCGCTGGTGGCGGCGGCCAGGGCCTCTCCGGCGCGCGCGAGGATGGGCTGCGGCGTGCCGGCGGGCGCGAAGAGGCCCATCCAGAACACCACCTCGAAGCCAGGCAGGTCGTTCGCGATGGGCGGAAGCTCGGGCGCCTGGGGGATGGGCCCCAGGGTGGAGACGGCCAGCGCCCGCGTCGCCCCTTCGCGGATGGCGGGCAGCGCCTCCTGCACCCCCTGGAACACCGCCTGCACGCGGTTCTGCCGCAGGTCCATCAGGGCCGGGATGCCCCCGCGATAGGGCACATGCACGATGTCGATGCCGGCCCGCGCCCGGAACAGCTCGAGACAGAGATGGCTGACCGAGCCCGTGCCCGGCGAGCCGAAGGACAGCCGCCCGGGCTGCGCGCGCGCCAGCGCGATCAGCTCCGCCACGCTGCGGACGGGCAGCGAGGGATGGACGTGCAGGATGAAGGGGGTGCGGAACATCATCCCGACCGGCGCCAGCTCGTTCAGCGGGTCGCGCGGCGTCAGCGTCGGCTGAAGGGTCTGGTTGATGGCGAGCGTCGTGGTGCCCGAACCGAAGGTGTATCCGTCCGGCCGGGCGCGCGCGAGGGCGGTAAGCGCCACCGAGGTCGCCGCCCCGGGCCGGTTGTCCACCACGATGTTCTGCCCGAGCTCCCGCGCCATGCGCTCGGCGAGGGTGCGCGAGACGAGGTCCGTCACGCCGCCCGGCGGGAAGCCCTCGATCAGGGTGATGGTGCGCGTGGGCCAGCGCTCCTGCCCGGAGGCGGGAAAGGCGGCCGCGGCGGCCGGCAGGGCCAGCAGCGTGCGACGTGGTGTCATGGCGTTCTCCTCCCGTGGCCGAAGATGCCCAGCCGCGGCGCGGCGAGGAAGGGGCGGGGCGACATAAAGACATGTTTATGCCTCTTGGCGGGCTGCGGGGGCCGTGCTACCGCCCGCCGCATCGCAGAGCCCTTGAGGACGCCCCCTGATGCCCGTTGCCGCCGAATATGTCGTGAAGGACCTCTCCCTGGCCGAATGGGGCCGCAAGGAGATCAACATGGCCGAGGACGAGATGCCCGGCCTGATGGCCACCCGCGCCGAATACGGCGCGCAGAAGCCGCTCAAGGGCGCGCGCATCGCCGGCTGCCTGCACATGACCATCCAGACCGCCGTGCTGATCGAGACGCTCGTGCATCTTGGCGCCGAGGTGCGCTGGTCCTCCTGCAACATCTTCTCGACGCAGGACCACGCGGCGGCCGCCATCGCCGCCGCCGGCGTGCCGGTCTTCGCCAAGAAGGGCGAGACGCTTCGGGAATACTGGGAGTTCGTGAAGCGCACCCTGGAATGGGGCGACGGGGGCACGCCGAACCTGCTGCTGGACGATGGCGGCGACATGACGCTCTTCGTCCATCTCGGCCTGCGCGCGGAGCAGGGCGACACGGCCTTCCTCGACAAGCCCTCGAACGAGGAGGAGACGGTCTTCTTCGCCCTGCTCAAGCGCTGCCTCGCCGAGAAGCCGGGCTGGTTCGCCCGCCTCGCGGCGAACATCAAGGGCGTCTCGGAGGAGACGACGACCGGCGTGCACCGCCTCTACGCCATGGCGAAGGAGGGCAGGCTCCTCTTCCCCGCCATCAACGTGAACGACAGCGTCACCAAGTCGAAGTTCGACAACCTCTACGGCTGCCGCGAGAGCCTCGTGGACGCGATCCGCCGGGGGACGGACGTGATGATGGCCGGCAAAGTCGCGGTGGTGTGCGGCTTCGGCGATGTCGGCAAGGGCTCGGCCGCCAGCCTGCGCAACGCCGGCTGCCGCGTCATGGTGACGGAGATCGACCCCATCTGCGCGCTCCAGGCAGCGATGGAGGGCTACCAGGTCGTCACCATGGAGGACGCGGCGCCGGTCGCCGACATCTTCGTGACCGCGACCGGCAACGTGGACGTGATCACCCTCGACCACATGCGCGCGATGAAGCACCGGGCGATCGTGTGCAACATCGGCCACTTCGACTCCGAGATCCAGGTCTCGGCCCTGCGCAACTTCAAGTGGGACAACGTCAAGCCGCAGGTGGACGAGATCGAGTTCCCGGACGGCAAGCGCATCATCCTGCTCTCCGAGGGGCGGCTCGTGAACCTCGGCAACGCCACCGGCCATCCGAGCTTCGTCATGAGCGCCTCCTTCACCAACCAGACGCTCGCGCAGATCGAGCTCTGGGCGCATGGCGAAAAGTACGAGAAGAAGGTCTATGTGCTGCCCAAGCACCTGGACGAGAAGGTGGCCCGCCTGCACCTCGACAAGGTGGGCGCGAAGCTGACCAAGCTGCGTCCCGAGCAGGCCGCCTATATCGGCGTCTCGCCCGAGGGGCCCTTCAAGGCCGAGGCCTACCGCTACTGACGCGGCGCGCGTGGCCGGGGCGATCGCGCCGCCGGCCGCGCCTCATCGCCGGGCCCGCAGCTCCGCCTCGATGCGGGCGAGCGCCGCCTCGATCGCGCGCGCCCGCGCCTCGGCCCGGCGGAGCGCAAGGCCGAGCCCGCCGATGGCGATCAGCGCCAGCGCCGAGACACCGCCCGCGCCGGCATAGAGCAGCCGCGCGCGCGACCACCCCTCGCCGCCGAGCGGCGTGGCCCCCCAGGCGAGGTGAAGGCAGGTCAACAGTGCCAGCACCCCCACCACCTGCAGGGTGCGGTGCAGGATCATCGACAGCCCTCCAGGTGATCTGGCGAGCGGCCTTCGCACGGAAGACGAATCATGCGCCGTCCGGGAGATGCGCCCCGCCGCGCGCCCCCGACCGGCGCGCCAGCGCCGCGTCGAGCGTGTTCTCGAGCAGGCAGGCGATGGTCATGGGCCCCACGCCCCCCGGCACGGGCGTGATGGCGCCGGCATGGGGCAGCGCCTCGGCGAAGGCCACATCGCCCACCAGCCGCCCGTCGGGAAGGCGGTTGATACCCACGTCGATCACCGTGGCGCCGGGCTTGATCCAGCCGCCGCGCACCATCTCCGGCCGGCCCACCGCCGCCACCAGGATGTCCGCGCGGCGGCACTCGCCCGGCAGGTCATCGGTGCGGGAATGGGCGATGGTCACGGTGCAGTCGGCCGCGAGCAGAAGCTGCGCCATGGGCCGCCCCACGATCTGGCTGCGGCCGATGACGATGGCGCGCGCCCCGCGCAGCCGCACCCCCGCCTCGGCCAGCAGATGCATCGCCCCGCGCGGGGTGCAGGGCACGAGGCCCGGCAGACCGGAGGCCAGCCGCCCCGCATTCATCGGGTGGAACCCGTCCACGTCCTTCGCCGGGTCCACGGCGGCGATGGCGGCCTCGGCGCGGATCTGGGCGGGGAGCGGAAGCTGGACGAGGATGCCGTCCACCTCAGGGTCCGCGTTGAGGGTGGCGATCTCGGCCAGCAGCCTGGCCTCTGTGGTGGCCTCGGGCAGGTGCAGGGTGCGCGCGGCGAAGCCGGCCTCGCGCGCCGCCTTGTCCTTGTTGCGGACATAGACGCCGCTGGCGGGGTCCTCGCCCACGCGGACCACGACAAGGCCGGGGCGGAAGGGCAGGGCGGCGATGCGTTCGGCCAGCCGCGCGCGCAGCCGCGCGGCCAGCGCCTTGCCGTCGAGGAGGCGGGCAGTCATGCGGCGCTCAGAAATAGAGGCCCCAGCCGATCATGTAGCGCTGCACCGCGCCCACCAGGATCATGCAGGCCTGGATCGCGAGCAGCAGGATGAGCGGCGAGATGTCCACCCCGCCCAGCTGCGGCAGCCGCGCGCGGATGGGGCGCAGCGCCGGCTCCGTCACGCGGTAGAAGAAGTCCGAGATGGTCCAGACCAGGCGGTTGCGCGTGTCGAGCACGTTGAAGCCGACCAGCAGCGAAAGGATGGCCGCGATCACCACCGCCCAGAAGAAGAGGCTGAGCCCGGCCTGGAGGAGAAAGAAGAGGGCGTCGAGGATCATGCGCGGCGCAGCTCCCGGGTCTTGTGCGCGCTTGTCGCGGATGACGGCCGGGCAAGCAAGGGGGAGGATTGACTCGCGGGGCCGCGTGGGCCAAACAGCCGGCCCGCGGCGCGCCCCATCGCGCCGTCTCGGGCGGGGCTGTAGCTCAGTTGGGAGAGCGCGTCGTTCGCAATGACGAGGTCAGGGGTTCGATTCCCCTCAGCTCCACCAATGCTCCCTCCCCCTTCTTTCGCCTGAGGACGCGATAGGCGCCACGGGGTCGCCTGCCTTCGCCCCCCTGTGCGCAGGCCGGAGCGCCCCTCGATTGACAGGTCGGGGTCGGCGCGACAGCATTTTCGGTGCAAGGCCCGCGGGGAGGACACATGGCCGAGATCACCCTCCGCGCCCGATGCGCGACGGCGGCAGGGGCGAGTCTCGCCGGCCCCTTGGCGAGCCGTGGCAAGCCTCGACGCGCCCCCAACGCCCGCGCCCGCCGCCACCCCCCATCCGTGCGGCGCCCATCCGGGGCGGCGCGGGGCCTGCCTCCATGCGGGCCCGGCGGCGTGAGATGACCGGCCCCGCCCGCATCGACCATCGCGGCGACGCGACCGGCGGCCCCGCCGCGGCGGCCCGGGGCCTCCGCCCCCGCCGCCTCGCGGAATCCGCTCTCGGCCATGCCGCCCGAGCCCGCCATGCCCGATGACGCCGCACCGCCGCCTCCCGCCGGGACGATGACCTGGCAGCCCGAGCTCGAGGAGCTGCGGCGGCGCGAGGCGATGGCCCGCCAGCTGGGCGGGCCGGAGAAGGTGAGGCGCCAGCACGAGGGCGGGCGCCTCACCGTGCGCGAGCGGATCGAGAGGCTGGCCGATCCTGGCTCCTTCCACGAGATCGGCGCCATCGCGGGGCAGGCGAGCTATGACGAGGCGGGCCGCTTGACCGGCCTTGTCCCGAGCAACTGCGTCTTCGGCCGCGCCACGGTGGATGGCCGGCGCGTCGTTCTGGTCGGGGACGACTTCACCGTCCGCGGCGGCTCGGCGGACGCCACCATCCGCGAGAAGCCCTTGATGGCGGAGCGGATGGCGAACGAGTTCCGCATGCCGATCATCCGCATCATCGAGGGCTCCGGCGGCGGCGGCTCGGTCAAGACCATCGAGACGACCGGCCGCGCCAATCTGCCCGGCGGGGTCGGCGGCACCGGTCTGTTCCACTACACCACCCACAACCTCTCCGAGGTGCCGGTGGTCGCGCTGGGCCTGGGCGCGGTGGCCGGGCTCGGGGCCGCGCGGCTCGCCGCCAGCCACTACTCGGTGATGACCAAGCGCTCCTCGGTCTTCGTCGCCGGGCCGCCCGTCGTCGCCCGCCTGGGCGCACCCGTGACGAAGGAGGAGCTCGGCGGCTGGGAGACGCAGTGCCGCGCCGGCGCGGTGGACGACGCGGTGGACACGGAGGAGGAGGCCTTCGCCCGTGCGCGGCGCTTCCTCTCCTACCTTCCCTCTTCCGTCCACGAGGTCTCGCCCGTCCTGCCCTGCGAGGACGATCCCGCGCGGCGCGACGAGACACTGATGGATGCGGTCCCGCGGGATCCCCGGCGCGTCTACCGGATGCGGCCGATCATCGAGAGCGTGGTGGACCGCGGCTCCTTCTTCGAGATGGGGCGGTTCTTCGGCCGGTCGGTCATCACCGGCCTCGCCAGGCTTGCGGGCAGGGCGGTGGCGGTGATGGCGAGCGATCCCTTCTTCCACGGCGGATGCTGGACCTCCGACGCGTGCCAGAAGGTGGTGCGCTTCGTCGATCTCGCGGAAACCTTCCACCTGCCGGTCGTGTATCTGATGGACTGCCCGGGCTTCATGGTCGGGCTGGAGGCGGAACGCCAGGCCACCATCCGGCACGGGGTGCGGGCCATGGCCGCGATCAACCAGAGCAGCGTGCCCTGGTGCACCATCATCGTGCGCAACGCCTTCGGCGTGGCGGGTGCCGCGCATCAGCCCGCCAACCGGCTGTCGCTGCGCTACGCGTGGCTGTCGGCGCGCTGGGGGTCGCTGCCGCTCGAGGGGGGCATCGAGGCCGCCTACCGGGCGGAGATCGAGGCAGCGCCGGACAGCGCGGCCAAGCTCGCGGAAATCGAGGCGCGGTTGAACCGCCTTCGCTCGCCCTTCCGCACGGCGGAGGCCTTCTGGGTCGAGGAGATCATCGACCCGCGCGAGACCAGGCCGCTGCTGTGCGAGTTCGCGCGCATGGCCGACCCGCTGCGGCAGCCCCGGCCGGCGCGTCTGCAGATGCGGCCCTGAGGCGCCGCACAACCCGCGGCGGCGGCGGGGCGGCCTTCGCCCGCGCCAGACGCCGCAAGACAGGGGAGGAGAGAGGCATGAACCGGCGATCCATCCTGGCCTGGGCAGGGTGGTGCGGGGCTGCCCTGCTGGGCCCAGCCACCGCCCTCGCCCAACCGGCGGAGCGGCCGCCCCGCATCCTCGTCGGCTTCGCCCCCGGCGGCACCACAGACATCGTGGCCAGGGTGCTGGCGGAGGCGACGGCCGCACCCCTCGGGCATCGCGCCCTGGTGGAGAACCGCACCGGAGCCAACGGCTTCATCGCCGCCGAGGCGGTGGCACGCGGCCCGGCCGACGGATCGCAGGTGCTGGTCTGCCCGATGGGGCTCATGACCATCAGCCCCGAGATGCCGGGCCTGCAGATGCCCCTCGACGTCGGCCGCGATCTCGTGCCCATCGCCAACATCGCGCGCTCCAGCTACGCGGTCGTCACCGGGGCCGCCAGCCCCTATCGCACGCTGGAGGAGCTGCTCGCGGCGGCGCGGGCCCGGCCCGGGGCGCTCACCTATGCCAGCGCCGGCTACGGGCAGGCGCAACATCTCTCGGGCGAGCGCCTGAAGCGGCTCGCGGGGGTCGATCTCGTCCATGTCCCCTATCGCGGTGCCGCCCCGGCGGCCATCGACGTGATCGCGGGCCGCGCCGATCTCCTCATCACCAACCTCGGGGATGTGATCCGGCAAATCCAGGGCGGGCAGTTGCGGCTGCTCGCCCTGGCGGACCGCGCCGGCTGGCCGGAGTTCCCCGATGCGCCGCGGCTGCCCGATATCGTGCCGGGCCTCGAGGTCAGCGGCTGGTTCGGGCTGTGCGGGCCGCGTGGCCTGCCGGAGGCGGCGATCGCCCGCTGGACGGCCGCGGTCCGCGCCGCGCTGCAGGATGAGACGCTGCGTCGCCGCCTGCTCGAGAGCGGGCTCGCGCCCCTGTTCGAGGATCACGCCGCCTTCGCCACGACCATCGGGCGCGATCGGGCGGCCTGGGGCGAGGTGATCCGGGCCGCCGGCATCCGCGCCGAGTAGCCCGGCATCGGGAGCGGAGGGGCAGGCCAGGGCGTCCGGTCCGCCCGGCGAGGGCGCGTGCGGGCTCAGGCCGCCTTGCGCGCCTCGCCCCGGGTCGTCCGCACCAGGGTGACGCCGATGACCTGGCCGAGGTTGCCTGCGACCAGCGGCACCACCTCCTCCGGCATCGCCGTCATGCCGAGCTGCACCCGCAGCCGCTCGCCCTCTCGCCGCGCCAGCAGGTGGTCGGGCACCAGATCCCGCTTGGCGAAGGGGTGCAGCAGGCGCGGCAGAAGGCCGGGCTCGGCGAAGGCCTCGACGGTGAACAGAACGGAGGTGGTGGCGGGCATGGCGCGGATCCTGGCGTGGCGGGAGGGGAACGGGCCCGGCCGGAAGGCCGCGCCGCCCCACGCGGCGCGGATCAACCGGCCGGGGCGGTAATTCGGGAAGGGAACGCCACTGCGCGCATGTGCGCACACTAGGCCCGCGCGCTCAGCGCAGCAAGACGGGCAGCAGCGCATCCAGCCGCAGCCGCCCCTCGGGCGTGGCGGCCAGCCGCCCGGCGCGCCATTCGAGATAGCCCTCGTCGAGCAGCGCCGCGAGCATGGCGGCGTCCACCACCTCGGCGAAGGGCCGGCCGGCGCGCGCCGCGATGCGCGCCGGGTCCACCCCCTCGGAAAGCCGCAGCCCCATCAGCATCGCCTCGCGCCCGCGCTCTTCGGGCGTGAGCGCCACCTCCTCCACCGCCGCATGGCCGTCGCGCTCCACCCGCGCGGCCCATTCCTCGGGCGCGCGATGGCGGCGGGTGGCGATCATGCCGCCCGGGCCCAGCACGCGCTGGTGCGCCCCGGGGCCGATGCCGAGATAGTCGCCATAGCGCCAGTAGGCGAGGTTGTGGCGGCTCTCCGCGCCCGGCTTCGCGTAGTTGCTCACCTCGTAGGGGGCGAGGCCGAAACGCGCCGCCTCCTCGGCCGTGGCGTGGTAGAGGCGCGCGGCCTCGGCCTCGCCGGGCAGGGCGAAGGCGCCGCGCGCGTGCAGCGTCTCGAAGCGCGTGCCCGGCTCGATGGTGAGCTGGTAGAGGCTGAGATGGTCGGCCGCCAGCGCCAGCGCCGCGCGCAGCTCCGCCCGCCAGGCGGCCTCCTGCTGGCCGGGGCGGGCGTAGATCAGGTCGAAGGAGAGGCGCGGGAAGAGGGCGCGCGCCGCCTCCAGCGCCGCCACCGCCTCGCGCGCATCGTGCCGGCGGCCGAGGAAGCGCAGCGCCGCCTCGTCCAGCGACTGCACGCCGAGCGAGGCACGGTTCACCCCCGCCGCGGCGAAGGCGCGCAGCCGGCCGATCTCCACGCTGGTCGGGTTCGCTTCCAGCGTGATCTCGCAGTCGGGCAGCGGGTCGAAGAAGGCTCGCGCATCGGCGATGAGGGCGGCCACCGTCTCGGGCTCCATCAGCGAGGGCGTGCCGCCGCCGAAGAAGATGGAGGCGAGCGGCCGCCGCCCGAGCCGCGCCGCCTCATGCGCCAGTTCGGCGCGCAGCGCGGCGCGGAAGCGCGCATGGTCCACGCCGCCCTCGCGCACATGGGAGTTGAAGTCGCAATAGGGGCATTTCGCCGCGCAGAAGGGCCAGTGGATGTAGAGGGCGAGCGGCTCGGTCACGCGCGGGCATATGGCGCGGGGCGGCGCGGCGCGCCATCCTCGCCGCATGGTCGCGCCCATCGAACTGCGCCTCGCCCGCGTGGCGCAGCTCTACCACACGCTGGACCCCACCCCCTTCCGCGAGGGCGACCTGGACGCCACCGCCGAGGCCTACATCGTGGACTGGGCGCAGGAACTGCCGCACGAGGCTCCGCTCTCCATCCTCGTGCACCTGCCGCGGGCGGAGCGCGAGAGCCCCGCCGCCGCCGGCATCCCGGACTCCCTCCGCGCCTATTTCGCCGGCCGCGCCGAGGCGGAGCGCCGCGCGCTGCGCGAGCTGTTCCGCTTCGGGCGGATGGCGCTCGCGCTCGGCCTCCTGGTGCTGGCGGCCTGCCTCAGCGCGGCGGTGCTGGTGGCGCGGCTGCCGCTGGAGGGGGTGCCGGCGCGGCTGCTGCCGGAAAGCCTCGTCATCATCGGCTGGGTGGCGCTGTGGCGGCCGGCGGAGGTGTTCCTCTACGACTGGATCCCGCACCGGCGGCGGCTGCGCCTGTATCGGCGCCTCGCCGCCGCCGAGGTGGCGCTGGTGGCGGAATAGCCCTCAGCGCCCGAGCGCGGCGCGGATGCTGTCGAGCAGGCGGTCCATGGCGGCCTGGAAGTCGGGGCCGTTCGCGTAGCCGTCCGGCTCTCCCGCGCGCTCGAGGAAGCGCTGCCAGACCGGGGTGGCGATGCCCTGGCGCATGCGGTCGTGGTGGTAGGCCACCATCTCGGGCGTCATGCCGGCGGGGCCCACCCAGCCCTTCATGTTCTCGGCGATCACCTCCCAGCCCAGCTCGCGCAGCGTGGGCGCGTCCGGATAGAGCGGGGCGCGGGTGTCGCTCGCCACCGCCAGCACGCGCAGCTCTCCCGCGTCCACCAGGCCGCGCATCTCCTCCGGCGCGGCGACGCTGCAGTCCACCGTGCCCGCGATCACCGCCTGCAGCGAGGGGCCGCCGCCGGTGAAGGGCACATGCAGCATCTGCGCCCCCGCCGCGCGGCCGAGCAGCAGGAAGATGGAGTGGCTGAGCGTGCCCACCCCGGCCGAGGCATGGCTGACGGCCTCGGGCCGGGCGCGGGCGGCCGCCATCAGCTCCTGCATGGTGCCGAAGCGCCCGCCGCGCCCCTTCACCACGATGAACTGCCCGTGCCGGGTGAGGCGGATGACGGGCGAGAAGCTGCGCTTCGGGTCATAGGGCACCTCGCGGTGCGCGGGCACCGAGGTGGATTCCGATCCGCCGGCCAGCAGCAGCGCGTGCCCATCGGGCGGCATGCGCGCCACCTGCTCGGCCGCCAGCGCCCCGCCCGCGCCGGGGCGATTCACCACCACGAGCGGCACGGGATAGAGGGGCGCCACCGCCTCGGCGATGGTGCGCGCGATCACGTCGCTGCCGCCGCCCGGCGCGAAGCCGACGATGAGCTGCACGGGCCGCGTGGGCGTCCAGCCGGGCTGGGCGCGGGCGGCAAGCGGCGCCAGGGCGGGCAGGGCGAGCAGCGCGAGGCTGGCGCGGCGTGTGGGCATGGACGTCCTCTCCCCGTGTTGCGGAAAGACATGCCCCGGCAGGGGTTCGCAGGCAAGGCGCCAGCCGCCCCAGCGCACCGCGCGCTTGCAACCGGAGCTTGCATTTCGCTTGCCAAATCGTAACTATCCCGGAGCATTCCTGGGAGAGATCGAATGCCGCGCTTCGGCCTCGCCGCCATCGCTCTGGCGCCCCTGGTCCTGACTGCGGTCCCACCCGCATCCGCGTCGGCCTCCGGGCCGGAGACGCTGCCTCCCTCCCTGCGCAGCGCGCTCGAGCAATCCCCCTGCTTCCAGCGCCCGGTGCGCCCGGCCGCGCTGCGCGCGGAGGCGGCGGGCTTGCTCGGCCGCTCCGACGGACCGAGCCTCTATCGGCTGGCCGAGGCGCATATGGCGCTGCCGAACAGCGTGGACCGCATGCATGTGGCCGAGGCCTATCTGGCGCGCGCCGTCTCCGCGGGGATGCTGGGCGCGGCGCTCGAACTCGGCGCGATCCGCGCCACCGTGCATGGCGACGCGGCGGGCGCCTTCGCCACCTGGCTGCACGCCGCGAGCAGGGGCGATCCGCGCAGCATGGCCTGTGTCGCCGCGGCGCTCCTGCTCGGCCAGGGCACGGCGGTGGACCGCGCGGAGGCCATGCGCTGGCTGACCCTTCGCGACGAGGCGACACGGGGGCGGGGCGTGCTGGCCCCCGTCACGGCGGAGGTGGCGCGCGCCCTCTCCCCCCGCGAAGTGGACGAGGGGCGCTTGCGGGCGCGCCAGCCGGCACTCCCCGTGGCGGCACCCGAGATCGTGCTCGCGCGCGAGGCGCCGCGGGCCGCCCCGCCCTGGCTGAGCGGCATCGCCGCCCCGCCCCGCCCCCCCGCGCCGCCGCCGGACGCCCAGACGTCGCGCGCAACGGGCTTCGTCGTCGGGCCCGGCGGCCTCGTCATGACCGCAGAGCACGGCGTGAGTGGCTGCGCCGAGATCGAGGTGGTGGCCGGCCTCGCGCGGCTGGGCGGGGCGCACCTGATCGCCCGCAACGAGGATCTCGACCTCGCGCTCCTCGCCGTGCCGGGGCTGGAGCGCCGGCCGCTGCCGGTGGCGGCGCAGTTGCGCCTGGGCGAGGAGGTGGTGGCGATCGGCTACCCCGGTCGCGGCGTGGCCAGCGACCGGCCCACGGCCACGCTCGGCAATGTCAGCGCCGAGGGGAGCGGGCGGGCGGCCCATGTCGTCCAGTACACGGCCCCCACCCAGCCGGGGAAAAGCGGGGGGCCGCTGCTCGACCGGCGCGGCCAGGTGGTCGGCATGGTCTTCGCCGTGCGGGATACCCGGCGCGAGCAGTTGGCCGGCCTTCTCCCCTCGCAGAACGTGAACTTCGCGGTGGCGGGGCCGACCCTGCACCGCTTCCTGCTCGACCACTCCATCCCGCCCGCCCAGGCGCCGGCGGCGACCGCACCCATGGACGCGGCGCAGATCGTGGATCAGGTGGAGCGGTCGGTCGTGGAGATCATCTGCCACGCGCCCCGGGTGGGCGCGACGCCCGCCCGCGCGACGCGCTGAGCGCTCCGGCCGGTCAGCGCGTCGGCACCGGCGGATCCTGGCTGTAGTCGTAGAAGCCCTTGCCCGTCTTGCGCCCGTACCAGCCGGCCTCGACGTATTTCACCAGCAGCGGGCAGGGGCGATACTTGCTGTCCGACAGCCCGTCATAGAGCACCTGCATGATCGAGAGGCAGGTGTCCAACCCGATGAAGTCGGCGAGCTCCAGCGGCCCCATCGGGTGGTTCGCGCCGAGCTTCATCGCCGTGTCGATGGAGCGGATGTCGCCCACGCCCTCATACAGGGCATAGACGGCCTCGTTGATCATCGGCACCAGGATGCGGTTGACGATGAAGGCCGGGAAATCCTCGCTCGTCGCCGTCTGCTTGCCGAGCCGGTGCGCCAGCCGCTCCACCGCAAGGAAGGTGGGCTCGTCGGTGGCGATGCCGCGGATGATCTCCACCAGCTTCATCACCGGCACCGGGTTCATGAAGTGCATCCCGATGAACTTCTCGGGACGGTCGGTGCTGGCCGCGAGCCGGGTGATGGAGATCGAGGAGGTGTTCGAGGCGACCATGGCCGAGGGCTTCAGGTGCGGACAGAGGGCCTTGAAGACCTCGACCTTGATGCTCTCGCGCTCCGTCGCCGCCTCGATCACGAAATCCGCCGCGCCGAGCAGGGCGTAGTCGGTGCCCGTGACGATGCGGGCCAGCGCGGCGTCGCGCTGGTCCTCGGTGATCAGCTTGCGGGCGATCTGGCGCTCCATGTTGCGGGCGATGGTGGCCATCGCCCTCTCCAGCGCCTCGGGCTTGATGTCGATCATCGTCACCGGCAGCCCGGCGAGCGCGCAGACATGGGCGATGCCATTGCCCATCTGCCCCGCCCCGACGATGCCGACGCTCTCGATCGCCGGCACCTCGCGGGGCGCCTCGAGCGCGGCCGCCCCCGCGGCGATGCGCAGGCTCACCGCTCAGCCCTTCGCCAGCTCGGCCTCGAGCTCGGGCAGCGCCTTGAAGAGGTCCGCCACCAGCCCGTAATCGGCCACCTGGAAGATCGGCGCCTCCTCGTCCTTGTTGATGGCGACGATCACCTTGCTGTCCTTCATGCCGGCGAGGTGCTGGATGGCGCCCGAGATGCCGACCGCGATGTAGAGCTCCGGCGCCACGATCTTGCCGGTCTGGCCCACCTGCATGTCGTTGGGCGCGTAACCCG
This sequence comes from Roseococcus sp., assembly GCA_026414745.1. Taxonomy (GTDB): domain Bacteria; phylum Pseudomonadota; class Alphaproteobacteria; order Acetobacterales; family Acetobacteraceae; genus Roseococcus. Next base: position 18,374 of record JAOAIK010000048.1, read on the forward strand.
CATCCACCGCGGCACGCGAGGCGCCCACCGCCGCCCCGAGCCGGTCGGCCAGCCTCTCGATGAGCCGGAAGTTCTCGGCCGAGCCCATGGCCCGCCCGCCGGAGACGACGACGCGCGCGGCGGTGAGCTCGGGCCGCTCGCTCTTCTGCACCTCGGCGCCGACGAAGCGCGAAAGGCCGGGATCGGACGCGGCCGCGCCCACCGGCTCGATGGGGGCCGCACCGCCCGTCGCCGGCACGGGGTCGAAGCTCGCGGCGCGGATGGTCATGACCTTCTTCGCGTCGCTGCTGCGCACCGTGGCCAGCGCATTGCCCGCGTAGATGGGGCGGATGAAGGTGTCCGCGTCCACCACGCCGGCCACGTCGCTGATCGGCTGCACGTCGAGCAGCGCGGCGAGGCGCGGCATCACGTTCTTGCCGGCCGCGGAGGCGGGGGCGAGCAGATGCGTGTAGCCGGGCGCCAGCGCCAGCAGCAGCGCCGCCACCGGCTCGGCGAGGCGATGGGCGTAGGCGGGGTCCTCGGCCAGCAGCACCTTGGCGACCCCGGGCAGCGCGGCGGCGGCGGCGGCGGCGGTCGCCGCCCCCTCCCCCAGCACCAGCACATGCGCCTCGCCCAGCTTCTGGGCGGCGGCCACGGCGCTGCGCGTGGGCTGCGAGACGACCGACCCGTCGTGGTCGGCGAGGATGAGCACAGCCATCTCAGATCACCTTCGCTTCGTTGCGCAGCTTCTCGACCAGCTCCTGCACGGAGGCGACCTTGGCGCCGGCCTGGCGCTTGGGCGGCTCCTCGACGCGCAGCACGGTCAGCCGCGGCGCGGGGTCCACGCCGAGCTCGGCGGGCTTCACCACCTCGATGGGCTTCTTGCGCGCCTTCATGATGTTGGGCAGCGAGGCGTAGCGCGGCTCGTTCAGGCGCAGATCCGCCGTCACCACCGCCGGCAGCTTCAGCGTCACCGTCTCCAGCCCGCCGTCCACCTCGCGCGTCACGGTGGCCTCGCCGTTCGCGACCTCGACCTTGGAGGCGAAGGTGCCCTGCGGCCAGCCCAGCAACGCGGCCAGCATCTGGCCGGTGGCGTTCATGTCGTCGTCGATGGCCTGCTTGCCCATCAGCACGAGCTGCGGCGCCTCCTTGGCCACGAGCGCCTTCAGGATCTTGGCCACGACCAGCGGCTCCAGCACCCCGTCATGCTCGACGAGGATGCCGCGATCCGCGCCCATGGCGAGGGCGGTGCGGATCTGCTCCTGCGCCGCCGAGGGGCCGGCCGAGACGGCGACGATCTCGCTCGCCACCCCCTTCTCCTTCAGCCGCACCGCCTCTTCGACGGCGATCTCGTCGAAGGGGTTCATGGACATCTTGACGTTCGCCGTCTCGACGCCCGTGTTGTCGGCCTTCACGCGGACCTTGACGTTGTAGTCCACCACCCGCTTGACGGGGACCAGGAGTTTCATGGGGCGGGGCGCCTTCCTCGCTGCACTGCCGTGAACCGCTGCCGACCCTAGCCACGCCCCCCCGGCGGGGCAAGCCTCGCGGGGCATGGGGCGGCGGGCCGCCCCCGCGAGGGAATGGCCTCAGAGCTTCCCGAACAGGGCCGCCGTGTCGCTCATGCGGTTGGAGAAGCCCCACTCGTTGTCGTACCAGCCCATCACCCGGATCAGCTTGCCGCCGTCGATGCTTTGCGTCTGGGTCGCGTCGAAGGTGCAGGAGTGCGGGTTGGTGTTGAAGTCGACCGACACCAGGGGCTCGGTCTCGTAGCCCAGGATGCCCTTGAGGCTGCCCATTGCGGCCTCGTGCATCGCCTGGTTCACCTGCTCCTTCGTCACCCCGTCCACCGCCAGATTCACGTCGAGCGAGACGAGCGAGACATTGGGCGTGGGCACGCGGATCGCCGTGCCGTCGAGCTTGCCCTTGAGCTCGGGCAGCACGAGGCCCACCGCCTTGGCGGCGCCCGTGCTCGTCGGGATCATGCTCACCGCCGCCGCGCGGGCGCGCCGCAGGTCCTTGTGCAGGGTGTCCACCGTGTTCTGGTCGCCCGTATAGGCGTGGATGGTCACCATGTAGCCGCGCAGCACGCCCCACCTGGAATGGAGCACATGCACCATGGGGGCGAGGCAGTTGGTGGTGCAGGAGGCGTTGGAGACGACCGTCATCTCCTTCGTCAGCGTATGGTGATTCACGCCATAGACGATGGTCGCGTCCACCTCGTCGGCCGGGGCGGAGATCAGCACCTTGCGCGCGCCCGCGGCCATCAGCGGTGCCGCCTTGGCCTTGGAGGTGAAGATGCCGGTGCACTCCATGGCCACATCGACGCCCTGGAAGGGCACCTGCGCGGGGTCGCGCTGGGCGCTCACCCTGATCGGGCCGTAGCTGCGGCCGCCATGCGTGATGAGGAGGGAGTCGCCCGCGACATGGACCTCGCCGGGGAAGCGGCCATGCACGCTGTCGTACTTGAAGAGGTGCGCGTTCGCTTCGGGCGAGCCGAGGTCGTTGATCGCGACGCATTCCACATCCGTCCGCCCGCTTTCGATCATCGCGCGCAGCACGAGGCGCCCGATGCGCCCGAAGCCGTTGATGGCCACCTTCACGGTCATGGTCCCGTTCCCCCTGAGAGCAGCTTGCGCGCCGCCGCGACCACCGCGGCCGGCGTGATCCCGAAATGGGCGAAGAGATGCTCGGCCGGCGCCGAGGCGCCGAAGCCCGTCATGCCGACGAAGGCCGAGCGCGGCCCGAGCCAGCGCTCCCAGCCGAAGGCGAGCGCCGCCTCCACGCCCAGGCGCGGCGCCTCGCCCAGCACCGCCGCCCGGTAGGCGGGGTCCTGCAGCGCGAAGAGCTCCCAGCAGGGCAGCGAGACCACCGCCGCCCGCACGCCGCTCGCCGCGAGCTCGGCGCGCGCGGCGACCGCCAGATGCACCTCGCTGCCGGTGGCGATCAGCGTCACGTCGCGCGGGCCATCGGCCTCGACCAGCACATAGCCGCCGCGGGCGCAGCGGTTCTCCCCCGCCTCCGCGCGCAGCGCAGGCACCGCCTGGCGGGTGAGCGCCAGCACCGAGGGGCCGTCGGTGCGGCGCAACGCCATCTCCCAGCACTCGGCGGTCTCGATCGCGTCCGCGGGGCGGAAGACGAAGAGGTTGGGGATGGCGCGCAGCGCTGCCAGGGTCTCCACGGGCTGGTGCGTCGGCCCGTCCTCGCCGAGGCCGATGCTGTCATGCGTCAGCACATGGATCACGCGGATCCGCATCAGCGCGGCGAGGCGCAGCGCAGGCCGCATGTAGTCCGAGAAGACGAGGAAGGTGCCGCCATAGGGGATGATGCCGCCATGCAGCGCCATGCCGTTCATGGCCGCGGCCATGCCGTGTTCGCGCACCCCCCAGTGGACGTAGCGGCCGGCGTAGTCGCCGGGGCGGATGGCCGCAATCCCCTTGACGTCCGTGTTGTTGGAGCCGGTGAGGTCGGCGCTGCCGCCGATCATCTCCGGGATGTGCGGCACCAGCGCCGCGAGCGCGCGCTGCGAGGCGACGCGCGTGGCGAGCTTCGGCTTCTCGGCCGCGTGCTGGGCGCGCAGGGCGGCCAGCGACTCGGTCCAGTTGTCGGGCAGCCGGCCGGCCATGGCGCGCTCGAATTCCGCGCGCATCGGGTGCTTCGCGAGGCGCTTGAGCCAGGAGCGCCTTGTGCCCGCGCCGCGCCGCCCCGCCTCCTCCCAGCGTGCCTTCAGCGCCGCGGGAATGGTGAAGGGCTCGGCCTCCCAGCCCAGCGCGGCCTTGGCGGCGGCCACCTCCTCCGGACCCAGCGGCGCGCCGTGGCTCGCCGCCGTGCCGGCCTTCCTCGGCGCGGCGAAGCCGATGATGGTGCGGCAGGCGATCAGCGTCGGCTTCGCGCTGCGCGTCGCCGCGGCCATGGCGGCGGCGAGCTGCGCATGGTCGTGCCCGTCCACCCGCTTCACCGCCCACCCATAGGCCTGGAAGCGCCTGAGCACATCCTCGGTGAAGGAGAGGGCGGTGTCGCCGTCGATGGAGATGCGGTTGTCGTCCCACAGCACCGTCAGCTTCGCCAGGCGGAGATGCCCCGCCAGCGCCGCCGCCTCGTGGCTCACCCCCTCCTGCAGGTCGCCGTCCGAGGCGATGACCCAGGTGCGGTGGTCCACCAGCGACTTGCCGAAGCGCGCAGCGAGGTGGCGTTCGGCCAGCGCCATGCCGACGGCGGTGGAGATGCCCTGGCCCAGCGGGCCGGTGGTGACCTCGATGGCCGGGTGCTCCCCGTATTCCGGATGCCCGGCGGCGGCGGAGTGGAGCTGCCGGAAGTTCCGCAGCACCTCCATCTCCATGCCGGCATGGCCCGTCAGGTGCAGCAGCCCGTAGAGCAGCATGGAGCCATGGCCGGCGCTGAGCACGAAGCGGTCGCGGTCGGGCCAGCGCGGGTCGGCGGTGTCGTATTTCAGGAAGCGGGTGAACAGCACCGTGGCCGCGTCCGCCATCCCCATCGGCATGCCGGGATGGCCGGACTTCGCGCGCTCCACCGCGTCCATCGCCAGCACGCGCAGGCAGTCGGCGAGGCGGCGCTCCTCCGTCACCGGCCGGGCGAGCAGGGCGGCCTGGTCGGCGAGGGCGGGGTTGGCGGCGTTGGGGTCTTGCGCGGTGCTGGCCAAATCGGGGGGCGCCTTCCGGTTCGGCGCGCTTCTAGAGGGGGGGCGCGAGGGGGGCAAGGTGAGGGCCGCCCGGGCGGGGGATGGCGGCCATGCCGGCATGGCGGAGCCGCGTGCCTCACAGGAACCCCACCGGGTCCACATCCACCTGCACGCGCACGCTGCCCGGCAGCGGCACGCGCGCGAGCCAGTCGCGCAGCAGGGGCTGCACGCGCACCCCGCGCTCGGCCTTCAGCAGCAGCCGGTGGCGGTGCCGCCCGCGCAGCACGGCGAGCGGCGCGGGGGCGGGGCCCAGCACCTCGACCCCCGGCGCGGCGGGAGCGGCGAGGCCGAGCTCGCGCGCCGCGCGCTCGGCGGCGCGCGCGTCCTCGCTCGAGACGATCAGCGCGGCCAGCCGGCCGAAGGGGGGCCAGTGGCCGGGCGCGCGCTGCGCCGCCTCGGCGCGCAGGAAGCCCGGCAGGTCATCGGCCACCAGCGCGGCCATGACCGGATGTTCGGGCGAGAAGCTCTGCAGCCACACCTCGCCCGGCGCGCTCTCCCGCCCCGCGCGGCCGGCCACCTGATGGAGCAGCTGCATCGTGCGCTCGGCCGCGCGCAGATCGCCGCCCGCGAGCCCGAGGTCGGCGTCCACCACCCCCACCAGCGTCAGGTGCGGGAAATGCCAGCCCTTCGCCACCACCTGGGTGCCGATGATCAGGTCCACCTCGCGCGCCGCGATGCGCCGTGCGGCCTCGGCCGCCGCGGCGGGGCCGGGCAGCGTGTCGCTGGCCATGACGAGGCGCCGCGCCTCGGGGAACAGCTCCGCCGCCTCCTCCTGGATGCGCTCCACGCCGGGGCCGATGGGCACGAGGCTGTGCTCGGCCCCGCACTCGGGGCAGGCGGGCGGCGCGGGGGCGGTGTGGCCGCAATGGTGGCACATCAGGCGGCGCTGCGCGCGGTGCTCCACCAGCCAGGCGGTGCAGTTCGGGCACTGCATCCGGTGCCCGCAGGCGCGGCAGAGGGTGAGCGGCGCATAGCCGCGGCGGTTGAGGAAGAGCATGGCCTGCTCGCCGCGCGCCAGGGTGGCGCGCACCGCCTCCACCAGCGGCGGGGCGAGGAAGCGCCCGCGCTCGGGCGGGCTCGCGCGCAGATCGAGCGCGCGCACCCGCGGCATCTCCGCCCCGCCATGCCGGCGCGGCAGGCAGAGCCGCGCATAGCGCCCCGTCTCGGCGTTGTGCACGCTCTCCAGGGAGGGCGTGGCGCTGACCAGCACGCAGGCCGCCCCCTCCAGCCGGGCGCGCACCACCGCCATGTCGCGCGCGTGGTAGATCACGCCCTCCTCCTGCTTGAAGGCGGTCTCGTGCTCCTCGTCCACCACGATGAGGCCGAGCTGCGGGAAGGGCAGGAACAGGGCCGAGCGCGCGCCGACCAGCACCCGCGCCTCGCCCTCCGCCACCGCGCGCCAGGTCACGCGCCGGGTGCGCGGCGAGAGCTCGGAATGCCACAGCGCGGGCGGCGCGCCGAAGCGCCGGGCGAAGCGCTCGAGCCATTGCGCCGAGAGGGCGATCTCCGGCAGCAGCACCAGCGCCTGCCGCCCCTGGCGCAGGCAGGCGGCGATGGCCTCCAGATACACCTCGGTCTTGCCCGAGCCGGTCACGCCCTCGAGCAGCGTCACGCCGAAGGCGCGGGCCTGCACCGCCGTGCGCAGCCGGGCGGCGGCATCGGCCTGCTCGGGGCCGAAGCGGGTGGGGGCGAAGCCGGGATCGGGGGCGGGGAAGGCCGGGGCGCGGGGCAGCAGGGCGGGGGCGAGCAGCCCCGCCGCCGCCATGCCGCGCAGCACCCCGGGCGAGACCCCCGCGCGGCGCTGGATCTCGGCCGCGGCCAGCACCTCGCCGCCCAGCGCCGCCAGGGCCCGGGCGCGCTCGGGCGTGACGCGCGCGCCGGCGGGCGGCGGCGTCACCGCGCGCCAGCCGGCGGCGGCGGCCGGCTCGTCCAGGGCGGCGGGGGCGCTCAGCACCATGCGCAGCACCGCCCCGGGGGGCGAGAGGGTGTAGTCGGCCACCCAGTCCACCAGCCGCCGCAGCGGCGCGGGCAGGGGCGGCACGGGCTTGGCGGCGATGACGGGGCGCAGCCGCGCCTCGGGCAGGGGCGGGCGGCCCGGCGCCTCGTCCCACACCACGCCGAGGCTGGTGCGCCCGCCCAGCGGCGCCTCCACCACGCTGCCGGGGCCGGCGGGCACATCCTCCGGCAGCCAGTAGTCATAGGCCTCGCCGAGCGGCAGCGGCAGCAGCACAGGCACGCGCCGTCCGGCCTTTCGGGGAGGGGGGGGCATCGGCTATTCCCTGGGCGAGAGGGCCGGGCCGGGTCAATCCCGCCCCGGCCGCGTCGCCGCTGCAAGGACCACCCTCGCATGAAGTTCTTCGTGGACACCGCCGATGTGGCGGAGATCCGTTCCCTCGCCGCCACCGGGCTGCTCGATGGCGTGACCACCAACCCGAGCCTGATCGCCAAGTCCGGCCGGAAGATGAGCGAGGTGATCGCGGAGATCTGCGCCCTGGTGCCCGGCCCCGTCTCGGCCGAGGTGACGGCGACGGACCACGAGACCATGCTGAAGGAGGGGCGCTATCTGCGCGCCATCGCGCCGAACGTGGCGGTGAAGGTGCCGCTGACCGAGGCCGGGCTGCGCACCTGCAAGGCGCTCTCCGACGAGGGCACGCCGGTGAACGTCACCCTCTGCTTCTCGGCCAACCAGGCGCTGCTGGCGGCCAAGGCGGGGGCGGCCTTCATCTCGCCCTTCGTCGGGCGGCTGGACGACATCGGCCAGGACGGCATGGGGCTGATCGCCGATGTGGTGCAGATCTACCGCAACTACGCCTTCCGGACCGAGGTGCTGGTCGCCTCCATCCGCCACCCGGTGCATGTGCTGCAGGCGGCGAAGCTCGGCGCGCATGTGGCGACCATGCCGCCGGCGGTGATCCGCGCCCTGTTCCGCCACCCGCTCACCGACAAGGGGCTGGAGGCCTTCCTGGCGGACTGGGCGAAGACGGGGCAGAGCATCCTGTGACCTCCCCGGGCGGCCGGATGCGGGACGCGGCGCCCTCGCGCCCCCGACGCCTCCCGCCCGCCGCGGCGCCGGCGCGATGAGCGGCGAGGAGGCCCGCGCCGCCTTCCTCGACTGGCTCGCGGCCGAGCGCCGCGCCGCGCCGCACACCGTCGAGGCCTATGGGCGGGACGTGGCGGAGTTCCTGGGCTTCCTCGCCCGGCATCTCGGCCACCCCCCCGGCGCGGCCGAGCTGCTCACGCTGCCGCTCGCCGATCTGCGCGCCTTCCTGGCGGCGCGCGCGGCCGCCGGGGCGGGCAACAGCACCCGCGCGCGGCAGCTTGCGGCGGTGCGCGGTTTCCTGCGCTTCCTGGCGCGGCGGCAAGGCACGGCACCCGCGGCGCTGGGCGGGCTGCGCAGCCCGCGTCGCCGTCCTCCCCTGCCGCGCGCCCTTTCACCCGCAGAGGCACGGGCCTTCGGCGGCGAGCTCGGCGGCCTGCGGATGACCGAGCGCACCCCGCTGCCCGCCTGGCAGGCGGCGCGGGACGCGGCGCTGTTCACCCTGCTTTATGGCTGCGGGCTGCGCATCGCCGAGGCGTTGGCGCTCCGCGTGGGCGAGGCGCCGCTGCCGGGGCGCGAGGAGGCGCTGCGCGTCACCGGCAAGGGGGGGAGGACGCGGCTCGTGCCGGTGCTGCCGGCGGTGCGCGAGGCGATCGCCGCCTGGCTCGCCCACCGTCCCGGCGCGGGGCCGGAGGAGCCGCTCTTCGTCGGGGTGCGCGGCGGCCGACTCGACCCCGGGGTGGCTCAGCGGGCGATGCGCGACATCCGCCGCCTTGCCGGCCTGCCGGAGCACGCCACCCCGCACGCGCTGCGGCACAGTTTCGCCACGCATCTGCTCGCCGGCGGGGCCGATCTGCGCGCCATCCAGGAACTGCTCGGTCACGCCAGCCTCTCCACCACCCAGCGCTACACCGCGCTCGACACGGAGGGGCTGCTGGCCACCTGGCGGCTCGCGCACCCGAGGGCGGACTGAGCCGGCGGTATCCTTGCGTTTGCCGCGGCCGAGGCCGCGCGATACAGAGGGAACGCGGCCGGGCGTCGGTCCGGCTCCTCGGAAAAGGAAGCTGTCCTTGCGGATGCGCGCTGCCCTGCCGGTCCTCCTCGCGGGTCTCCTTGCGGGATGCGAGAGCCTTCCGCGCCTCGGCTCGCCGGCCATCAGCCTGTCTGACCTCTCCGTCCTGCGGTCCGCCGGCAGCGGCGAGGCGGAGACGCCGCCGCGCATGGGCGCGGAGGCCCCGCCCCGCGGGGCCGATCCGCTCGCCGCCTTCGCCGCGAGCGCCGCCCCGGGCGCCACCGGGGTGGTGGAGGGGCAGCCGGCGCGGCTGGTCAGGGTCTATCACGCCGCGAGCGGGCGCGAATGCCGCGAGGTGCTGCTCGGCACCGGCCTCGCGCAGCGCGCGGCGGTGGCCTGCCGGCAGCCGGATGGCAGCTTCGTCTCCGCCCGGCCCTTGTTGCGGGGCGGGCAGCCCTGAGCCGGACATGGAGCCCCGAGCCCCGCGCGCGATCCTTGAGAATGCGGGCTTCTGGCGCGCGGCGCGCGTGCAGATGGGCGTCATCGGGGCGCTCATCCTGCGCGAAATCCACACCCGCTTCGGTCGGCGCAACCTCGGCTTCGTGTGGCTGTTCATCGAGCCTGCCATCCTCGCCGCCGGGGTCAGCGCCATCCGCTGGGTGCGGCGCGAGACCCTGCCCGCGGGCATGGATCCCGTGGGCTTCTTCACCATCGGCTACACGCTGTTCTATCTGCAGCGCAGCGTGATCGCGCGCGCCGCCCACACGGCGGAGAGCAACCGCGCCATCCTCGCCCATGCGCGGATCACGCTGGAGGACATCCTGACCGCCCGCACCATTCTGGAGACCGGCGCCGTGATGACGACGGCGCTGATCTTCATGGCGCTGATCGGCGTGTTCCAGGGCAGTTGGCCGCACAGCCTCGTGCAGATGGGCATCGGTTTCGTCCTGTTCGGGCTCCTCTCCCATGGCTTCGCGCTGGTGGTGCTGGCGCTGGCGCGCTTCGACTCCGACGTGGTGGACCGGGTCGTCCATCCGCTGATGTATTTCTCGATCGTCGTCAGCGGCGTGTTCTTCATGGTCTGGTGGCTGCCCAAGCCCTATCAGGACCTGGTGCTGCTGCTGCCGCTGATCCATTTGTTCGAGTTCGTGCGGGAGGGGCAGTTCGGCCCCGGCATCCCCTACACCTATGACCTCGTCTATGTCGGCGCCTGGATCCTGGTGCTGAACGTGTATGGCGGGCTCGCCCTGCGCCGCGCCCGCCCCTTCCTGATGGAGTGAGCCGCCATGCTGCGCCTGCGCGGCGTCCGCAAGACCTATGAGGAGGGCGGTCGTATCCGCGAAGTGCTGCGCGGGGTGGATGCGACCATCCATCTCGGCGACGCGGTGGGCATCCTCGGCCGCAACGGCTCGGGCAAATCCACGCTGCTGCGTATCATGTCGGGGCGCGAGCGGCCGACCGCCGGGGTGGTGGAGCGGCGCATGAGCGTCTCCTGGCCGCTCGGCTACGATGGCGGGGTGCATGACGCGCTGACAGGGGCGGACAATGCGCGCTTCCTCGCCCGGGTCTATGGCCGCCCCCCCGGCTGGGTGGTGGATTTCGTGACCGAGTTCTCCGAGCTCGGGCACGAGATGCACGAGCCGGTGCGCACCTACTCGGCGGGCATGAAGGCGCGGCTGAGCTTCGCCCTCTCGCTCGCGGTGGACTTCGACTGCTATCTTCTGGACGAGGTGACCTCCGCCGGGGATGCCCGCTTCAACGCCAAGTGCCGGCAGGCGCTGCTGGCGCGGCGGCGGCGCAGCGCCGTCATCCTCGTCTCGCACAACGAGGAGACCGTCAGGACCTTCTGCCGCCACGCCGCGGTGCTCAAGAGAGGCAGGCTGACCTTCTATGAAGATATGGACGAAGCTTTCGCCCGCTACGCCGAGCTCTGAGCGTCGCCTCGCCCGCGGCCCCCGCCCGCCCGAGCGCCAGGAGGACTCGCGCATCCCGCTCGGCTATGCCGGCGGCCTGGGGGAAGGGGCGCCATCGCGGCGGCTGCCGGGCGTCGTGCGCCGCCATCCCTTCAGCTTCGCCGTGCTGCTGCCCAGCTTCCTCGTCGCGCTCTACTTCTTCGCCATCGCCACGCCGCAATACGTCTCGGAGACGCAGTTCGTGCTGCGCAACCAGGGCGCGCCGGCCAGCATGAACCCCCTTTCCGGGCTGATGAGCGCAGCTGGCGGGCTGCCCACCACCACGGAGGAGGAGCGCAGCGTCGCCGCCTACCTCGTCTCGCACGACGCGATCCGCGAGGTGCGCCAGCGGATGGATCTCGTGGCCATCTTCCGCCCCGAGGGCGCGGACCCGATCTCGCGCCTGTGGTGGCCGAACCCCTCGGCCGAGCGCCTGCGCGACCATTTCCGCAACCAGGTGACGGTGGTGCCGGATGCCTATACCGGCATCATCACCATGACGGTGCGGACCTACAGCCCGCAGCAGAGCCTCGATCTCGCGCGGCTGCTGCTGGAGCTGGGCGAGCGCCGGGTGACCGAGATGAACCAGCGCATGCTGGACGAGACGCTGCGCGTCGCGCGCCAGGAGGTCGAGCGGGCGGAGGCGCGCGTGGCCCGTGCGCAGGAGGCGATCACCGCCTTCCGCCAGCGCGAGCAGGCGCTCAACCCCAGCCGCTCGGCCGAGCTGACGGTGACCAGCATCGCCGCGCTCGAGGCCGAGGCGGCGCGCATGCGCACCGAACTCCAGCAGCTCCAGGCCTTCGCGCGGCCGAACGCGCCCCAGGTGCAGGCGCTGCGCGATCGCATCCGCGCCACCGAACAGCAGATCCAGGAGGAGCGGGCACGGGTGGCGAGCGCCAGCCAGGGCATGACGGAGCAGATGGCCGGCTTCGAGCGCCTGCAGCTCGAGGCGGATTTCGCCGCGCGGGTGCTCGCCGCCGCGGTGGCCGGCCTCGAGCAGGCGACGAGCAACGCCCAGCGCCAGCAGATCTTCCTCCAGCGCATCGTCGAGCCCAACCTCGCCGAACGTTCGCTCTACCCGCGGCCGGTGCTGTTCACGCTCTACGCTTTCGTCGGCCTGTCGCTCGCCTATGGTCTCGTGTGGCTCATCGTCGCCGGAGTGAGGGAACATGCGATCTGACCGCATCCGCACGCTGCTGCTCGGCGCCCTGCTGCTGGCCTCGCCTCCGGCGCTGGCCCAGCTACCGGCGAGCATGCCCCCCGGCCCCGCCGGAACGCGCGCGGCGGCCGCACAGGCGCTCGGTCTCGGGCTGCCCCAGGGGCTCGGTCTCGGGGCGCCCCAGGCGGGCAACCCGCTGTTCACGCCCGATGCGGGCGTGGCGCGCGAGGGCATGGCGACCGAGGCGGAGGCCGGGGCGCGCATCGTGCGCCCGCTGGGCGAGCCGCCGCGCCCCACGGGGCAGCCGATGGCCGTCTTCGGCGCCGCCATCTTCACCGGCCAGGCCGCCACCACCTCCGATGCGCCGAATCCGAACTACGTGCTGTCGATCGGGGACCGCGTGACGGTGCGCGCCTGGGGCGCGGTGGACGCCGAGGTCACCGCCATGGTGGACCCGCAGGGCAACATCTTCATCCCGAATGTGGGCCCGGTGCGGGTGGCCGGGGTGCGCGCGGGCGACCTGCAGCAGACGCTCGAGGCCGAAATCCGCCGCATCTACACCCAGCAGGTGCAGATCTACGCGGTGCTCGCCTCGGCGCAGCGAATCGGCGTCTTCGTCACGGGCTTCGTGCGCATCCCGGGCCGCTTCGCCGGCACCGCCGCCGACAGCCCGCTCGACTTCCTGGTGCGCGCCGGCGGGGTGGACCCCACGCGCGGCAGCTACCGGGACATCCAGCTGCTGCGCGGCGGGCGCACCGTCGCCACCATAGACCTCTACCGCTTCCTGCTGGAGGGCCGCCTGCCCCCGATCCGCATGCAGGAGGGGGACACGCTGCTCGTCGGCCGCCAGCGTGCGCTGGTGGGCGGCGATGGCGCGGTGCGCAACAACTACCTCTTCGAGGTGGGCGGCCGGGCGATGTCGGGCCGCGAGCTGATGGACCTCGCGCGCCCGCTGCCGGCGGCCACCAATGCCATCATCCAGGGCACGCGCGACGGCCGCCCCTGGTCGCGCTACGTCACGGTGCGGGAACTGGCCGGCATCGCCCTCGCCGATCAGGACGTGGTGACCTTCATCACCGACAGCCCCGCGCCCACCGTGCGCGTCACGGTCGAGGGCAGCCGCATCGGCCCCTCGGTGCTGGTGACCGACCGCGACGCCACGCTCTGCCAGGTGCTGGACTACATCGCGGTGGACCCGCGGCTCGCGGACACGCGCAGCGTCTTCCTGCTGCGCCAGAGCGTGGCCGCGCAGCAGCGCCGCGCCATCCAGGAGGCGGCCGACCGGCTGGAGCGCCAGCTCTTCACCGCCGTGGCGCAGACCCAGGGCGTGGCCAGCATCCGCAACACCGAGGCGCAGCTCGTCTCGAGCTATCTCCAGCGCGCCCGCACCGCCACGCCGGAGGGCCGCGTGGTGGTGATGGACAGCAACGGCCGCTGCGGGCCGGTGCGCCTCGAGGATGGCGACATCATCGTGATCCCCGACCGCAGCGACACCGTGTTCGTGGCCGGCGAGGTCAGCTCGCCCGGCGCCATCCTCTGGCAGCGCGGCCTCACCTTGGACGACTACATCCGCCGCGCGGGGGGCTTCAGCCAGCGCGGCAGCGCCTCGACCGTCTTCCTGCGCCGCCCCTCGGGCGAGGTGCTGCTGGACGCCAGCCGCGCCGAGATCCGCCCGGGCGACGAGATCATCGTCGGCCCCAGGCTCGACCCGCGCTACCTGCAGCTCGGCATCGACCTGACGCAGATCATCTTCCAGACCGCGGTGGCGGCGCGCGCCTTCCGCTGAGCCTCAGCGGGCGGTGGCGGCCAGCCAGCCGCCCCCCGCCACGAGAATCAGCGCGGCGAGGGTCGAGGCCGTCAGCGCCCCCGCGCCCGCACCCGCCAGCAGCAGCGTCGAGGCCACAGGCACGGCGTAGGCCAGGGTGCCGAGCAGCCGCGGGTCGCCGCGCTTCATCCCGGCATCCCAGAGGAAGAAGGCGGCCCCCACCGGCCCGAGCCCGAGCAGCAGCGCCGCCAGCGCCTGGCGCGCATCGGGCGCAACGCTCGTCTCGAGACCCAGATGCGCCGCCGCCGCCAGCAGCGCGGAGGCGGCGCAGAACCCCGCCACCGCCTCGGTCGGCACCGCCGCCAGCCGCTTCGCCGTCACCGAATAGAGCGCCCAGGTGAGGGCGCAGCCGATGGCGCAGAGAAAGCCGGGAATGGCCTCGGGCGGGAAGCGCGCCCCCCCGCCCAGCAGCACCGCCGTGCCGGCGAACCCCAGCCCAACCCCGAGCAGCCGCCGCGGCCCCAGCCGCAGCCCGAGGATCGGCGCGGAGAGCAGCACGATCAGCAGCGGCCAGAGATAGTTCAGCAGATTGGCCTCGATGGCCGGGGCCCAGGCCAGGGCGGCGAAATACAGCGCGTGATAGCCGAACAGCCCCCCCACCCCATGCGCCCAGACCAGCGGCGGCTGGCGCAGCGCGGCCAGCCGTCCGCGCACGGCCAGGACGGCGAGCCCCACCGCCCCGGCCACCGCGAAGCTCATCGCCGTGAGTTGCAGCGGCGGCAGCCCCGCCGCGAGGCTGGTGAGCACCCCCAGGAAGGCCCAGAGCCCGAGCGCCCCGATACCGGCGGCCGTGCCGCTCACGCGCCGGGCAGGGGGCGATAGGGCAGCGGCGCGAAGCGGGTGAGGAAGACGCGCATCCCGCCCCAGACGCGCCCGGTCACATAGGGATCCTCCGCCCAGAAGGCGCGGGCAGCCGCCTCGCTGGCATGGCGGGTCACGGCGATGCTGCCCACCATCGCGCCGGCCGCGTCGAGCAGCGCCCCGCCCATGGCCAGCACCCCCTCGGCGGCGAGCGGCGCCATGCGGGCGAGATGCGCCGGCCGTGCCGCCGCCCGGCGCGGCGCGGCGTCCGGCGCGTCCTCGGCGATGATCACGGCATGGGTGGGTTCGGAGGGGGTGGGCCCCGAGGGCAGCGGCGCATAGGGCAGCGGCGCGATGCGGAAGGGCCGCACCTGGTAGGAGAGCCACACGCCCTCGCGCGCGAAGGGCTCCTCGGCAAGATACTCCTTCACCCCCACCTCATCCTCGCCGCCAAGCACCATGAGCGAACCGGCGATCGTTCCGTCCGCGCGGAAGAGGGGGACGCCGAGGCTGAGCCGCCCCTCCTCCGCCCAGCGGGTGATGACGGAGAGGTGCCGCTCGCGCGCCCGGGCGCGGCGGGCGGGCGCCTCCGCGTCCTCGCCGTCCCAGCCCAGCACGACATGGCCCATGGCCGGCCCTCCCTCCGCGCCTGTCGCGGCTACCAGGTCATCTCCAGGATGGCCACGCGGTTCTCCGCGCGCGGCACCACACGGCCCGTCACGCTCTCCTGGTTGAACAGCCCTCTCACGGGGGTGCCGATCCGCTCGGCCGGCAGGCGGAGATTGGCCAGGGCCACGCTGGCGATGCCCTCCCGCCGCTCCGCCACCTCGCGCCCGTCGAGCAGGACCACGTCGCGCGGCCAGGAGAAATAGCCGCGCGGGCGGGCGAGGCGCGTGAGGCTGGGCGCGGCCGCATCCGCCTCGGCCAGCGGGGCGGGCGGGCGCAGGTGCAGCACCTCGGTCGAGCGCGGGAAGGGCGAGCGGAAGTAATGCGCGACGGGGTGGCCGGGCACGGCCAGTTCGAACTCCAGCGTCCAGCCGCTCTCCACCGTCACCGGGCCCCAGACGCCGTCCGGCCCCGTCTCGCGCTGGTGCAGCGCCTCGCCGATCCGCGCGCCGGTGGCGGGGTCGGTGCGGAACACTGCCACATGGGCGCCGGCGACCGGGCGATTGGTGAAAACCCCCCCGGCGAAGCCGGTGACCAGCCCGTTCAGCACCGGCCGCGCCTCGGCCGGCACGGCGAGGGTGGCGGGCTCGCGCCCCGCGATGAAGCGGAACTGCTCGCGGAAGGCGCGCCAGTGATACGCGACCTCGCGGTGATCGAGACCGGGCAGCAGGATGTTGGTCGCGCCGCGCAGGGTGTGGCTCTGCTCGTCCACCCCGGTCGGCACGCCGGGGCGGCCGACGAAACGGCCATCGGGCTGGGCGAAGAGGTCGTTGTCGGAGCGCAGGGTGAGGAACTCCGTGCCCTCCACCACATCCGTCTGCCCCGCGTTCAGCCGGCGCAGGAAGGGGCTGCGGGCGTTGAACTCGCTGCCCTCGTTGAACTCCCAGTCGAAGACGCCGCGGTGCGGCGTGCCGCAGGTGATGGCGTGCGAGACGACGCGCGCCCCGCCCTGGGCCACCACGAAATCCCGGATCGGGTAGCCGCCGCGCGAGTTGCCGATCAGCGCCACCCGCTCGGCCCCGGTGCGGGCGCGGAACTCGGCCACGAAGGCGGCGAGGCGCTCGGTCTGCTCGGCGCTGGAGCTGCGGTGCGGCTGCGGCACGGCGTCGTTCGCGCGCGCCACGGGGTCGGGCATGTTCACCGCCCACAGGCGCTCGCGCGGCCAGCCATTGGCCTCGAAGCGCCAGATCGTGGTGAGCCACAGCGCGGCGTGGTCGCCATTGCCATGGACCATGAGGATGGGGGTCGGCCCGCCCTGCGCCCGGGCGGGGCGCGGCGAGGGGGCGGCGAGGAGCGCGCCGAGCGAGGCGCCGAGCGCGAGGCGGCGTGTGAGCATCATGGGCGGGAACGCTGCCAAGCCCCGGCGCGCGCCGCAAGCGCGGGCGGATGACGCTTCCGCGCCCGCCCCCGCCTCAGCCGTCGAGCCGGATGCCGAGCTCGCGGATCAGCGGCCGCCACAGCGCGTTCTCGGCGGCCACGAAGGCGTTGAACTCCGCCGGGCTCCAGGGCCGGTATTCGATGCCCAGGCTCTGCATGCGGCCGGCGATCTCGGGCGACTGGATGGCCGCGATCATGTCGCGCGAGAGGCGCTCGATCACGGCGGCGGGGGTGCCGGCGGGCACGCTCATCCCCTGCCAGCCATAGGCGACCGTGCCGGCATGGCCGAGCTCGAGAAGGGTGGGCACGGCGGGCGCCTCGGGGCTGCGCGCCTCGCTCAGCACGCACAGCGCCCGCACGCGCCCGTCGCGGATGAAGGGCAGGCCGCTCGCGGTGTCGATCACCACGCTGTCCACATTGCCGGCGAGCAGATCCTGCATCGCTGCCGGCCCGCCGCGGTAGGGCACATGGGTGGCGGAAAGCCCGGTGCGGCGCTTCACCAGCTCCATGGCGAGGTGGTGCGGCGAGGCGACGGCGGGGGTGCCATAGGTGGGTGCGCGGCTGCGCGCCCCGGCCTGATAGGCCGCGAAATCGGCCGGCCCGTCCGGCCGCACCACGAGGTAGAGCGGGAAGCGGCCGATGAAGCCCACCCCCGTGAAATCCGTGTCCGGATTGTAGGGCAGGCGCGCGTAGAGGGCGGGATTGTAGGTGAGGATGCCGTTGTCCACATGCATCCAGGTGTAGCCGTCGGCCGGAGCGCGGGCGGCCATCTCGCTCGCCAGCACGGCGCCGCCGCCCGGCCGGTTCTCCACCACGATGCTCTGGCCGAGCCGCGGCCCCATCTGCGCCGCGATGAGGCGGGCGAACACGTCCGAGGCGCCGGCCGGCGGGTAGCCGACGATCCAGCGGATGGGCCGGTCCGGGAAGCCGGACTGGGCGCGGGCCGCCGCGGCCGTCCCGAGAAGCCCCGCCGCGGCCAACCCCCGTGCCGCCTGCCTGCGTCCGATCATCGCCCCCTCCCGCTTCCAAGCGGGCGGATGATGCGGCGCGGCGCGCCGGCGATCAATCCGCGGTCCGGTCTTGCCTCAGGCGGCGCGAACCGCCGCCGCGGGCGCGGCCTGCATCACGCGGTCCCGCCCCGCGCGCTTCGCCTCGTAGAGCGCGGCGTCGGCGCGGCCGATCAGGGCTTCGGCCGCCTCGCCCCGGACATGCTCGGCCACCCCCACCGAGACGCTGACGCCGAAGCGCCCCCGGCCATCGGCGGTGAGGAAGCGCTCGGCCGCCACGGCGCGGCGCAGCTTGTCGGCGAGGCCGGCCGCCTCCGCGCCCGAGGCGCGCGGCAGCACTACCGCGAACTCCTCGCCGCCGATGCGCGCCGCATGGTCCGTCTCGCGCAGCCAGTCGCGCAGGCACTGCGCCAGGCCGCGCAGCACCGCATCGCCCGCCGGGTGGCCCTGGCTGTCGTTGATGCGCTTGAAGTGGTCGATGTCGAGCAGCGCGACGCTGACCGGCCCGGGCCCCTCCAGCGCGGCCGCGAGGGCGAGGCCGAAGGCGCGCCGGTTGGGCAGGCCGGTGAGCGAATCCGTCAGCGCCGCCTCATGCGCCTGCGCGAGGGCGCTGCGCAGCGCCTCCGTCTCGCGGGCCCGCTCGGCGAGATGCTGCGCCACGGCGCGGCTCTGTCGGCAGAGCTCCTCCGTGTCGGCGAGGATGCGCGCGAGCGCCGCGCCGAGCTTGGTGGGCGAGCCCTGCAGCGCGACGGAGAAATCCGCGAGGCGCGTGCCGTAGCGCGTCGCGCCGGCCTCCGCCCCTTCCAGGAGCTTGATGGCAGCGCCGAGCGAGTTCTCGAGCTTGGAGGCGACCTCGCCCAGCGCCTCGGCGCGCGGCTCCTCGGCGAGGTGGCGCGCGTGCAGCGCGGCCATGGCGGCCTCGTCCAGCGCCTCGCCGCGCGCCAGGCGGGCATCGATGTCGCTGCGCAGGGTGGCATGCGTGCCTGCGTGGTAGAGATACCAGACGCGGTAGTTCTCCGGCGTGGGAAGAATGCGCCGCGTCAGCAGCGATTCCATCGCCGCATGGGCGAGTCCGATCGCCGGGTCCCGCCACGCGGCAGATTCCTTCTCCGCTCTTCGCATGATCACTCCTCGCCGGGACGGCTGGCCTTGCGCCGGCGGGACCAAGGTGCGGCAGGATGGTGAAGGGATCCTTACGGGCCGCCCCCGGGATGCACCGCCTGCACCAGCAGCAGCCACAGGGGCAGGGTGAGCACGGAGAGCGCGTGTTCGCTGGTCGTGATCGCCGCCATGAGCGGGGCGTCGCCACCCATGGCGCGGGCCATGACGTAGCTCGTGGCCGCCGTGGGCAGGGCCATGAACAGCACCGCCATGGCGGTGGGCAACGCCCCGAGGCCGAGCGCAAGGCACAAGAGCAGCGTCACGCCCGGCATCACCAGAAGTTTCAGACCCGCGGTCCAGAGCTGCAGCGCCAGCCGGTCGCGCAGCGTCCGCGCCGAGAGCGCCGCCCCCACGGCGAGCAGCCCGAGCGCCACAGAAGCGCGGCCCAGCGTTTCCACCAGCGGCTTCACCCCGACAGGCAGGCCGCCGAACGCCGCCACCAGGAAACCCGTCGCACAGCCCAGGATCAACGGATTCGCGGCCACCTGCCGCAGCAGCGCGAGGGGACGCAGCCGCGCCGCCCCGCCCAGCGCGAAGGCCGTGGTGGTGACCACCTGCACGAAGGGGACGATCAGCCCCGTCGCCACCGCGCCGAGCGCGATGCCGGGCAGGCCGAACATCGCCCCCGCCACCGCGAAGCCGATCAGATTGTTGAAGCGGATGCCGCCCATCAGCACGCTGGTCATGCTGGCATGCGGCTGGCGATGCACCCGCGCGAGCCACACCGCCAGCCCCGTGCCCAGCGCCAGCGCCGCCCAGATGGCGCCCAGCATGCCGAGCACCGGCAGCTCGGCCAGCCGCACCGATCCGATGGCCGCCACCAGCAGGGCGGGCAGCAACACCCAGAAGATCAGCCGCTCGATCCCGGCCCAGACCGCGTCCTCCGGCAGCAGGCGGCGGCGCAGCAGCGCCCCCAGCGCCAGGAGGCCGAAGGCCGGCACGAAGGCGTCGAGATAGGGGGCCATCTCAGGCCGCCGGATGGCCCGCGCCCGGGGAGGCCGGGCGCGGGATGGCGCGCCGCGCGGCGATCTCGCCGAGGCAGGCGGGCTCGCTGCGCCGCGCCATCCCCTGGGCGCGCGCCTGGGCATGGGCCACGCGCAGCGCCCCGCCCTCGGGATAGAGCACGAGATCGAGCTGACAGGCGGGGGTGGCATAGAGCCAGACCTGCGCACCCCCCTCCTCCCGGCGCAGCGCGGGCGGACCCAGGCGGGCCAGGAGCTGCTCAGGCCGCGCCCCGATCAGGGCGGCGGCGCGCGCGGGCGGCGGCTCGGGGGGGCCGGGGGGAGGCAGCGGGGGCAGGCCGCGCGGACCGGGCGGCGACAGGGCCAAGCCCGCCCGCGACCGGGGCGGGGAGGCAGCGGGCGCACCGGGCAGGAAAGGCGCGGCGGGCGGCGGTGCGGCCTCGAACGGCCCGAGCACGGCGAGGCTTGCCCGGTGGCTGGCGAGCCAAGCCTGGCTGGCCAGGACCGGGTCCTCCCGCGCGCAGCCGGCAAGGCACAGCAGCGCCCAGGCAAGGCGCCGCACGGCAGGCCGGCGGCTCAGCCCTCGCCGGGCAGCATCTCCATGCTGCCCGTCATCGCCCCGCCCTCCTCCACCGAGAGCTTGCGGTAGCGCACCGTGCCCTTCACCTTGCCGCTGGCGCGGATCACGAGATTGCCGCGCGCGGTGATGGTGCCGTCGAAAAGGCCCGCGATCTCGGCGTCCTCGACCTGCACCTCGCCGCGGAAAACGCCGGTGGGCCCCACGGCCAGCTCGGCCGCCTGGATCATCTGGCTCTCCACCGTCCCCTCGACCACCAGCCGTTCGGCGTCCGTCACCGTTCCCTGGAGGCTGATTCCCCGACCGACGACAAGGGTGCGCCGCTCATGCGCGCCTTCGGCGCGGGGGGGGCGCGGGGCGGCGCCGGGCGCCGGCGCGCCGGGGCGCGGGGCGGGCGGGGCGGAGGGCTTGGGCGGCAGCCCCACCGCCTGGCTGCCCGAGGGCGGCGGACGATAGGCGGGCACCGCGAGATCAGGGTCGCGGGCGGCGGGCACGCTCACCGATTCGGGCCCGGCGGCCGCGTCCGGCGCGTCCTCCTTCTTGCGGCCGAAGATGGACATTCTGGCGCTCCTTCGAGGTCGAGACGGGAACAGGAGGTCAAGCGCGCGTTATAGCGCCGACCGGCCGGGCGGCAACGCCGAAACCTCCCGCCTGCGGCGGCGGCTTGCAATCCACGCCGGAGCGAATAACCCGCAGGGCTTCGATCACAACGGAACCCCGGCACCCCATGACCGCCCCCACCCTCGACCTGCTCGGCATCGGCAACGCCATCGTGGATGTGCTCGCCCCCGCCGAGGACGGCTTCCTCGCCGCGCGCGGCCTCGCCAAGGGGGCGATGCGCCTCGTCGGGGCGGAGGAGGCGGAGGCGCTCTACGCCGCCATGCCCCCGGGGGTGGAGAGCTCCGGCGGTTCGGCCGCCAACACCTGCGCGGTGGCCGCGGCCCTGGGTGCGCGCGTCGGCTTCCTCGGCAAGGTGGCGAAGGACCAGCTCGGCGAGGTCTTCGCCCACGACATCCGCGCCGTCGGCGTGCATTTTCCCACCGCACCCCTCGCGGGCGGCGCGCCCACCGCGCGCTGCCTCATCCTCGTCACGCCCGACGGGCAGAGGACGATGAACACCTATCTCGGTGCCTGCGTCGCCTTCGGCGAGGCGGATGTGGACGCGGCCGAGGTGGCGCGCGCGAAGGTGGTCTATCTCGAGGGCTACCTGTTCGACCCGCCCGCCGCCCAGGCCGCCTTCCGCGCCGCCGCCCGCGCCGCCCATGCCGCCGGCCGGCAGGTGGCGCTGACCCTGTCGGACCCCTTCTGCGTGGGCCGCCACCGCGCCGCCTTCCGGGCGTTCGTGGCGGAGGAGACGGACATCCTCTTCGCCAACGAGGCGGAGATCCTCTCCCTCTACGAGACGGACGACTTCGAGACGGCGGCTGCCCTGGCCGCGAAGGACGTCGCCATCGCCGTGCTCACGCGCTCGGAGCGCGGCAGCGTGATCCTCGCGGCAGGGGAGCGCCATGTCGTCGCCGCCCAGCCGACGAAGGTCGTGGACACGACGGGCGCGGGCGACGCCTATGCCGCGGGCTTCCTGGCCGCCCATGCGCGCGGCCTGCCCTTGCCCGAATGCGGCCGCTGGGGAAGCATCGCGGCGGCCGAGGGGATCAGCCACTACGGCGCGCGCCCCCAGGCCGATCTGAAGGAGCTCGTCGCGCGATGATCCGCCCCGCCCTCCTGCTGCTCGCGCCGATACTGTCGGCGATGCTGGTCCTGGTGCAGCCCGGGTTCGCACAATCGCCGTCGCGCCAGCCGCCCCAGGCCGGGACGCCCCAGGAAACGCCGGCACAACGGCGCGCCTCCGGCGCTGCCGAAATCGAGGCGGCGCGGGCCGCGCGCGACCAATTGCGCGCCGCGCGTGACGCTGTAGAGCGCGGCCGACTGCGTGAAGCGAACGATCTGCTTGCTCGGGCGGAAGGCAATTACCCGGCACCTCGCGCGCCTTCGGCCGCAAGGGCCGGCGAACCTATCCGAGGCATCGACATCATCCTGGAGGATGTTCCTAACGGCAACGTTGTCTTTCGGCAGTCTCGCGACGCGCTCGCCCGCGGTGACAGGACAACGGCTATCTCGGCCATAGATGTGCTGATTGGGCGTCTCGATCGCGCGCTGGGGCAATGAGGTCAGCCCTCAGCGCTTCCCGTACTTCGGCCGCTGTGACAGGGATTTGAAAGGCCTGCCAACCTCTGTCTGCAGCCCACAAAGGAGCTCGTCGCGCGATGATCCGCCCCGCCCTGCTGCTCGGCACGCTGCTGCTCGCCGCGCCCGCGCTCGCCCATCACGGCGAGCGCCACCCGCCCGCCAACGCGCTGGCCCAGGCGGATTCCATCCAGGAGCTGCAGCGCCAGCGCGCCCGGCCCGAGACGCCGCCTGGCGTCCAGGCCCAGCGCCGCGACGCCGAGGCCGCCGACGCGCTGGGCGAGGACGGCGCCCGTCGCCTGCTGGTCGCCGCGCGCGAGGCGGTGCAGGGGCGCCGCCTCGGCCAGGCGAACGAGCTGCTGGAGCGCGCCGAGGCCCGCATGCTCACCCGCGGCACCGCCCCGGCCCGCGCCGGGGAGCCGCTGCGCGCCGGCCCCATCGGCCACGCCGCCGCGGCGCGCGAGGCGCTGCTGCGCCGCGACGCCGCCGCCGCGCTGCGCGAGATCGACGCCGCGCTGGGCTTCTTCCCCGGCCCGCGCCAGGGCCGGCCGCGATGACCGCGCCGCCCCTGCCGGAGGCGCCCCCCGCCATCGCCGCGGCGGTGCGCGACTGGCTCGCGCGGTTCGCCGCCTGCGTGCGCGAGGTGGACTACCGCGCCGCCTACCCCTTCTGGCACCCGCGCATCATCGCCTTCGGCACCGTACAGACGCTGGTCGAGGGGCTCGAACCCTTCCGCGACCGGCAGTGGGAGAGCGTCTGGCCCCGAACGAGCGACTTCGCCTTCCGCCTGGACGCGACGCGCGTCCTGGCGAGCGCGGATGGCGGCATGGCGGTGGCCATCGCGCCCTTCACCTCCACCGGCTATCACCTCGACGGCACGCCCTTCGACCGGCCGGGGCGCGCCACGCTGATCCTCGTGCCCAACCCCGGCGAGGGCGAGAGGTGGCTCGCCGTGCACAGCCACATGTCGCTGGCCAAGGGGGTACCGGCGGACAGCCACGCGCAGCGGCCGGTGAAGGCGCGTTAGGTCGTGAACCCGTAAACACGTGTCCAGAGGCGCGCGGCGGCGAGGGCGCCGGTTCCGGGCTCGTTCCGGGCGAGTGTGTCGACGCGCGTGGCGAGGCGGCGGAGGTGCTCGCGGCGGGTGAGGCATTGCTCCATCAGGTGGCGCTGACGGGACGCTGATCCCTGTGCCTGACGGCCGCGTGATGGGGACGTGGTCGCGGCCGCCTGCGCGCGGACCAGCGCGGGAGCGTTGCGCGCACGGTAAGCGTCCCCTGTTGGCTCTCTTGGGGCGTGCTGCGGTGATCGGCTGACCTGTCTGGCGGCGGGGTGGCGGGTGTCTCCGCTGTCGCCTTGAGGCCTAAGGGGGGTTGGCGCCGGACGGTCGGTTGGACGAGGTGATCGGCGTTGTGGCGCGTCGTCGTCGCTGGACGCAGGAGCAGAAGCTGGCGCTGGTGGGGGAGGTGGCGCGGCCTGACCTGTCGGTCGCCGCGGTGGCCGATCGGCACGGGATGAGCCGGACCCTGCTGTTCGAGTGCCGTCGCCCGGTTCGCGACGGGACGATGCCGGGCATGGTGCGCGCACGGGCAAAGCGGTGGCGGCGGCGGTCGAAGTGGTGCTGTCGAACGGCCGGATGCTGCGGGTCTCCGGGGCGATCGCGCCGGAGGTGCGGGGTCGGCTGGCGGCGGCGCTGGACGACTGACACCCAGCGCTCTATGGCTTGATCTGTCGTGCCCACTCGAAGTCAGTGAGGGGGTGGATGCGGCTGGTCTCGGCGACGAGGCTATTCCAGGCGTCGCAACAGGCGTCGACCATGGCTCGCGTGCCGGGGAACAGCCGGCCCGACAGGTAACGGTCTCTGAGATCCTGCCAGACCCTCTTGATGGCGTTCAGCTCGGGCGAGGAGGGCGGAAGGTGAACGAGGGTGATGTTGTTCGGCCCTCGCAGATCGTTCGCGGTGTGCCAGCCGGCGTTGTCGATCGGCATCGCCGCGCGGGTGCCGGGCGACAGCTGCGAGGCGAGCTCCTCGAGCAACCGGTTCAACGCAGCGACGGAGACGTGGGTCAGCACCAGTGCGGCGCCGGTGTCGCGCGCGGGGCAGACAGCGCCAGCGATGTAGGCCGAGCGGTAGCGCTGGTCCTTGACCATCCGCGGCCGCATGCCGCGCTGAAACCAGCGGCGGACCATGCGGACCTTCTGTCCTACCCTGGCCTCGTCCTGGAACCAGACCTCGATGCGCTCGGCTTCGGGGTGGTCGGCCGCGATCTGCGAGAGCGCGGCGGCAGAGCCTTTTTTTGAACGCCTCCTGGGCGGCACGGTCCGTCCCGGCGTGCCGCGGCCGCGGCGTCTGCCAGGAAAGGTCAAGGTCGCGCATCAGCCGGCCCATGCCAGTCTCGCTGTAGGTCACGCCGAAGCGTTCCCGCACGATCCGGCACAGGTCGACCAGCCGCCAGGTCGAGACGTCGTCCACCTCCGGGTCCGGCGCTTGCAGCACGATCGCCTTCAGCCTCGCCTGCCGGCCCTCCGTCAGCCGGCAGGGGCGGCCAGCGCCGCAATGGTCCGACAGCCCGCCAGGCCCTCCTCGGTTGTAGCGGATCCCCAGTCCCGCAGCGTCTGCCGGTCCATCCCAGCAATGCGCGCCGCCGCCTCCCGGCTCATGCCCTCCAGCGCCGCGGCGATCGCCAACAGACGCCGCGCCACACGCGGGTCGTCCTGGCCCCTGGCCAGCCGCCGGAGTTCAGCCGGCGGCACATCTTCTCGGATCATCAGCGCCCGCAGGGTCCCTTCCAGGAAGCCATCCCCGCCGATGAATCACGTCCGACCGCTTCGGCTCAACCCAAAGGGTCAGCCCTTCGTGCGCGGGGTATCAGGCCCGCGCCGTGGCGATGCCGGCAGCGAGCAGGCGCAGGCGCATCTCGGCGATGCGGCGATGAGCGGTGGCGCGGGAGGCGCCCGCGGCCGCGATCGCGATGGCGGGTGCAGCGGCAGAGAGGGCGGCACAGAGCGGACGGTCGCGCGGCGCGATGACAAAGGCCGCGCGGTCGAGGTCGAGGCGGCGCTCGAGGTCAGCGACCGCGTCGCTGGGCTGGCCCCACCATGCGCCCAGCCTGGCCTTGGACATGGGCCGGCTCGTCGGACGCTCGGCCGAGACGCTGGTGAATGGCCGCCCGGTCAGGGTCGCGTGGGAGCTGGCGCAGCCCGTCCATGACGATGCCGGCCTCTCCGTGCTGGGCGTCTGCGAGACGGATCCCGAGATGCCCGGCACCGCGCTGGTGTCGGTCAACGGGCCAATGGTGGCGGGCCGACCGGAACTCGCGCTCAGCACCGCCGCGCATGAGCTGGGGCATGTGCTGTTCGACGTGCCCTCGGCGCTGGGAGAGGCCGGCCGGCGGTTCCGGGCTGTGACCGCGCTGCCCGAGGCGCTGCTGGACCGGCACGCGGTGCTGTCCGAGCGGCGGGCCAACGAGTTCATGGGCGCGCTGCTGGTGCCGCCGGTGCCGCTGCATCTGCAGATGCTTGCCCACGCCCGTGACGAGGGGCTGCGCACCGTCCATGCGGCGCATCACGGGCGGCAGGGATCGCGCGTGCTGGCGCGGGGCAATCCGCGCGAAGCGGTGGAGGGCGTGGTGGCGGCCTTGGCCGGCGATTTCGGCGTGTCGGACGGCTTCATCCGGGTGCGGCTGGAGCGCTACCGGCTGGTGCAGGGAGGGCTGGTCTCGTGAGCTTTGGCTCGGTGGTGCGCGAGAAGCGCCGGGCGCTGGCGATCAGCCTGAACGACTTCGCGGAGCGGCTCGGCGTGTCGCCGGCCTATTGGTCGCGCATCGAGCGCGACCAGGAGAAGCCGCCGCGCGATGACCTCATCGAGAAGGCGGCGGCTATCCTCGGCGTGCGGCTGGATGATCTGTTCGTGGAGGCCGAGCGGCTGCCACCCGACATGCGCAAGGACATGGCCAAGGTGGTGCAGGCCTATCGGCGGCTGCGGGCCGTCGGTCGGAGATAGCTATGGCCCCACGCGTTCTGCGCAAGCCCTGCTATGCCTTGGCCGAGATCTGCACGCGATGGGGCGTGACGGAGGCGGACCTGGCGAACTTCGCCATCAGCGGCGAGCTGACGTTGTCCGTCGTGGTCGCTGGCTTGCCCATCGAGGACGGCGAGGTCGAGGAGGTCGATGACGGACACTTCGTCGATATCCCTCATCGCCGCTATCGGTTCACCGGGACGCTGGATCTCTGGCCGCAGCACGCCTGGGGCGTGATCATGAACGGCGCGGAGACCGTGATGGCGTTCAAGGTGGAGGCCGGGCAGTACCGCTCGGTGAGAGCCTCGAATGACGACGCGCCCGGTTTCATGGTGCCACGGGAACGGCTCGTCATGCGTCATGCCGAACTGGAACGGTTCGAAGCGGCACAGGCAGCGGCCGTGGAGACGGCACAGGCAGTGCCGACACCCGCGGCGCCGGCCGGCCGGCGTGGCGCGCCGCCGCGCTACGATTGGGACGCGTTCTGGTGCGAGCTGGCGGTGATGTTGCAGGTCGAAGGAATGCCGCCGACGCAGGCGGCCGTCATCCGCCGCATGGAGGCCTGGTTCGCCGAGCGTGGGCAATTCCCGGATCCCAGCACGGTCAAGCGCAAGGTGGCGCTGCTGTGGCGGCATCACGCGGAGGCACTCGCCCGCCCCGCCGCGTGAGACGCCCCGCGAAGCGCGCGGGTAGGACCTGGTATGAGCGCCCGGTCCGATCAGATGATCATCAACCAGCATCTCCCGCCCCACCTGCGCGAGGTCTGTGACCTGCTGGCCCGGGGCCTGCTGCGGCTGCGCAGCCGCGCTGCCGAGGATCTCGCGCGCGACGCCGA
>JAOAIK010000053.1 GCA_026414745.1 Roseococcus sp.
GCTGCGCTGCGCGCCGCTCGGCCTCGAGGAGGCGCGGGAGATGATCGGCGAGGTGCGCGCGCTGCGCGTTCTCACCGGCTGGCGCGGCCTGCCGCGCGGCGATGTGGAGGCGCTGGCCCAGGCGGTGGTGGCCATGGGCCGGCTCGCCGCCCTGCCCGCGATCCGCGAGGCCGAGGTGAACCCGCTGATGATCCACGAGAGCGGCCTGACCGTCGCCGATGCCTGGGTGGTGCGCGCATGACGGCGCGGCCGCCCGCGCGCCCCCGAGGTCTCCGCCCCGCGCCCGAGGGAGGCGACGGCCAGGCCGTCGTGCGCACGAGATGACCGACCCCCGCCCGCTGATCGAGGCGCGCTTCGGCTTCCTGCCCTTCGCGCCGCCCGAGCGGATCCCGCCCGCCCTCGCCCAGCTCCTCGACCGGCGGGTGACGCGCCGCTACCGGCCGGAGCCCATCCCCGCACCGCTGCTCGACACGGTGCTGGCCGCCGCCGCCGCCGCCCCCTCGAAGAGCGACCTGCAGCAATGGAGCGTCGTCGTGCTCGAGGAGGCGGCGCCCATCGCCGCCATCGCCGACTGGATCGGCAGCATGCCCTGGATCAAGGAGGCGCCGGTCCTCCTCGTCTTCTGCGCCGATGTGCGGCGCGGGCGCGACATCTGCGCCCGGGAGGGGCGCGAGCACGCGAACGACAACCTCGACACGCTGCTGAACGCGGCGATGGACGCCACCCTGGCCATGGGCATGGCCATGACGGCGGCCGAGGCCGCGGGGCTCGGCACCTGCCCCATCAGCTACGTGCGCAACCACCTGGAGAAGGTCGCCC
Source organism: Roseococcus sp. (assembly GCA_026414745.1). Lineage (GTDB taxonomy): Bacteria > Pseudomonadota > Alphaproteobacteria > Acetobacterales > Acetobacteraceae > Roseococcus. Next base: position 820 of record JAOAIK010000053.1, read on the forward strand.
CCCTGCTCGGCCTGCCCAAGGGCGTGTTTCCCGTGGCGGGGCTCACGCTGGGCTGGCCGGCCGCGCGCAACCCCGTCTCGGTCCGGCTGCCGCCGGCGGTGACCGTGCATCGCGGCCGCTACGACGCGGCGGGCGAAGCCGCGGCCATCGCCGCCTATGACGCGCGGCGCGGTCGCGCGAAACCCCGCTACCCGGAGATCCACGGCCCGGCGCCGGAGGGCTGCCGCTGGAGCGAGAACCTGGCGCGCCAGCTCTCCGTGCCCGAGCGCGCGGGCTTCCGCGCCTGGCTGCGCGCGCGCGGCTTCGCCCTTGACTGAGCGGCCCTCCGCGCCGGGCGCCGACAATCCGGGCGTCGCCGACGCCGCGGGGCGCACCGCCCGGCGCGTGCGGCCGAAGGACGCGGCGAGCCTCATCCTCTGGCGCGAGGGTCCGCGCGGCGTCGAGGTGCTGATGGGCCGCCGCCACCACGCGCTGCGCTTCATGCCGGGCGTGCTGGTCTTCCCGGGCGGCCGGGTGGACCGCGCCGACCACCGCGCCCCCGCCCTGTCCGAGCTCTCGCCCCTCGCCCGGCGCATGCTCGAGGTCTCGGCGCGGCCCTCGCTCGCGCGGGCGCTGGCCGTCGCCGCCGCGCGGGAGCTGCACGAGGAGACGGCGCTGGTGCTGGGCGAGCTGCGCGAGGGCCGCCTCGTCCCGGACCTCGCGGCCATGGACTATCTCTGCCGCGCCATCACGCCGGTGGGCCGGCCGCTGCGCTTCCACGCGCGCTTCCTCGTGGCGCCCGCCGAGGCCGCGCGGGGCGCGATCCAGGGCTCGGGCGAGCTGGAGGAGCTGCGCTTCTTCGCGATGGACGAGCTGGCGGGCCAGCCGGTGATGGCCATCACCGCGCTGATCCTCGCGGAGTTCCGCGCCTGGCGCGCGCTGACGCCGCGCGGGCGGGCGCGCCGCCGCCTCATCGCCATCATGGGGATGGACCGGCGGGTTCCCGAGCGAGTCAGGTGAGGCGCCAGGCCTCGCCCTCGCGCCGCGCCACGCCGTCCTGCTCCAGCACCAGAAGCTGGGCGAGCAGGCTGCGCCCGGCGGCGCCGATCAGCCGCGGGTCCATCGGCCCATAGACGGGGCCGACCAGCGCCTCCACCGAGAGCGGCCCATGGGCGCGCAGCGCCTCGACGATGCGCGCCTCGCGCCGCCGGCGATGCTCGGCCAGCGCGTCGAGGAAGGGCATGGGCTCGGGGAGCGGCGGGCCGTGGCCGGGCAGGTAGAGGCGGTCCCTCCCCTCGCGCGCGCGCAGCCGCGCGAGGCTCGTCATGTAGGCGCGCATGTCGCCATCGGGCGGGCTGACGACGCTGGTGGACCAGCTCATCACATGGTCCGCGCTGAACAGGATGCCCGTGCCCTCGAGCGCGAAGCAGAGGTGGTTGCCGCAATGGCCCGGCGTGAACAGGGCGGCGAGGCGCCAGTCCCCGCCCTCCAGCACCGCGCCGTCGGGCAGGCTGTGGTCGGGGCGGAAGGCGTGGTCGCCGCCCTCGCCGCCCTCCTCGGGCGGGGTGGCGTGCGGGCCATGGGCGAAGCTCGGCGCGCCGGTGGCGGCCTGCAGCGCGGCGGCACCCGGCGAATGGTCGCGGTGCGTGTGCGAGACGAGGATGTGCGTGATGCGCTCGCCCCGCGTGGCAGCGAGGATCGCCTCCAGATGCGCCGGATCGGCCGGGCCGGGATCGAGCACCGCCACCGAGGCGCCGCCGCCGATCAGGTAGGTGTTGGTGCCGCGCCAGGTGAAGGGGCCCGGGTTGTTGCACAGCACGCGCCGCACCCCGGGGGCGATGCGCTCCACCGCGCCCGGGGCGAGCGCGTCCTCGCGCAGGAAGGGAACGCTCATCGCGCGGCGCCTCGCTTGATCTCGCGGTGCAGGATGGTGAGGGCGGCGAGCACGATCAAGCCGGCGCCCAGGAAGGTCATGGGCCCCGGCGCCTCGCCGAAGACGATCCAGCCGAGCAGCACCGCCCACAGGATGCCCGTGTAGCTGTAGGCGCCGAGCGAGGAGACCTGGGCCGAGGCGAAGGCCTCCGTCAGCAGCACCTGCGCCACGCCGCCCACCAGCCCGACGGCGAGCAGCAGCCCGAGCTCGCCCCAGCCGGGCGTCACCCAGAGGAAGGGCAGCGTCATTCCCGTGAAGGCGGTCATCAGCAGCGACTGCCAGAGCACGATGGTGGTGGAGCGTTCGGTGGCCGAGAGGCTGCGCACCAGCAGCGTGGTCAAGGCCGAGAACACGCCGTGCAGCACGGCCGCCGCCATGCCGATGGCCACCCAGGCCTCCACCGCCCCCCGGAAGGCGCCCTGGCCGAGCGCGATGACGAGGATGCCCAGGAACCCCACCGCCACCGCGCCGAAGCGATAGAGGCCCACGCGCTCGCCGAGGAAGGGAATGGCGAGCAGGGTGACGAAGAGGGGCGTGGTGAAGGTCAGCGCCGAGTGCTCGGCCAGCGGCAGCACGGTCAGCGCGAAGAAGGAGCAGCCCATGCCCAGGGTGCCGGTGGTGGCGCGCAGCAGGTGCTGGGGAAAGCGCCGCGTGGCCAGCCCGAAGCCCTGCCCCATGCGCCAGACGATGAACAGCACCACCGGCAGCGCCACCAGGCTGCGGAAGAACATGATCTCGGGGAAGGGGATGCGCGCGCCCAGCAGCTTCACCAGCGCGCCCATGACGGTGAACAGCGCGGTGGCGGCGAGCATCAGCGCCGCCCCGCGCCGCGCGTCATGGCGCAGCGGCATGGCGGGCCCTTTCCTCGGCGCGGCGCACCCGCTCGCGGTGCAGGTTGTAGAGCCCCGCGCAGATCACGATGGCCGCGCCGGTCAGCGTGGTCCAGGCCGGCGTCTCGGCGAAGATCAGGAAGCCGAGCAGCAGCCCCCACAGCAGCGGCGTGTATTCGAGCGGCGCGAGCGAGGCGATGGGCGTCAGCGCGAAGGCGCGCGCGAAGAGCAGATGCGCCGCCGCGTTGGAGACGCCGAAGAACACCAAGAGCAGCGCCATCCACCAGGAGGGGAACAGGCTCGGCTGCCCCGAGGCGGGCCACAGCGCCTCCAGCGGGGCGAGGATCAGCCCGTAGGGGATGTGCACCGCGAGCATCCAGAAGGCGATGACGGAGGGCGTGTCGGTCGCGGCCAGGGTGCGCGTCCAGATGCGGCTGACCGCCATGCCCGCCACCGCGACCAGCAGCACCGGCGTCTCCCAGCGCCAGAGATCGCCGCCGGGCTGGAGCATGAACAGCACGCCGGAGAAGCCGAACAGGCAGGAGAGCCAGCGCCGCCAGCCCACGCGCTCGCCCAGCATGGGGATGGCGAGCAGCGTCATCATCAGCGGCGCGGCCGCCGCCACGGCATAGGAATCCGCGAGGCCCATGCCCGCCAGCCAGACGATGTACCACAGCACCGAGACGGTGCAGTGCAGCACCGACCGACCGAGAACGAGCCGCAGGTTGCGCGGCCACAGCCCCGAGAAGCGCGCCAGCGCCGCCACCGCCAGGGCGCCGATGACGCCGCGCCAGAGCATGGCCCCCGCCACCCCCACCTCCGGCAGGGCGAACTTCACCGCCGCATCGGCGCAGGCGATCACGGCATAGCCGAGCACGCCGATGGCGAGGCCGCGCACCGCCGCCTCGCCGCTCGTGGCGCGCCCGGACGCGGCGGGGGCCTCAGGCAAGCGCGGCGTCCGCCGCCATGCAGGTGGCGCCGGCGGCGTCGCGGCTCTCGGCCAGCAGCCCCTCGCCCTCGCGCCGCGCCAGCAGCGCGAGCGGCGCACCGGCGAAGGCGGGCCGCAGGGCGCGGAAGGCGAAGCGCGCCAGCCGCCGGCCCGGCGCCAGAGCGAGCATCGCCCCGGCCAGCAGCGTCGCCTGCAGCGGCCCGTGCACGACCAGGCCCGGATAGCCCTCCTCGCCGCGCGCATAGTCGGCGTCGTAATGGATGCGGTGCCCGTTTCCGGTCAGGGCCGAATAGCGGAACAGCAGCACCGTGTCGGGCGCGATCTCGCGCCGGAACTCCGCCGCGAAGGCGGGCGCGGGCGCGGCCGGGCGCACCGCCCTGCCCTCGGCGCCGCGATAGACGAGGTCCTGCTCCTCGCTCAGCACCGGCCCGCGCGGGTTCGACAGCGCGTGCCGCAGGGTGACGAAGACGAGGCGCCCCGAGCCGCCCGCCTTCTCCGTGACGGAGAGGATGGTGGAGACCCGCCGCACCGCCTCGCCGGCGCGCAGCGGGTTGCCGGTGAAGGACAGCCGCCCGCCCGCCCACATGCGCCGGGGCAGATCCTCGAGGGCGGGAAGGAAGCCGCCCCGCCGCGGGTGCCCGTCGGCGCCGACCCCCTCGGGCGGCCGCCAGTCCTGGAACAGCATCCAGTGCCAGAGCGCGGGCGCCTCCTCGCCCGGCGGAGCGACGCCGAGCGTGGCGGCCATGCGCGCGAGCTGGCGCGCGTCCAGCGCATCCTCCTGCGTCTCGCTGCGGCCGATGAAGGCCTCGAAGCCCATGGCGTGGTCCTGGCGTGGTGGGTGCCGCAGCATGGGGGCACCCCCCCAGGGCGCGCAATCGCGCGCAGCCGCCGCCCTGCCCCGCTTCGGCCGCATCCGCGGCTGGACTTGGCCATGCTCCGCGCCGAAAAGGGGCGCCGTGGACCCGCAGGAATACGCCCTGATGGACGCGGTCGAGGACCGCATGTGGTGGTATCGCAGCCTGCACCGGCATGCGCTGGAGGCGCTCGCGCCCCTGCCGGCGGAGGCAGCGGTGCTGGATGCCGGCTGCGGCACGGGCGGCTTCCTCGCGCGGCTGCGCGAGGCCCGGCCGCGGGCGCGCCTCTACGGGCTCGACTACGAGCCGCGCGCCGCCCGCCGCGCCGCCGACAAGGCGCGCGCCGCCGTCGCCGCCGGCACGGTGAACGCCCTGCCCTTTCCCGATGCGGCCTTCGACGCGGTGGTGAGCCTCGACGTGCTCTGCCACCGGGCGGTGGAGGAGGGGGCGGCGCTCGCCGAATTCCGCCGCGTGCTGAAGCCCGGCGGGCTTCTGGTGCTGAACCTGCCCGCGCACGAGTGGCTGCGCTCGGCCCATGACCGGCGGGTGCACACGGCGCGCCGCTACGAGCGGGGGGCGCTCGCACGCACCCTCGCCGCCGCGGGCTTCGAGGCCGCGCACCCGCGCCACTGGAACAGCCTGCTGCTGCCGCTGATGGTGGTGCAGCGCAAGCTGCTGAAGCGCGACGAGGGCGCGGGATCCGACGTGCAGCCCTTCCCGCCCTGGCTCGACGCCGCGCTGCACGCCGCCTGCCGCGCCGAGGCCGCGCTGATGCGCGCGGGCCTCTCCTTCCCCCTGGGCGGGTCCCTCCTCGCCACCGCCCGCCGTCCCGGAACCATGCCATGAGCGACAAGACCCATCCCGTCGGCCTGTCCATCGTCATCCCCGTCTATCGCGGGGCGGCCACCATCGGGCGGCTGGTGGAGGCGCTCTCGCAGCTCCGCCCCGCCGGCGGGCTCGAGATCATCCTGGTGAACGACGGCAGCCCCGACGAGTCGGGCGATGTCTGCCGCCGCCTCGCGGAGACGGCCACGGTGCCGCTCACCTACATCGAGCACGCCCGCAACTTCGGCGAGCACAACGCGGTGATGACCGGCTTCCGCCATGCGCGCGGGGCCTATGTCATCAACATGGACGACGACCTGCAGAACCCGCCCGAGGAGGTGGTGCGCCTCTACGACCACGCGCGGCTGGGCGGCTGGGACGTGGTCTACACCCGCTACGCGAAGAAGGAGCACGAGGGCTGGCGCAACCTGGGCAGCCGCTTCGCCAACCGCGTGGCGGATTCGCTGCTGGACAAGCCCAAGGGCCTCTACCTCTCCTCCTTCCGCTGCATGAGCGCCCTCGTGGTGCGCGAGGTGACGAAATACACCGGCCCCTACCCCTACATCGACGGGCTGATCATGCAGGTGACGCAGCGCATCTCCGTCATCGAGGTGGCGCATTACGCCCGCGCCGAGGGGCGCTCCAACTACAACATGCGCCGGCTGGTGCGGCTGTGGCTGAACCTCGCCACCAACTTCTCGGTGCTGCCGCTGCGGCTGGCGGTCTTCGCCGGGGCGGCGATGGGCGCGCTCGGCTTCCTCATGGCGCTCGTCGTCATCGTCGAGGCGCTCTTCTTCGAGACCCCCTCGGGCTGGGCCTCGATGATGACGCTGATGCTGCTCATCTCGGGGGTGCAGTTCATGATCCTCGGCGTGCTCGGCGAATATGTGGGCCGCGCCTTCCTGACCGCGAACGGCAAGCCCCAGGGGGTGGTGCGCGAGGTGCTGCACCCCCGGCGCGAGCGGGTGGAGCCGGCGGAGTGAGCGCCGCGCGATGAGCCTCCACTGGCTGGCGCTGGCCGCCGCCATCGCCGCCTCGCTGGTCGGGCAGGTGCTGCTCAAGGCGGGGGCGGAGGGCGGCACCGCGCAGGGAATCCTCGAGCAGCTCCTGCGCTGGCAGACGGTGCTCGGCATCGGCTTCTACGGGGCGGGAGCGCTGCTCTACATCCTGGCGCTGCGCAAGATCCCGATGAGCGTCGCACTGCCCTGCACGGCGGCGAGCTATGCCGTCATCGCCCTCATCGGCTGGTGGTTCTTCGCCGAGCCGCTCGGCGCGCAGAAGATCGCGGCCATCCTGCTCATCATCGGCGGCGTGGCGCTGCTCGCCACGGCCTGATCAGGCCGGATTCGCCCACAGGGCGGGGTTGGCCAGCAGCTCGGCGCAGCGCTGCGCCACCGCGGCGAGGATCGCCTCGCCCTTGGCCGGGCTCGCGGCGCGCGCATCCCCGATCACGCCCGAGGCGCTGAGCTCGCGGAAGCTGCGGCGCATCAGCAGCCCGGGCGGCTGGCCGGGCAGGCGCGTCGAGGCCGGGCCATGCGCCTCCGCCAGGCGCTCGGGCCGCACCCCCTCGGGCATCAGGTGCCACACCATCGAGGTCTCCGCCTCGCAGGCGTGCATCAGCCCCGCCTGGCGCTCGAGCAGCGGCGCGATCGCCTCCGGAACCATGTGCCAGTAGGTGCCGCCCGCCACCCGGATGCCGAGGGCGACCGAGAGCTCGGTGGCCGCGACGCCGATCGCCTCGGCATTGCCGCCATGGCCGTTGAGCAGCATCACGCGGCGGAAGCCGTGCCGGGCGGCGCTGCCCACCACGCCGCGCAGCACCGCCTGGAAGCAGGCGTTGTCGAGGGTGACGGTGCCGCCGAAGGCCATGTGGTGCTCGGCGAGCCCGGTCCAGACCACGGGGCTGACCAGCGCCCGCTCGCCCATGGCCGCGAGGCGGCGCGCCGTTTCCAGCGCCACCGCACCGGCGAGCAGCATGTCGGTGCCGGTGCACAGATGCGGCCCGTGCTGCTCCAGCGAGGCGACGGGCACGATGAGCAGCGCATCGGCGGCGGCTTCGGCCTGCACCTCGGCGGCGGTCAGGCGCATCCATTCGAGGCTGCGGGTCATGCGGCGGCTCTCCCTGGCGTGGCGCTCCAGCAAGGCGCGCTTCGGCGCGCGCCGCAAGCCTCAGCCGGGCGCCTCGGCGGGCAGCGGCGCGTGGCGGTCGAGGAAGGCGCGCGCCTCGGCCCGCATGGCCGCGAGCTTCGCGGGGTCCATCTTCCGCAGGGCGGCGAGCGGCATGGCCATGCGCGGGTTGGCCGCGAAGCGCGCGGCGTGGCGGGCGATGAAGTCCCAGTAGAGGAAGTTGAAGGGGCAGGCGCCCTCGCCCGTGCCGCGCTTCACGTCGAAGCGGCAGCGCGCGCAATGGTCGCTCATCCGCGCGATGTAGGCGCCCGAGGCGGCATAGGGCTTGGAGGCCATGATCCCGCCATCGGCATGCAGCGCCATGCCATGGGTGTTGGGCAGCTCCACCCACTCGAAGGCGTCGGCATAGACGCGCAGATACCAGTCGTTCACCGCATCCGGATGGATGCCGGCCAGAAGGGCGAAGTTGCCCGTCACCATCAGGCGCTGGATGTGGTGGGCATAGGCCAGATCGCGCGTCTGGCGCACCACGGCGTCGAGGCAGCGCATCCCGCTCTCGCCCGTCCAGTAGAAATCGGGCAGGGCGCGCCGCGCCTCCAGCGCGTTGAGGTCGCGGTAGGCGGGCATCTTGAGCCAGTAGAGGCCGCGGACATATTCGCGCCAGCCGAGGATCTGGCGGATGAAGCCCTCGACGGCATTGAGCGGCGCCTGGCCTGAACGCCAGGCGGCCTCGGCGGCGTCGCAGGCCTCGCGCGGCAGCAGCAGGCCGAGATTGAGGCTGGTCGAGAGAAGCGAGTGGAACAGCGTCGCTTGGCCCTCGGCCATGGCGTCCTGGTGGTCGCCGAAGCGCGGCAGGCGCTCGGCGATGAAGGCGGCGAGCGCGGCGCGCGCCTCCTTCGCGGTCACGGGCCAGTTGAATCCGTCGAGGGTGCCGAAGTGGCGGGCGAAGCGGCGGGCCACCAGCGCCATCGCCTCGCGCGTGATCTCATCGGGGGGAAAGCGCGGGGCGGGCGGCGGCGCGAGGCCGGGGGGCAGGGGCTTGCGGTTCTCGGCGTCGAAGTTCCAGGCGCCGCCCGCGGGCTCGGCCCCTTCCATGAGATAGCCGGTGGCGCGGCGCATCTCGCGGTAGAAGAACTCCATCCGGAGCTGCTTCCTGCCAGCCGCCCAGGTGCGGAAGAAGCCGAGCGTCGCGAGGAAGCGGCTGTCCTCGCGGATCTCGACCGGGACGCCGAGCGACGCCTCCCAGCCCAGCATGTCCTGCAGCACGCGCCATTCGCCCGGATGGGTGCAGACGATGCGCCCCGGGCGATGGCGGGCGACGGCGCGCGCCACCTCGCCCGCGAAGCTCTGGGTGTTGTCGGGATCCTCGAGGCGGATGTGCTCCACCCGCACGCCGCGCGCCGCCAGCGCGCGCGAGAAATGCCGCATGGCGGAGAGGATGAGGGCGATCTTCTGCGGATGATGGAGGGCATAGGTGCACTCGGCCTCCACCTCCATCAGCAGCACCACGTCGCGCGCCGGGTCGAGATCCTCGAGCGCGGAGAGGCGGCGCGAGAGCTGGTCGCCCAGCACGAGGCGAAGGGCGGCGACCATGCGCCTCAGGCCGGCTCGTAGCTGACGGTGCTGCCGTCGTCGCCCTTCACGGCATAGCCCACCCAGCGCCCGGCGGCGTCATAGTCCAGCACCGCCTCGATCTCGCCCGCGGTGCGCCAGCGCAGCCCCCCGCCCGGCCGCGCCTCCCGCGTCCAGGAGAGCTGCATGGGCCGGCCCGTGCTGGTGCCGAAAATCGGCACGGCGCCGCCGAAGCGCTGCGGCTCCCACCAGGAGAGGGGGGCGGCCTCGGGCGGCAGGCGCAGCTCGCCCTCCGGGCCGCGCACGCACACCCCGCCCGGGATCGCCTCCGCGCTCACCTCCACCACGCGCCCGTTGCGGTTCAGCCGCGAGACGACCGAGAGGAAGCGCCCGGCCTCCGTCACCTCCGTGTAGCGATGCTCGTAGCGATAGACGACGACGCCGAGCACGCGCGGGGCGACGCTGACCTCCGAGACCGCGCTCAGCCGCGCGCCCTGGCGGGTGAAGGTCACGTCATGGGTGCCGATGGGCCGGCCCTCGCGCATCACGCGCCAGCGATAGTCGCGCGGGCGCTCGGCGCGGGCGAGGGAGGGCGCGGCGGCGGCGAGCGCGAGCAGCGCCCGGCGCGGCGGCGGGAGGGAGAAGGAAGCCATGGCCCCTGGTCTGGCGACGCCAGGCCGCGCGTCAAGGGCGCGCTGGGCCCCCGGCGCGCTGCGCCCGGGGGTAGGAAGCGGGGCGCGCGCCGTGGCATGATCGGGCCCGCGATGCGCCAGCTTCTGCTGCTCCGCCACGCCAAGTCCTCCTGGGACGATGCGCGGCTCACCGACCACGCCCGGCCGCTGAACGCGCGCGGGCGGCGGGCGGCCGACGCCATGGCGGCGGAGATGCGCGAACTCGGCCTCGCACCCGATGTGGTGCTCGTCTCCTCCGCCCGGCGCACGCTGCAGACGCTGGAGGCGCTGCAGCCGCTGGAGGGCAGCCCCATCATCGAGGTGATGGACGAGCTCTACCTCGCCCCCTGGCCGGTGCTGCTGGCGGCGCTGCGGCGCGTGCCCGAGACGGCGCGCTCGGTGCTGCTGATCGGCCACAACCCGGGGCTGCACGATCTCGGCCTGGCGCTCATGGGCCCGGCGGGGGCGGCCAGCGGCAGCGCGGCGGCGCAGCGCCTCGCGGAGGGCTATCCCACCGGCGCGCTGGCAGAGTTCGCCATCGCCTCGCGCTGGCAGGATCTGGCCGAGGGCGGCGGGCGCCTCGTGCGTTTCCTCGCCCCGAGGGACCTGCCCGAAGTCGCCGCCGGGGCATGATCCGGCTGGAGCTTGCCTGTCCTGGGCGTCGGCCCCGCCACCCGAGCCTGGCCGAGGCGCCCGCCTGGCGGCGCGAGACGCGGGTCTGGCTGCGCGACCCCGAGGGCGGGCTGTGGGAGCGGCAGGGCAGGCACGCCCGGCGGATCGAGCCCATCCCGCCCCCGGACTGGCCCGCCCTGCCCGGCGCCCTGCCCTGGGAGGAGCCCGGCCCACCCCCGCCCGAGGCGGTGGAGATCGCCCGCTTCCGCGGCCGGCGCGCGCGGCTCGCGCCGGGGCTCGACTGGATCGAGGGTCGGATCACGACGCCCCAGGGTGCGGCCCAGCGCAGCACCCGGCTGCTCGCCGAGGGCGAGGCGGCGGGGCTGCTCGGCCTCTGCGCCGAGCTGGCGCGGAGCCTGCCGCTGCTGCCCGCCCGTGTCAGCCTGGCCGAGGAGGCGCTGGCGCTGGCCGAGGGGCGGGCGCCGCGCCCGCGCCGGTCGGGCCCGCCCTCGCTCGCGGGCGCGCAGACGCTGGAGGCGGCGCTGCGCGCCGCGCTCGGCCATCTGCTCGAGGTGCTGCTCGCCGAGGCCGCGCTCTGCCGGCCCGAGGCCGGGCCGCGCGGGGTGCACCAGAGCCGGGTGGCGCTGCGCCGCCTGCGCTCGCTGCTGCGCATCTTCCGCCCCGCGGTGGACGGGCCCGACTGGCGCGCCTTCGACACGGCGCTGAAGGAGCTGGCCACGACCCTCGGCGCGGCGCGGGACTGGGACGTGTTCCTGGAGGGGATCGCCGCCGGCGCCCTCGAGGCCCTGGGCGGCGATGCACGACTGCGGCGGCTGATCCGCGCCGCCGGGCGGGAGCGCGCCGCCGCCTATGCCGCGGTGGCGGCGATGCTGGAGGGGCCCGCGTTCCGCCATGCGCTCTGGCTCGGCCTCGCGCTGCTGCTGCTGCGTCCCGCGGACGCGCCCGACCAGCCGCTCGCCCCCTTCGCCGCCGAGGTGCTGCGCCGGCGCTGGAAGCGGCTGAAGAAGGCGGGCGCACGGATGGAGGCGCTGGGTCCCGAGGCGCTGCACGAGATGCGCCTCGACGCCAAGCGGCTGCGCTACGCGGCCGAGCCCTTCGCCGCGCTCTGGCCGGGCAAGGCGGCGCGGCGCTTCAACCGCCGGCTCGCGGCGCTGCAGGAGGCGCTGGGGCTGGCCAATGACGCGGCGGTGGCGCGCGGTCTCGCCGCGCGGCTCGCGGGGCGCGGGGCGGGGGAGTTCGCCATCGGCGCCGTGACCGGATTTGCCGCCGGCCGGGCCGAGGGCAGCCGGCTGGCCGCCATCGCCGCCTGGGAGGAGCTGCGCCGCAGCCCCCGCTTCTGGAAGGCGGACGAGGCGAAGGCGGCCTGAATCACGTGCTCCGTAATACAGCGTAACACGGGGTTGCCAGCGCCCCGGAGGACGGGTTAACGAACCGCTCATGCGCCGACGCCGCCTCTTTCGTTCCGCGCCCGCCCCCCGCCGCTGGGGGCGCACGGCCGTGGTGGGCGCCACCGCCGGTGCGGGGGCGCTGGTGATCGCGCTCGGCCTGCCCTCGGAGCTGATGGGCTCCGCCCCGCGCCACCAGGAATGGCGCGCCGCTGCGGCCGAGCTGCGCGTGGTGGACGGCGACACGCTGCGCCTGGGCGACCGCACCCTGCGCCTGCACGGCGTGGACGCGCCGGAGCGCGGGCAGCACTGCACCGACCGCCAAGGCCGCCTCTATGACTGCGGCACCGCCGCCGCCGCTGCGCTGGCCCGGCTGGTGGCGGAACGCGGGGTCGAGTGCCGCCTGCAGGGGCGCGACCGCTTCGGCCGGGCGCTGGGCGTCTGTCGTTCGGGAGAGGTGGAGCTGAATCGGGCCCTGGTGGCCGCGGGCTGGGCGCTCGCCGACGGCTCCGGCCATCCCGGACTCGCCGCCGCCGAGGCCGAGGCCCGGCAGGCCCAGCGCGGTCTCTGGACCGGTGGATTCGAGCCCCCGGCCCATTGGCGCGACGGGCGCTAAGCGAGCCGCCTCCTCCGCCTGTCCTCTCGCCTTTTCTCGGTTTTCCCGGCGCCGCCCGGGCGGGCGGCCCCGCTTGTGGATTGCGGGGATCATGGGGAGGACGCGCCCATGGCCCTCGCGCGGCGGGATTGTGGCTGGCATGTCACAGCGGGCGCTTGTCTCGACGCGGCGCGGACGCATCTGCGCATGGGGCGAAGACGCCCCGCGCGGTGGATTTCCGCGGCGTGCCTCGAGTCGCCCGACCACTTCATCTGGTGGAACGGGCTGAGTGTGACCGCTAGATGTGGTTGAAGGGCGACGGGGCCTGGGGCATGATCCCCGGCCGGGGGATCGGAGGGGGATCGGATCGTGTTCGACGCCGTTCAGTTGCAGGGGCATCACCAGGTCCAGGTGGACCGTTCGCGCGACGCGCTGCTGACCGATTTCGGGCGCGCGACGCTCGATGACCGCTACCTCATGCCGGGCGAGTCCTATCAGGACCTCTTCGCCCGTGTGGCCTCGGCCTATGGCGACGACCCCGCGCACGCGCAGCGCCTCTACGACTACATCTCGAAGCTGTGGTTCATGCCGGCGACGCCGGTTCTGTCGAATGGCGGAACGACGCGCGGGCTGCCGATCTCCTGCTTCCTGAACGAGGCGAATGACAGCCTCGAATCCATCGTCGCGCTGTGGAACGAGAATGTCTGGCTCGCCTCCAAGGGCGGGGGCATCGGCTCCTATTGGGGCAATCTCCGCTCGCTGGGCGAGAAGGTGGGGCAGAACGGCAAGACCTCGGGCATCGTGCCCTTCATCCGGGTGATGGACAGCCTCACGCTGGCCATCTCCCAGGGCTCGCTGCGGCGCGGGTCGGCGGCGGTCTATCTGCCGGTGCATCATCCGGAGATCGAGGAGTTCATCGAAATCCGCCGCCCCACAGGGGGGGATCCGAATCGCAAGGCGCTGAACCTGCACCATGGGGTGCTGATCCCGGACGCCTTCATGCGCGCGGTGGAAGCCGATGAGGCCTGGCCCCTGACCAGCCCCAAGGACCATTCCGTGGTCAAGACGGTCTCGGCCCGCAGCCTCTGGATCCGAATCCTGACCGCGCGGATCGAGACGGGCGAGCCCTACATCATCTTCTCCGACCACGTGAACCGCGCCCGGCCGGAGCACCACAAGCTGGCTGGGCTCGAGGTGAAGACCTCGAACCTCTGCTCCGAGATCACGCTGCCCACGGGGCTCGACCATCACGGCCAGCACCGCACGGCGGTGTGCTGCCTCTCCTCGCTCAATCTCGAGACCTGGGACCAGTGGCACAAGGATCCGCTGTTCATCACGGACGTGATGCGCTTCCTGGACAATGTGCTGCAGAACTTCATCGACACCGCGCCCGACAGCATGGCCAAGGCGCGCTACTCGGCGATGCGCGAGCGCTCGGTGGGTCTCGGCGTCATGGGCTTCCACTCCTTCCTGCAGCAGAAGGGCGTGCCCTTCGAGAGCGTGATGGCGAAGGTGTGGAACAAGCGGATGTTCAAGCACATCCGCGAGCAGGCGGACGCCGCCTCGCGCCTGCTGGCCGAGGAGCGCGGCCCCTGCCCCGACGCCGCCGAATACGGCTTCATGGAGCGCTTCTCGAACAAGATGGCGATCGCGCCGACGGCCTCCATCTCCATCATCTGCGGCGGCGCCTCGCCGGGCATCGAGCCGATCGCGGCCAACGTGTACAACCACAAGACGCTCTCGGGCAGCTACATCGTCCGCAACCCCTATCTGAAGGCGGTGCTGGCGAAGCACGGGCGCGACGACGCCGACACCTGGACCTCCATCACGGTCAACAAGGGCTCGGTGCAGCACCTCGACTTCCTGAGCCAGGACGAGAAGGACGTGTTCAAGACGGCCTTCGAGCTCGACCAGCGCTGGGTGATCGAGCACGCGGCCGACCGCACGCCCTATATCTGCCAGGCGCAGTCGCTGAACATCTTCCTGCCCGCCAACGTCCACAAGCGGGACCTGCACCAGATCCACATGCTGGCGTGGAAGAAGGGGGTGAAGAGCCTCTACTACTGCCGCTCGCTCTCGCTGCAGCGCGCGGACACGGTGAGCGAGAGGGCCATGGCCATCGCGGTGGAGGACGCGCCGAAGGCGCCGGCACCCGGCTCGACCACAAACTACGAGGAATGCCTCGCCTGTCAGTGACGCGGGTGGGCGCCGCCCTCCCGCACCCTCCCGGCGGGACCATGGGTGTCCTGCACCTTCGGGAAGCAAGGATCGAAAGTCCAGGAGACTGAGTCTCCTGGCGTGGCGCGCGAGGGGCGGAGCCCCTCGCCTCAACAACAGAGGACGCAAGATGCCCGACGGGATCGCCACCGACGAGTTGCCGGTCAAGTTCGACCTGCTCACCTCCAATCCGGTCTACAAGCCCTTCCGCTACCCCTGGGCCTATGAGGCCTGGCTGCAGCAGCAGCGCATCCACTGGCTGCCGGAGGAGGTGCCGCTCGCCGACGACGTGAAGGACTGGCAGAAGAACCTCACGCCGGCCGAGCGCAACCTTCTCACCCAGATCTTCCGCTTCTTCACCCAGGCGGATGTCGAGGTGAACAACTGCTACATGAAGCACTATTCCCAGGTGTTCAAGCCGACGGAAGTGCTGATGATGCTCAGCGCCTTCTCGAACATCGAGACGGTGCACATCGCGGCCTATTCGCATCTTCTCGATACGATCGGAATGCCTGAAATCGAGTATCAGGCCTTCCTCAAGTACAAGGAGATGAAGGACAAGTACGACTACATGCAGTCCTTCACGGTCTCGAACAAGACCGAAATCGCGAAGACGCTGGCCGCCTTCGGTGCCTTCACGGAAGGGCTGCAGCTCTTCGCCTCCTTCGCCATCCTCATGAACTTCCCGCGCTTCAACAAGATGAAGGGCATGGGGCAGATCGTCTCCTGGTCGGTGCGCGACGAGACGCTGCACTGCCTCTCGGTGATCCGCCTCTTCCGCACCTTCATCGCCGAGAACCCGGAGATCTGGACGGAGGAGCTGCGGCGCGACCTCTATCTGATCTGCGCCACCATCGTCGATCACGAGGACGCCTTCATCGACCTCGCCTTCGAACTCGGCGGCGTGCAGGGCCTCACCGCGGAGGACGTGAAGCAGTACATCCGCTTCATCGCGGACCGCCGCCTGACGCAGCTCGGGCTCGAGCCGCTCTATCACGTCGAGAAGAACCCGCTGCCCTGGCTCGACGAGATGCTGAACGCCATCGAGCACACGAACTTCTTCGAGAACCGGGCGACCGAATACTCCAAGGCCTCGACCACGGGCACATGGGAGGAGGCCTTCGCGGACGCCACTTTCACCAGCGCCCAGCCACAGGGGGCGCTCGGCCTGCCCGCCCAAGCCTGAGGGGGCAGGCCTGCGCCCCGGCCGGGGCTGAGCCCCTTGGCCGGCCGCGGCAGGCCGGGCTATGCCCGCGGCCATGTTGCGCGTCATCCGCCTGTCGGCCCTGGCCCTGCTGCTGATGGTGGCGGGCCTGTGGGGCTATGCCTGGGTGCGGAAATCCCCGCAGGAAACCCTCGGCGAATCCTTCGCCGCGCTGGTGGCGGGGGCCTTCGGCCACCAGACGGGGCTTCCCTCGGCCGGAGGGGGGATGCAGCTTCCGCCCGGGCTTACCCTGGGCGGTCCCTTCCGTCTCACGGACCATGCGGGCCGCAGCGTGACCGAGCAGGATTTCGCGGGACGCTGGCTGCTCGTCTATTTCGGCTTCACCTATTGTCCGGATGTCTGCCCCACCGAGCTCGGCACCATCGCCGCCGCGCTCGATCTCATGGGCGCGGAGGGCGAGCAGGTCACGCCGCTGTTGATCACCATCGACCCGCAGCGCGACACACCGCAGCAGCTTGCGAACTACGTGACACTGTTCCATCCGCGGCTCATCGGGCTGACCGGGACGGCCGAGCAGATCCAGGAGGTGGCGCGGCGCTATCGCGTCTATTACGCGCGGGTGCAGCGGCCCGACATGACCGACTACACCATGGATCATTCGAGCTTCATCTATCTGGCCGGCCCGGACGCCCGGGTGCGGGCGCTGTTCCGCCCCGAGACACCGCCCGAGACCATCGCCGCCGCCGTGCAGGCGCAGCTTCGCGCGGCGCGCGCCCGCAGCTGACCCCCCCCTGGTGCCGCCCCGCGGCACCACCCATAACACCAAGAACGAGCGGCGCCCCGGCGCCGATTCGTTGCGAGGAGCAGGCAATGTCGGACGAGGAGCAGAGACCGGAAGGCGCCGAGGACAGCGCCCGCAGCGTTGGCCCGCCGCGCCAGGGTCGTCGCCTCTCCGACAAGATCCTGGTCGCCTTCCATCAGGCCTGCGACCAGGGCGATTTCGAGGTGGCCGAGCAGCTTTTGCGCGTTCTCGAGATGATGTTCACGCGCCGCACTGTCTCTCCCGACGCGAATCGCCGGCGCAATATCGAGACGCTGGTCGCCGCGCATGAGCGGCTCTGGCATTTGCGCCACCCGGATGCGGGCGGCGACATCTAGCCGCCCGCACCGGCGCTGAAAGGGGGCCGAACGCCCCCGCTCTCACCCGCCCGCCTGGATGGCGATGCGGCTCGCGCCCTTCGGCGCGTCGGGGGGGCGGGGGAGGAACACGTGCAGCACGCCGTTGTCGAAACGGGCCTGCACGGCGTCGCTCTGGGGTGCGAAAGGCAGGGCGAAGCGGCGGAGATAGCTGCCGCTCACTCGCTCGATCAGGTGGTAGCGCTTCTCCTCCTCCTTCTCCTCGCGCTCCTGCCGGCGCTCGGCCTTCAGGGTCAGGACATCGCCCTCGAGCTCGAGCGTCACCTCCTCGGGCTTGAAGCCCGGCAGCTCGGCGCTGATCTCAAGGCCTTTCTCCGTCTCGGCGACGTTCACTCGCGGGCTCACGAAGCCCGCGCTGGTGGCCGAGAAGCCCGGCACACCGAAGCCGCGGCCGAACTGTTCCAGCATCCGATCCATCTCGCGACGAAGCGCGACGAAGGGGTCGCCCTCACCGCTGGTCCGGCCGGGCGTCAGCAGGGATTTCCAGTCCATCGAGGCACCTCTCTCGGAAGGATGACGGGCCGACGACCCGACCCTCCTGTCGAGGCCGCCGCCCCATGACCCTTTTGACGCCGCGGCGCGCGGCGCGCCTTGATGGCGGTCAATCCCCGGCCAGGAACCCCGCCAGCGCGGTGTTGAAGGGCTCCGGCCGCTCCACCGTGAAGGCGTGGGCGCCGTGGTCGGTCAGCCACAGGCGCGCGTTGGGCAACCCCTCGGCCAGCCGCTGCGAGGCCGTCCAGGGCACGAGCAGGTCGTCCTTCGCCGCCGCCACCAGCGTCGGGGCGGCGATCCGGGCGAGATCCTTCGTCGCGTCGAAGGCGCGCAGGGCCGCGATGCGCTTCGTCAGCGTGTCCTCGCCCTGGAAATGCGCCGTGCCATGGGCGATCTCGGCCAGGATCCGCTCGTGGTTCCGGGAGGCATATTCGGCGCTGTGCAGGAACAGCGGCTGGGCCGCGACATAGGCGGCCGGACCCTGCGCGGCGAGGATGCCGAGCCGGATGTCGAAGCAGCGCAGCGTGTGCGGGTCGGCCTTCGCCCAGGCATTGACGAGCACGAGGCGCCCCACGCGCTCGGGCGCCAGGCGGGCGAGTTCGAGCGCGACAAGCCCGCCCAGCGCGTGCCCCAGCACATGCGCGCGCGCCACGCCGGCCGCGTCCAGCACCTCGAGCGCGTCGCGCGCCATATGGGCGATGGAATAGCCCTCGGGCAGCGGCGCGCGGTTGGCGCCGGTGCCGCGATGGTCGGCGTGGATGACGCGGAAATGCGGCTCCAGCGCCGGAAGCTGCGGCGCCCAGAAACCGGCGAGCCCGCCGAGGCCGGCGGAGAGCAGCACCGCCTCCCCGCCCTCGCGGCCGGTGAGGGTGAACCTCACCGCTTGGCGATGTGCGCGATGGAGGCGATCTCGACCACCGCGCCGGGCTTCACCAGGCCGCACTGGATGCAGTAGCGGGCCGGCTTGTCGCCCGGGAAGAACTCGGCATAGACAGCGTTCATCGGCGCGTAGTGCTTCCAGTCCGTGATGAAGATCTGGTTGAACACGACATCCGCCATGGTCCCGCCTGCGGTCTCGACGACGGACTTGATGGTCTGCAGCACCTGGCGCGTCTGCGCCGCCGCGTCGTCGGGGAAGAGCACGTTGTTCTCCTTGTCGAAGGAGAGGGTGCCCGCGACGTAGAGCACGGAGACGTCGCCGCCCGCCGGTGCGATCGCGCCCGGCGAATAGGGCGCGAGCGGCGTGCCGGAGCCGGCGGGAATGACGGGGGCGAAGGGCATCAGGCGGTCTCCTCGCTCTGTTTCAGGGCGCCGCAGAAGTCGGCCACGGTCGAGACCCAGCCGAAGAAGGTCTCGATGTTGTAGATCGCGGCCTTCTGCGCGAAGTCGGGGCCGGCGGCGTGGGTCGCGTCCTCCAGCACCACGCCGAAATACTCGAGGTGGAAGGCGTCGCGCAGCGAGCTCTCCACGCACACGTTCGTCGCGATGCCGGTGAAGACGAGGTTGCGGATGCCGCGCGCGCGCAGCAGGCTGTCCATGTTGGTGTTGAAGAAGCCCGAGTAGCGCGTCTTGGGCACGACGATGTCGCCCGGCTGCGGCGCGAGATCCTCGACGAGTGCGTAGTCCCAGCTTCCCTTGGCGAGCAGCCTTCCCTGGAGCTCGGGGCGCCGGCGCATCGTCTTGAGTGCGTTGGACTTGTGCCAGTTGGGCGAACCCGGGCCGCCCGCCTCGCGATACTCGGGGTCCCAGCCGTTCTGGAAGTAGAAGACGGGGATGCCCGCGGCGCGCGCCGCCCCGGCCGCCAGCTTGATGCGCGCGATGCAGGCCGCCGCCCCCGCGATGTCGAAGCCCGCGAGGTCGAGATAGCCACCCGGGCTCGCATAGGCGTTCTGCATGTCCACGATGATCAGCGCCGTCTGCGCCGGGTCGAGGCGGATGGGCTCGGGCCGCGCGGGCAGCACGAAGGGGCCGCGCGCGGCGCTGGCCGGCGCGTAGCCGGCGGGGGTGCCGTCCATCACGCGGCCTCCTTCGTGACATGCCGGCGACAGCGCATCAGCGGCTGGATGCGCGTGCCGAAATCCTCCACGCCCTTGAGGAAGTCGTCGAAGGTGAGCAGCACGCCGCCCGTGCCGGGCACGCTCGCCACCTCGTCCAGCATCCGCGCCACCGAGGCGTAGCTGCCGACGAAGGTGCTCATGTTGATGTTCACGGCCGAGCTCGCGTCCGCGAGCTGGCGGACGTTGGTGTCCGCCCCCGGCCGCTTGTCCGCCGCCGCCTGGGCCTGCATCCAGGCGATGGCCTCCTGGTCGGCGCCCGCCTTGATGTGCTCCCAGCGCGCGAGCGCCGCCTCGTCCGTCTCGTCGGCGATGACGGTGCAGAGCACGAAGGTGCGCACATCCCGCCCCGTCTCGCGCGCGAACGCCTGCATCCGCTCGGCGAGCGGGGCGAAGGCGCGCGGCGCGTTGAAGCCCTTGCCGAGGGTGAAGCTGTAGTCGGCGTGCTTGGCGGTGAAGCGCAGCCCCTCGGTGGAGGAGCCGGCGCAGATCATCGGGATCCGCACCGAGGGCCGCGGCGACAGCTTGCACCGGTTCATGGTGAAGAAGGCGCCCTTGAAGTCGCTCTCGCCCGTCTCCCAGAGCTCGCGCAGGATGGTCGCGTACTCGTCGAGCATCTCGTAGCGGCGGTGGAAATGGCTGTCGCCGGGCCAGAGGCCCATCTGGTCGTACTCGGCCTTCTGCCAGCCGGTGACCAGGTTCAGCCCGAAGCGGCCGTTCGAGATGGAATCGATCGTCACCGCCATGCGCGCGGCGATGGCGGGCGGGATGGTGAGCGTCGCGACGCTCGCGAACAGCTTGATCCGCCTGGTCACGGCGGCGAGACCGGCCATGAGGGTGAAGCTCTCGAGCCCGTGGTCCCAGAACCGCGTCTTCCCGCCGAAGCCGTGCAGCTTGATCATCGAGAGCACGAAGTCGAGCCCGTGACGCTCGGCGGCGAGAGTGATGTCGCGGTTCAGCGCGAAGGACGGCATGTACTGCGGCGCCGTCTCGCTGATCAGCCAGCCGTTGTTGTTGATGGGGATGAAGACGCCGACCTGCATCGCTGTCCCTCCATGCGCCCCGCCTATCTCGGCCGAGGCGGGGCACGGCGCCACGGGGGATGGACCGGCGCGCGACGCGCCGCGGCAGGCCTTTGCCTGGCGGAGCGGCAATCCGTCCCACTGCTGCCCGGCGCATGGGCGGATGCGGCGCCAGCGCGCCCCGTGCCCGGGCTTCGCCCCTTGCTGCGACGGGCCGCCGGCGGCCAGTGTCCGGCCACGGCGGCCGGTTGGCTCCCCGGCCGCGCCTGAGGAGCACGCCATGGACCTTCGCCTCTCCCGCCGCGCCGCACTGCTCGCGCCTGTCGGCGCCGCCCTCGTCGCCCCGCTCGCCGCCCCCCTGCCCGCGCGCGCCCAGGCGCGGCCGACGGTGCGCTTCGCCTTCGACTGGATCCTGAACGGCCCCTACGCCTTCGGCATCGCGGGCGAGCGCAACGGCTTCTTCCGCGAGGCGGGGGTGGACATCACCATCCAGCGCGGCTTCGGCTCGGCGCGCGTGCCGCTCGACATGTCCGCCGGCACCTTCGACATCGCGATGGCCGACCCGACGCCGGTGCTGCGCTTCATGTCGCAGAACCCGAACAACGACCTGATCGCGGTGGCCCTGCTGTGGGACCAGGCGCCGACCGCGGTGACGGTGCGCGCCGACGGCCCCATCCGCACCGTGGCCGACCTCGCGGGCAAGACGCTGGCCGCGCCCGAGTTCGACGGCGGCCGGCAGGTCTTCCCCGCCTTCGCGGCGGTGAACAACATCCCGCTGAACTCCATCACCTGGATGAGCGTGGCGCCCGAGCTGCGCGAGACCATGCTGGTGCAGCGCCGCGCCGACGGCATCACGGGCTTCGTCACCTCCACCGCGCTCAGCCTGCGGGCGCTGGGGATGGACCTGCCCGCCCAGCGCATCTTCCGCTACCGCGAGCACGGGCTCGACTTCTTCTACGGCTCGGTGCTGCTGACCACGCGCACCTACATGAACGCGAACCCCGAGGCGGTGCGCGCGGTGACGCACGGCATGATCCGCTCGCTGCGCTGGGCCTTCGCCAACCGCGCGGCCGCCATCGAGGCGCTGCGCGCGCGCGAGCCGCTGACCGACGTGGCGATCGAGACCATCCGCCAGGACATGGCGATGCGCGAGCTGGTGGACAGCCCGAACGTGCGCCGCCTCGGCCTCGGCGTGATCGAGGCGCCGCGCTTCGCCCGCCAGGTCGAGGCGGTGAAGGCGGCCTTCAACCTGGGCGACATGCCCACGCCCGACCGCTTCTACACCGACCGCTTCCTGCCCCCCGCGGCGGAGCGCCAGCTGCCGGCGGTGAGCTGAGGCGGCGCAGCCGGGCCCCGGCCGTGCGCCGGGGCCCGAAAACATGCCGCGGCGGAAGCTGGCGTGTGCTAGCCTCCGCGCCGCGCCGGCATCGAGACGGCCCGCGCGGGAGGCCGCCCATGCCAGACCCAGACGCCCCCTGCCCCCGGGCCGCCTCCGAGCCGTGCGCGGGGCGGCGCGGCCTCGGCGCGCCCCCGGTCAGGGCACGCCATCGCCTCCCGCGCCTCGCACTCGCGCTGGCGGCGTTGCTGCCGGCGGGGCAGGCCGCGGCGCAGTCCACCCGCTCCGGCGTCACCCGCTCGCACTGCGCGGCCATGGGCGGCACGCAGTTCACGCCGATGAGCTCGCTCGGCGTGCAGCCCGAGCTCGGCACCTGCTACATCCCGCCGCGCGGCGGCGGCGTGCCCTCCGCGCCCTCGATGGGCGGGGGCAACCCGGGCGTGGCGGCGGCCGGCATCTTCCTCGGCACCGCCATGGGCATGATGCAGCTCGAGGCCGAACGCCAGCGCCGGGCGGCGGAAGCCCGGCGGCAGGAGGAGGAGGCGCAGGCCGCGCGCCGCGCCGCCGAGCAGCGCGCGGCCGAGCAGCGCGCCGCCGAGGAGCGCCGCCAGCGCGAGGCGGCCGATGCGGCCCGCCGCATGGCCACGCCCAACCCCTTCGCCGGTGCGAGCGTCGGGCCCACGGCCGGCAACCCCTTCGCCGGGGGCGCCCCAGGGGCGGGCGCCCCGGCGGGCGGCGCCACGCGGGTCGCCGCCCCGGGCAGCGCCGCGCCGCTGCGCCGCACCAGCGTCCCGCCCGTCACGGCGGGGAATTTCTGCGCCCAGGTCTCGGCGCTGGCGCAGCGCAACGCGGCGCTCGCGCGCGACGGCGACCCGGCGCATCGCGCGGCGGCGCAGAACTACGCGAACGCCCATGCGGCCTTCTGCCAGCGCGACGGCGGCAGCGCCCCGCCCGCGGGGGCCACCGCGCTGGGCGCGGCGCTGACCGAGCCCATCGGCCTGCTCGCGGGCCTGGCCGACCCGCTCCGCCGGCTCGCGCTCAGCGAGGCGCAGCGCCGCGCCGAGGAGGCGCGGCTCGAGCGCCTCCTCGCCGATGCGGATGCGGAGCTCGCGCGCGCGCGCCGCGCCTGCCCCGCCTCGGACTCGCCCTTCACCGCCCCGGCGCAGGGCTGCGCCGCCCCTGCCCCCGCCCCGGTCGAGCAGCACCCGCGCTATGACAGCGTGCGCCGGAAGCTCTGCACGCGGATCGTGTTCGAGGGGCCCGAGGCTTGCGTGCCGGACGAGACGCGCCGCGCCATGCGCCGCCTGCTCGAGGGGGTGCGCGAGCAGCAGGAGCGCGGGAACATCGTCTTCTCCGAGGCGGCGGCCCGGGCGGCGCGCGGCAGCGGCGGCCATGCGCCGCATGTGCTGCGGCCCGAGGATTTCCGCCGCATCGCCGCCGGCGCGCGCTTCGAGGATGTCTATGAGGGCGGCATGGAGGACCGCGCGCTGGCCGACATCGCCCGCCGCGTGAACGAGGCGCGCGCCGCCGCGCGCCGGCACTAGGCGCCCGCCGCTACAGCCCCGCCTGTTCCAGCCGCAGGATGGCGCGCGCGAGGGTCTGCGCCCGCGGCACGAGGCTCGCCACCTCCAGGTATTCGTCGGGGCTGTGCGCGAGCCCGCCCACCGGCCCCACGCCGCAGAGCGTCGGTGCCCCCTGCTGCGCGGTGAAGCCGGAATCCGCGCAGCCGCCGCTGAACTCGCCCTCGACCGAGAGCCCGGCATCGGCCGCCGCCGCCTGGTAGAGGCCGAACAGCCGCTTCGCGGCCGCATCCTGCGTCAGCGGGTTGAACTCGCCCTTGATCGCAAGCCGCGCCCGCGTGCCGGGGATGGCGCTGCGCGCCACGATCTCGTGGATCCGCGCCATCACCTCCTCGCGGTCGGCGGGGTTCACGTAGCGCAGATCGATCTGCCCCTGGGCGTGCGGGGCCACCGTGTTCACGCTCTGCCCGCCGGAGACGAGGCCCACGTTCAGCGTGATCCCGCGCGCGAGGTCGGTCAGCGCGTGCAGCGCGATGATCTTGTGCGCGAGCTCGCCGATCGCGGAGATGCCGGCCTCGAAATTGCCGCCGGAGTGGCTCGCCTTGCCCTCGATGTCCATCACCATGAACACGCCGCCCTTGCGGCCGGTGACGACATTGCCCTTGGGCCGGCCGGGCTCGGAGTTGAACACCACGCGCGCGCCGCGCGCCTCCTCCTCGATCACGGCGCGGCCCTCGGGGCTGCCGATCTCCTCGTCGCCGGTGAAGAGGCCGACCAGCGGGCCCGGCGCGCCGCCGAACTTGGCGAAGGCGGCGAGCACGAACATGTTCATCACGAGGCCCGCCTTCATGTCGGCCACCCCCGGCCCGTAGGCGCGCCCGCCCTCGATGCGGAAGGGCCGGCGCGCGGGCTCGCCCTTGGGGAAGACCGTGTCGCGGTGGCCCATCAGCACGATGTTGGCGGCCCGGTTGCCGCGCGCCGGCGCGCCCCCCTCATGCGGCAGGATCGCGCGCAGGCAGTCGCCGAAGCGCTCGCCCTTCACCGTCTCGACGAGGAGGCCATGGCTCTCGCAGAAGGCCTTGATCTGCGCGCCCACCGCGTCCACGCCGGCCTTGTCGTAGCTGCCGCCATCGGTGTTCACCATGCGCTCCAGCGCGGCGAGCATCGCGCCCTCCTGCGTGGCGAGCCAGGCGGTGATCTTCGCTTCGGCGCTCTCGGTGGTCATGCGTCTGCCCCTTCCTCGCAACGGGGCGCAGGCCAGCACGCGCAGGGGCGGGCCGCAAGCCGGGGCGCTCAGCCCCGGCCGCGATAGGGCGGCACCCCCTGGTCGGGGATCCACACGCCCTCGGGCGGCGCGCCGGTGGCGAAGAACACGTCGATCGGGATGCCGCCGCGCGGATACCAGTAGCCGCCGATGCGCAGCCAGACCGGGTCGAGCAGCGCGATCAGGCGCTTCGCGATCTCCACCGTGCAGGCCTCGTGGAAGGCCCCATGGTTGCGGAAGCTGCCGAGGAAGAGCTTGAGGCTCTTGCTCTCCACCAGGACATCGCGCGGCACGTAGTCGATCACGAGATGCGCGAAGTCCGGCTGGCCCGTCAGCGGGCAGAGCGAGGTGAACTCGGGCGCCACGAAGCGGACGCAATAGGCGGTGCCGGGATGCGGGTTGGGCACCCGCTCCAGCACCGCCTCGTCGGGGTTCGCGGGCAGCCGCGCGGCCTGGCCGAGCAGCGTGAGCCCCGTGGTGTCGGTGGTGGCGGTCATGTCGGCCTCGCCCAGTCGGCTTCGATCAGCGCCGCCTCCTCCTCGAGGCGACCGGCGATGATGGCGCGGCGCAGCCGCCGCATCAGGGCCTGGAAATAATGCAGGTTGTGCCAGGTGAGCAGCATGGGCCCCAGCATCTCGTCGCATTTCAGCAGGTGATGGATGTAGGCGCGGCCGTGCCGGGCGCAGGCCGGGCAGTCGCAGGCGGGGTCGAGGGGGCGCATGTCCTCCGCGTACCGCGCGTTGCGCAGGTTGAGGGGGCCGCGCGAGGTGTAGGCGCGCCCCATGCGGCCCGAGCGGGTGGGGATCACGCAGTCGAACATGTCGATCCCGCGCCGCACCGCGCCCAGGATGTCGGCCGGCATGCCCACGCCCATCAGGTAGCGCGGATGGGTCTCGGGCAGCAGCGGCACCGTCACGTCCAGCGTGGCGAACATCGCCTCCTGCCCCTCGCCCACCGCGAGGCCGCCCACCGCATAGCCCTCGAAGCCGATGGCCGTCAGCGCCGCCACGCTCTCGGCGCGCAGGTCGGCATAGGTGCTGCCCTGGACGATGCCGAACAGCCCATGCCCCTCGCGCGGGGTGAAGGCGGCGCGGCTTCGCGCCGCCCAGCGCATGGACAGGCGCATGGAGGCCGCGGCCTGCTCGTGCGTCGCGGGAAAGGGCGTGCACTCGTCGAAGCACATGGTCACGTCCGCGCCCAGCAGGCGCTGGATCTCCACGCTGCGCTCGGGGGTGAGGCGGTGCTTCGTGCCGTCCACATGCGAGCGGAAGGTCACGCCCTCCTCGTCCATCTCGCGCAGCCCGGCGAGCGACATGACCTGGAAGCCGCCGGAATCGGTGAGGATGGGCCCGTGCCAGTCCATCAGCCGGTGCAGCCCGCCGAGGCGCGCCACGCGCTCCGCCCCCGGGCGCAGCATCAGGTGATAGGTGTTGCCGAGCACCATGCGCGCCCCGGTGCTGCGCACCGCCTCGGCGGTCATGGCCTTCACCGTGCCCGCGGTGCCCACCGGCATGAACACGGGCGTCTCCACCTCGCCATGGGCGGTGTGCAGCACACCCGCCCGCGCGCGCCCGTCGCGCGCGGTCTCCACCCAGCGCAGCGTCATGCCGGCTCGTCCTCCTCCGCGCGGAAGAGCAGCGAGGCGTCGCCGTAGGAGTAGAAGCGGTAGCCCTGCGCGACGGCATGGGCATAGGCGCGGCGCATGCGCCGAATGCCCGCGAAGGCGGAGACGAGCATCAGCAGCGTGGATTTCGGCAGGTGGAAGTTGGTGAGCAGCAGATCGGCCGCGCGGAAGCGGAAGCCCGGAAGGATGTAGAGGTCGGTGAGACCCCGGAAGGGCGGGATGGGCGCGCGCGGATCCTCCACCCCCTGCGCCGCCGTCTCCAGCAGGCGCAGCGCGGTCGTGCCGCAGGCGAGCACCCGCCGTCCTTCGGCGCGGGCGCGGTTGATGACGGCGGCGGCCTCGGGCGTCAGCTCGCACCATTCGCTGTGCAGCCGGTGCCGCCGCGGGTCGGCCTCGCGCACGGGCAGGAAGGTGCCCGCCCCCACATGCAGGGTGACGGTGGCGCGGCGCACGCCGCGCGCCGCCAGCGCGTCCAGCAGCGCGGGCGTGAAGTGCAGGCTGGCCGTGGGCGCGGCCACCGCGCCGGGTCGCGCGGCGAAGATGGTCTGGTAGTCGGCGCGGTCCTCGGCGCGGGGGCCGGACTCGCGATGGATGTAGGGAGGCAGCGGCACCTCGCCCGCGCGCTCCAGCGCCGCCTCCAGCGCCGCCGGATCGGCGCCGAAATCGAGGCGCGCGGCGCCGCCCTCGGGCTTCTCGACGACGCGGGCGACAAGCTCCGCCCCCTCGATCGCGATCTTGTCGCCCGGGCGCAGGCGGCGTGCGTTGCGCACCAGCGCATGCCAGGTGCCATCGCCCTCGGGGCGGTTGAGCATGATCTCCACCGCCGCTCCCTCGCCCGCCGCCCCGCCGAAGGCCGAGGCGCGGGGCAGGCGCCGGCCGCGCAGCCGGGCGGGGATCACGCGCGTGTCGTTCACCACCATCACGTCGCCGGGCTCGAGCAGGGCGGGAAGGTCGCGCACGCCGCGATCCTCCAGCGCCGCGCCGCGCACCACCAGCATCCGCGCCGCGTCGCGCGGGCGGATGGGGGCCTGGGCGATCAGCGCCTCGGGCAGGGCGTAGTCGAAATCCTCGGTGGAGAGGGACATGGCGGGAGGGGGCGGTAGCGCGCCCCCGGCCCCCGCGCAACCGCGCCGCCGCGCGCGACAGGCGCGACAGAATCGGCCAAGATGCCGCGACAGGAAGGGGAGATGCTGGTCTCGACCGCCATGGGAGAGCTGCCGCATGACCGAGACCGACATCGCCCTCATCCGTGCCGGATTCCCGCGGGTGGCGGCACGCGCGGAGGCCGTGGCCGCCCTGTTCTACCAGCGCCTGTTCACGCTCGACCCCTCGCTCAGGCCGCGCTTCGCGGCGGCGGATCTGGCGGAACAGGGGCGCCAGCTCATGGTCGCGCTCGGTTTCGTCGTCGCCAGCCTCGACCGGATGGGCGAGCTGCTGCCCGCCGCCCGCGCGCTGGCGCGGCGCCATGCGGGCGCCGGCCTCACGCGCGCGCATTACGCCACGGCGGGCGAGGCGCTGCTGCAGGCGCTCGCGGGCACGCTGGGCGAGGCCTTCCGGCCCGAGGAGGCGCGGGCCTGGGCGCGGGCCTGGGCCGCGCTCTCGGCGGCGATGATGGCGGAGACCTGCCCCGAGGCGGCGTGAGGCGGCCGCGGCGGGGCGGCCCCTCGCCGCGCGCGCTTGCCCCCGCGCCGTGCCGCGTGGAACCCTCGCCGGCGCCCCAGGGGAGTCCGCCGCCATGACCGCCTCCGCCCGCTCCGCGGGCCTGCTCATCGCCTGCGCCGTGCTGGCCGCCGCCCTCGCCATGGGGCTGCGGCAGAGCTTCGGCCTCTTCCTCGCGCCGATGACCGGCGATCTGGGCTGGTCGGCCTCGGGCTTCGCCCTGGCCATCGCGCTGCAGGTTCTGCTCAACGGCATCGCGCAGCCGCTCTGCGGCCAGGTCGCGGACCGGATCGGGGGGCGGCGCGTGATCATCGGGGGCGCGCTGCTCTACGCGCTCGGCATCCTCGGCATGGCGCTGAGCGCGAGCCTGTTCTGGTTCACCTTCTTCGCCGGCGTGGTGATGGGGGTGGCCGTCTCGGCCGCCGGCATGCCGGTGATCATCGCGAGCCTGACGCGCCTGCTGCCGGAGGAGAAGCGCGGCCGCGCGGTGGGGCTCGGCACCGCGGGGTCGAGCTTCGGGCAGTTCATGGTGGTGCCGCTGGCGCAGGCGGGCATCTCGCTCGCCGGCTGGCAGGGGGCGCTGTTCCTCATGGCCGGGGCGGCGCTGCTCATGGCCCCCCTCGCGCTGCCGCTGAACGACAGGCCCGCGCCCCCCGCGGCCGGGGTCGTGGAGGAGACGGCGCGCACCGCCCTCGCCCGCGCCTTCCGCAGCCCCTCCTTCTGGTGCCTGTTCTTCGGCTTCTTCGTCTGCGGCCTGCATGTGAGCTTCCTCTCCGTCCACCTGCCCGGCTTCGTCGCCACCTGCCACCTGCCCGCCAGCGTGGGGGCGGCGGCGATCGCGCTGATCGGCCTGTTCAACATCCTGGGCTCGCTCGCCTCGGGGGAGCTCGCCCAGCGCTGGCGGCGGCGGGAACTGCTGGTCGCGATCTACGCGCTGCGCGGCGTGCTGATGGCGGGCTTCCTGATGGCGGAGAAGAGCGCGGGCAGCGTGCTGGTCTTCTCCGCGCTCATGGGCATCCTGTGGCTGTCCACCGTGCCGCCGACGGTGGCGCTGGTGGCGCGCAACTTCGGCACGCGCTGGCTCGCCACCATCTTCGGGCTGGTGTTCCTGGGCCATCAGGCGGGCGGCTTCGCCGGCGCCTTCCTGGGCGGCGTGATCTTCGACGCCACCGGCAGCTACGACCTGATGTGGAGCCTCTCCATCGCCGCCGCCGCCTTCGCCGCGCTGGTGCACCTGCCGGTGCGCGACCCCGCGCCCCTGGCGGCCCCCGCCGCAGCCGCTACAAGGGGCTGAGACAGGAGAGACAGGAGCAGGCCCCCGGAATGCTGCGCCGCCGTTCGCTGATTCCCGCCGCGCTCGCCGCGCTGGCCGCGCCCGCGCTGGCGCAGACGCGCCAGGCCCCGCCGCACGAGTGGCTCTTCGGCGTCTGGACGGGCGGGCAGTTCCCCGCCCTGGACACCGACAGCCCGCGCTGCTTCGGCACGGGCACGGTGATCTTCACCCTCGATGTGGTGCTGCGCGCGGCGGCCCTCGACGTCGCCTACCGGCAGCGGCTGATCGAGACGGTGGCGCTGACGCCCGACGGGGTGGAAATCCGCCTCGTCCCGGTGGGCCCGCAGGGCGGCCGCCTGCCGCCCGAGATCGGCTTCGGCTGCGACGGCAACCCGAACCTGCTGCGCGTGAGCCGGCGCGGGCCGGACGAGATCGTCTTTCCCAATTGCGGCGAGTTCCCCCTGCCGCTGCGCCGCTGCCGCACGGGCTGAGAGGCAGCGCCCATGCCCGCCCGCATCGCCCTGATCCACGCCCTGCGCCATTCCCCACCGCCGGTGGAGGCCGCCTTCGCCCGGCTCTGGCCCGGCCAGGTGCTGATGAACCTGATGGACGACAGCCTCTCGGCCGACCTCGCGCGCGAGGGGCGGCTGACGCCGGCGATGACGCAGCGCTTCCTCGCGCTCGGGCGCTACGCGGCCTCCACGGGCTGTGCGGGCATCCTGTTCACCTGCTCGGCCTTCGGCCCCTGCATCGAGGCGGTGGCGCAGGATCTGGCGCCCATGCCGGTGCTCAAGCCCAACGAGGCCATGCTGGCCGAGATCGCCGCGGCCGGGTTGCGGCGCGTCGGCCTGCTCGCCACCTTCCCCGGCACCCTCGCCTCCATGCCGCCCGAGTTCCCGCCGGGTGTCGAGGTGGTGCCGATGCTGGCCGAGGGGGCACTGGCCGCCCTGGATGCGGGCGATCGGGACGGCCATGACCGCCTCGCCCTGGAGGCGGCCCGCCGGCTGCGGGATGTGGAGGCCATCGCGCTCGGCCAGTTCAGCCTCGCGCATGTGGCGCCGGCCGTGGCGGCCGCGACGGGGCTGCCCGTCTTCTCCACGCCCGACAGCGCGGTGCGGATGCTCAAGGGCCGCCTCGGCGGTTGAAAGCCGCGCGACTGCCCGCACATCCCCGGTGTCGCTGGAGACAGAGGAGATGGCGGCGATGAGCGAGTTGGCGGTGGGCGATGCGGCGCCCGCCTTCACCCTTCCGGCCACGGGCGGCCGCACGGTGAGCAGCGAGGCGCTGAAGGGCAAGCCCTATCTGCTGTATTTCTACCCCAAGGCCGACACGCCCGGTTGCACCAAGCAGGCCTGCGGCATGCAGGAGGCGCTGCCGGCGCTGGGCAAGCTCGGCCTGACGGTGATCGGCGTGAGCCCGGACCCGATGCCGCCCATCGAGAAATTCGCGAAGAAATACGGGCTCGAGTTCCCCCTCGCCTCGGATGCCGAGCACAGCGCCGCCACCGCCTACGGCACCTGGGTGCAGAAGAGCATGTACGGCAAGACCTACATGGGCATGGAGCGCTCGAGCTTCCTGATCGGCGCCGATGGCCGGATCAAGGCCATCTGGCGCAAAGTGAAGCCCGAGGCGCACGCCGCCCAGGTGCTGGAGGCGGCGAAGGCGCTGTAGCGCCGCAGGGCCGGGGCGGGCGCGAGGCCCCCGCCCCGCGCGCGGTTCAGTTCCGCGCCTTGTCCACCAGCGCGGACTTCCTGATCCAGGGCATCATGGCGCGCAGCTTCTCGCCCACCTGCTCGATGGGGTGCGCCGCGAGGCGCCGGCGCATGGCCTTGAAGGAGGCCTGGTTCACCTTGTTCTCGAGCATCCAGTCACGCGCGAAGCGGCCGGACTGGATGTCCTCCAGCACGCGCTTCATCTCGGCCTTGGTCTCGGCGGTGATGATGCGGGGCCCCGTGACGTACTCGCCGTATTCGGCCGTGTTGGAGATCGAGTAGTTCATGTTGGCGATGCCGCCCTCGTAGATCAGGTCCACGATCAGCTTCACCTCGTGCAGGCACTCGAAATAGGCCATCTCGGGGGCGTAGCCGGCCTCGACCAGCGTCTCGTAGCCCGCCTTGATGAGCTCCACGAGGCCGCCGCAGAGCACCACCTGCTCGCCGAACAGGTCGGTCTCGCACTCCTCGC
>JAOAIK010000003.1 GCA_026414745.1 Roseococcus sp.
GTGCGGGGGGCGGCCTCGCGCGGGGGCGGCGGCGCGGCCGGGCGCGCCGCCCTGTCGGCCCGCGCGGGCGCGAGGGGCGCGTCGGGCGGGGCCGGCGAGGCTTCGCGGAGGGGCTCAGCCAGCGGCAGGGCCGACGGTGGCGGGGGCGGCGGGGCCGGCGGCAGGACGGGAGGATCCGGCGGCGGCGCGGCCAGGGCCAGCGCGATGCCCGGCGGCGGGGCGGGCGGTGGCGGAACAGACGGCGGCTCGGACACCGGCGCGGCCTCGGCGGCCGGTTCAGCCGCCGAGGAGTCGTCCGGCGGCGGTGCGTCCCCCTCCTCCTGGGCGGTGGCCTCCGCCGGGCTTGCCCAGGCGAGGGCGATGGCCAGGGGACCCGCCGGCGGGGGCGGCGCCACGCCGTGCGGCACGGCCAAGGCGGAGAGCAGCAGCCCGTGCAGCGCCAGCGAAGCCAGCCAGACCGGGCGGCGCGGCGCGGGCGCGGCGGCGCGGTGTGGGCGATGCAGGGCGGGAAGCACGGGCGGCACGGGGCGCAGTCATGGCCGCCTCGTCCACTATTTGCAAGTGACTCGCAATTGCGATGCGGCCGGGCTACTCCACCGTCACGCTCTTCGCCAGGTTGCGCGGCTGGTCCACGTCCGTGCCCTTCAGCACCGCCACATGATAGGCGAGAAGCTGCACCGGGATGGCGTGCAGGATGGGCGCGGCGAAGGCCCCGGCGTGCGGCAGCACCACCACGCGCTCGGCGAAGCGCGAGAGGGCCGGCGCGCCCTCGTCGTCGGTGAAGGCCATGATGCGCCCGCCGCGCGCCGCCGCCTCCTGCAGGTTCGAGGCGGTCTTCTCGAACAGCGGCCCCGAGGGGCAGAGCGAGATCACCGGCACCGCGTCGTCGATCAGCGCGATGGGGCCGTGCTTCATCTCGCCCGCCGCATAGCCCTCGGCGTGGATGTAGCTGATCTCCTTCAGCTTCAGCGCGCCCTCCAGCGCGATGGGGTAGAGGTTGCCGCGGCCGAGGAACAGCACGTCCCGCGCCTTGGCCACCTGCGCGGCCATGGCGCGGATGTCGGCGTCGCGCTCCAGCACGGCGGCGGCATGGGCGGGCACTTCCAGCAGCTCCGCCGTCAGCCGCGCCTCCTCCGCCTCGCTGATCGTGCCGCGCGCGCGCGCCATGCCGATGGCGAGCCCCGCCAGCACCGCGAGCTGCGCCGTGAAGGCCTTGGTGGAGGCGACGCCGATCTCGGGCCCCGCCACGGTCAGCAGCGCGGCATCCGCCTCGCGCGCCATGCTGCTCTCGGCCACGTTGACGATGGCGAGGCAGGCCTGCCCGCGCGCGCGCAGCAGCTTCAGCGCCGCCAGGGTGTCGGCGGTCTCGCCGCTCTGGCTCACCAGCAGCGCGGCGCCGCCCTCGGGCAGCGGCGGGTCGCGGTAGCGCAGCTCGCTCGCCACATCCGCGTCCACCGGGATGCGCGCCAGCCGCTCGATCCAGTAGCGGCCGACGAGGCCCGCGAGGAAGGCGCTGCCGCAGGCGGTGATGGTGAGGCGGGGGATGGCGGCCGGGTCGAAGGGCAGGGGCGGCAGCACCACGCGCCGCTGCGCGGGGTCGAGATACTGCGCGAGCGTGTCGCCCAGCACCACGGGGTGCTCGTGCAGCTCCTTCTCCATGAAGTGCCGGTAGTTGCCCTTGCCCGTGGGCGCGCCGGAGACGGAGGTCTCGCGCACCGCGCGCTGCACGGGCCGGCCCTCGGCGTCGAAGAAGCGCACGGCGCCATGGTCGAGGATGGCGTGGTCGCCCTCCTCGAGATAGGCGATGCGGCGCGTGAGCGGGGCGAGCGCGAGCGCGTCCGAGCCCACATACATCTCGCCCTCGCCGAAGCCGACGGCGAGCGGCGCGCCCTGGCGCGCGCAGATCAGCAGCCCCTCGCGGCCGGCGAAGATCATCGCCAGCGCGAAGGCGCCATGCACGCGCCGGAGCGCCGCGGCCGCGGCCTCCTCGGCGCCCATGCCGTCCAGCAGGTTCTGGTCCACCAGGCGGGCGAAGGTTTCCGTGTCGGTCTCGGTCTCGAAGACCTGGCCCTTGGCCTCCAGCTCGGCGCGCAGTTCGGCGTGGTTCTCGATGATGCCGTTGTGCACCACCACCACCCGCTCGGTGCCGTGCGGGTGGGCGTTGCGCGTGGTGGGCGCGCCATGGGTGGCCCAGCGCGTGTGGCCGATGCCAAGCGTGCCGGGCAGTGGCTCGGCCGCCAGCACGGCGGCGAGACGGTCAAGCTTGCCCTCGGCGCGGCGGCGCTCGATGCGGCCCTCCACCAGCGTGGCGATGCCCGCGCTGTCGTAGCCGCGGTATTCGAGGCGCTTCAGCGCCTCGAAGATGCGCGGCGCCGCCGCCTCGCGCCCCACCACGCCCACGATTCCGCACATGAGGCCCGCACCCTCCTCTCGTTCAGCACGCCGCCTCGATGCCATGGAAGGGCGCGCCGCTCCAAGCGGGCGGGGGCGCGACAATTTGTTGCCTTCCGTGTCAGCGCGGGTCGGCGCCGAGGAGGGAGAGCCTGGGCATGTCCGTTCCTGTCACGCGCAACGGGAACGGAGCTGTGCCGCCGCTGCCGCATCCGGCCGCGAGGCGGCCGCCGCCGCCCACCCGCCATCGGGACCGGGCGCGCCCGCCACACAGGGCAGACCAGCGCGGGGAGAGCACGCCCGGCGCCTCAAAGCATCAGATGATACGATGCCGCACCCGCGCGCTCAGCCACTCGCTCGCCAGCACCGTGGCGAGGATGAGGACGAAGATCACCGTCACCTGCGGCCAGGCGAGGGTGTTGATCGAGGCCTCGAGCTGCATGCCGATGCCCCCCGCGCCGACGAGGCCGAGCACGGTCGCCTCGCGGATGTTGATGTCCCAGCGGAACACGGTGATGCCCGCGAAGGCCGGCATCACCTGCGGCACGATGCCCCAGGTGAGCACCTGCGCCCCCGAGGCGCCGGTGGCCGTCAGCGCCTCCACCTGGGTGGGGTCTATCTCCTCGATCGCCTCGTAGAGCAGCTTGGCGATGAAGCCGATGGAGCGCAGCGCGATGGCGAGGATGCCCGCGAGCTCCCCTGGTCCGAGGATGATCACCAGCACCAGCGCCCAGATCAGCGAGTTGATCGAGCGGCTGGCGACGATCACGACCAGCGCCAGGGGCCGCACCAGCGCCACCGAGGGCGTGGTGTTGTGCGCCGCGAGGAAGGCGAGCGGCGCGCCGATCGCCACCGCCAGCGCCGTGCCCAGGGTGGCGATGTTGATCGTGTCCCACAGCGGCTTCCAGAGCTGGTTCGCGTAGTCCCAGCGCGGCGGGAACATGCGCCCCACCAGGTCGGCGCCCTGCTGCGGCGCGTCCCAGACGAAGGCCCAGATGGTGCGCTCCGAGATGAACTGGAAGCAGGCGACCGCGAGCGCGACGCCGCACAGCCAGCCGAACCAGACCAGCAGATCGGCCCGCGGCGTGCGCCGGCGCCACAGCGGCGTGCCGTCGGGGGCGGTGGAGATGGGCATGCTACTGCACCCAGCGCCGCAGCCAGCCGCTCGCATATTCGCAGGCGAGCACGATGGCGATGATCACGAGCAGGATGGCGGCGGCGGTGTCGAACTCGTAGCGGTCGAAGGCGGTGTTGAGCGTGTCCCCGATCCCGCCCGCGCCGACCAGGCCGAGCACGGCGGATTCGCGGAAGTTGATGTCGAGCCGATAGGCCGACAGCCCGATCAGCCGCGGCTTCACCTGCGGCAGCACGCCCCAGGCGATCCAGGAGAACCAGCCCGCGCCGGTGGCGCGCACCGCCTCGGCCTCGCTCCGCTCGATGTCCTCGATGTCCTCGGCCAGCAGCTTGGCCATGAAGCCGATGGTGGCGAAGGCCAGCGTCAGCATTCCCGCCAGCGGCCCGAAGCCCACCATGGCCACGAAGACGATGGCGATGATCACCTCCTGGAAGCTGCGGCTGACGGCGATGACGCCGCGGCAGAACAGGTAGATGGGCAGCGGCGCGAGGTTGCGCGAGGCGCCGAGCGCCACGGGGATGGAGAGCGCGATGCCGATGGCGGTGGACACCACCGTCATGGTCAGGCTTTCCAGCAGCCCTTCGAGGATGTCCTCGCGCTTGGTCACGAAATCGGGCGGGAAAAAGCCGGCGAGGAAGCGCGCGCCGCGCTCGAGCCCCTCGGCCGCGCGGGTCCAGTTCACCTCGACGGTGCCGATGCCGACCAGCGCATAGACCAGCGCGCCGAGATAGACGCCCCAGCGCAGCCAGGGGTTGGCGATCAGCGGCGGCGGACGCCAGGCGCGCGCCGCGGCGGCCGCGTCGAAGGGCGCGGCGGAGAGGCTCACGCCAGCTCCTCCTCCTCGGCGGCCTCGGCGCGGCGGATGGTGCGCGACCAGTCCTCCTCGCCGTAGATGCGCGTCAGCGCCGCGGCGTCCAGCGCCTCGGCCGGGCCGTCGAAGACGATGCGGCCCTGGCGCAGCCCCACGATGCGCCGCGCGAACTCCTGCGCCAGCGCCACGTCATGGATGTTGACGATCGCGGCGAGGCCGCGCTCCTCGCACAGCTCCACCAGCAGCCGCATGATCTGGCGCGAGGTCTTGGGGTCGAGGCTCGCGGTGGGCTCGTCCACCAGCAGCAGGGCCGGATCCTGCATCAGGGCGCGCAGGATGCCCACGCGCTGGCGCTGCCCGCCGGAGAGCGCGTCCGCCCGCTTGTCGGCCATGTGCGCGAGGCCGACGCGATCGAGCAGGCGGAAGGCCTGCACGATGTCGCGCCGCGGGAAGCGGCGGAACCAGGCGGCCCAGAACCCGGTGTAGCCGAGCCGGCCGGAGAGCACGTTCTCCATCACCGAGAGCCGCTCCACCAGCGCGTATTCCTGGAAGATCATCCCCATGCGGCGGCGCGCGCGACGCAGAGCCGCGCGGCCAAGGCGCGTGATCTCCTCGCCGTCGAGCCGCACTTCGCCGGCGGTCGGCTCCACGAGGCGGTTCACGCAGCGGATGAGGGTGGACTTGCCGGCCCCCGAGGGGCCTATCAGCGCCATCACCTGCCCGGGCGGCACCTCGAGATCCACCGCGTCGAGGGCGAGATCGCCCGTCGGGTAGCGCTTGGTCAGGCCACGGATGGCGAGGAGCGGGCGGGCATCGGGCGTCATGCCCGCCTCCTTAGCATCGGCCGCCCGTCACTGGCAGCGATACTGCACGCCCACCGCGGCGTCGGACTGGCGCACGACCTCCCAGTGCTCGCGGTAGGTGATGGGCAGGAAGCGCTGCATCGGCGGGATGGAGTTGCCGAACTCGCGGGCGAGTTCGCTGCCTTCCCAGTTGAAGGTGAAGAAGGCCTCGCGGATGCGCGCCTGCAGCTCCGGCGTCAGGTTGTGGGCCATTCCGTAGCCCGTGGTGGGGAAGGTCGCGCTCTTGTAGATGGTGCGGAAGGTCTCGCGGTTCACCACGTTGCGCGCGGCCATGCGGAACAACACCTCGTTGGCGATGGCGGCCGCGTCGTAGTCGCGGTTGGCCACCCCCATGATGCTGTTCTGGTGGCTGCCCGAGAAGGCGGCGCGGAAGTCGCGGTCGGGGAGCATGTTGAACTGGTCGCGCAGCAGGGCCGAGGGCACGCGGAAGCCGGAGTTGGAGGTCTGGCTGGTGAAGGCCAGGCTGCGGCCGCGCAGGTCCTCCATGCTGCGGATGGGGCTGTCGGCGCGGACGATGATCTCCATCTCGTAGCCGAACTCGCCGGCGTTGGAGGCCATCACCGCGAAGGGCACGAAGCCCGCGCAGTTGACCGCGAGCGGCGTGCCGCCCGTGTTGAAGCCCGCGATGTGCAGGCGGCCGGCACGCATCGCCTCGATCTGCGCGGCGTTGTTCTGAACCGCGAAGAACTGCGTGCGCTTGCCGGTGACGCGCGCGAGGTGGTTGAGGAAGCCCTCGAAGACGCGGCGATAGACGGCGGGGTCCTCCACCGGGGTGTAGGCGAAGACCAGCACCGGCGGGTCCACGAGCTGGCGCGGATCGGTCGGCGTGTCGGCCACCAGGTCGCCGTCGCGGTCGCAGAAGCGGACATCGAGCGCGCCGCGCGGGCAGTCGGGTGCGGTCTGCGCCGCGGCGGGGAGGGCGAGACCGAGCCCGAAGGCGGCGGCGAGAAGGGCGCGTCGGAACATGGCGTCTTGTCTCCCTGGAGGCGTCAGCGGCAGGCGTAGGACACGTTCATGGCCTGATCCACCCGGCGGACCACGGCCCAGTGCTCGCGGTAGGTGATGGGGATGAACTTCTCCTGCGGCGGCTGGCTGCGCTGGAACTCGGCGAGCAGCGCCGTGCCCTCCCAGTTGAAGGTGAAGAAGGCCTCGCGGATCCTCTCCTGCAGCGCCGGGGCGAGGTTGTGCGCCACCCCATAGGCCGAGGTGGGGAAGGTCTCGCTGCGGTAGATGCTGCGGAGGGCCGCCGGGTTCACCGCGCCGCGCGCCACCATGCGGTTCAGCACGGAGTTGGCGATGGCCGCCGCGTCGTAGTCGCGGTTGGCCACGCCCAGGATGGAGTTGTCGTGCCGGCCGGAGAAGGCGGTGCGGTAGTCGCGGTCGGCGACCATGCCGAACTGGCTCTCCAGCAGCGCGGAGGGCGCCTTGAAGCCGGAGTTGGAGGTCTGGGCGGTGAAGGCGATGGTGCGGCCGCGCAGATCCTCGAGGCGCTGGGCGGGCGAGCCGGCGGGGACGATGATCTCCATCTCGTAGCCGAAGGCGCCATCGCGGCTCGCCATCATGGCGAAGGGGCGGAAGCCCGCGCAGTTGACCGCGAGCGGGGTGGAGCCGGTGTTGAAGGCCGCGATGTGCAGCCGGCCCGAGCGCATGGCCTCGATCTGGGCCGCGTTGTTCTGCACCGCGAAGAACTGCACGCGCCGGGCGGTCACGCGTTGCATGTGGTCGAGGAACTCCTGCCAGACGCGGCGATAGACGGCCGGATCCTCGACCGGGGTGTAGGCGAAGATCAGCGTCGGCGGGTCCACATGCTGGCGCGGGTCGGTCGGGATGTCGGCCACGAGGTCGCCGTCGCGGTCGCAGAAGCGGGCGTCCAGCGCGCCGCGCGGGCAGTCGGGCGCCGGCTGCGCCGCCGCGGGCGCGGCGAGGCCAAGGGCAAGCGCCATACCCAGCATCCAGCGGCGTGGACTCATGCGGGGCATCCTTTCCGGTTCGTCATGCGGCGCGCCGATAGCTTGCCCCGACGCGGATTTCCATTTCAAACCGATGAAACCATCCGGTCAGAGCCAGCGCGCCGCGGCCCAGGCCAGCCCGGCCGGAACCGCGGCGAGCAGGGCGAGCAGCGCCGGCGCCCGCCAGCCCGCCCGCCGGCCCGCGAGGTGCGGGCCCAGCAGCACCACCAGCGGCGCGGTCGCGGCGATCCAGTCGGCGGGGGCGCCGCGCGCGAGGACGGGCGCCGCCATCAGCACCGCCAGCAGCGGCGCGAGGGCGAGTCGCCCGGGCTCGGCCATCGCCGTGCCGGCCAGAAGCAGCGGCAGGGCGGCGGCGGCCAGCACCAGCGCCAGCAGCCACCAGGGCCCGGGCGTGGCGGCCGCCCAGAGCGCGGCGGCGAGCGCCAGCACCGCCATCTGCCCGCGCCAGGGACCCGCCGCCTCGCGGTAGAGCAGCGGCACGAGCAGCGCCAGCACGATCCAGACCGGGGCGGCGCGGCGGATGTCCTCCGGCCAGAGCGGCGCACCGGCCACCCACCAGCCGCCGGCGAGGGCGAGGACGAGCAGGAGCGGCAGGGCGAGCCAGGTGCGCGGCAGCGCGGCCAGCAGCAGCGCCGCCACGGCCGCGCCGGCCGCCAGCAGCGGCAGGCGCTCCGGCAATTGCCGGGGCGAGGCGCTGATCCCGCCGAGCGTCACCACGGCGCCGGCCAGCGCCGCCAGCGGCAGGGCGAGCCCCGCCCAGCCCGCGCCCCCGCGCGCCCCCAGCAGGGCGACGAGGCCGAAGCCCAGCAGCAGTGCGAGCAGCGCGCCCTCGTAGGGCGCGAGCGAATCGAGGCTCATGGTGCGGAGCTTGCCCGAGCCCCGCCCCGCCCCGCTATGCTGCGCCGCGAGAGCCGGCAGCGCGCCTGCGCGCGCCGCCGGCCGCAGCCTCGGGGAGTCGCATGGGCGAGACGCGCGTGAAGGTCTGGGATGGCTGGGTGCGGCTCTGGCACTGGTCGGTCGTGGTGCTCATTCCCGTGAGCTACCTCACCGCCCGGGCGCACCGGTGGGACTGGCATTTCTACTCGGGCTACGCGCTGCTCACGCTGGTCGCCTTCCGCATCCTCTGGGGGCTCTTCGGCTCGGAGCCGGCGCGCTTCGCCACCTTCCTGAAATCCCCCTTGGCCGCCTTCGCGCACCTCGCGCGCATCCGCCGCGAGGAGGGGCCGGACCGCGAACTGACCCACAACCCCGCGGGCGGCTGGGTGGCGGTGGCGATGATGGCGCTGTTGCTGGCCCAGGCGGTGAGCGGCCTTTTCGCCTACGACCAGATCTTCACCTACGGCCCGCTGGCCCGGCAGGTGAGCGAGGAGACGCGCGACCTCGCCACCTCCCTCCACATCCGCGTGATCAATGTCCTGCTCGGCCTCATCGCGCTGCACATCCTGGCCATCGTCTGGTACCGGCTGATCAAGGGGCATGACCTGGTGCAGGCGATGATGATCGGCACCAAGCCCATGCCCGAGGGCACGCGCGCCCCGCGCATGGCCCCGCCGCTGCTCGGGCTCGCGCTGTTCGCGCTGTGCGCGGCGGTGGTGCTCTACATCCGCAGCTTCGGGGACTACTAGCGGCGCGCGGCGCCTATTCCGCCGCGATCTTCGCGCCCTCCGCCATGGCGAGCTGCAGCACGCCCTCGCGAGTCTGCGGCAGCTTGCGGCCGAGGAGCTGCTCGGCCACCTGGTTGCGCAGGATCTGCGCGGTGCCGCCGGCGATGGGGAACATCCGCGCATCGCGCACCGCGCGCTCCAGCGGGTTGTCGCGCGAGTAGCCGGCCGCGCCCCAGAGCTGCAGCGCCATGTTGGTGACCTCGACGGCGGAATCGGCGGCCAGCACCTTGGCGCGCGCGGCCATCAGCCGGTCCGGGAAGCCGTTGGGCCCGGCGCTGGCGGCGGCCTGCCAGATCAGCGCGCGGCTGGCCTCGAGCTTGATGGACATGTCGGCCAGCATCCAGCCGATGCCCTGGAACTCCGCGATGGGCCGGCCGAACTGGCGGCGGCGCTGGACGAAGGCCAGCGCGTGCTCATAGGCGCCCGCGGCGATGCCGAGCGCGGCGGTGGCCGCGCCCACGCGCTGGCCGTTGTAGGCGTCCATCAGCCTGCCGAAGCCGCGCTGGAAGCCGCCCGGCGCACGCAGAACCATCGAGTCGGGCACCTCGAGGTCGCGGAAATGCAGCTCCGCCTCGGGCATGCCGCACAGGCCCATGGAGGGGATGCGCCGCGCCACCACGAGGCCGGGCGGGTCGTTCTCACCTTCGCGCACGACGAGGAAGCCGCCGATGCCCTGTTCCCGCCCCTCCTCGATGGCGCGGGCGAAGATGAGATGCAGCTTCGAGACGCCGCCGCCCGTGATCCAGTGCTTCACGCCGTTGATGATCCAGCGCTCTCCGTGGCGGACGGCGGTGGTGGTCATCTCGGTGGCGGCGCTGCCGGCCTCGGGCTCGGTGATGCAGATGGCGGGCTTGTCGCCGGCGAGCACGAGCTCGGCCGCGATCCTCTTCTGCGCGTCGGTGCCATAGGCCATCACGGCGCCGATCGCGCCCATGTTGGCCTCCACCGCGATGCGGCCGCACACGGCGCAGGCCTTCGCGAACTCCTCCACCACCAGCACCGCGTCGAGGTAGCTGCCGCCCCGCCCGCCCCATTCGCGCGGGATGGTGAGGCCCATGAAGCCCCCCTCCGTCATGCGGCGGACCATGGGCCAGGGATACTGGGCGCTGCGGTCCGTCTCGGCGGCCTGGGCGGCGGCCTCCTGCGCCATCTCGCGCGCCGCGCCGCGCAGGCGCTCCTGCTCGGGCGTCAGGGTGAACATGGGCGCTCTCCTCCGAGCCGCGCCTCCATGGTGGAGCGCGCCGCCGCGTCCAGTCTGAGCGCCGCACCGAGCCGGTCAAGCCAGGCGCGCTCGGCCGGGCTGATCTCGCCCATGGCGACGAAGGCGGCGGCGTAGAGCTGGGCGGCGAGCATGGGGTCGCGCGCGGCACGGGCCAGGTCCTCCACGCTGGCGGGGCGGTCGAACTCGGCCAGCACCGCGTCGCGCTCGGGGCCGGTGAGGCCGGCGGCGTCGAGCTGGGCGGCGATGGCCTGGCGCTCCTCGCGGTCCAGCGCGCCATCGGCCTTCGCGGCGGCGATCATGGCGCTGAGGATCAGCCGCGCCTCGGCCTGCTCGGCGAGCGGCGCGGGCGGGGCGGGGCGGGGCGCCGTCTCGGGCAGGCGGCGGGGCGGCGCGACGGGGGGGACGGGTGTGCCGGGCGCCGCGCCCGCCGGGGGCGGGGAGGGTGGCGGCGCGGGGGCGGGCCGCGGCGACCGGGCGAGCGCTTCGGCCGCGACGGTGGCGAGCGCGCCGAGGGCGCGGCCGATCTGCCGTGTCTCCGCCTGGGTCAGGCCGAAGGGGCCGCTGCCGCGGCGGGCCGCCGCGGGCCGCCGGCCCGGGGGGAGGGCCGCCCCGCCCAGCACCGCGCCCAGCATGCGGCCGAGATCCATGGGGGGATCAGACCTCGACCTGCTCCACCGCAAGGACCTCGGGGATGTAGTGGCGCAACATGTTCTCCACCCCGTGTTTGAGGGTGGCGCGCGAGGAGGGGCAGCCGGAGCAGGCGCCCTGCATCTTCAGCTTCACGATGCCGTCGCGGAAGCCGCGGAAGACGATGTCCCCGCCATCGCCGGCCACGGCGGGGCGCACGCGGCTGTCCAGCAACTCCTTGATCTGGGCGACCGTCTCGGCATCGGCAGGCTCGAAATCCTCGGCAAGCTCCTCCTCCAGCCCCTCGATCACCGGCAGCCCGGCGAGGAAATGTTCCATCAGGGCGCCCAGCACCTGCGGACGCAGCGCGTGCCAGTCGGTCTCGTCCGTCTTGGTGACGGTGACGAAATCGGCGCCCAGGAACACCCGCGCCACGCCGGGCAGCGCGAAGAGGCGCGCGGCCAGCGGGGAGCGGCCGGCGTCCTCGCCCGCCACGAAATCGGCGGTGCCGGCGGCGCCCATCACCTCCCGGCCGGGCAGGAACTTGAGCGTGGCGGGGTTGGGCGTGCTTTCGGTCTCGATGAACATGACGGTCCTGGCGATCCTTGATCCCGGACAGATGTTGTCCGCTTTGTCCGGCGATGCAAGCGGGCGCGGCTGGCATGGGGCTTGCGTGGCCCATGGCGCGATCCCCCCCGGAGTGCCGCGATGCTGCACGATCCCATCCGCCTCTCCTTCGGCATGCGCCCGCATCACGCCGAGCCGCCGCCCGATGGCGGGCCGCCGCTGGATGGCGACCAGGCCCTGCCCATCCCCGGGCGCATGACCTTCGACGAGTTCCTGCAGGGGCTCAATCCGCTGCACCATGTGCCGGTGCTGGGCATGGTTTACCGGGCGGCGACGGGGGCGGAGATCCATCCCGTCATGCGCATCGCCGGGGCGGCGGCGGTGGGCGGGCCGGCGGGGCTGTTCCTCGGGGTGCTGGGCGCGATCGTGGAACTCTCCCAGCCGATGGAGCGGCTGGCGGCGGCGCGCGCCGGCCGCCCCGACCCCTGGCTGGCGGAACCGCCCGGCGCCGCGCCGGGGCCCGAGGCCACCCCCGCGCGCAGCGTGGCCGAAGCCTATCGGCGCTGGTCCCAGTTCGCCTGAGGCCTGGCGCCGAAGATGGCGCTGCCCACCCGGACATGGGTGGCGCCCGCGGCGATGGCGGCCTCGAAATCCCCGCTCATGCCCATGGAGAGCACGGGCAGCCCCTCGCGCGCCGCAAGCTCCGCCAGGAAGGCGAAATGCGGGCGCGGATCCTCCTCCGCCGGCGGGATGCACATGAGGCCTTTGACCGGCAGCCCCCAATCCTCGCGGCAGGCGCGCAGGAAATCCCGCGCCTCGGCGCGCGCCACGCCGGATTTCTGCGGCTCATCCCCGGTGTTGACCTGCACGAGGCAGTCGGGGCGGCGGCCCTCCTTCGCCATGGCCTCGGCCAGGGCGGCGGCGAGCTTCGGGCGATCGAGGCTCTCGATCACGTCGGCGAGGCGCACGGCATCCCGCGCCTTGTTGGTCTGCAGCCCGCCGATGATGTGCAGCCGGAGCCCGGGATGGGTGGCGCGCAGGGCGGGGAACTTGGCCGCGGCCTCCTGCACGCGGTTCTCGCCGAACAGGCGCTGCCCCGCGGCGAGGGCGGCCTGGACCGCCTCGGGCGGATGCGTCTTGGACACGGCGACGAGGGCGACGCTTCCCGGCGGGCGGCCGGCGGCGGCGGTGGCCGCCTCGATCCGGGCGTGAATCCGGGCAAGATTGTC
Source organism: Roseococcus sp. (assembly GCA_026414745.1). Lineage (GTDB taxonomy): Bacteria > Pseudomonadota > Alphaproteobacteria > Acetobacterales > Acetobacteraceae > Roseococcus. Next base: position 12,480 of record JAOAIK010000003.1, read on the forward strand.
GGCGATGTGCTCCCACATGGCCGCCAGGATAGGCGGGCGACGGCGCGGCGCCAGCGTGCCGCGGCTGTGGCTGCTGAGCGACCCGGCCCGCCTGCCGGACCCGCTGCCCCTTCTGGCGCGGCTGCCGCGCGGGGCGGCGGTGCTGCTGCGCGGTGCGGGGCCTGCGCTCGTCGCGGCGGCGGCGGGGCGGGTGCGGGCACGCGGGCTTGTGCTGATACTGGCGGGGGACGGGCGCGCAGCCTTGGCCGTGCGGGCGGGGCTGCATGTGCCGGACCATCGGCCGACACGGCATCCCTGGCCCTTCCTGCTGACGCGGCGGCGCGCGGCGCCTCGGGCGCGTCCGCTCTTGAGCCTTGCGGTGCATGGCCGGGCCGGGGTGGCGCGGGCGCGCCGCATGGGCGCCGATGCGGCGCTGGTCTCGCCCGTCTTTCCCACGGCGAGCCACCCGGGCGCGCCGGCACTGGGGCCCCTGCGCTGGGCGGCGCTGGCCCGCGCCCTGCCCTGCCCGGCGGTGGCGCTGGGCGGGATGTCGGCGCGCCGGGCGCGGCGCCTGCCGCGAGGGCTGTGCGCGGGCTGGGCGGCCATCGGGGCCTGGGCGGCCGATGCCTGACCTGTGGCGTGTCCGCCACAGTGTTTCAAGGAAGTCGCGGCCGCCCCGCATCCCCGGTTGCCCGCGCGTAACCCCGCGCCGCATAGTCCACGCGGACCCGGCGATTCTCGTCCCCAGGCATGCCTGCAACGCAGGCGCGAGGAGGGGTGGAGGACGCAGCTCCCGCCAGCGATGGGGGAGAGGGTCAGGGGAACAAGCCGGGCGCGCCCGGCGCGTGAGGAGAGTGAAACATGCGCAAGATTTTGCTGGGCACGACCGCGGTCGTGACGGCGGTTCTGGCGGGGGCGCCGATGGCTTCCGCGCAGGAGGCGCCGACGGTCCGCATCGGCGGCTCGATCCAGGCCTTTGCCGGCTATATCCAGCAGTCGGGCAGCTTCTCTCAGCCCGGGACCAACTACACCACGCAGGCCTTCGCCGGCCAGCCGGGTTCGCTGACGGTCAGCACGCCGACCGGCACCGCGACGATCCCGAGCAACCTCGGCGCGACCGGTGTGGGCCAGCACGCCCGCCTGGGCAAGTTCGACTTCATCGCCATCCCGACGATCAACGTGATCGTGTCCGGCAAGCTGGCGAATGGCCTGACCTATGGCGGCCAGGTGGACATCGTCTTCAACAACGAGTCCCGCGCCATTCTGCCCGCTTCGACCAACGCGCTCGGCACCTCGCGCACCGCCGCCGCGATGGATGAGGCCTATGTCTTCGTCGCGCACCCGCGCTTCGGCCAGGTCCGCTTCGGTGACGAGGACGGCGTGATGGGCGGCCTGATGAACTCGGGCTGGATCACGGGCTTCGGCACGGGCGGCGTGTTCGGCGTGTGGGAGAACTTCCAGACCCGCCAGGGCGGCAACCGCACCCAGACGGCGCCGGGCGGCCTCGGTGACAACACCAAGATCGTCTACATGACGCCGCAGTTCTTCGGTTTCGACTTCGGCGTGAGCTACGCGCCGAACCTCGGCACCGGCGGCGGCCACGGCTGCCCGAACGACACGAGCACCGGCCTCTGCGACCGCTCCTACGCCTTCTCCGGCGCCACCGCCGCCGGCATCCCGGCGCGCGGCGGCGAGTTTGGCGTGCGCCGCAACGAGTGGCAGACCGCCCTGCGCTACCGCGGCAACTTCTCGGGCGTGGGTGTCGCGGCCACGGTGGGCTGGATCTACGGCAATGCCGCCAAGGACCTGACCGACACGGGCCTGCAGCGCCGCACGATGAGCGACCTGAACGTCTGGCAGGTCGGCGCCCAGGTGTCCTACATGGGCGCGACGCTGGGTGCGATGTACCAGCGCGGTGACTTCAACTTCTTCTGGGGCAACCCGGTCCGTGGTGACCGCACCGGCGAGCAGCTCGTCCTCGGCGCGACCTATACCAACGGTCCGATCACGGTGGGCGTGAACTACACCAACTCGCTGGTCGAGGGCGGCGCGCG
>JAOAIK010000040.1 GCA_026414745.1 Roseococcus sp.
CGGTGACTTCAACTTCTTCTGGGGCAACCCGGTCCGTGGTGACCGCACCGGCGAGCAGCTCGTCCTCGGCGCGACCTATACCAACGGTCCGATCACGGTGGGCGTGAACTACACCAACTCGCTGGTCGAGGGCGGCGCGCGGTTCGCCTACAGCTCCGCGACGGGTCTGATGACCCAGGGTGCGGGCGCGACCGCCGCCCAGCAGGCGATGATGCGCCGCTGGGGCATCGGCATCGGCGGCAACTACCGCCTGGCGCCGGGGCTCGACCTGATCGCCGAGTATGTCTACCACTCCATCCGCGAGCGCGGCCGCGATCTGGATGCCGGGCGTGCCGGTACCCAGGACCGCATGTTCGCCAACACCTTCCTGCTGGGCACTCGCCTCGCCTTCTGAGGCGGGGCTCCCGAGACGGGGTTCCGGGGGCGGCAGTCATCTGCCGCCCCTTTTCTTTTGGCCAGTGCCTCGCTAATGCAACGCGCATGCGCCGCCCCGCCCGAATCGCCCTTGCCCTCTCGGCCATGGCCATGCTCGCCGCCTGCGGCGGAGGCCGGCTCGTCGGGAACGAGGAATACGGCACGGACAATCAGCGCGAGCTGATCCTGCGCCAGACGGGCCGGAACCCCGCGGATGCGGGCATCGTCATCTTCGGCGTGGACCGTTCGCGCCAGCAGGAGCAGGCCTCCGGCGGCGCGGGCATGGCCGTGAACGCCTTCCTGTGGCGCGCGACGCTGGACACGCTTTCCTTCATGCCGCTGGCCAGCGCCGACCCCTTCGGTGGGGTGATCATCACCGACTGGTATTCGCCGCCCGGCGCGCCGGGCGAGCGCTTCAAAGCCACCGCCTATGTGCTGACGCGGCAGCTCCGCTCGGACGGGGTGCGGGTGCAAGTGTTCCGCCAGGTGCTGCGCGGCAACCAGTGGGTCGATGCGCCGGCCTCCGCCGCCACCAATGCCGAGCTCGAGGACCGCGTTCTCGCCCGCGCGCGCGAGCTGCGGACGCAATCGGCGGGGCGGTAGCCTTCCTCTCACGACATCGGCCTGTCGCAGGCGCCTGCCTTTGTGGCGGGCTGCATCGCTTCGTGAGCGAAGGGCTGCCGCCTGTGGTCCCCGTCAGCCTCCGCCGCAGCTTCGCCGCCGCAGGCCGCGCGGCGCGCCCGCTTCGGGCGCTTGCAGCAGGGTGAGCACGCAGGCGGCATGGTCGCGGGTGAAACGCCAGTCTCCCACCGCCGAGTGTCCCCGCACCGGTCCCGGCGGCCACAGGGCCAGGGTGGGGGGGCGGCGCTCGGCCGCCAATTCGGCCAGGGCGCGGGCGCGCTGGGCGGGATCCGGATCGAACTCGTCCTCCTCGAAGAGAATGACGAGCAGGCGCAGCGGCGTCTCCCGCAGCCCGGCCAGGACGCGGCGGAAATCCTCCAAGGCAACGGCCTGGACTTCGGGCGAACGGCCCATCTCCCCATGCGCCGCCGGCGCTGCCGCGATGACCGCCTCCACGAGGTCCGGCCGCTGGGCAGCCGCCAGCATCGCCTGCCAGCCCCCGCGCGACTGCCCGCCCAGGACCACCCGGCGATAGCCGGCCTCACGCAGCAGGGGCAGCGCGCGCACAAGGCGCGGCAAGGTCAGGGCCAGCGCGTCGTCCCCCGGCAGGCGGTCGAAGCGCAGGATGTCATAGCCCGCCTCGTTCAAGGCGGTGAGGAAGCCGGGCAGGGGGGCGCCGCGCATCTCCTCCCCGGCGCCGCCATAGCCATGACCCCAGACCACGACCCCTTCCGCCCCCGCGGGCCCGCGGTGAAGGTGGAAGGCGCTGCGGGTGAAGGGGCCGAGCGCGCCCTGTTCGGGCGGAATGGACGGGCCGCCGATGATCTGCCCATCGCTGGCCAGCAGCCGGCAGGTTGCATTCAGAGGTTGGCGCAGCCGGCGGATTTGCCGCTCGCACCCCTGCACCGCCTCGCGCTCCGCCTCGTCCGGCCGGGCATGGCCGGAGGCCATCGCCCAGGCGGCGCGTCCATCCTCGCCCTGGGCGAAGGCGAAGGCCGCATGCGGCACCGCGCCGCGGTAGTGCTGAGTGAAGCCGATGGAAAGGCTCGCGCTCGGCAGGCCGCCCGGTGCGGGAATGTTGGCCGCCGAGAAGACGCGGCGATGCGCGGCCTCATCCGCCGCCTGGGCGGTGAGGGGCGGCAGCAGCGCAAGGAGGAGGAAGAGGAGGCGACGCACGGCGGGGAGTGTGGGCTCGCGCCGCCCGGGTGCAAGGCGTGCGCCGCTATTCCGCCCGGTAGGCGAGACGGAACCCGCCCCAGTGGCGCCCGCGCACCAGGATGGGAGCGGAGCAGTCCTTCATCAGCGCCACCTGCCCGCCCCCCATGTCGCGGCGATAGGCCTGCAGCAGGAAGGGCTTGCGGTTGCGCGCCGCGCGCAACCCGGTGCGATCGTCGAAGATGCGGCGGTTGCGGCTGTTCGCGGCGTTCCAGGCCGTCTCGCCGGGGCGCTGAGGCTTGCTGAACACAGCGTTGTGCGTCGGCAGATAGCCGTTCCGATCCACCGCCGCGGCGAACACGACGCGCGGGTCGAGGCCGAGCAGCGGCTCCTGCACGGCGGGCAGAAGCCGGTCCGTCAGCGTCGTGAACTGTGCCATCAGCTGCGGCGGATCGGTGCCGGGGATGGGCCGGTACGCCTCGTCGAAGAGCTCGGCCTCGGCGATCTCGCCGGCGGCGAGGGCGGCCTCCAACAGGCGTCCCACTTCGGCGGCGGCGGCCTGGGCGGCGCGGATGAAACGGGAATCCTCGGTCTCGACGCTGGCAGCCGCCATCTCCTCCATCAGCGCCTCGGAGATGTCGCGCAGCGTCTCGCCACGCTTGGCGGCCTGCGCCACCTACTGCGCCAGCACGGCGGTGGCACGCGCCTGGGCGGCGATGCCGGCGCGCATGGCGGCCGCCTCCTCGCCCGCCGCGGCGGCGCCGGCGGCCATGGCGGCCACCTCCTCGCCGGCGCGCTGCACGCTTTCCGCCAGCGCCCCGAGCGCGGCGCGGCTGGTGCGGGCGCCTTCGGCGGCGGCCTCGGCCTCGACGGCGTTGCGCTCCGCCGCCTCGCGCAGCGCCAGCGCGGCAGCCCGCAGCTCGTCCACCCCCCGCTCGATCCGGGCGGTGGCCGCGCGAGTCTCGCCGGCGAGCGCCTTCACCTCCTGCGCCGCCACGGCGAAGCCGCGCCCTGCCTCCCCGGCGCGCACGGCCTCGATGGTGGCGTTGAGCGCAAGCAGGTTGGTCTGCCGTGCGATGCGTTCGATCGCGCCGGCGATGCCGGCCACGGCCGAGAGGGCGGAATCCAGCGCGGCCAGGCGGCGCGCGGCGTCGCGCACTCCCTCGGCCACGCGCGCGGACTCGACTTCGGCGCGGGTTGCGGCGGCCTCGACCCCCGTCGCCTCCTCGCGCGCGGCGGCGAGCGCGGCCTCGGCCCGGGCCGCCCGCCAGCAGAGGCCGGGTGCGGGAGGCGCCGCTAGCCGCGCGCGATGGCGAGCAGCGCGTGCCGCGCGATCAGCGCATCGGGCAGGCCGGTGGTCTTGGCCTGGCGCTCGGCGCGCAGCAGGGCCAGGCCCAGCGCCTCCAGTCGCGCCGCGCTCCAGCGGCGCAGCGCGCGCTCCATGGCGGGCTTGTGCCGCCAGAACACGGGCGGGCGCAGGGCGCCGATGGCCTCCGCCGGCGGCATCCCGCGCTCCACCGCCAGCGCCGCGAGATGCAGCCGCTGCACATGCCGCAGCGCGGCGCGGATCACCTGCACCGCGTGGCTCCCTTCAGCGAAGGCCTGGGCGATGGCGCGATCCGCCGCCGCCACCTCCCCCGCGGTCGCGGCGAGCAGCGCCTCCTCGAGGTCGAGCGCCGCGCCCTCGCCCAGCAGGGCCATGGCGTCCTCCACGGTGATCGCTTCGCCCGGCGCCGCGTGCAGCGCCAGCACTTCCAACTGCCGGCGCAGCGCCATGCGGTCCTCGCCGCCGCGCTCGGCCAGCCAGTCCAGCGCCGCCGGATCGGCCTGGGCGCCGAGCTCGGCCAACATGCGCTGGATCGAGGCGGCGAGATCGCGCCCGCGCTCGGCATAGCATTCGATCAACTGGCCGCGCGGATCCTTCTCGATCAGCGCACGCAGCTTGGAGGACCGGGTGAGCCCCGGACCCTCGAACACGACGACGCCCGGGCCCGGTCCGGCTAGGACGAGGCGCGCGGCCTCGGCCCAGGCATCGGTGGCCTCGCGCACGCGCAGCGCCATGCGGCCGCCCAGCAGGGGCGTGGCGGCCGCCGTATCGGCCAGCATGTGCGGCTCCTTCAGCGCCTCCCACCCCGCTTCGGCGAGGCAGAGCGCATCCCCGCCGGAGACGGCGCGCAGCAGCGTTTCGGCACGCTCGGCGATCAGCCCCGCGTCGTCGCCCACCAGCAGCACGGCGCGGCAATCGGGCGGGGGCGCGGCCAGGAACGCCGACAGCCGCCGCGGATCGAGCCGGCCGGCCATCGGCGTTCAGCCCTGCGCGGCGAGGCGCTGGCGCAGCCGGGCGGCGACGGCCATGGTGATGCGCTCGCCAACCTCCTGCACGATGCGCCGTTCCATGTCGTCGCGCGAGACCTCGGCGGCGAAGAGCTGCACGTCCGGGATGTTGTAGGCGTCGAGGGTGCGGACCTCGCCGCGGCCGACGAGGTTGGGCGGCGCGGCCGTGTCGGTCAGCGCCCAGCTGCCGGTGGCGATGTAGCGCACCCGGGTGGGCAGCCCGTCGCGCCGGATGCCGAGCACCTCGACGGTGTAGCCGAGGCTCGCGATGAGGGTGTAGCGCTGCGGCGTGCCCGGCAGCCGGTCCTCGAAGCTGCGCTGGAGCTGGCGGCGCAGGAGCTGGCCGATGCGCTCGGGGATTTCGGCCACGCGCACCGCCGCCATCTCGCGCAGCAGGCGCGGCTCGCTCGGCGCCTCGGCCGCGCGGCGCTCGCCCTCCGGCCCGTAGAGCGGGCGGAAGCCGCAGCCGGCGAGAGGGGCCAGCGCGCCGACGAGGAGGCGCCTACGCCACAAGGTTCACCACCCGGCCCTTGACGTGGATGCGTTTCCTGACCGGCCGGCCGGCGAGGGCGCGCACCACGTTGGGCTCTGCCTCGGCGAGCGCGAAGACCTCCTCGTCCGTCGCGTCCACCGGCGCCAAGATGGTGGCGCGCAGCTTGCCGCCCACCTGGACGGCGAGCGTCACCGTCTCGACCGCCAGCAGGGCGGGATCGGCCTCGGGCCAGGGCATCTGGGCGAGGAGCCCGGCCCCGGGATTCAGCGCCTGCCAGATCTCCTCGGCGAGGTGGGGCATCATCGGCGCGAAGAGGCGCGTCATGATCTCCACCGCCTCGCGCCGCGCGGCCAGCGGTGCGGAGGGGCTGTCGGCGATGGCGTTGGCGAGTTCGTGGATGCGCGCCACCGCCACGTTGAAGGCGAAGCCTTCGAGCGCCTCGGTCACGGCCGCGATGGTGCGATGCGCGGCCTGGCGCAGCCTGCGGCCGGCGGCATCGTCGGGCGCATCGGCCTCGCGCAGCGTCTGCGCAAGGCGCCAGAGGCGCCCGATGAAGCGGCTGGCGCCGGCCACTCCGGCCTCGCTCCACTCCATGTCGCGCTCCGGCGGGTTGTCGGAGAGGATGAACCAGCGCGCCGTGTCGGCGCCGTAGCGGTCGATGATGGCGCCCGGGTCCACCGTGTTGCGCTTGGACTTGGACATGGCCTCGACGCGGCCGATGGTCACGGTCTCCCCGGTCTCGCGGTGCACCGCGGTGCCGTCGGGCCGCTTCACCACCTCCTCGGGGTAGAGCCAGCGCCCGTCCGCGCCCTTGTAGCTCTCGTGCTGCACCATGCCCTGGGTGAACAGGCCGGCGAAGGGCTCCTCGATGGCGAGATGGCCCGTCGCCCGCATCGCGCGCGTGAAGAAGCGGCTGTAGAGCAGGTGCAGGATGGCGTGTTCGATGCCGCCGATGTACTGGTCCACGGGCAGCCAGGCGTCCACCGCCGCGCGCGCCACGGGCGTCTCCGCGCGCGGCGAGCAGAAGCGGGCGAAATACCAGGAGCTGTCCACGAAGGTATCGAAAGTGTCCGTCTCACGCCGCGCCGGCGCGCCGCAGCGCGGGCAGGGCACATGCTTCCAGGTGGGGTGGTGGTCGAGCGGGTTGCCAGGCTTCGAGAAGTCCACGTCCTCGGGCAGGCGGACGGGAAGCTCCGCCTCGGGGACGGGGACGATGCCGCAGGAGTCGCAGTGGATGACCGGGATCGGGCAGCCCCAGTAGCGCTGGCGGCTCACGCCCCAGTCGCGCAGGCGCCAGTTCACCACGCCCCGGCCCGCGCCGAGCGCCTCCAGCTTCGCGATCGCCGCGCGCTTGGCGCTTGCCACGTCGAGCCCGTCGAGGAAGCCCGAGTTGAAGACGACGCCGTCCTCGGTGAAGGGCCTCTCGGCGACCGAGAACGCCTCGTCCGCATCGCGCGGCCGCACGACCGGGATGATGGGCAGGCCGTACTTCGTCGCGAACTCGTGGTCGCGCGCGTCGTGGCCGGGGCAGCCGAACAGGGCGCCCGTGCCGTAGTCCATCAGCACGAAATTCGCGATCCAGACGGGATGCGTCTCCCCCGTGAAGGGATGCACGACGCGCAAGCCCGTGTCGTGGCCGCGCTTCTCGGCCTGCTCGATCGCCGCCTCGCTGGTGCCGAGCGCGCGGCACTCGGCGATGAAGGCGGCCGCCGCGGGGTCGCGCGCCGCCGCGGCGGCGGCCAGCGGGTGCTCGGCCGCCACCGCGAGGAAGCTCATGCCGAAGAGCGTGTCGGGGCGGGTGGTGAAGACCTCCACGCTCTCCATGCCGTCGACCGGCTCGGCGAGCTTGAAGGCGAAGCGCGCGCCCTCGCTGCGGCCGATCCAGTTGGCCTGCATCAGCTTCACGCGCTCGGGCCAGCGGTCGAGGCGGTTCAGCGCCTCCAGCAGCTCGGGCGCGAACTTCGTGATGGAGAGGAACCACTGGCTGAGCTTCTTCTTCTCGACCGGCGCGCCGCTGCGCCAGCCGCGCCCGTCGATCACCTGCTCGTTGGCGAGCACCGTGCCGTCCACCGGGTCCCAGTTGACCCAGCTCTCCTTGCGCTCGACGAGGCCGGCCTTGAGGAAATCGAGGAAGAGCTTCTGCTGCTGCCCGTAGTATTCGGGGTCGCAGGTGGCGAACTCCCGCTCCCACTCGAGCGAGAGGCCCATGCGCTTGAGTTCTGCGCGCATGTTGGCGATGTTGTCGTAGGTCCATCGGCCCGGGTGGATGCCGCGCTCGCGCGCCGCGTTCTCGGCAGGCAGGCCGAAGGCGTCCCAGCCCATGGGGTGCAGCACGAGATGGCCGCGCGCGCGCTTGTAGCGTGCCACCACGTCGCCCAGCGTGTAGTTGCGGACATGGCCCATGTGGATCTTCCCCGAGGGGTAGGGGAACATCTCCAGCACGTAATACTTGCGCGCGCCGGGCGGCGGCACGTCGGGCACGCGGAAGCAGCCGGCCTCCTCCCAGCGCTTCTGCCACTTCGGCTCGGCGGCGCGGAAGTCGTAGCGTGTCTCGGGGCGCGTGTCGGCGGCGGTAGGCACGGGTGTGTCGGGCATGCTCGGAACGTGGAGAGGCAAAAGGGGCTTGGCCTTTTCCCTCTAGTGCAGATCGGCGCGGAGGGGAAACGCCCGCCGATTCCCCCTTGATCGCCCCGGCCGGCTGTGGTTCATGCGCGCCACCCTGCCGTGGGCGCTGGCACGCTCGCGGCTATGCCCGTTTGCGCGCCCCGATCCCCGGGGCCTGGGGCTGAGCATCCACAGGGAGAAATCATGCCGCTTTACGAATGCGTGTTCATCGCGCGCAGCGAGGTCACCCAGCAGCAGGTCGAGGCGATCGCCGAGGAGATGGCGGCCATCCTCGCCGAGCATGGTGGCGACGTGAAGAAGCGCGAATACTGGGGCCTGCGCAGCCTTGCCTACCGCATCAACAAGAACCGCAAGGGGCATTACATGCTCCTCGGCGTGGACGCGCCCGCGGCCGCGATGCAGGAGGTGGAACGCCGCCTCGGCCTGCACGAGGACGTGCTGCGCGAACTCACCGTCCGTGTGGAGGCGATCGAGGAGGGGCCCTCGGCCATTCTCGCCAAGCGCGGCGAGGACCGCGAGCGCGGCTTCCGCGGGCCCAAGCCGGCCGGGCGCTTCGCCTCGGGCCGCGCCCGCGGCGGCGACGACCGCGAGGAGTTCCGCGCCCGCTCGCGCGACGAGCTCGACATGTCCCTGAACGAGGAGGTCTGAGCCGATGAGCGAGAGCCTCGAGCCCAACATCGCCAACCGCCGCCCCGCCGTGGGCGCGCGCCGTCCCTTCTACCGCCGGAAGAAGTCCTGCCCCTTCTCCGGCCCGAACGCGCCGAAGATCGACTACAAGGACGTGCGGCTGCTCTCGCGCTTCCTCTCGGAGCGCGGGAAGATCGTGCCCTCGCGCATCACGGCGGTGAGCGGCAAGAAGCAGCGCGAGCTGGCGCAGGCGATCAAGCGGGCGCGCTTCCTCGCGCTGCTGCCCTACGTCATCAACGACTGAGCGGGCGGGGCGGGAGCCTTCGGCGTGAGCGGTGCGGGACAGTCGGGCGCTCCGGGCCAGGCGGCGCTGCTCGCCGTCGGTGCGGCCGGGCTCGTCTCCGCGCTGCTGGCGCTCTGGGCCATGCGGGGGCTGCCCTTCGGCGCGCTGCTGCTGTGGCTCGCGCCGCTGCCGCTCTTCGCGGCCGCTGCCGGCTTCGGGCCGCGCGTGGCCTGGGGGGCGGCGGGGGTGGGGGCGGCCGCGGTGCTGATCGGCAGCAACAGCCTCGGTGCGGCGCTGTATCTCGGCGCCTTCGCCCTGCCCGTGGCGCTCATCGCCGCCACCGCCTTCCCGGGCGGCGCGGGGGGCGGGCGGCTCGATCTCTCGACCCCGCTCGCGCTGCTCGGCCTCTGGCCGGCGCTGGTGCTCGCCGTGGTGGCGCTCATGGTCAGCGACCTCGAGGGGGCGATGCGCGAGGCGGTGGCCCAGGGCGTGCGCCGCATGGGCGTGCCGCTGGCCGAGGGGATGATCGAGCAGATCGCGCGCGTGAAGGCGGCGGCGGTGGGCTTCTGGACGGCGCTGCTCATGCTCGGCAACGGGCTCGCGGGGCAGCGGCTCATGGAGCGGCAGGGCCTCGCGCTCGCGTCCCTGCCCGCGGCCGAGGATCTGCGCCTGCCCGGCTGGTATGCGCCGCTGCCGCTGCTGGCGCTGGGCGGCTGGGCCGCTTTCGGCGGGGTGGTCACCCTCTCGGCCCTGCTGATCCTGCTCATCCCCTTCTTCCTGCTCGGCGTGGTGGGGGTGCACCGGCGGCTGCGCGGGCGGGCCGGGCGGCTCGCCTTCCTCGCCGGCTTCTACCTGCTGATGCTGCTGTTCCTGCAGATCATGGCCCCGCTGATGGTCGGCGTGGGCCTCTTCGACCAGTTCCGGCGGCGCGCCGCGCCGTCCAACCCGACGTGAACATCCGATCCCGAAAGGGCGTGCCATGATTGAACTGATCCTGATGCAGCGCGTGGAAAAGCTCGGCCAGATGGGCGAGCTGGTGAAGGTGAAGCCCGGCTACGCGCGCAACTACCTGCTGCCGCAGGGCAAGGCGATCCGCGCCACCAAGGCCAACATCGCCCAGTTCGAGGCGCAGCGCGCGCAGCTCGTGGCGCAGAACCTCAAGCGCCGCGAGGAGGCCGAGCGCGTGGCCGAGCGCATGGAGGGCCTCTCCGTGGTGCTCATCCGCTCGGCCGGCGAGAGCGGCAGCCTCTACGGCTCCGTCTCGGCGCGCGACATCGCCGAGGCATGCAAGGCGGCGGGGCTGAACATCCCCCGCCAGCAGGTGCTGCTGGATGCGCCGATCAAGACGCTCGGCATCGCCACCGTGCGCGTCGAGCTGCACCCCGAGGTGCTGCTGCCCGTGGTGGTGAACGTGGCGCGCAGCCCCGAGGAGGCCGAGAAGCAGGCGCGCGGCGAGGAGATCCTCCGCGAGGAGGAGGTCACCCTCGAGGAGGAGCTGGTCGCCGAGCTCGGGGCCGCCACGCGCGAGTGAGACCGGCGGGCCGGGGCATACCCGGCCCCGCCCGCCCTGCAGGGGCCGCAGGGCGGGCATGATAGGTCAGCCTCATGGACCGAATGGGTGGGGCGCGCCAGCCTCAGGGGCATGGATGCGCCGCTCGCCCTGATGGGCTTCGCCATCGCCACCTCGGCCACGCCGGGGCCGAACACGCTGATGGTCTCGGCCGCGGCCGCGCAGGTCGGCGTGCGGCGGGTCCTGCCGCACATGATGGGGGTGACGCTGGGCTTCCCGGCCATGATGGTGGCCATCGGGATGGGGCTCGATGCGCCCGTCCAGGCCCTGCCCTGGCTGCATGGGCTATTGCGGGCGGCGGGCAGCGCCTGGCTGCTCTGGCTCGCCTGGAAGATCGCCTCCGCCCCGCCGCCGGGCGAGGGCGCGGGGCGGCCGCCGCTGGGCTTCTGGGGCGCGGTCGCCTTCCAGTGGATCAACCCCAAGGCCTGGATGATCGCGCTGGCCGCCGTGCCGGCCTTCACCAGCCCGGCCGCGCCCATGCTGCCGCAGGTGCTGCCGCTGGCCGCCATCTTCGCCGCCTGCACCCTGCCGACCTTGTGGCTCTGGGCGGTGATCGGGGTCGGCGCGCGCCATGCGCTCGCCACGCCGCGCCGGCTGCGCGTCTTCAACGCGACGATGGCGCTGCTGCTGGTGCTGGGCTTGGCGCCGGCCTGGCTGTAGGGGCGGGGCCCGGTTGCCCTCCGGCGCGGGCCGGGGCATCAGGGCCGGCCCGCCGATGCCGCTCTCGACCCTCCTGCCCATCCTGCTGCTCGCGCCGCTGCTCGCGCTCGTCTCGGCGCTGGCGGTGCGCGCGATGATCGCGCGGCCCATCCTCGACCACCCGGACGCGCGCAAGGCCCATGCGCGGCCCACGCCCAAGGGGGGCGGGGTGGGGCCGGTGCTGGCCTTCGTGCTGGGGATGCTGGCGCTCTACCACCTGATCCCGCTCAGCCCGGCGGCGGAGACGCGCTATGTCGGCGTCATCCTCGCGGCGGTGGCCATCGCGGGCATCGCGCTGCTGGACGACGTGAAGGATTTCCGCTTCGTCGTGAAGCTCGCCGCCCAGGCGCTGGCGGCGCTGGTGGCGATGGCCTCGGGCCTCGTGCTCACGCGGCTGTCGGTGCCCGGCTTCGGGCCGGTGGAGCTCGGCCTGCTCGGCTACGGGCTGACGCTGTTCTGGATCCTGGGCTGCACCAATGCGGTGAACTTCCTCGACGGGATGGATTCGCTGGTGGGCGGCGTGGTGGTGATCGCCTCGGCCGCGCTGGCGGTGATCGCGGCGCTGGAGGGCGCCTGGTTCGTGCACGCCGCGGCGCTGTTCCTGCTGGCGGGCTTCCTCGGCTTCCTGCCCTTCAACCTGCCGCCCGCGCGCATCTTCATGGGCGATGTGGGCAGCCAGTTCGCGGGCTTCATGCTGGCGGTGCTGGGCATCGCCGCCGCCGGCTTCGAGGAGAGCCAGGTGAGCTTCCTCATCGTGCCGCTGCTGCTGTTCGGCCTGCTCTTCGACGCCGGCTTCACGCTGCTGCGCCGCGCTCTGGCGGGCGAGCGCCTGGCGGCGCCGCACCGCAGCCACCTCTACCAGATGGCGCAACGCGCCGGCCTGCCGGTCTGGGCGGTGAGCGGCGCCCATGCGGGCTTCGCCCTGTTCCACGCCGCGCTCGCCTTCGTCTTCCTCGGCCTCGCGCCGGAGGAGAAGCCGCTGATCGTGCTGCCGGCGCTGGTGCTGCAGCTCCTCTGGGTCGTTCTGGTGCTGGCGGCGATGCGACGGGCGGGGATCGGCTTCCGCGACCGCTGAGCGCCGGTGCGGAGCTCGCGGCCGCTCAGCCCCCCTCGACGCGCTTCGCCCGCTCCGCCTCGCGCAGATAGTCCTCCGTGGTGCGGGTGAGGGGGCGTTCGCCCGCGGCATAAGGGTCCACCCCGCCCAGGGTCGCCTCCACGATCCGACAGTCCTCGCAGAGGTCGAGCACGGCAAGGCGCGCCGGGTCGGTGAACATCCAGTGCGCGCTCGCCGTCAGCTTCGCTTTCACCCGGTCGATGCTCGCCCTGGTCCCGAACAGCTTGCCACAGCGCGGGCAGGCGGCCGGCTCCTCCTCCTTCACCACCAGGGGCTGGGCGGCCTCAGGCGCGAGGTTCAGCCGGGGTTCGAGGGTGATCACCTTCTCCGGGCAGGTGGCCGCGCACAGGCCGCACTGCACGCAGGCGTCCTCCAGGAAGCGGAGCTGCGGCTTGTCCGGGTTCGCGCTGAAGGCGCCGGTCGGGCAGACCATGGTGCAGGCGAGGCAGAGGGTGCAGCCCTCCGCCGCCACCCGGGCGATGCCGAAGGGCGCCTTCTCGGGCATGGGCAGCGCCTCGGCCGGAGCGCCGCGGGCGGCGGCGAGCGCGCGGAAGGCCTGCTTCATCACCTCGCGCGGCTTGCCGAGCGGCAGGAAGCTGTCGGCGGTCCAGCCAGCGCTGAGCGGCGCGAGGGCGGCCAGCGCCTCGCCCAGCGCGAAGGGGTCGTCCGTCTCGATGGCCGCTGCACGCGGCAGGGGCGCGGCGAGGCCGAGCCCGGAGAGGACAGCCTCGATGTAGCCGAGATTGCGCAGCGCGCCCTCCACGCCGTGGCCGCGACGGGCGGGCAGCAGCAGCCGCACCCCGGCCGCGCCCCAGGCGAAGGCGCCGGCCAGCAGCGAGAGATCGACCTGCCCCGCCTCGTTCACCCGCAGCGGCAGCACGCGGGCGGGCAGCCCCTCGCCATGCCGGGCCAGCGCGTCGATCAGCGCCTCGCCATGCGCCTCGTCGTGCAGCAGCAGGATGGCGTCCTGCCCGCCGGCCTCGGCGTAGCCGAGCAGCAGGGCGCGCATGCGCCGGGCCAGCGCGTCGGCGGGCGGCAGGGCGTAGGTGATGGCGCCGGTGGGGCAGACCGCGGCGCAGGCGCCGCAGCCGGCGCAGATCTCGGCGCTCACCTCGACGTGATCCTTGCCCGCGGCCGGTGCGATCGCCCCGGTCGGGCAGAGGTCGAGGCAGCGGGTGCAGCCGGTCTTGCGATTGCGCGCATGGGCGCAGAGGCCGGCCTCCATGGTCACGAAGCGCGGCTTGTCGAAGGTGCCCACCAGCTCCCCCGCCGCCGCGACGGCCTTGGCCACCGCCGCCGCGTCGCGCGGGTCGGCGCGCAGATAGCCCTGGCGCACCTCGTGCGAGGGAAAGAGCGGCGCGCGCCCCGTCAGGTCGAGCAGGATGTCGCAGCGGCTGGTGGTGCCGTTGCGGCCCTCGCCCCAGAGGTAATGGGTGCGCGAGGCGGGCGAGGCGGCGGCGGCCTGGTCCACCGTCACGCTGAACTGGCCGAGCCAGCCCGTGGCGGCCCGGGCCACGCCCTTCAGCACCGGGAACTCCACGCGCCGCGCGGGGGTGACGGCGACCTCCCCCGTCAGCAGCACGGTGAGGTCGAGCTTCTCCTGCAGGGCGCGGGCGGCCTCCAGCGCCACCTCGTCGCGGCCGAGCACGAGGCACACGCCCCGGCTCTCGAGCGAGACAAGCGGCACGGGCGGCATGGGCACGGCGGCGGCGGCCAGGAGCCCGGCCATCTTGGGCCCGGCGGCCGCGCCCTCGCGGCTCCAGCCCGCATGCTCGCGCACATTCACGAAGTCGAGCCGGCCGGCGAAGCTCGCCTCATCGGCCTCCTGCTGGAAGAGCGGCGCCTCCTGCGTGCAGGCGACGGTGACGGGGCGGCCCTCCTCCAGCGCCGCGAGGAAGCGGTCGAGCTGGGCGCGGCAGAGCTGCTCGGCGGTGCGCAGCTCGGCCCCGCGGGCCTGGCAGCCCCTGGAGAGCGCCTTGCCATCCAGCTCCATCGTGTCCTCGCAGGAGCAGACGAAGGCGATGCGGCTTTCCGACATGATGGCTCTGGCTTTCTTCCCGGCGCGGCCCGCGCGGCCTATATGGCCGGCGAGTGACGCCCCGATAGATGGGAGGTGACGTGACCGCAAGCGAGGGCCTGCCGCCGCTGCCGAGCCTCTTCGCGCCGGTGATGCTGCGCGAGGGCGGCGATGCCCTGGCGCGCGCGGTGGAGCTCGCGCCCGAATCGGGCCCGGGCCTCGCGCCCGCGCGCGGGGCGGGCACCCTGGTCTGGGTGCGCGCCTATGCCCGCGCCGAGGCCGCCGTGGTGCTGGAGCCGGAGCTTCCCTTCGCCGAGGCGCGGCTCGCCGTGCTCGCGGCGGGCAATGCGCTGGCCGATGCGCTGGCCGCCATCGCCCCGCCCGAGCGCCCGGTGCAGTGGCGCTGGCCCGGCCGGCTGCTGGTGAACGCGGGCGATGTGGGCGGGCTGCGCTGGGCCGCCCCGCCCGGCACCGCCGAGGAGGCGGTGCCCGACTGGCTGGTGGTGGGCTTCGAGCTGCGCATCGCCTGGCCCGAGGGCACCGTGACCGGCGAGCGCCCCGGCGAGACCTCCCTGCAGGAGGAAGGGTTCGAGGAGGTCAGCCCGGCCCTCGTGACCGGGGCCTGGGCGCGGCACCTGATGGCCCATCTCGACGAGTGGCAGGCGCGCGGCGCGCGTCGGGTCATCGAGACATTCCTCGCCCGGCTGGCGGAGCCGGCGGCGGAGAAGGGGCTGCGGCGTGGCGTCAACCCCAAGGGCGCGGCTCTGGTGCTGGAGCGCGACGGTCAGCGCACCGAGGTGCCCCTGTGATGGCTCTGATGCTTCGCACCCTGCGGCTCGACGCCTCGGACACGCTCATCTTCCCCGCCGCGGCCGAGCCCGGCGAATGGGCGGTGCCCGGGGGCTTCGTCTTCTGGGACGACCCACCCGGCAGCCTCTCGGGCAAGCGCCAGCAGGCCTTCCGGGCGGGGTTCCTGGGGCTTGGCTCCTTCGGCTGGTCGACGCTGGTGGAGGTGGCCGAGGCCAGCGCGAGCGATCAGGAGGCGGCGCTGGCGGCGCTGGCGGCGCATATCCGCACCGTCTATGGCGCGCCCGACGAGGCGACGGCGCGCGCGGCGGCGCAGGAGGAGCTCGCCTTCGCCGCCTCGCTCTGCGAAGGGCAGGCGCCGGGCACCGTGCTCGCGCTGCATCGGACCCACGACGAAGCCGGCGCGCAGCGCGAGACCTTCCGCACGCTTCATCGGCGCGAGACCCCGCACCGGGATTTCGGCGCCCTGCCGGTCTTTGCCATCGCCGGTGTCGAGGAGGAGGAGCCGGCGGAACGGCCCGACCTTGCCGCGCTCGCCCGGGCCCGCCCATGACGCTGCTCGCTCCCGGCGATTTCTGGGTCGCCTCCGGGCACCATCTCTGCGATGTGACCGAGGAGGGCCGGCTCAGCGCCACCCCCGATCTGTGGCGCGCCTTTCTCGCCCGCCCGGAGCTCCGCCCGCCACCCGAGGCCTGCGCGGCCGAGCGCGCGCTGCACGCGCGCCTGATGGAGGATCCGCTGGCGGCGGTGGAGGCGGTGGGCCTCGCCGATCCGGATGCGGAGGAGAACTGGCGCCTCTTCCTCGCCTTCCGCGACCGGGTGGCGGCACACCCGACGCTGGAGGCCGCCTGGCTGGCGCTGTTCCGGGGCGATGTCTCGGGCATTCCCCCGCTCTTCCTGCAGATGCTGACCCATCTCGTGGTGCGCGCGGCGCTGGAGGGCGAGGGCGACGCCTTCACGCTGCGCGCCGCCGAATGCTTCTTCCGCACCCAGCGGGTGGCGATCACCCAGGGGGCCACGCTGCTGGCCGACGAGGAGGCGGTGGACCGCAAGCACCAGGACGGCGACCTCGGCGCGCTCGGTCGTCTCCTGGTGGAGGCCGGCGCGCCGCCGCGCGAGGTGGAGCTCGACGTGCTCTCGGAGGAGAACGCACCAGGCTACAAGGCGCGCTCGGACGCGCACGACATGGCGCTCGACATCGCCGAGGGCCGCCCCGGCCAGAGGGGGCTGGCCCGCGCGCTGGAACGGTTCATCCTGCACATGTTCGGCGAGCGGGTGAGCGTCCGTCCGGTGCCGGTGATCGAGGACAGGCACTGGACTTGGCATGTCGGGCTGGATGCCGAGGCCACGCGCATCGCCAACGCGCTGTGGAACGGAAAGACGGTGAAGCAGGCCGATCTGGCGAAGATCCTCTGGCTCGGTGTGCTCGAGTTCGCCGACCCCTCGCGCGTGCTGAAACGGGTGCAGGGACGGCCGGTCTATCTGGCGTTGGCCATGGACGCGGCGCAGCGGGTGCGGATGAAGCCGCAGAACCTCGTTCCCGGCCTGCCGCTGCTGCCGGCGGAGAAGGCGGCATGACGGAGACACTTCCGCCCGAGCTCGAGATCCCGGTTGCGATCCTGGCCGAGCGGCGGCCGGGCGCGACGCCCTGGCAGGAGCATGTGTGGCGCGCCGCCGCCGTGCTTGAGGAGGCGCCGCCCGTGCCGCCCTGGACGAAGCTGCGCGAGGAGGCCGGGCGCGAACTTTTCTTCGCCGGCACGGCCCCGGTGCGGCTGCACCGGACGGACACGCCGAACTATCGCGAGAACCTGACGGCCGCCGCCCCGCGCCTCTGGGTGCTGCTGCGCGAAGCGGGGACGGGGATGGAACTGGCGGCGGTGACGGTGGACCCGGGCGAGGCCGAGGTGCTGGCCGAGGATCCGCGCGCGCTGCTCGAGGCGCTGCCCCTTCCGCCCGGTCTGCAGGCCCTGCTCGCGGCCTTCGTGGCGCAACACCACGTCGAGCGAGTGTTCCACAAGCGTCAACGCGACCGGCAGGATCCCGATTCGCTCGGGCGCAGGGGGCGGGTGTGACGGCCATCCTCCCCTCCTTTCCCGGCGCCTTTCCCGGCCTGTGGTGCAGCGACGCCCCCCCTTCGCGCCGCTCGGTGGACCATGCCCTCTGAGGGGTTTCTCTCCCGCTGGTCGCGGCGCAAGCGCGGCCTTGATCAGGGCGAGGAAGCGGCCGCGGCACCGCCCGCGGCGCCGCCTGCACCGGCCGCCGCCCCGGCTCCTCCGGCCGAGTCGCCCGCGCCGCGGCCCGCTTCATCGGCCGAAGGCGCGCCGCCTGCGGAGGCCGAGCCCGAGTTCGACCTGTCCAGCCTGCCGGACATCGACTCGATCACCGCCACCACGGACATCCGCGGCTTCTTCCACAAGGCGGTGCCGGAGGCGCTGCGGCAGGCGGCCCTGCGCAAGGCCTGGGCGACGGACCCGGTGATCAGCACCTACATGGGGCCGCTGGACTATGCCTGGGACTTCAACGCGCCGGGTGGCCTGCCCTTCGGCTTTTCCTCCGAACTGGGCGAGGTCGGGGAGGCGTTGCGTGACCTGATCGCCCAGGCGGTCGGCGAGCCACCGCCGCGGCCCGATGTCCGGGCGGAGGCCGGGCCCGGGGCCGCGCCGCAGGCCCTTGTCGCGGCCGACGATACTGCGCCGGAAGCGGAGACGGCCGCGGTCGATCCGCCTGTCGAACCCCCGCCCTCGCCTGTGCGCCCCGCCGCGGCGGAGCCGGACGCGGCGGATGTCGAGCCGAGCTCGGCGGAGGCCGCCGCGCCGGCCCCTCCGCCCCGCCGGCGCCACGGGGGCGCGGTTCCCATCTGAGACGGCGAGCGGCGGTCGTCACGCCGCAGGGCTCAACTGCAATCGCCTCTCACTTGCACATCCTGGACATTCCGACATCTTTTCGCCATGAGGAGTTGACGCGGGTGCAGTTTCTTTGCACGCTTCGCGTCAATGAAACAGGAAGCGCAGGCTGGGGCGCTGGACGCCGCGATCGCTGCCGCCGGGGGGATGGAAGCCTTCCAGGCCGCCCTGGGTGTCGCGCGTCGCACTGTGTTCCTGTGGAAGCAGCAGGGCGTTCCGGCCGAGCGTGTGCCGGAAATCGAGGCTGCGACCGGCGTGCCGCGCCACAAGCTTCGTCCTGACCTCTGGGCCCCTCCCGGCGCCGTGGCGGATCCGATGCGCGAGGGGCGGGCCAATCTCTACGCGCTTCTCGGTCATCTGCTGAGCGACGTGCCGGCCCAGGGGGTGCTGGCGCGCCTTGCGGCCCTGCCGGCCGACGATACGCCGCTCGGCGCCGCACTGGGCGCGCTCTCGGCTGCGGCGCGGGTGGCGAAGCCCGAGGCGCTGGAACGCGAATATCACGCCCTGTTCATCGGCCTGGGGCGCGGCGAGCTGCTGCCCTACGCCTCCTACTATCTCACCGGCTTCCTGCACGAGCGCCCGCTTGCGGAGCTGCGCGCCGATCTCGGCCGCCTCGGCATCGCCCGGGCGGAGGGCGTGTGCGAGCCGGAGGACCACATCGCCTTCCTGTGCGAGGCGATGGCCGGGCTCTTGCGCGGCGGGACGCCGGACGAGGCGGACAGGCTGTTCGAGCGGCATCTCCGCCCCTGGGCGGGACGTTTCTTCGCCGACCTCTGCGTGGCCGAGAGCGCGGTGTTCTACCGTGCCGTGGGCGGGCTGGGGCGGGCACTGATGGATGTGGAACTGGCGGCGGCGGAGCTGCCCGCCTGAGGCTTCAACGGGTGACTGGGAAGGAGTGCGCCATGGCGAGCAAGGATGAAGCGGGCACCATCGGGGGCGCGAGCAGGCGCCGTGGCTTCCTGAAGACGCTGGGCATCGGCACGGCTGCGGCTGCGGCGGCGGCCTCGCCTGCTCTCGCGCAGCGTGCGGACAGCGTTCCCGCGCGCGAGGCCCGCAAGGAGAACGCCCAGCAGCGGGTGGCCGCCCGCTACCAGGCGAACTCTCCGCATGTGCAGAGCTTCTATCGCACCAACCGCTACGAGTATTGAGCGCCGGGAGGGAAGAAAAACAATGCTCATCAAGCGTTCCGACGGGGCCCGCGCGAAGCAGCGGCTTGCCTCGGCCTATCAGGGCCTCTCGGCTGGCGGCATGGACCGCCGCTCCTTCCTCAAGACGGCGGGCCTCGCCGGCGCCGGCGTGGCCGCTCTGGCCGGCATCGCGCCGCGCATGGCCGAGGCGGCCGGCGCGGCGACGGGCGTGCATGATCTCTCGCGCCCCATTCAGCGGGTGAAGAATCTCTGCACCCACTGCTCGGTGGGCTGCACCGTGACGGCCGAGGTGCAGAACGGCGTCTGGGTCGGCCAGGAGCCGACCTGGGAGAGCCCGATCAACCGCGGCACGCATTGCGCCAAGGGCGCCTCGGTGCGCGAGCTGGTGCATGGCGATCGCCGCCTCAAGTATCCGATGAAGCTGGTGAACGGCCAGTGGCAGCGCATCAGCTGGGATGTCGCGATGAGCGAGATCGCCGATCGCATGATGGCGATCCGCCAGGCCTCCGGCCCTGACTCGATGTACTGGCTCGGCAGCGCCAAGTTCTCCAACGAGGGCGCCTATCTGTTCCGCAAGTTCGTCGCCTTCTGGGGCACGAACCATGTGGACCACCAGGCGCGCATCTGCCACTCGACCACGGTGGCGGGCGTGGCGAACACCTGGGGCTACGGTGCGCAGACCAACAGCTACAACGACATCCGCAATTCCAAGACCATGATCATCATGGGCGGGAACCCGGCGGAGGCGCACCCGGTCTCGCTGCAGCACGTGCTCTCCGGCAAGGAGATCAACCGTGCGAACCTGATCGTGATCGACCCGCGCTACACCCGCACGGCCGCCCACGCGACGGAGTATGTCCGCATCCGCCCGGGCACGGACATCCCGGTGATCTGGGGCATCCTCTGGCACATCTTCCAGAACGGCTGGGAGGACAAGGAGTTCATCCGCCAGCGGGTCTACGGCATGGACGAGATCCGCGCCGAGGTCGCGAAGTGGACGCCGCAGGAGGTCGAGCGCGTCTCGGGCGTGCCGGGCGCCCAGCTCCGCCGCGTGGCGGAGATGTTCGCGACCCAGAAGCCCTCGACGCTGATCTGGTGCATGGGCACGACGCAGAAGACGGTGGGCACGGCGAATGTCCGCGCCTACTCGGTGCTGCTGCTCGCCACCGGCAATGTCGGCGCCGAGGGCACGGGCGCGAACATCTTCCGCGGCCACTGCAACGTGCAGGGCGCCTCGGACTTCGGGCTCGATGTCGGCACGCTGCCGGCCTATTACGGCCTCGATGAGACGGCCTGGCGCCACTGGAGCCGCGTCTGGGGCGTCTCCTTCGAGTCGATGCGCGCGCGCTTCGACACGCCGCAGATGATGCACACGCCGGGCATCCCCTCGACGCGCTACATGGATGCCGTGCTGCTGCCGAAGGACCAGGTGCAGCAGCGCGACACCCTGAAGGGCATGATCGTCTTCGGCCACGGCGGCAACACCGTGACCCGCATGCCGGAGGCGCAGCGCGCGCTCGACGCGCTCGATCTGCTGGTGGTCGCGGACCCGCACCCCACCACCTTCGCGGTGCTGCACAACCGGCGTGACAACACCTATCTGCTGCCGATCGCCACCCAGTTCGAGTGCTCGGGCAGCCGCACCAGCTCCAACCGCTCGGTGCAGTGGGGCGAGAAGGTCGTGAACCCGATCTTCGAGAGCCGCACCGACTACCGCGTGATGTATGATCTCGCCAAGGCGCTCGACGTGGCGGCGCAGCGGCGGAACATGACCATCCGCTTCGCGGAGGACATGTTCAAGCACTACGACATCCAGAACGGCGAGCCGACGCCCGAGAGCATCCTGCGCGAGATCAACCGGGGCGCCTGGGGCACGGGCTACACGGGCATCAGCCCCGAGCGTCTGAAGCTGCACATGCAGCACCAGGACAAGTTCGACCTGGTGACGCTGCGCGCGCGGCCGGACGCGCCGCCGGAAATCCGCGGCGACTATTACGGCCTGCCCTGGCCCTGCTGGGGCACGCCGGAAATGCGCCACCCCGGCAGCCACATCCTGTACAACACCAACCTCGCGGTGAAGGATGGCGGCGGCACCTTCCGCCCGCGCTTCGGACTGGAGCGCAACGGCGTGACGCTGCTGGCCGAGGGCAGCTACTCGAAGGACAGCGACATCCGCGACGGCTACCCGGAGTTCACCGTGGCGCTGCTCAAGCGGCTCGGCTGGTATGACGAGCTCACGCCGGCCGAGAAGGCGACCATCGCGGAGATCGGTCAGGGCCTGGGCGGCGAGGACCGCGTGTCCTGGATGACGGACCTCTCGGGCGGCATCCAGCGCGTGGCCATCGCGCATGGCTGCTCGCCCTTCGGCAACGGCAAGGCCCGCGCGGTGGCCTGGAACCTGCCCGACCCCGTGCCGGTTCACCGCGAGCCGATCTACACGGCCCGTCCTGACCTGATCGCCCAGTATCCGACCCTGCCGGATCGCCGCGGCTTCCGCCTGCCGCATCTCGGCCAGTCGGTGCAGGCGCGCAGCCACGAGGTGTTCCGCAACTTCCCGATCATCCTCACCTCCGGCCGGCTGGTCGAGTACGAGGGTGGCGGCGAGGAGACGCGCTCGAACAAGTGGCTCGCGGAACTCCAGCAGGACATGTTCGTGGAGATCAACCCGGCCGACGCCGCCGCGCGCAACATCCGCGACGGCGCCTGGGTGTGGGTGACGGGCCCGGAGAACAACAGCCGCGCCCGGGTGAAGGCGCTGGTGACGGAGCGCGTGGGGCCGGGCGTGGCCTTCATGCCCTTCCACTTCGCCGGCTGGTTCATGGGCGAGGACCAGCGCCGCAAGTATCCGCAGGGCACCGACCCCGTGGTGCTCGGCGAATCGGTGAACGCCCTGACCACCTACGGCTACGACCCCGTCACCTTCATGCAGGAGACGAAGGTCACGCTCTGCCAGATCCGTGCCGCCTGAGGGAGGACCAGAACCATGGCCCGCATGAAGTTCCTGTGCGACGCGGACCGCTGCATCGAGTGCAACGCCTGCGTCACGGCCTGCAAGAACGAGCACGAGGTGCCCTGGGGGATCAACCGCCGGCGTGTCGTCACCATCAATGACGGCAAGCCGGGCGAGCGGTCGATCTCCATGGCCTGCATGCACTGCACGGACGCGCCCTGTGCGGCTGTCTGCCCGGTGTCCTGCTTCTACACGACGGCGGACGCCATCGTGCTGCACGACAAGGACCTCTGCATCGGCTGCGGCTATTGCTTCTATGCCTGCCCCTTCGGCGCGCCGCAGTATCCGCGCGTCGGCAACTTCGGCGGCCGCGGCAAGATGGACAAGTGCACCTACTGCGCGGGCGGCCCGCAGCAGGACAACACCCGTGTCGAGTACACGCAGTACGGCTCCAACCGGATTGCGGAGGGCAAGCTGCCTCTCTGCGCGGAGATGTGCTCGACCAAGGCGCTGCTGGCCGGCGATGGCGAGATGATCGCGACCATCTATCGCGAGCGTGTGCAGCGCCGCGGCTACGGCTCGGGCGCCTGGGGCTGGCGGACGGCCTACCGCACCACGGTCAACGTCTGATCATCCGGCGGCCCGGGGGAGACTCCGGGCCGCCATCCCATTCTCTCGCCGCGCGGGCGCTCTGCCGGGGCCGCGCGGAGCGGAACCGGGCAGAGACCCGCTGATCCGGAGGAAGTCACATGCGGCGCATCCTTCTCGCACCCCTGATGGTGCTCTTCCTGGCGCTCTGCGCGCCCGGCATCGTCACGCAGGCCCAGGCGCAACCGGCGCGCGGCGCCATCTCGGCCGAGGAGCTCGAACTCCAGCGCATGCTCCAGGGCGGGCGCATCGAGGGGCGCACCACCCTGCCGGACGCGCAGTCCGAGGTGCTGATCCAGCCTGCCGGGAAGGCTTGGCGGGACTTCCACAACGTCACCCTTGCCTGGGTCGGCGGCATCGCCGTGGGCGGGATGCTCATCATCCTTGTCGCCTTCTATCTCGGGCGCGGGAAGATCATGGTGGAGGGCGGCCTGTCCGGGCGCACCATCCAGCGCTTCAACCTCCTCGAGCGCGCGAACCACTGGATGGTGGCCTCCTGCTTCATCGTGTTGGGGCTGACGGGGCTCAACCTCACCTTCGGCCGGCATCTGCTGCTGCCGATCGTGGGGGCCGAGACCTTCACCGCCATCTCGCTCTGGGGCAAGGTGCTGCACAACTATCTCGCCTTCCCCTTCACGCTCGGCATCGTGCTGATGCTGCTGCTCTGGGTGAAGGACAACATCCCGAATGGCCGCGACATCGAGTGGTTCAAGCAGGGCGGCGGGCTGATCGGGAAGGGCCATCCCAAGGCCGGGCGCTTCAACGCCGGCCAGAAGATGGTGTTCTGGATCACCACGCTGGGCGGCGCGGCGGTGGCCATCTCGGGCTACATGCTCATTTTCCCCTTCTGGGGCGAGTTCGGCGTGGCCGAGATGCAGCTGGCGCACATCGTCCACTCCGTCATCTCGGTGCTGATGATCGCGGCGATGCTCGCGCACATCTACATCGGCTCCATCGGCATGCAGGGCGCCTTCGACGCCATGGGCACCGGCGAGGTGGACCTCAACTGGGCGAAGGAGCACCATGCCCTCTGGGTCGAGGAGCAGCAGAAGCGCGAGACCGCGGCCCGGCCCGCCGCGCAGCCCGCGGAGTGAGGCGCACCCCATGCGGGTGATCGGCCTCGCCGGCTGGAGCGGGGCCGGCAAGACCACGCTCCTGACCAGGCTCATCCCCTGCCTCACCGGGCAGGGGATTTCCGTTTCCACCCTCAAGCACGCCCACCACCGCTTCGACCTGGACCAGCCGGGCAAGGACAGCCATGCCCACAGGGAGGCGGGAGCGCGCCAGGTGCTGATCTCCTCGTCCCATCGCTGGGCGCTGATGAGCGAGCTGCGCGGTGCGCCGGAGCCGGGGCTGCGCGAACTGCTCGCCAGGCTCGACCCGGTGGACCTCGTGATCATCGAGGGCTTCAAGCGCGACAGCCACCCGAAGATCGAGGTGCACCGCGCCGCCAATGGCAAGCCCTGGATCTTCCCCGAGGATCCCATGGTGCGCGCGGTGGCGAGCGACACGCCCCCGCCCGAGGGCGCGCCGGAGGCCTTCCACCTCGACGATGTGCCGGCCATCGCCGCCGCCCTGCTGCGCCTCGCGGTTCCGCGCGCCGCGCTGTAGGAAGGGCGCATGGCCCAGCTCTCGGACGACTGCTTCGCCTTCGGCGGCGCGCTGCTCTCCGTCGAGGCGGCGCAGGCGCTGATCCTGGAGCGGCTCTCGCCGCTCCCGGGGGTGGAGGAGGTGGCGCTGCCCGCCGCGCTCGGCCGGGTGCTTGCCGGCCCGCTGCGCGCGCGCACCCCGCTGCCGCCCTTCTTCAACTCGGCGGTGGACGGCTACGCCTTCCGCCATGCGGACCTCGCGCCGGAGGGCGAGACGCGGCTCGCCCTCGCGGGGCGCATCGCGGCGGGGGGGCGTGGCGGGCCGCTGGCTCCCGGCACGGCGGCGCGCATTTTCACCGGCGCCCCCATGCCCGAGGGCGCGGACACGGTGATGATGCAGGAGGATGCGCGGCTGGAGGGCGAAGTGCTGCTGCTGCCGCCCGGCCTCAAGCCCGGCGCCAACTGCCGCCCGGCCGGAGAGGATGTGCCCGCGGGCGCCGAGGCCCTGCCCGAGGGCACGCGGCTGCGCGCACCCGAGATCGGCCTCGCCGCCGCGCTGGGCTTCGCGCGCCTGCCGGTGCGGCCGCGGCTCAGGGTGGGCGTGTTCTCCACCGGCGATGAGCTGGCCAGCCCCGGCGCGCCGCTTGGCCCGGCGCAGACCTATGATTCCAACCGCTTCACGCTGATGGCGATGCTCGCCGCCCTGCCGGTGGAGGTCACCGATCTCGGCATCCTGCCGGACCGCGCCGAGGCCACGGCGGCGGCGCTGCGCGCGGCGGCCGGGGCGCATGACCTGCTGCTGACCTCGGGCGGCGTCTCGACCGGCGAGGAGGACCATGTGCGCGCCGCCATCGAGGGCGCGGGGCGGCTGGTGTTCTGGCGGCTCGCGGTGAAGCCGGGGCGGCCGGCGGCCATGGGGGTGGTGGAGGGCACGCCCATGCTGGGCCTGCCCGGCAACCCGGTGGCGGCGGTGGTCACCTTCCTGCACCTGGCGCGCCCGGTGATCCTGCGCCTGGCCGGCGCGCGGCCGGAGGCGCTGCCGTTCTTCCCCGCCACCGCCGATTTCGCCTACCGCAAGAAGGCCGGGCGGCGGGAATATGTGCGCGTGACCCTGCAGGCCGGCGCGGCGCGGAAATTCTCGCGCGAGGGGGCGGGCCTGCTCACCTCGCTCACCCGCTCCGACGCCTTCGCCGAACTGCCCGAGGAGGTGACGCAGCTCGCCCCCGGCGATGCGGTGCGGGTGCTGCCCTTCGCCGCCATCTTCTGACACTCTCCCCGCCCAGGGAGAGAGCCATGTCCGAACATGTCCTGATCGAGCGCGGCGGGGCCGTGCTGACCATCCGCCTGCACCGGCCGGAGAAGAAGAACGCCCTCACCCGCGCCATGTATCGCGCCATGGCCGAGGCGCTGGAGGCCGCGGCGGGGGAGGAGGCGGTGCGGGCCGTGGGGCTGGCCGGGGGCGCGGACTTCACCGCCGGCAACGACATCGCCGATTTCGCCGACGCCACCGCCCGCAGCCCGGAGGAGCCGGGGGCCGGCTTCCTCTTCCTCGAGGCGCTGGCCGCCTTCCCCAAGCCCGTGCTGGCGGCCG
Organism: Roseococcus sp.; assembly: GCA_026414745.1. Lineage (GTDB taxonomy): Bacteria > Pseudomonadota > Alphaproteobacteria > Acetobacterales > Acetobacteraceae > Roseococcus. The sequence goes on from JAOAIK010000040.1 coordinate 25,589, forward strand.
TGCGCGGCCACGCGGTGGGCATCGGCACCACGCTGCTGCTGCATTGCGACGTGGTGGTGGTGGCCGAGACGGCGCGGCTGATGACGCCCTTCACCCGGCTCGCCCTGGTGCCCGAGGGCGGTTCCTCGCTGCTGCTCGCCCAGCGCGTCGGGCCGGCGCGGGCGAGCTGGTGGCTGCTCTCGGGCGAGCCCTTCAGCGGCCGCGCGGCGGCGGAGGCGGGCCTCGCCACCTGCGCGGTGGATGATGCGGAAGTGGAGGCCGAGGCCGCGCGCCGCGCCGCAACGCTGGCCGCCCTGCCCCCCGGGGCGCTGCGCGACTCGAAGCGGCTGATCCGCGCCCCCCAGGCCGCCGCGCTGCAGGCGGCGATGGCCGCCGAGCGCGCCTGCTTCGGCGAGCGGCTGCGCAGCCCCGAGGCGCAGGCCGCCTTCGCCGCCTTCCTCAAGCGCCCGGCGTGAGCACCACGCGCCCGATGGCGCGGCGGGCGCGCAGCTCGGCCATCGCCTCGCGGAAGCCCTCGAGCGGGAAGCGCGCGTGGATCTCGGGCGTCAGCCTCCCCTGCTCCCACCACTCCAGGAGCCGCGCCCACAGGGCGCGCACGCGCGGCGCGTGGGCCTCCCGCCCGTCGCCGGGGGACCAGCCGACATAGGCGCCCCAGTTGAAGCCGGCCACGCCGATGTTCTTCAGCAGCAGGATGTTGGCCGCCACCGTGGGGATGCCGCCGCCGGCGAAGCCGATGCTCACCAGCGTGCCGCCATCGCCGAGGCAGCGCAGCGCCTCGTCGAAGGCGGGGCCGCCCAGCGTGTCCAGCACGCAGGCCACGCCGGCGCCGCCGGTGGCCGCGCGCACCGCCTCGCGGAAGGGCTGGGCGGAGTCGAGGATCACCTCCGCCCCGCGCGCCGCCAGGGCGGCGTGCTTGCCCGCCCCGGCGCGGGCGATCACGCGGCAGCCCATGGCACGCGCCACCTCCACCCCGGCCAGCCCCACGCCGCCGGCGGCGCCCAGCACCAGCACCCACTCCCCGGGCGCCGGCTTCGCGCGCCAGAGCAGCGCGCCGGCGGCGGTGGGATAGCTGATGGGGAAGGCCACGGCGGCCTCATGCGGCAGATGCGCGGGGATGGGCACGCAGTGGATGGCGTCCGCCACCGCCTGCTCGGCGAAGCCGCCCCAGTCGAGCACGGCGAAGACGCGGGTGCCGGCCGGCAGCGGCCCTTCCAGCACCCGGCCCACCACCTCGGTGCCGGGCACGAAGGGCAGGGGCGGCTTGCGCTGATACCTCCCCGCCACCACGAGCTGCGTGGCGAAGGAGACGCCGGCCGCCTCCACGGCAAGCCGCACCGCGCCGGGGCGCAGCGGCGGCGGCGGGATGTCCTTCACCTCCAGCGCGTCGAAGTCGCGCCAGCTTTCGCAGACCAGGGCGCGCATGGGCGCGTCACTCCGGCTGGATGTTGGCGTCGCGGATCAGCCGGCCGAAGCGGGCGTGCTCCTCGCGCAGGAAGGCCGCGAAGCCCGAGGGCTCGCTGAACACCGGAATGGCGCCCATGGCGTCCCAGGCCGCCTGCGCCGCCCCGCTGCGGCCCGCCCGCAGGAGGGCGAGGTGATGCCGCCGCGCGACCTCCGGCCCCATCCCGGGCGGGCCCCAGACGCCATACCAGGTGGTGATCTCGTAGCCAGGCACGCCGGCCTCGGCCATGGTGGGCACATCCGGCAGGGCGGGCAGCCGCCCCGCCGTGGTGACGGCGAGCGCGCGCAGACGCCCCTCGCGCACATGCTGCGCCGAGGAGGCGAGGCTGTCGAACATCATCTGCACATGCCCCGCGATCAGGTCCGAGAGCGCGGGGCCGGAGCCGCGATAGGGCACATGCACGAGGTCCACCCCCGCGAGCAGCTTGAACAGCTCGCCCGCCAGATGCGGCGCGCCGCCGATGCTCGAGGAGGCGTAGGAGAGGCGGCCCGGATTGGCCCGCGCCTGGGCCAGAAGCCCGGGCAGATCGCGCGCGGGCAGGGAGGGGTTCACCACCAGCACCAGCGGCACCTTCACCACCTCCGTCACCGGGGTGAAGTCGGCGATGGCGTCGAAGGGCATCTGGCGCTGGAGGTGCGGCACGATCACATGCGCCGAGGCGTTGACGAGCAGCGTCTGCGTCTCGCCGCGCAGCCGCGCCACATCGCCGGCCCCGATGAGGCCAGAGGCGCCGGGCCGGTTCTCGACCAGCGCCGGCGGCTGCAGGGCCGCCGCCAGGGTGCGCGCAACAAGATCGGTCGGGCCGCCGGGTGGATAGGGGACGATGAGGCGCAGCGGCCGGTCCTGCGCCAAGGCAGGGGCGGCGAGCGGCAGCATCACGAGGGCGCGGCGCTTGGCCTGCATGCCGTTCCTCCTTTGCCGGTTTGGCGCAAGGATAGGCGCGAGACGGAGGAACGGCCATGATGAAACCCTATGAGGGCCTGTTGGTGCTCGATGCGGCGCAGGGCATCGCGGGGCCCTCCTGCGGCATGATGCTCGCGCAGTGCGGGGCCACGGTGGTGAAGCTCGAACCGCCGCAGGGCGACTGGTCGCGCGGGCTCACCGCGCGGGCGGGCGGGCATTCGGTGATGTCCACCGCCTTCAACCGCGGCAAGAAGGGCGTGGTGCTGGACCTCGCCACCGAGGAGGGGCGGGCGCGGGCCGGGGCGCTGGCCGCCCGCGCCGATGTGCTCATCGAGGCCTTCCGCCCCGGGGTCGCGGCGCGCATCGGGCTCGGGCCGGAGCGGACGAAGGCGGATGCCGTCTGCGTCTCGGTCTCCGGCTTCGGCCAGCAGGGGCCCTATGCCGAGCGCCCCTGCACCGATGGGGTGGCGCAGGCCTTTTCGGGGCTCGTGGCGCTGAACGCGGGGATGGACGGCGTGCCGCACAAGGTGGGCACGCTGGTGGTGGACATCTTCGCCGGACTCTCCGCCTTCGCCGCCTGCCAGGCCGCGCTCGCCGAGCAGGCGCGGGACCGCGCGGCCGGCGCCCCGCCCCGGCGGCGGCACCTCGACATTTCGCTCATGCAGGCCGCCGCAGCGCTGATGGTGCTGCCGCTGGCCGAGGCCGGGCTGCTCGGCCGCCTGCCCGCCGAGATGAACGTGCCGGCCGGCGCCTGGCCCGCGCAGGACGGCGCCTTCGTGATGATCGCCCTGCTGCGGGAGGAGGAGTTCGTCACCCTCTGCCGCGAACTGGGCCTGCCCGGGCTGCCGGATGATCCCCGCTTCGCGAGCTTCGCGCAGCGCGCCGCCCACAAGGCCGCGCTGCGGCCCATTCTCGAGGCCGCCTTCCGCACCCGCCCCGCCGCCGAGTGGGTGGCGCGGCTGCAGGCGGCGCGGCTGCTGTGCGAGCGGGTGAACACGCCGCTCGACTGGCTCGCGGACCCGCATGTGCAGGCGGTGGGGGCGGCGCCCTTGTTCGCGCAGCCCGGCCTCGGCACGCTGCCCCTGCCGCTGCTTCCCGGGCTCGGCGCCGTCACGGCGCCCGCGCCGGGGCTGGGCGAGCACGACGCCTTCCTCGCCGAACTCGGGATCTGAGCCCATGCCGCAGGACGCCCAGGGAAACCCCGCCAGCTTCGCCTCGGACGCCGCCGCGGCGGCCTTCGACGCGACGCTGGAGGCCTTCCTGAAATACCGCTTCGACACGCCGCTGCGGCTGAAGGAGGCGCTGAAGCTGGACGCCGAGGCGCCGATGCTGCACGCCATGAAGGCGGGCTTCGCGCTGCTGGCCTACAATGTCGCGCACATCCCGGCCGCGCGGGCCGCCATCGCCACGGCGCGCGGGCTGCGCCCCAACCCGCGCGAGGCGCGCCACCTCGACGCGCTGGAGGCCTGGGCCGAGGGCGCGCAGGAGCGCGCGATCGCCGTGTGGGAGGACATCCTCGCCACCCACCCGCGCGACATGCTCGCCTTCCGCCTCCACCACTTCTCGGCCTTCTGGATGGGGCGGCCCGAGGCGATGCTGGCCAGCGTGGAGCGCTGCCTGCCGCATTGGGGCGAGGAGATTCCCGGCTACGGCTCCATGCTCGCCTGCCGGGCCTTCGCCAACGAGGAATGCGGCCACTACGTCGTGGCCGAGAATGCGGGGCGCGAGGCCATCCGCCGCGACCCGGCCGATCTCTGGGCGGCGCACGCCATCGCCCATGTGCTCGAGATGCAGGGCCGCCGCGCCGAGGGCATCGGCTGGATCACGCGCCTCGCCCCTCATTTCGGAGCTGGCAACAACCTGCGCCACCACATCTTCTGGCACCAGGCCATGTTCCACCTCGAGCGCGGCGAGCACGAGGAGGTGCTGCGCCTCTATGACGAGGGGTTCCGCAACCTGGACAGCCCGGTGACCCAGGTGCAGCCCGATCTCTACATCGACTGCCAGAACGCCGCCTCCATGCTGTTCCGCCTGGAGCGGCAGGGCGTGGATGTGGGCGCGCGCTGGGAGGAGCTCGCCGACAAGGCCGAGGCGCGCATCGGCGACTGCCTCTCCGCCTTCACCCTGCCGCATTGGATGATGGCGCTGACCGCCACGGGCCGCCTCGCCGCCGCCGAGCGCATGCTGGCGGCGATGCGCGACTATGCGGCGGCGAACCGAGGCGAGAATCCGCGCATCGTCCGCGAGGCGGCGATTCCCGTCTGCGAGGCCCTGCTGCACCGCGCGCGGGGCGAGCACGCCGCGGCGGTGGCGGCGATGCGCCCCGCGCTCGGCGGCATGCATGAGCTGGGCGGCAGCCACGCCCAGCAGGATGTGCTGGAGCAGCTCTTCCTCGACGTGGCGCTGAAGGCCGGGCTGCACGCCGATGCGGCGATGCTGCTGGAGCGGGTGCGCGGGCGCTGGCCCACGCCGCCGGAGCGTCGCGCGGGCTATGCGGCGGCGGCGGGGGCGCTCGGCTGACAGGCGGCCAGCCTCGGAAAACCATCCCTCGCCCGGATCAGAATTGCAACAAAAAGCACAATTGATCTTTTTTTTGCGCGATCTCGTATATTCTCGGAAAGGAAGCCGCCGCGCCCGTTCCAGAAGCGCGGCTGCCTCCAGGAACGGGAGAACGCTATGCGATTTGTTGCCGGACCTGCCCAGAGCGTCCTTCAGGGGGCCGCAGGATGAGCGCCCTGGAATATGGGCTGGCCGCCGCCACCCTCTCGGCCATCGTCATGTTTGGGCTGTCGTCGCTGTTGACCGCCCTCGGTCTCATGCTCTGAGGCAAAGGGTCGGGCCGGGGCCGGCCGAGGGCCAGGGCCGGCGTCGGCGCCGGCCCGGTGACGCGCCGCCGGTGATGGGTCTCCCTCAGGCCGCGTGCAGCGCTCTCCAGACCGTCTCCGGCGTGGCCGGCATGTCCAGCGCCGTCACGCCCGCCTCGCTCAAGGCATCGATGATCGCGTTCACCACGGCGGGCGGCGAGCCCACCGCCCCGGCTTCGCCCGCGCCCTTCACGCCGAGCGGGTTGGTCTCGCAGGGCACCTCGATCAGGTCCACCTCGATGTCCGGCAGGTCGTCGGCGCGCGGCAGGGCGTAGTCCATGAAGGAGGCGGAGAGGAGCTGGCCGCTCTCCCTGTCATAGGTTGTCTTCTCCAGCACCGCTTGGCCGATGCCCTGCGCCACGCCGCCATGCACCTGGCCGCGCACGATCAGCGGGTTCAGCGCATGGCCGACATCGTCCACCACGACGTAGCGCGGGATGGTGACCACGCCCGTCTCCGGGTCCACCTCCACCTCGGCGACGTGGCAGCCGTTGGGGAAGGTGTGGGATTCGATCTTGGCGGTCTCCAGCGCATCGAGCAGGAAGGTGTCCTCGCCGGCGGCCACCCGCGCGCGCTGCCGGGCGGCCAGTTCGAGGATGCCGATGGCCCGGTCGGTTCCCGCCACGGCGAACTGCCCGCCCTTGGGCCCGCGCGGCGTGAACTCGATGTCGGCCACCGCCGCCTCCAGCGCCTCGGCGGCCGCCTGCTTGCCCTTCTCGATCACGCTCGCGGTGGTGACCAGGATGGCCTGACCCTCGGAATAGAGGCTGCGCGCCCCGCCCGTGCCGCCGCCCGAGGGCAGCGTGTCGGAATCGCCCTGCTTCACCCGGATCTTCCCGAGCGGGATGCCGAGCTCGTGCGAGGTGAGCATGGCATAGGCCGTCTCGTGCCCCTGGCCGGTGCTCTGGGTGCCCACGAACACGTCCACCATGCCGTCCTCGGCGAACACCACCTTGGCGTTCTCGGTGGGGCCGCCGCCGGTGGCCTCGAGGTAGTAGGCGAGGCCGATGCCGCGCTTCTTCCCGCGCTTCGCCGCCTCGGCGCGGCGGGCGGGGAAGCCGGCCCAGTCGATCCTGGCGAGTGCGGCATCCATCAGGCGCGGGAAGTCGCCGCTGTCGTAGCGCTGGCCGATGGCCGTGACGTAGGGCATCTTCTCCCGCGTCACCATGTTGCGCCGGCGCAGCTCCACGCGGTCGATGCCCATCTCGCGCGCCGCCTGGTCGATCAGCCGCTCCACGAGATAGTTCGATTCGGGCCGCCCCGCGCCGCGATAGGCGTCCACCGGCACGGTGTTGGTCAGCACGCCCAGCACATGCGCGTGGATCGCGCCGAAGTCGTAGACGCTCGCCAGCACCTTGGTGCCCGCACCGGTCGGGATGAAGGGCGCGAAGGTGGAGAGATAGGCCCCCATGTTGGCGTGGTTGCGCGTGCGCAGCGCGAGGAAGCGCCCGTCCTTGTCGAGGGCGAGTTCGCCCAGCGTGATGTTGTCGCGCCCATGCGTGTCGGAGAGGAAGGCCTCGCTGCGTTCGGCGCGCCACTTCACCGGCCGGCCGATGAGCCTGGCCGCGATCACGCACAGCGCGTACTCGGCGTAGAGGTAGAGCTTCATGCCGAAGCCGCCGCCGACATCCGGTGTGACCACGCGCACCTTCTCGGGCTCCACCTTGAGCACCGAGGCGGCGAGCAGGTTCTTCACCAGCCAGGAGCCCTGGGTGCCGGCGTAGAGGGTGTAGCGCCCGCTCGCCGGGTCGTATTCGGCGGCGCAGGCGCGCCCCTCCATGGAGGCGACGACGACGCGGTTGTTGACGACGGTCAGGCGCGTCACATGCGCGGCCTCGGCAAAGAGCGCCTCTGTCTTCGCCTTGTCGCCCGCCTCCCAGTCGAAGCAGATGTTGCGCGGCGCCCCCTCCCAGATCTGCGGCTGGCCGGGCTCGTGGGCGATGGCGAGGTCGGTGACGGAGGGAAGGACCTCGTAGTCCACCGCCACCGCCTCGGCGGCGTCGCGCGCCTGCTCGAGGCTGTCGGCCACGATGAAGGCCACCGGGTCGCCCACATGGCGCACGCGGTCGGTGGCGAGCGGCAGGCGCGGCGTCTCGGCCCGCGGCGTGCCGTCGCGGTTCTTGAGCGGGATGGTGCAGGGCAGCTCGCCGATGCCCATGGCCTGCAGATCGGCCCCGGTGATCACGGCGCGCACGCCGGGCATGGCCCTGGCCGCTGCCGTGTCGATGCGCCTGATGGCCGCATGGGCGTGCGGGCTGCGCAGCACCAGACCGAACGCCGCGCCGGGCAGGGCGATGTCGTCGGTGTAGCGCCCGCCGCCCAGCAGCAGGCGCGGATCCTCGACGCGGCGCACGGATTGGCTGAGGCCGAACTTCGGCATGGTCTGCTCCCTCGTCCCTTCTCGGCCCCATCATCTGACGGCGCGGGGCGAAAGGGGAAGGGGGGTCAGGCCAGCACGCCGTCTGCGCGCAGGGCAGCGATCTCGCCCTCCGAGAGGCCGAGTTCGCGCGCGATCTCCTCGTTGTGTGCGCCGGGCGGGGCGAGGTCATGGCGCAGCGGCGGGCGCGCGCCGTCCAGCGCCAGCGGCAGGGCGGGCAGCTTCACCGGCCGCCCGTCGGGCAGGGTGAGCGGCACGAGCCCGCCGCTCGCGTTCAGGTGCGGATCCTCGAACAGGTCGGCCGGCCGGCCGATGGGGGCGTAGGGCAGGCCCAGCGCCTCGCATGTCTCGACCAGCGCCGCGGTGGTGAAGCGCCGCAGCGCCGCGGCGATCACGGGGATGGTGCGCGCGCGCGCGGCCACGCGCTGCTGCTTGGTGGCGAGCGCGGGGTCCTCCTTCAGCGCCGCGAGCCCGAAGGCGTCGCAGAAGGCGGGCCAGGCCGTGTCGGTGACCACGCCGACGAAGATCTGCCCGCCATCGGCCGTCTCGAACACGTCATAGACGGGCCAGGCGGGCGTGCGGACGGACATGGGCGGCGGCGCCTGCCCGGTGATCGCCGTCTGCGCCATGTGCTGGGCCATGAGCAGCGCCACCGTCTCGAACAGCGCGGCCTGCACGTGGCGGCCGCGCCCGGTGCGCTCGCGCTCCGCCACCACCGCGAGGATGGCGATGGCCGCCGACAGCCCGCCCATGATGTCGATGACGCTGCTGCCCGCGCGCAGCGGCCGCCCCTCGGGGCCCGTCATGTAGGCGAGGCCGCCCATCATCTGCACCACCTCGTCCAGCGCGGTGCGGTGCTCGTAGGGGCCGGGCAGGAAGCCCTTGCAGGAGCAGTAGATCAGGCGCGGATGCTCGGCCATCAGCGCGGCTGGCCCGAGGCCGAGCTTCTCCATCGCGCCGGGGCGGAAGTTCTCGATCAGCGCGTCGCTGCGCGCGATCAGGCGGCGTACCAGCGCGAGCCCCTCGGGCCGCTTCATGTCCACGCAGAGCGAGCGGCGGTTGCGCTGGAAGCTGGCGTAGAAGCCGGTGCCGCTGCCCGTGAGGTGGCGCGTGGTGTCGCCCTTCGGCGCGGGTTCCACCTTCACCACATCGGCGCCGAGATCGGCCAGCACCATCCCCGCCGTCGGGCCCATCACCATGTGCGTGAACTCGACGATGCGCAGGTGACGGAGCGGTTGCGGGGGCGAATCGGGCGCGTCCATGCGCGACATCCTCTGCGGGGCAGGCTTGCGCGGAGGAGACTGGCCGGGGGCCGCCGGTCGTGCAAGCTGAGGGCGTTTCCGATTGACCGGCGCGCGCGCCTCGGGCGTGCTGCGCGCCGTGACGAGGTGCCCACCGATGCGCGCTGGTCTTCTGCTTCTCGCCCTGCTGTTCGCCCCGCTGCCCGCGGCGGGGCAGTTCGGCCCCGCCGGGCCGCCGGCGGTGGGGGTGGTGGAGGCGCGCCGCCAGGCGGTGACGGAGCTGACGGAGTTCATCGGCCGCGTGGAGGCCATCCAGCGCGTGGACATCCGCGCCCGCGTCACCGGCTATCTGGAGGAGCGGCTGTTCCAGGAAGGCAGCGAGGTAGAGGAGGGCGCGCTGCTCTTCCGCATCGAGCGCGCCCCCTTCGAGGCGCAGCTCGAACAGGCGCGCGCGGCCCTGGCCTCGGCCGAGGCGCAGCTCTACAACGCGCGGGTCGGCCTCGCCCGTGCGCGCGAGCTGCGGCAGACCGGCGCGGGCACCCAGGTGGCGCTGGACAATGCGCTGGCGCAGGAGCGCATGGCCGCCGCCGCGGTGCTGAGCGCCCAGGCCCAGGTGCGCGCGGCCGAGATCAGCCTGGCCTACACCGAGATCACGGCGCCCATCGCGGGCGCCATCGGCCGCTCCACCTTCACGCCGGGCAATGTGGTCTCGCCGAACAGCGAGGTGCTCGCGACCATCACCAGCCAGGATCCGATGCGCGTGGCCTTCCATGTCTCCTCGCGCCAGGCGCAGGAGCTGCGCGAGCGCTTCGAGGCGCGCGGCGGGGCCGAGGCGCTTCTGGTGCGCATCCGCTTCGCCGGCGGGCGCGTCTATGAGCACGCGGGCCGGGTGGACTTCATCGACACCGCGCTGAACCGCGAGACGGACACGCTGCTGATGCGCGCCTCGCTGCCCAATCCGCGGCGCACGGGCAACGGCACGGCGCTGGCCGGCGGGCGCACCCTGCTGGACGGGCAGTTCGTGACGGTGCTGCTGGAGGGCGCGCAACCCGTACAGGCCATCGCCGTCCCGCGCGCGGCCGTCGCGCAGGACCAGCAGGGCTTCTTCGTCTTCGTGGTGGACGGCGAGGGGCGCGCGCAGCGCCGCAACATCCGCCTCGGCCGCAGCACGGCGGAAACCGCCGTGGTGGAGGCGGGCCTCGAGGACGGCGAGCGCGTGATCGTCGAGGGCGTGCAGCGCGTGCGCCCGGGCCAGCCGGTGAACGCCGCCCCCGCGGGCGCGCCGCCGCGGCCCGGCGGCGTGCAGGGCCGGCCGGGCTGAGGCGCCATGTTCTCCGCGCTCTTCATCCGCCGCCCGCGCCTCGCCATCGTCATCTCCATCGTGATGACGCTGGCGGGCCTGCTCTCGCTGTTCCAGATCCCGGTGGCGCAGTTCCCCGACATCGTGCCGCCCACGGTGCAGGTGACGGCGCGCTATCCCGGCGCCTCGGCCGGGGTGGTGGAGGCCACGGTGGCCCAGCCCATCGAGAGCGCGGTCAACGGCGCGGACCGCATGCTCTACATGCGCTCCAACAGCGCCAATGACGGCAGCTACAGCCTCACCGTCACCTTCGCGCTGGGCACGAACGCCGACATCAACACGGTGAACGTGAACAACCGCGTGCAGGGCGTGCTGGCGCGGCTGCCCGCCGAGGTGCAGCGCGGCGGCGTGACGGTGCGCAAGCAGTCGGCCGCGGTGCTGCAGTTCGTCGGCGTCTCCTCCGACAATCCGGAGCACACGCCGCTGTTCCTCTCGAACTACGTCACCATCAACATGCTGGACACGCTGCGCCGCCTGCCCGGCGTGGGCGACGTGCAGATGTTCGGCGCGCAGGACTATTCGATGCGCGTGTGGTTCGAGGTGGACCGGCTGAACAACCTCAACGTCACGCCCTCCGAGATCATCGCCGCGATCCAGGCGCAGAACATCCAGGCGGCGGCGGGGCGCATCGGCGCGCGCCCCGTCTCCGACGACCAGCAGTTCCAGTTCAACATCCAGACCCAGGGGCGGCTGACCAGCCCCGAGCAGTTCGGCGAGATCGTGGTGCGCGCGAACCCCGACGGCTCCACGCTGCGGCTGCGCGACGTGGCGGGCGTGGAACTGGGCGCGGCCAACATGGACGTGGAGGCGCGGCTGAACCAGCGCCCCACCATCACCATGGGCATCTACCTCTCGCCCGGCGCGAACGCGGTGGAGGTGGCCGGCCGGGTGCGCCGCACGCTCGAGGAGCTGGGCCAGCGCTTTCCGCCGGGCATGCGCAGCACCGTGATGTACGACACCTCCGCCTTCGTGGTGGAGACGATGCGCGAGGTGATCAAGACGCTGATCGAGGCGTTCATCCTCGTCGTCGTGGTGGTCTATCTCTTCCTCGGCTCGCTGCGCGCCACCGTGATCCCGACGGTCGCGGTGCCGGTCAGCCTGATCGGCACCTTCGCGGTGCTGCTGGCGCTGGGCTACTCCGCCAACACCATCTCGCTGCTCGCCATGGTGCTCGCCATCGGCATCGTGGTGGACGACGCGATCGTGGTGGTCGAGAACGTCGAGCGGGTGATGGAGGAGAACCCCGGCCTCTCGCCCGCCGAGGCCACCGACAAGGCGATGCGCGAGATCACCGGGCCGATCATCGCCATCACCCTCGTGCTTCTCTCCGTCTTCGTGCCGATCGGGCTGATCTCGGGGGTGGCGGGGGTGCTGTTCGCGCAGTTCGCGGTGACGATCAGCGTGGCGATGGTGATCTCGGCGATCAACGCGCTCACCCTCTCGCCCGCGCTCTGCGCCATGATCCTGCGCCATGGCGGGCCGAAGCGCGGGCCCATCAGGTACGTGCTCGGCGCCATAGACCGGGTGCGCGACGGCTACGCCTGGATCGTGGAGCGGCTGGTGCGCGTGGCCGTGCTCTCGCTGGTGCTGACGGCGGCGATCGCCTGGGGCATCCTCGAGATCGGCAAGCGCACGCCCTCGGGCTTCCTCCCCTCCGAGGACCAGGGCGCCTTCTTCATCCAGCTCCAGCTTCCGCAGGGCTCCTCGGTGGCGCGCACGCGCGAGGCGGTGATGCAGGTGGAGGAGCTGCTGCGCGCCAACCCGGCGGTGGAGAACATCCTCGCCATCGTCGGCTTCTCGCTCATCGACGGCGGCGCGCAGTCCAACTCCGCCTTCATGGTGGCGCGGATGAGGCCCTTCGCCGAGCGCACCCGCGTCGAGGACAGCGTCTTCTTCGGCATCCAGCGCGTCTTCGCCGAGGCGCAGGCCATCCGCACCGCCAATGTCTTCGCCTTCAACATCCCGCCCATCATCGGGCTCGGCACCGGGGGCGGCTTCGAATACCAGCTCCAGGACTTCGAGGGGCGCGAGCCGGTGGAGATGGCCTCCGCCATGCTCGGCATGATGGTGGCGGCGAACCAGGACCCGCGGCTGATGGGGGTGTTCTCCACCTTCTCGCCCACCACCCCCTCGCTGTTCCTCGACATCGACCGCGACAAGGCGCAGGCGCTCGGCATCCGCATCAGCGACGTGTTCACCACGCTGCAGGCCTCGCTCGGCGGATTCTACGTGAACGACTTCAACCTGTTCGGCCGCACCTGGCAGGTGAACATCCAGGCCGTGGCGCCCGACCGCGACGACCTGCCCGACATCTGGCGCCTGCAGGTGCGCAACGCGCGCGGGCAGATGGTGCCGCTGCGCGCCTTCGCCGATGTGCGCGTGGTGCTGGGGCCGCAGACCATCCAGCGCTACAACAACGTGCGCTCGCTCACGCTCAACGGCGCGCCGCGGCCGGGCGTCTCCTCCGGCGCGGCGCTGGCCGCGATGGAGGAGATCTCGCGCAGCGTGCTGCCGCCGGGATACAGCTTCGAGTGGACCGGCACCGCCTATCAGGAGAAGCAGGCGGCCGGGCAGACCGGCGTGCTGATCGCGCTCGCCATCCTCTTCGCCTACCTCTTCCTCGTCGCGCTCTACGAGAGCTGGACCATCCCCGTGCCGGTGCTGCTCTCGGTGGCGGTGGGCGGGCTCGGCTCCTTCCTCGCGCTGTTCGTCGCGCAGCAGCCGCTGACGGTCTATGCGCAGATCGGGCTGGTCGTGCTCATCGCGCTGGCGGCGAAGAACGGCATCCTGATCGTGGAGTTCGCCAAGGAGCAGCGCGAGAAGGGCCTCTCCATCCGCGAGGCGGCGGTGATGGGCGCGCGCATGCGCTTCCGCGCGGTGATGATGACGTCCTTCGCCTTCATCCTGGGCCTCGTGCCGCTGGTCACCGCCACGGGCGCGGCGATGCTCTCGCGCCAGGCGGTGGGGCTGCCGGTGTTCGGCGGCATGCTGGCCGCCTCCCTCTTCGGGATCTTCATGATCCCGATGCTCTATGTCGTGTTCCAGACGCTGCGCGAGCGGGTGAAGGGCGCCTTCGCCGGCAAGCCCGCCGCCGCGGCGGCGCATTGAGAAAGGAGAGGAGCCATGTCCGCAGACGCCCGCCTCGCCGCGCTCGGCATCATCCTGCCGCCGCCGCCCAAGGCCATGGGCAACTACGTCCCCTGGCGCATCGGCGGCGGGCTGCTGTTCCTCTCCGGCGTCGGGCCGCGCCAGCCCGATGGCAGCTTCATGGCGGGCGTGGTGGGGCGGGATCTGAGCGTGGCGCAGGGCTATGAGGCGGCGCGGCTGTGCGCCATCAACCTGCTCGCCAACATGAAGGGGGCGCTGGGCTCGCTCGACCGGGTGGACACCATCCTCAAGGTGCTGGGCATGGTGCGGGCCGCCCCCGATTTCGGCGAGCATCCGGAAGTGATCAACGGCTGCACCGACCTTTTCGTGGAGGTGTTCGGCGAGAACGGACGGCCCGCGCGCTCGGCCGTCGGCATGGGCAGCCTGCCGCGGGGCATCCCCGTCGAGATCGAGGCGGTGGTGCTGATCCGCGGCTGAGCTATTCCACCTGCGCGATCCAGGCGCGCAGGTTGTAGAAGTTCGTCACCCGCGCGATGCGCCCCGCCTCGATGGCGAAGAAGGCGCCGGCCGGCAGGCGATAGCGCTGGCCGCGCGCGGGGGGCAGGCCAGGGTCGGTCAGCAGGTATCCGCCGCTGACCACGAACTCCGCCGCGGCGCGGCGGGCATCGGCGCTGACCATCACCACCAGCTCCTCCACCTGCTCGCGGTAGTGGCGGGCCATGCGGTCGAGGAAGGCGCGGAAGGCGGCGCGCCCGCCTTCGCGCGCGCCCTGGTTCACGTCATGCGCCACATCCTCGCTCAGCAGCGCGGCCATGCCGTCCCAGTCGCCGGCGTTGAAGGCGGCGTAATAGGCGCGGATCAGGGCCTCGGCCTCCAGGGCGGGGTCGCTCATGCCGCGAGCACCGGGGCCTGCGCGCCCAGCACCGCCAGCAGCGCCGCCGCCGCCGCCGCCTGGCAGGGCTCGATCACCGGCCCCCCCGCCTCGGCCGCGGGGCCGACATGGCGGGCGAGGCCGGCGCAGCCCAGCACGATGGCCTCGGCCCCGCGCTCGGCCAACTCCCGCGCGGCGGCGGCGATGCGCGGCTGCGGCGCCACCGGGTCGGTCAGCACCTCCATCGGCAGGTCGAGCGGGATCCAGGCGGCGAGGCGCTGCTCCACCCCCATGGCCTGCAGGATGCGCCGCTGCCGCGCCTCCGAGCGGTGGGTGAAGCCGATCACGCCGAAGCGTTCGGCCCGCGTCATCGCCGCGGCCACGGCGCAGCGGAACATGCCCAGCACCGGCCGGTCGGTGACGCCGCGCGCCGCCTCCAGCCCCGGGTCGCTGACGCAGCCGATGACGTAGGCATCGGCCGCCTCGCGCTCGATGGCGCGGCACAGCGGCTCGGCCACCGCGTGCCAGTCGCGCCAGGTCACGATGGCGGGCGGGCCCTCGGGCAGGAAACTCACCTCGAGGCGCGGCAGCCCGGGCGCGGCGAAGGGGGCGACGGCCTCGGCGATTCCCTCGGTGCAGGCCCGCGAGGCGTTGGGGTTGATGATGAGGATGCGTCCGGCCATGCAGGGCAGCATGGCAGGAAGCGGTTTTCCTTGCCATGCTGGCCGCGCCGGTCCCATGGTGCATCGCAATATGACCCCTTCCGACACCCCCGCCACCTGGGCGCCTGACCGTGCCGCTCCGCCCTCTCCCTGGCCCCGGCCGGGCCTGGGGGAGGCGCTGTGGCGCGGCGCACGCGGCCGCTGCCCCGTCTGCGGCGAGGGGCGGGCCTTCCAGGGCTTCCTGCGCGTCGCCCCGGCCTGCGCGCGCTGCGGCACGCCGCTCGGCCGGCTGCGGGCGGATGACGCGCCGCCCTACTTCACCATCTTCCTCGTCGGCCATGTCGTGGTGCCGCCGATCCTGATGGTCGAGCGCCTCTACGCCCCGCCCATGTGGCTGCACATGGCGCTGTGGCTGCCGCTGATCGCGGTGCTCACCACGCTGCTGCTGCGCCCGGTGAAGGGGGCCACGCTCGGCCTCATGTGCCGCCTCGGCATCACCGGCGAGGAGCAGAGGGCCTGAGCGCGCCGTGCCCGACCGAAGGCTGATCCGCATCGAGCTGCCCGATGCCCCGCCGCCGCCCTCGGCCTACGCCGAGGCCGACCGGCGCCAGGCCATCGAGGATCTGCTGCGCGGCAACCGCTTCGACCCCGCCGGCGCGGGCCAGGGGCCCTTCGGCCTGCGGCTGATGCTGCGGGAGGGGAGGCTCGTCTTCGACATCCGCGACGCGGCGGGTGCGCCGCTGCGCGCCATCATCCTCGCCCTCGGCCCCTTCCGCCGGCTGATCAAGGACTACCTGATGCTGGTGGAGCACCACGAGGAGGCGGTGACCCATGGGGCGATGGAGGCGCGGGTGCAGGCCATCGACATGGGCCGGCGCGGCCTGCACAACGAGGCGGCGGAGCTGCTGATCTCGCGCCTCGAGGGCCGCATCCAGGTGGATTTCGAGACGGCGCGGCGGCTGTTCACGCTGATCGCGGCGCTGCATCAGCGGGTGTGAGCCGCCCCGCGCGAAGGATGGACCATGAAGATCAACGGCATCGCCTACCGCTCGGTCTGGCTCGACGAGGACGGCTGGGCGGTGCGCATCTTCGACCAGACCCGCCTGCCCTGGGAGGTGGTGCCGCTGCGCCTCGCCGACTGGCGCGAGGCGGCGCGGGCCATCCGCACCATGCAGGTGCGCGGCGCGCCGCTCATCGGGGCGGTGGCCGCCTATGGCGTGGCGCTGGCCATGCGCGAGGACCCCGCGACGCTCGATCCGGTGCTGGAGGCGCTGAACGCCACCCGCCCCACCGCGGTGAACCTGCGCTGGGCGCTCGATCGGCAGCGCGCGCGGCTGCACAACCTGCCCCCGGCCGAGCGCGCGGCCGCCGCCTATGCCGAGGCCCAGGCCATCGCCGACGACGACGCCGAGACCTGCCGCCGCATCGGCGAGAACGGGCTGCCCCTGCTCCAGGAGATCGCCGCCCGCAAGGGCCGCGTGCAGGTGCTGACGCACTGCAACGCCGGCTGGCTGGCCACCGTGGACTGGGGCACGGCGCTCGCGCCCATCTACATGGCGCATGACGCGGGCCTCGACGTGCATGTGTGGGTGGACGAGACGCGCCCGCGCAACCAGGGCGCGGCGCTGACGGCCTTCGAGCTCGGCGCGCATGGCGTGCCGCACACCGTCATCGCCGACAATGCCGGCGGCCACTACATGCAGCGCGGCGAGGTGGACATCGTGATCGTCGGCACCGACCGGGTGACGCGCCGGGGCGATGTGGCGAACAAGATCGGCACCTACCTCAAGGCCCTGGCCGCGCGGGACAATGGCGTGCCCTTCTGGGTGGCGCTGCCGCACTCCACCCTGGACATGACGCTCCGCGACGGCCTCGCCGAGATCCCCATCGAGGAGCGCGGCGAGGCGGAGGTGACGGAGGTGACGGGCCGCACGGCGGAGGGGCGGATCGAGACGGTGCGCGTGGTGGCCGCGGGCAGCGCCGCCGCCAACCCGGCCTTCGACGTGACGCCGGCGCGGCTGGTCACGGGGCTGATCACCGAGCGCGGGCGCTGCGCGGCCAGCGAGGAGGGGCTGCTCTCCCTCTATCCCGAGAAGGCGTAGCGCCCCCTACTCCTCGCCCGCCGCGAGGCCGAGCCTGCGCAGCCGCTCCCACAGCGTGGTGCGGCCGATGCCGAGCACCCGCGCCGCCTCGCCCACCCGCCCGCCGCAGCGGGCGAGCACACGGCGGATGTGCTCGCGCTCGGCGGCCTCGCGCGCCTCGGCCAGGGTGGCCGGCATCTCCGGCGGGGCCGCGCCGGGGAAGAGATCGGCCGGCGCGATGTCCGGCCCCTCGGCCAGCACCGCGGCGCGGGTCAGGCGGTTGCGCAGCTCCCGAACATTGCCGGGCCAGGGATGCGCGGCGAGTGCTGCGCGCGCGGCCTCGGAGAGCGAGAGGCCGGGCCGCCCCGCCTCGGCCGCCGCGGCGGCCAGCAGCGCCTCGGCCAGCGCCGGCAGATCCTCCTGGCGCTCGCGCAGCGGCGGCACGCGCAGCTCGACCACGGCGAGGCGGAAGTAGAGGTCCTCGCGGAAGCGCCCCGCGCGCACCCGCTCGGCCAGGTCGGCGTTGGTGGCGGCCACCACGCGGGCCTCCAGCGCCAGCTCCCGCGTGCCGCCGAGGCGCAGGAAGCGCCGCTCCTCCAGCAGCCGCAGCAGCTTGGCCTGCAGCAGCGGGTCGAGCTCGGCCACCTCGTCGAGCAGCAGCGTGCCCGCGCCCGCGCGTTCGGCCGCGCCGGGGCGGCGCTCCGTGGCGCCGGTGAAGGCGCCGCGCTCATGGCCGAACACCTCGCTCTCCAGCAGGTCGCGCGGGATGGCGGCGCAGTTGAGCGCGACGAAGGGCGCCCCGGCGCGCGGGCCGAGCGCGTGCAGCCGGCGCGCCGCCACCTCCTTGCCCGCGCCGCTCTCGCCCAGCAGCAGCACGGGCGCGGCGCTGGGCGCGAGGCGGCGCAGCGCCGCATCGAGCGCGCGCATGGCGGGCGAGGCCCAGCCCGCCTCGGCCGGGGCGGGGGCGGGCGCGGCGGGCGCGGGCAGGGCGCGCAGCTTCTCGAGCAGCCGCTCCATGTCGAAGGGCTTGAGCAGGTAGTCGTCCGCCCCGGCGCGGACGAGGCGCACCGCCTGCTCCACCCCGCCATAGGCGGTCATCGCGATCACCGGCACGGCGCCCAGCGCGGGCATCAGCCGCAGCAGCAGCGCCTCGCCCGAGCCGTCGGGCAGGCGCATGTCGCAGAGCACGGCGGCCGGGGGAGGGCCCTGGCGCAGCGCCGCCTCGCCCTCGGCGAGGCTGCGCGCCCAGCGCGGCGCGAAGCCCTCCAGCCGCAGTCGCTGGGTCAGCGCCTCGCCCAGCACCGGGTCGTCCTCGATCAGCAGGATGGGGGCGCTCATGCCGAAGCCCCCTCCCGGCGGGGCAGGTGCAGCACGATGCGCGTCGCGCGCCCGGGCGCGCTGTCCACCGCGATGCGCCCATCGAGCCGGGCGAGCTGCGCCATCACCACGCGCAGGCCGAGCCCCGGGCCGCGCCCGCGCTCGCCCGAGAGCAGCCGGCGCGCGGGTTCGGGCAGGCCGGGGCCCTCGTCCAGCACCTCGATGCGCAGCCCCTCCGGCTCCTCGGCGGCCGTCAGGCTCACCGCCCCGCCCGCGGGCGTGGCGGCCAGCGCGTTCAGCAGCAGATTCAGCAGCGCCTGGCGGGCGGCCAGGGCATCGGCGGGGAAGGGGGCGTCCAGCCGCACCGCCAGGCGCAGCCGCACGCCGCGCCGCGCCGCCTCGGGCCGCAGCAGCGCCTCCAGGTCCTGGAAATCCTCGGCCGAGAGGGGGCGCGGCTCGGGCGGGCCGCGATGGGTGGCCAGCGTCGCCTCCACCACCCGCTCGATCTGCCGCAGCCCGCGCTCCAGCAGGTCGCAGGCGCGGGCGCGCTCCTCCTCCGCCGCGCCGAAGCGGCGCAGCGAGCCGAGGGCGGTCAGCATCCCCGCCAGCGGGTTGCGCACCTCATGGGCGATGGTGGCGGCCAGCTCGCCCAGCCCCGCGGCCTGCTCGCGCTCGGCGAGGCGCTGGGCCAGCTCCTCGCGCTCGGCGAGGCGGGCGAGCATCATCTCGGCCGCGGCGAAGAGCCGCGCCGCCTCGCTGCCCGGGGCGGGCGGGCGGGCGGTGGGCAGCGGCCGGAAATCCCCCGCGCCGGCGCGGTCCAGCACGCCCGCCACCAGCAGCAGCGGCGCCATGGCCCGGCGCGCCAGCAGCGCGGCCAGCAGCGCGGCCACCCCCGCCAGCGCCAGATCGAGCCCGAGCAGCCACAGGCGCAGCGCCTCGCGCCGCGCCAGCACCTCGCCGAGATCGAGCCGGGCGGCGATCACCGCCGGCCCCGCGCCGGGCACGGGCAGCAGCCGGCGCGCCCAGGCGCTGCGGGAGTCCGGCTCGAGCGCGAAGGCGGGCAGCGGGGCCGGCAGGGGCGGGGCCTCGCCCTCGCCGGCGCGCAGCGGCGGGCGGCCGGGCGCGGGCCAGACGAGGAGCTGGCGCTCGCGCACCCCCTCCTGCACGCCCAGCGCCGCCTGCAGCGTGGCGGCGATGGCGGCCTCGTCGCGCTCGGCCAGCGGGCGGGCCAGCGCCGCCGCCAGCCCGTCGAGATAGACCGCGCCGAGCTGCGCGAGCGCCCGGTCCACCTCGCGCTCCAGGGCGCGGCTGGTCACCTGGGTGGTGGCCACGGCGGCGAGGAAGACGCAGAGCGCCGCGAGCAGCGGCAGCTTCACCGCGAGCGGCAGGGGGGGCGGGGCGAGGCGGCGCATGGGCGCCATATCGCCCCTGGCGCGGCCGGGGCCAACGCCCCCGCCCGGTCAGACCAGCAGCACCGGGATCGGGGCGTCGCGCAGCGAGCGCCAGGCGCGCGAGGCGCCCCCCGCGCGCACCGGCAGCACCGCCAGCACCGCGCCGCTGAACGCGGCGAGCGGCGCGGGGTGGTCGGGAGGCAGGGGCGGCGTGCCGAGCGCGGCGGCCCAGCCATGGGCCCGGGCCAGGGCCACCCCTTCCTCCGCCGCCTCCACCGCCCCCGGCGCCTCCAGCGGCGTGATGGTCAGCGCAAGCCCCCCGAACAGGCCGAGGCCGAGCAGGTGCTTCAGGCTCTCGCCGGAATCCGGGTCGCCCTCGTGCAGGAAGTGCAGCGCGCGGGGCGGGGCCATGCCCGGCACGGCGATCAGCGCGCCGCGGAGGGCGAGCCGCGCGGCGCGCGCGGCCGCCTCGCCCTCGGGCAGCACCAGCGCCTGGTCGAACCAGGCGTCGCGCGGCAGCAGCGTCAGGTCATGGTGGGCGGCGGCGCGGGCCAGCAGCAGCCGCGCATCGCCCTCCTCATGGCGGGTGCGGAAGGCGAGCCCCGCCGCATCGCAGTGCCGCTCCAGCGCATGGGCGAGCAGCGCGGCGGATTCCCGCGCCTGGGCCATGCGCCGCTCGACGAGCCGCTTCGCGTGGAAGGCGCCGCCCAGCGGCACGGGGCCGGTGCTGGCGAGGCTCGGCGTGCAGAGCAGGCTGAGCAGCGTCACCTCCGTGCGCGCGCCGGCCACCGCCAGCAGCCCGTCGCGCAGCGCCGCCTCGGCCCCCGGCCCCTGCGCGAGGCCGAGCAGCACGCGCCGGGCCGCGCCGGGCGGCAGCGGGCCCTGCGCCCGCCGGGCCGCGGGCTCCGGCAGCGAGGTTCGCAGCACCGGCGCGGCATCCAGCGTCGCGCGCGGCAGCACGCCCCGAAGCTCGTCGAGCGCGGTTTCGCCCCACATGGGCGCGCCGCCCACATAGGCGGCCCGGCCCAGCGCGTGCGAGGCGAGCGGCACCGTCACCAGCAGGAACGCGATGATCAGCCCCACGCGCAGCCAGGCCTCGCCCGTGCCGAAGGCGAGGCCGAGGCCGAGCAGCATGAAGCCCGCCCCCACCACGCCCGCCTTGGTGGCGGCGTGCATCCGCAGGAAGGCGTCGGGCAGCCGCGCCACGCCGATGGCGGCGATCAGCGCGACGACGGCCCCGCCCAGGATCAGCGCGGCGGCGAGGATCTCACTCATCGCCCTTCTCCCCGCCGCGCGCCGCGCGCTCGATGAAGGCGGCGATGCCCACCGTGCCGATGAAGCCCACGAGGCCGAGGCCGAGCGCGATGTCGAGCAGCGCGAGGTGCCCGCCCGCCAGCGCCGCCAGCGCCACGCCCGCCACCGCGAGCAGCCCGAGCAGGTCGAGCGCCACGGCGCGGTCGGCGATGCCGGGGCCGCGCAGCATCCGCCAGCCGGTGAGGCCCACGGCGATGGCGAGCAGCAGCCCCGCCAGCGCCATGGCGATGCCGAGCAGGCTCATGGCAGCACCCGCATGGTCGGGGCTTCCAGCCGCGCGGCGATGCTCGCGCGCAGCGCCTCGGCGCTCTCCACGTCCATGGCGTGGACGTAGAGCACCGAGCGGTCGGGCGAGACGTGCAGCGCCGTGGTGCCCGGCGTCAGCGTCACCATGTCGGCGAGCAGCGTCACGCCCGCGGCGGAGCGCAGGCGCAGCGGCACCGCCACCACGCCCGGCCGCACCTCGAGGCGCGGGGCGAGGGTGGCGCGGATCACCGTCCAGGCCGAGAGGACCAGCTCGCGCAGGAACAGCGCGAGCAGCCAGAGCCAGGCCAGGATGTTCCAGGGGCGCGGTGTCATGGCGTGCCTCCCAGCACGGCCGCGATGTAGGCCTCGCGGCCGAGCAGCTCCTCGCCCGCGGCCAGGGCGAAGGCGGCGAAGGGCTCGGTCCAGAGGCCGATGGCGAGGGTGATCAGCGCGAGCGCGGCGACGGGGGCGAGCAGCCAGGCGCGCTCCGCGCCCAGGAGCGGCGGCGGCGCGGCCTGCCCCTCGGGCGGGGCCTTCCAGAAGGCCTCGAGCCAGATCTTCAGCATGGAGTAGAGGGTGAGGATGCCGGTCGCGAGCGCCACCGCGGCGAGCCAGTACCACTCCGCCTCCAGCCCCGAGCGGATCACCAGCAGCTTCGCCCAGAAGCCCGAGAGCGGCGGCAGCCCCGCGAGCGAGAGGGCGGGAACGGCGAAGAGCAGGCCGAGCCAGGGATCGCGCCGCCACAGTCCCCCCAGCGCGGCGAGCGAGAAGGAGCCGCCCGCGCGGCGGATCGCCCCCGCCACGAGGAAGAGGTTCGCCTTCACGACGATGTGATGGAGCATGTAGAGCACCGCCCCCGCGAGCGCGAGCGGCGTGGCGATGGCGATGCCCACCAGCATGTAGCCGATCTGGCTGATGATGTGGAACGAGAGGATGCGGCGGATTTCCCAGTGCGCGGCCGCCCCCAGCACGCCGACCACCATGGTCAGCGCGGCCGCGAGGCCGATCAGCGGCCCCACCCAGGGCAGCTCGCCCGGGAAGACCAGCGTGAACAGCCGGATCAGCGCATAGACGCCCACCTTCGTCAGCAGCGCGGCGAAGATGGCGCCCACCGGCGCGGGCGCGGTGTGATAGGAGGCGGGCAGCCAGAAGAAGAGCGGAAAGACGGCGGCCTTGGCCGCGAAGGCCGCCAGCAGCAGGAAGGCCACCGCCCCCACCGCGCCCTGGTTCGGCGCCTCCGGCAGCCGCCGCGCGAGGTCGGCCAGGTTGAGCGTCCCCGCGAGCCCGTAGGTCAGCCCGATGGCGATGAGGAAGACGCTGGTGGCGACGAGGTTCAGCACCGCGTATTTCACCGCCGCATCGCGCCCCGCCGCGCCCGCCTTCAGCACCAGCAGGCCGAAGGAGGCGATGAGCATCACCTCGAACCAGACGTAGAGGTTGAACAGGTCGCCCGCCAGGAAGGCGCCGGCCACGCCCGTCACCAGCGCGGCCAGCAGCGGGTGCCACAGCGGCTCGGCCTCGCCCAGCGCGGCGTCGCCGCGCGCGGCCAGGGCGCAGGCGGCGTACATCACCGCGGTGATCAGCACGAGGGCGGCGGCCAGCCGGTCCGCCACCAGGGTGATGCCGAAGGGCGGCGCCCAGTCGCCCATCTGCGAGGCGATGGGTCCGCCGCGGTCCACCACCCCCAGGAGCAGCGCGGCAGAGAGCAGCATGGCGGCGGAGGCGGCGGCGGTGAGCATCCGCTGCGCGCCCGGGCGGCCGCGCAGCGCCGCCCCGCCCGCGCAGGCGAGCAGCGGCAAGAGGATGGGCAGGGCCAGCAGCCAATCGGCGAGGCGCGCCATCAGCGGGCCTCCGCGCTTGGCTCGGCCTCGGCGGCCTCGGCGGGGTCGGTGCTCGGCAGGGCGGGCGGTTCGGCGCTGCGCAGCGCCTCGGCGTCCACCACCGCCTCGCCCTTCCAGACCGCCCAGGCCAGCACCATGACGAAGGCCGTCAGCCCGAAGGAGATGACGATGGCCGTGAGCACCAGCGCCTGCGGCAGCGGGTTGGCGGCGCCGGCGGCCAGCGCCTGCGCGCCGGGCGAAACGAGCGGCGGCGCGGTGCCCAGCACGCGCCCGCCCGCCAGGATGGCGATGTTGGCCGCGTTGCCGAGCAGCAGCAGCCCCAGGATCACGCGCGGCAGCGAGCGCGCGAGCAGCAGATGGACCGCCCCCGCGAGCAGCACGCCGAAGAGCAGGGCGAGCAGGATTTCCATGGCTCAGCGCCCCGTCGGGCGAGGCTGTGGCGCGCGCACGGGCTCACTCCTCCAGGAAGGGCAGGACGAAGGCGAGGGCGAAGCCCACCACCACGAGATAGACGCCGAGGTCGAACAGCAGCGCCGTGCCGATGGGCGTGCCCGCCAGCCATTGCTGCGTCAGGAAGGGCTCGCCGTGGTGCAGCAGGGCGGGCAGCCCGGCCAGCGCCGCGGCGAGCAGGCCGAGCCCCGCCCAGGCGAGCGGATCGAGCCGCAAGAGCCGCCGTGTGGCGCCCTGGCCCAGCGCCAGCGCGTGGAAGACGAAGCCCAGCGCGCCCACCAGGCCGCCGATGAAGCCCCCGCCCGGTTCATTGTGCCCGCGCAGCAGGATGAACAGCGAGACG
This sequence comes from Roseococcus sp., assembly GCA_026414745.1. Lineage (GTDB taxonomy): Bacteria > Pseudomonadota > Alphaproteobacteria > Acetobacterales > Acetobacteraceae > Roseococcus. Next base: position 49,420 of record JAOAIK010000040.1, read on the forward strand.
GCGAGGCTGGTCCAGAGCACGTAGCGCGCCGAGCTCTGCAGGATCAGGCTCTCCTTCACGGCTCTCTCCTCCCGCCGCGCTTCGCCAGCAGCGCCGCGGCGGCGAGCGCGGCGATGAGCAGCACCGCGATCTCGCCCAGCGTGTCGAGCGCGCGGAAATCCACGATCACGACGTTCACCACGTTGCGCCCCTTCGCCTCCGGCACCGCGGCCTGGCCCATCCACTCGGGGATGCGCGGATCGAAGGGCACGGAGAGGATGGCGAGCATCACCGCCACCCCCACCGCGCCCACCACGCCGGCGAGGATCGCGTCGTTGCGCCGCTCGGCCGCGCGGCGCGCGTCCAGCGCGCGGAAGGGCAGCCGCGCGAGGATGGCGACGAGCAGCACCACCGCGATCACCTCCACCGTGAACTGGGTGAAGGCGAGATCGGGCGCGCCGAGGGTGAGGAAGAGCAGCCCCGCGCCGAAGCCCACCAGCGCCGCGCCCATCACCTGCGCGAACAGATCGCGCATCAGCGCCGCCGCCGCCGCGCCCGCGGCGATCAGCAGCACCAGCAGCGCCTGCTCCACCCGCACCGGCGCCGCCTGGCCGGGGATGGCGAGCCCGCCCGCCAGCACGAGCACCAGCCCCGCCCCGCCGAAGACCATGAGCAGCGTGAGCGAGAGGTAGCGCCGCAGGCTGCCCGCCTGCACGCGCCGCGTCAGCGCCACCGCCGTGCGCGAGACGGCGCGCAGCACCTCGCCATAGGCGCTGTCCGGCCCGTAGCGGTCGAGCCATTCCTGCCCGGCGAGGCGCGGCTGCAGCCGGCTCCAGCCGAGATACATCACGACCCCCACGCCCAGCGCGGCGAGGGAGAGCAGCAGCACCAGCTCATCGCCCTGCTTCTCGCCCAGCGCCACGCCGGTCGGCCGGCCCAGGATCGCGCCCGCCGCGGGCTCGATCAGCGCGGCCGAGATCGGCCCGGGCAGCAGGCCGAAGAGCAGCCCGAGCACGGCGAGCAGCAGGGGCGGGGCGAGCATGGCGAGCGGCGGCTCCTTCACCGCGCGGTCGGCCTCCATGGGGCGGCCCATGAAGGGGCGCGCGGCCACCACGCCCGCCACCACCACCATGGCCGCGTTCACCGCCAGCGCGATGGCGGGCAGCAGCCCCGGCACGCCGAGCTGCACGGTGAAGAGCAGGTCCTTCGCGAAGGCGCCGATGAAGCCCGGCGCGCCGGCCATGGAGAGCCCCGCCAGCGCCGCCGCCAGCGCGGTGAGCGGCATGGCGCGCGCCAGCCCCCGCAGCACCAGCGCATCGCGCGTCCCCGCCTTCTTGTCCACGATGCCCGAGATGAGGAAGAGGCTCGCCTTGTAGAGCGCGTGCACCAGCAGGAACACCACGGCGGCGGTGGCGGAGAGCGGCTCCTCCAGCCCGATCAGCGTCACCAGCGTGCCGAGCGCCACCACGGTGGACCAGGCGAGCTTGCGCTTGAGGTCGCGCTCGCGCAGCGCGAGCAGCGCGCCTGTCAGCATGGTCAGCCCGCCCGCGCCGGTCAGCAGCCCCTGCCACAGCACCGCCTCCTGGAAGGCCGGATTGAGGCGCGCCAGCAGATAGACGCCGAGCTTCACCATGGTCGCGGAATGCAGGTAGGCCGAGACGGGCGCCGGCGCGGCCATGGCGTTGGGCAGCCAGAAATGCAGCGGCCATTGCGCGCTCTTGGCGAAGCAGCCGCCCGCCACCAGCAGGATGATCCAGGGCGCGAAGGGATGGGCCGCGAGCGCCCCGGCCTGCTCGAGGATGAGCGAGATGCGCGTGGTGCCCGCCGCCGCCGCGAGCAGCAGGAAGCCCGCGAGCATGGCGAGCCCGCCCGCCACCGTCACCATCAGCCCCTGCTGCGCCGCCCTGCGCGCGGCCGCGCGCTCGTGATCGAAGCCGATGAGCATGAAGGAGGCGAGGCTCGTCAGCTCCCAGAACACGAAGAGGCTGAACAGGTCGTCGGCCAGCACGGCGCCGAGCATCGCGCCCATGAACAGCGTCAGCACCGCGAGGAAGCGGTGCAGCGCCGCATGCCCCTTCAGATAGGCCGAGGCGTAGAGGAAGATCCCCGCGCCGATGCCGGTGATGAGCAGCGCCATCAGCCGCGACAGCCCGTCGAGCCGGAAGGAGGTCTCGAGGCCGAGGGAGGGGAGGCGCTCGGCGGTGAAGGCCGCGCCCGGCGGCAGCAGGAGCAGGGCGAGGAAGAGGCCGAACGGCAGCAGCGCCAGCAGCGGCGCGGCGGCGGGGCGCGCGCGCAGGCCCATCGCCACCAGCGGCAGGGCGAGGAAGGGCAGCGCGACGAGGAGGGGCAGGGCGATCACGCCCCCATGGGGGCAAATGCCGTGCCACGGCGCGGGGCGCGGCCATCCGCCACGTGCCGGCGCGCCCTGTCCGGAATCCCGAACAGGGCGGCCGCGCCGCGTCCGGCCGGCCGAACCTGGCGGCGGCTACTCGGCGGGCTGCACCCGGCCCATGCGCATGCGCTGCCAGGCCAGCAGCGCCACCGCCACGACGAGCGGCGGCAGCAGGGTGAGGTTCAGCACCTCCCACCCGTAGCGGTGGTGCACGAAGCCCGAGAGGAAGGCGGTGCAGGCCACGGTGCCGAAGACGATGACCTCGTTCGCCGCCTGGGCGCGCACCCGCTCCTCCGGCGCATGGCTGGTGGCGAGCAGCGTGGTCGCGCCCACGAACATGAAGTTCCACCCCACGCCGAGCAGCGTCAGCGCCACGATGAAGTGCCAGAAATCCCGCCCGAGCAGCGCCACCGCCACGCAGGCGGCGGTGAGCGCGCTGCCGGCGAGGATCACGCGCATCACCCCGAAGCGCGTGATCAGCCGCCCGGTGACGAAGCCCGGCGCGAACATGGCCAGCGAATGCGCCTGGATCACCGTCGCCGCCGCGCCCACCGAGAAGCCGCAGAGCTGCATCTCGAGCGGCGTGGCCGTCATGGCGAGGTTCATGGTGCCATAGGCCACGAGCCCCGCCACCGCCGCGGCCACGAAGGCCGGCCGGCGCAGGATCTCGGGGATCGGGGTGCGCGCGCCCGTGCGCGGCGGCGGCGGCGGCAGGTCGAGGCCCGAGAGCAGCACCATGCCGATCAGCGGCAGCAGCGCCAGCACGAGATAGGTGCCGAGGAAGAGCGTGGGCGCGAACAGGTCGTAGCTGTGCTTCACGATCTCCGGCCCGAACAGGGCGGAGAGCACCGGCCCCGCCATCACCAGCGAGATGGCGCGCGGCCGCCAGGCCGGGGGCGCCGCCTCGGCCGCGGCGAAGCGGTAGTGCTGGCCGATGCCCCAGCCGCAGCCCGCGAAGACCGCGCCGAGGTTGTAGAGCCAGAAATCCTGGAACCACACCCCGGCGGCGAAGGTGAGCGAGCCCAGCAGCGAGAGCAGCGCGCCGACCAGGAAGCCCGTGCGCCGGCCGCAGCGGCCGAAGATCAGCGAGGCCGGGATGGAGGCGGCCATCACCGCCGTCATCTGCACCGCCATGGGCAGGGTGGCCAGCGCCTGGTCGCCCGAGAGGGAGTGGCCGATCAGCGCGCCCATCGCCACCTGGCCCACCATGGTGGCGTTGATCAGCGCCTGGCAGAAGAACAGGCGCCAGACGGTCGTCTTCATGCGCCGCTCCTCGGCGGCGCTCGGTGTCGTGCTCACAGGTGGCTCCAGCCCAGGCGCTCGGGCGTGATGTCGGCGCCGCCCGGTGCGCGCAGCGTCACACGCGGCGGGCCGGCCGTGAAGCGGCCGATCCGCGTCACCGGCGTGGCGGCGGCGGCGGCGGCGGCGAGGACCGCCTCCTCCGCCTCGGGCGCGGCGGCGAAGAGCAGCTCGTAATCGTCCCCGCCGGTGGCCAGCGCGGCGATGGGCGCCGCGGGGTCGGAGACGGGGATCCGCGCCGCCTCCACCTCGGCCGCCACGCCGCCCTCGCGGCAGAGATGCGAGAGATCCTGCAGCAGCCCGTCCGAGACATCGAGGCAGGCGTGGGCGAGGCCCCGCAGCGCGCGGCCGAGGGCGAGGCGCGGCTCCGGCAGGCGGTAGCGCGCGGCCAGCGCGCCGCCGGGATCGGGCCATTCCCCGCGCGCGGCGCGCAGGCCGAGCCAGCCATCGCCGATGCGCCCGCTCACCCAGATCGCATCGCCCGGCCGCGCCCCGGCCCGGCGCAGCGCCGCCCCCGGCGCCACCGTGCCGAGGATGGTGAGCGAGAGCGTCACCGGCCCCGGCGTCGAGACGGTATCGCCCCCCAGCACCGCGAGGCCGAAGCGCCCCTGGTCCTGCGCGAGGCCGGCGGCGAAGCCGGCGAGCCAGCCCTCCGGCAGGCCGGGCGGCAGCGCCACCGTCATCAGGTAGCCGAGCGGCGCCGCGCCCATGGCCGCGAGGTCGGAGAGGTTCACGCGCAGCAGCTTGCGCCCGATGCTCTCGGGCGGGTCCTCGGGCAGGAAATGCACGCCCTGCACCATGGCGTCGGCGGCCAGCACCAGCTCGCAGCCGGGGGGTGGGGCGAGCAGCGCGGCGTCATCGGCCAGCCCCAGCGCGCCCTCGCCGGCCAGCGGGCGGAAATGCCGCGCGATGGCGGCGAACTCCGCGGGCAGGCTCACCCCTTGTGGAACTCCTCCGCGCGCAGGCTGCGCGCCATGGCGTCCAGCACGCCGTTGCAGAAGCGCGGCTCCTCGCCGCCGAAGAAGCCATGGGCGATGTCCATGTACTCCTTGATCACGACGCGCGCGGGCGGGCCGCCGAGGTCGCGCAGCTCCGCCCCCGCGGCGCGCAGGATGGCGCGCAGCACCGGGTCGAGCCGGCTCAGGGCCCAGCCCGGAGCGAGGTGGCCCGCGATCACCTGGTCGAGATCCTCGGGCCGGGTGGCGGCAGCGCGCACCACGCGGGCGAAGAGGGCGGTGTCCGCCTCCTCGACCCGCCCGTCCTCGAAGCCCCTCTCGCCGGGGGCGGCGCCGATGCGGTGGCGCAGGAACTGGTCGAGCACGGTCTCGGCGCTCTCGCCCGTCTGCTCGGCCTGGAAGAGCGCCTGCACGGCGGCCACGCGCGCGCCGGTGCGCGGGCGGGCCTGGCTTGCGGCCGGTTTCGCCTTCATCCGAGCCCCCAGCGGCGGCGCAGCGCCACCTGCATGAGCGCGGCCAGGGCGGCCTCCGCGCCCTTGTTGAAGCCGTCATCGCGCGCGCGCGCCTCGGCCTGCGCCAGGCTGTGCACGGTGAGGAGGCCGCAGCCCACCGCCGCGCCGGTGTGCGCGGAAATGGCCATGACACCCGCCATCGCCTCCCGGCAGATGTGGTCGTAGTGGTCGGTCTCGCCCTTCACCACGCAACCCAGCAGCACATACCCGTCCCAGCCGCGGCGGGCCTCGATGGCCATGCGCAGCGCGGCGGGAAGCTCGAAGGCGCCGGCCACTTCCGCCAGCTCGAGGCTCGCGCCGGCCTGGGCGGCCACGCGCTCCACGCCGCGGCGCATGCCGCCCACCACCTCGGCGTAGTAGGGGGCCTGGATCAGCAGCAGGCGCGGGGGCGCGCCCTCGAAGCGCGGAACGGCGCGGTTGGGCGCGTCGGCGGTGGACATCTCAGCGCAGCTTCTCGCCGGCGAGCGGACGCGTCTCCACCACCCTGAGCCCCCAGCCCTCCAGCCCCACCAGCGGGCGCGGATGGTTCGAGAGACGGATGATCTCGGTGACGCCAAGATCGGCCAGGATCTGCGCGCCGATGCCGTAGTCGCGCAGCAGGGGCTGGCTCGGCGCCTCGCGCGACTGGCGCACCTGCTGGGAGATGCCATCGCGCCGCCAGTCGCGCAGGATCACCACCACGCCCCGACCCTCGGCGGCGATCATCTCCATCGCCGCGTGCAGCTCGAAGAGGCTGCGCCCGGCGACGAGATCGTTCAGCACATTGCCCGCGTGCATGCGCGCGAGCACCGGCCCGGGCGCCGCGAGGTCGCCCTTCACCAGCGCCACATGCTCGCCCCGCTCCAGCGAGGACTGGTAGACCACCACGCGCCAGTCCCCGCCGATGGCGTGGCGGATCTCGCCTTCCTCCACGCGGCTGACGAGCCTTTCGGTGCGGCGGCGATGGGCGATGAGGTCCGCGATGGTGCCGAGCTTGAGGCCATGGCGCTGCGCGAAGATCACGAGGTCGGGCAGGCGCGCCATGGTGCCGTCGTCGTTCATGATCTCGCAGATCACGCCCGAGGGGTTGAGGCCCGCGAGCCGCGCGAAATCCACCGCCGCCTCGGTGTGCCCGGCGCGCACCAGAGTGCCGCCGTCGCGCGCCACCAGCGGGAAGACATGGCCCGGGGTGACGAGGTGCTCGCGCCCGAGCTCGGGATTGATCGCCACCGCGATGGTGCGGGCGCGGTCGGCGGCGGAGATCCCCGTGGTCACCCCCTCGCGCGCCTCGATGGAGACGGTGAAGGCCGTCTGGTGCCGCGTGCCGTTGGACTGCGCCATCAGCGGCAGGCCGAGCTGCTCGACCCGGGCGCGGGTGAGAGCGAGGCAGATCAGCCCGCGCGCGTGGCGCGCCATGAAGTTGATCGCATCCGGGGTGGCGAACTGCGCGGGGATGACGAGGTCGCCCTCGTTCTCGCGGTCCTCGTCGTCCACCAGGATGAACATGCGGCCGCGCCGGGCCTCCTCCAGCAGCTCCTCCGGCGGCGAGATGAACTCGTGGAAGCTTGTCGCGACGGGATTGACGCTCACGCGCGGAACTCCATCAGGCGCGCCACGTAGCGGGCGAGCGTGTCGATCTCGAGGTTCACCGCGTCGCCCGGCTGCAGCGTGCCGAAGCTGGTGACGGCGGCGGTGTGCGGGATGATGTTGACCCCGAACTCGGCCCCGTCAACCTCGTTGACGGTGAGCGAGACGCCGTCCACCGCGATGCTGCCCTTCACCGCGATGTAGGGCGCGAGCGCCGCCGGGGCGCGGAAGCGCCAGCGCACCGAGGCGTTCTCGGGCGTGGCGGAGAGCACCTCCCCCACCCCGTCCACATGGCCGGTGACGAGGTGCCCGCCCAGCTCGTCCCCGAGCCTGAGGCTGCGCTCCAGGTTCACCCGCCGCCCCGGGCGCCAGGCGCCGAGCGTGGTGCGCGACAGCGTCTCCGCGCTGGCGTCCACGGCGAAGCTGTCGGCCGAGAGCTCCACCGCCGTCAGGCAGACGCCCGAGCAGGCGATGGAGCAGCCGATCGCCGCCCCCTCCAGGAAGCCCGGGGCGACGCCGATGACGAGGCGCGCGTCATGCCCCTCGCCGAGGGGCTGCACCTCGCGCAGGGTGCCGAGCGCGGTGACGATGCCGGTGAACATCAGCCCTCTTCCTTCGCGTAGTCGCTCATCACGTCCTCGCCCAGCACGGTGCTCGCCACCAGCCGGAAGCGCGGCATGCGCGCGAGCGCGGCGATGCCGAGCGGGCCCACCCCCGGCAGGCCCTCCGCGCCCATCACGCCCGGGGCATGGAACCAGACGAGCCGGTCCACAAGCCCCGCCCTCAGCATCGCCGCCGCGAGCCCCGCGCCGCCCTCGACCAGCACCCGCGTCACGCCGCGCTGGGCAAGCGCGGCCAGCATGGCGCGCGGCAGAAGCCCGCCGCCGGGGGCGCGGCGGATGGTCACCACCTCCACGCCCGCGCGGATATAGGGCGCGAGCGCGGCGGGGCGATGCCCGGTGCCGGTCAGCAGCCAGGTCGGGTGCGCCGCCGCGGTGGCGACGAGCCGCGCCCCGGGCGGCGTGCGCAGCCGCGCATCCGCCACCACCCGCAGCAGCGGCACGGGATCCAGACCAGGGAGCCGCACGGTGAGGTCCGGGTCATCGGCCAGCACCGTGCCGCTCCCCACCAGCACCGCATCGTGCCGGGCGCGCAGCGCCTGCACCGCGCGGCGCGCGGCGGGGCCGGTGATCCAGCGGCTTTCGCCGCCGGCGGTGGCGATGCGCCCGTCCAGCGTGGCGGCGAGCTTGAGCGTGACGAGCGGCAGCCCCTCGGTGATGCGCTTGAGGAAGCCGGCGTTGAGGCGCGCCGCCTCCTCGCCCAGCAGCCCCTCCTCCACCGCGATCCCGGCGGCGGCGAGCCGCGCGAGGCCCCGCCCGTCCACCCGCGGGTCGGGGTCGCGCATGGCCACCACCACCCGCGCCACCCCCGCGCGGATCAGCGCGTCGCAGCAGGGGGGCGTGCGGCCGTGGTGCGAGCAGGGTTCGAGCGTGACATAGGCGGTGGCGCCGCGCGCCGCCTCGCCGGCGCGGGCCAGCGCCTCGGCCTCGGCGTGCGGGCGGCCGCCGGGCTGGGTCCAGCCGCGGGCGATCACGCGCCCCTCCTTCACCAGCACGCAGCCCACCGCCGGATTGGGCCAGGTGTTGCCGAGCCCCCGCGCGGCGAGGCGCAGGGCGGCGCGCATCTGCGCCGCGTCCTCCTCCCGCCCCACGGTCAGGGCTTTTCGAGGCCGCTCAGGAAGGCCCCGAAATCCTTCGCCTCGGTGAAGTTCTGATAGACCGAGGCGAAGCGCACATAGGCCACCTCGTCCACGCCCTTCAGCGCCTCCATCACCATCTCGCCGATTCGGCGCGAGGGGATTTCCGCCTCCGCCTCCATCTCCAGCCGGCGCTGGATGCCGTTGGCGATGCGCTCGATGCGCTCCTCCGCCACCGGACGCTTGCGGCAGGCGATGGTGATGGACTTCACCAGCTTGTCCCGGTCGAAGGGCACGCGCCGGCCGTCGGACTTCAGCACCGTGAGCTCCTTGAGCTGGATGCGCTCGAAGGTGGTGAAGCGGTTGCCGCAGGCGGGGCAGAAGCGGCGGCGGCGGATGGAGGAGCCGTCCTCGGAGGGGCGGCTGTCCTTCACCTGGGTGTCCTCGTGGCCGCAGTAGGGGCAGCGCATGGTCTTCCGCCCTCAGAGGCCGCGCGCGCGCCGCGCGCGCCGGGCGCGCCCGCGCGGCGGGGCGCCCGGCCGCCATGTCGTCCGGGTGGTGCCGGCCGCGGGCCGAGGGGATGGTCGCGGAGCGAGGCGCGATGGCCCGGACGGCGCCATCTCGTCACTGGTAGATGGGGAAGCGCTGGCACAGGGCGAGCACCTCCCGGCCCACCGCCTGCTCCACCGCGCTGTTCGCCTCTGGGCTGTTCGCCTGCTGCAGCCCGTCCAGCACGCGCACGATCAGCCGCCCCACCTCGCGGAACTCGGCCTCGCCGAAGCCCCGCGTGGTGCCGGCCGGCGTGCCGAGGCGGATGCCGGAGGTCACCATCGGCTTCTCCGGGTCGAAGGGGATCGCGTTCTTGTTGCAGGTGAGGTGCGCGCGCCCGAGCGCCGCCTCGGCCGCCTTGCCCGTCAGCCCCTTGGGGCGGAGGTCCACCAGCATCATGTGGCTGTCGGTCCCGCCCGAGACGATGGCCAGCCCGCCCTTGACCAGCTCATCGGCGAGCGCGCGGGCGTTGGCCACCACCTGCCGCGCATAGGCGCGGAACTCGGGGCGCAGCGCCTCGCCGAAGGCCACCGCCTTGGCGGCGATGACATGCATCAGCGGCCCGCCCTGCAGGCCCGGGAACATCGCGCTGTTGATCTTCTTCGCGATGGCCTCGTCGTTGGTCAGGATCAGCCCGCCGCGCGGGCCGCGCAGCGTCTTGTGCGTCGTCGTCGTCGTCACATGCGCGTGCGGAACGGGCGAAGGATAGGCGCCGGCGGCGACGAGGCCCGCGTAATGCGCCATGTCCACCATCAGGATCGCCCCCACCTCGTCGGCGATGCGGCGGAAGCGCGCGAAGTCGATCTCGCGCGAGTAGGCCGAGCCGCCCGCGATGATCAGCTTCGGCCGGTGCGCGCGCGCCAGCCGCTCCATTCCCTCGTAGTCGAGCAGCCCGTCCTCGGCGCGCACCCCGTAGTGGATCGGGCGGAACCACTTGCCCGAGTAGTTCACCGGCGCGCCATGCGTCAGGTGCCCGCCGGCGGCGAGGTCCATGGCGAGGAAGCTGTCGCCCGGCTGGAGCAGGGCGAAGAACACCGCGATGTTGGCGCTGGCGCCGCTGTGCGGCTGCACATTGGCGAAGGCGCAGCCGAAGAGCTGCTTCGCGCGCTCGATGGCGAGCGTCTCCGCCACGTCCACGAACGCGCAGCCGCCGTAGTAGCGCCGGCCGGGATAGCCCTCGGCATACTTGTTCGTCAGCACGCTGCCCTGCGCCTCCAGCACGGCGCGGCTGACGATGTTCTCGGAGGCGATGAGCTCGATGCCGTCCTGCTGGCGCGTCAGCTCCTGCGCGATGGCGGCGGCGAGCTCGGGGTCGCTCTCGGCCACGCCGGCCTGGAAGAAGCGGGCGGGCAGGAAGCGGGCGGTGCTCTCGTTCATGGGCGGGGCCTCTCGGATCGGCGCAGGCTTAGCACGGGCCGCGCCGCGGGGGGACAGAGGGGGTCAGCCCGGCGCGCCGGGGGCGAGCTTGGCGAGGCGCCGCGCGTGCCGCCCGCCCTCGAAGGGCGTGGCGAGGAAGGCGGCCAGCGCGTCGAGCGCCACCTCCACCCCCGTGGTGCGGGCGCCGAAGCAGGCGATGTTGGCGTCGTTGTGCGCCCGCGTCAGCCGCGCCTCGGTGGCCGAGTGCAGCACGGCGGCGCGGATGGCGGGGTGGCGGTTGGCGGCGATGGCCATGCCGATTCCCGTGCCGCAGACCAGCACGCCGAAGCGCGCCTCGCCCGCGGCCACCCGCGCGGCCACGGCCTCTGCGAAATCGGGGTAGTCCACGCTCTCGGCGCTGTGCGTGCCGAGGTCGAGCAGCGCATGCCCGCCCGCCTCCAGCGCGGCGGCGAGAGCCTGCTTGAGCGGCAGGCCGGCGTGGTCGGAGCCGAGGGCGATGATCATGCGCGGGCGCTTACCATGCCGGGCGCGGGGCCGGGTATCGCGCCCGCGTCATGGCCCCCCCTCACGGAGTGCCGGCGTGGCGCGCCAGGAAGGCGGGCAGCTCGGCCCGGGCGGCCTCGCGCGCCGCCGGCTCGGGGCCGAGATGCACGCGCCGGCCATTGGGCAGCAGCCAGGCCCGGAGCGGCCCGCCCAGCATGTCGAAGCCGTGATGGGCGCCGGGCAGCAGCCGGGCGGTGGCGGCCTCGGGCGCGCGGGCGGCGAGGGCGAGGCAGGGCTCGGGCGGCGTCCAGTCATCCTCCGCGCCCAGCAGCATCAGCAGCGGCGCGCGGCCCGGGCCGGGCTCGGGCCGGCCGATGCTGAGCGGCCCGCAGCCGGGATAGAAGGCGATGGCGGCGGCGATCTCGCCCGGGGCGGCGGCGAGCCAGGCGAGCAGCGCGGTGGAGCCGCCATGCGACCAGCCGAGGAGCACCGGCCCGCGCCCCGCCTGGCCCCAGGGCTGGGCGCGGGCCCAGGCGGCGGCGGCCCGCGCGTCGGCCGCCCTGAGGCGCGGCGGGGCGCGGTGCTCGGGCCGGCCGCAGGCGTCGCCGAGGCCCCGGCTGGCGAAACTGTCGGGAAACAGCACCGGATGCCCCAGCGCGGCCAGCCGCGCCGCCCAGTCGGCCTCGCGCGGAGGCAGGCGCAGCGGGGCCTCGGCGCCGCCCAGGCCCATGCAGCCATGCAGGGCGATGACCGGGGCGGCGCGCACCGCCTCGGGCCGGACGAGCCAGGCGCGCAGCGTCACGCCCTCGGGGCCGGGGAGGGCGAGGGGCTCGGCCGCCGCCGGAACGGCGAGGGCGAGCAGCAGCAGGGCGAGGCGGCGCATGGGCGGCAGGCTGCGCCCGGCCCCGCCCCGGGGGCAAGCGGTCAGTCCAGCCGGTAGAGCAGCAGCAGGCTGCGCTGGGCGCGCCGCTCGTTGTCGTCGGAGATCAGCGCCACCAGCGTCGTGCCGCCATGGCGCGCGGCCGCCACCCCCTCCCAGTTCTCGGCCGGGGCGTCCTCGGGCAGGGAGAGCAGCGTCTCGCCCGCGAGGAGGGGGGCCTCGGCGGCGAGCGCGGCGGCGGGCAGCCGCGCGAGGCGGCAGCGGAAGCCGGAGAACAGGGCGTAGCGCCGCTCCAGCACCAGCGCGCCGCCATCGGGCAGGCCGGCGGCGCCGGTGGGCTCCATGTCGGGCTCGGGGCGATAGGCGGCGGGCGTCCAGCGCGGCCGGCCCGCCTCCAGCCGGGCGAGCCAGGCGGCGCGCAGCGCGCTCTCGCCGCCCGGCGCGAGGGATTCGGCGATGGCGAGGAGCCGCCCGTCGGCGAGCTGCGTCAGCGCCTCCAGCCCGCCATTGTCGGGGGCGGCGGCGAGGCCGGGCGGGGCGGGAAAGGCCGCCCCGGGCGCGTCGAGCCGCGGATGGTGCTGGATGCGGTGCTGCCGCTCGAAGGCGATGAGCCAGCCGCCCTGGTCGAGGCGCGCCAGCGCCTCGGCATCGCCGGCGCGGCCGGCCAGCGCCTGGCCGTTCGCCCCGCGCAGGGGGCCGTGGCGCACCTCCTCCAGCGCGCGGGGCCGGCCCTCGGCGTCCAGGCGCAGCCGCGCCTGCCACCAGCGCCCGCGGTCGCTGACCGCCGAGAGGGTGAGGTCCGGGGCGAGGTGCAGGCCGGAGAAGCCGCCAAAGCCCCAGGGCGAGGTGTCGAGCACCAGCCCGCCCAGCGGCCGCAGGCCGGGACGCGCCGGGGCGGGCAGGGGGAAGGGGCCGGTGAGGGCCCGCGCGAGGGCGGGGGCGGCGAGCAGCCCCGGCAGGACCAGCAGCAGGGCGCGGCGGGCGGGGGCCATGGTCAGCGGGTCGGGCTGGGGGCTGGCGGCGCGTCAGACCATGGCCGGCGCAGGCTCCGCCGCGGCCCGGTGCGTCGCGCCGGAAGGCGCGCGGGGAGAGGTCGCGCCGCAAGGCGCGCGGGGAGAGGTCGCGCCGGAAGGCGCGCGGGGAGAGGTCGCGCCGGAAGGCGCGCGGGGAGACGTCGCGCCGCGAGGCGCGCGGGAGCTGACGCGGGGCATCGGGCCGCCCGGGCTTCAGAGAATCGCCGGCGCACGCTCCGCCGCGGCCCGGTGCCACGCCTCGGCGGCGTCCTCGTCGAACAGTTCGGCGAGCTTCTTCATCATGGTGCCGCCCAGCTCCTCGGCGTCCACGATGGTGACGGCGCGGCGGTAGTAGCGCGTCACGTCATGGCCGATGCCGATGGCGATCAGCTCCACCTGCTGGCGCGTCTCGATCTCGCGGATCACCTCGCGCAGGTGGCGCTCCAGGTAGTTGCCGGGGTTCACCGAGAGGGTGGAATCGTCCACCGGCGCGCCGTCGCTGATGACCATCAGGATGCGCCGGTGCTCGGGCCGAACCAGCAGGCGGCGATAGGCCCAGTTCAGCGCCTCGCCGTCGATGTTCTCCTTGAGCAGCCCCTCGCGGAGCATCAGCCCCATGGCGCGGCGGGCGCGCCGCCAGGGCGCGTCCGCAGGCTTGTAGACGATGTGGCGCAGGTCGTTCAGACGCCCCGGGTTGCGCGGCTTGCCCTCGGCCACCCAGCGCTCGCGGCTCTGGCCGCCCTTCCAGGCGCGGGTGGTGAAGCCGAGGATCTCCACCTTCACCGCGCAGCGTTCCAGCGTGCGCGCCAGGATGTCGGCGCACATGGCGGCGACGGTGATGGGCCGGCCGCGCATGGAGCCGGAGTTGTCGATCAGCAGGGTCACCACCGTGTCGCGGAAATCGGTGTCGCGCTCGCGCTTGTAGGAGAGCGAGTGGGTGGGGTTGGCGACCACGCGGGCGAGCCGCGCGACGTCGAGAAGCCCCTCCTCCAGGTCGAACTCCCAGGCGCGCTGCTGCTGGGCCATCAGCCGCCGCTGCAGCCGGTTGGCGAGCTTCGAGACCACGCCGTGCAGATGCTGGAGCTGCTGGTCGAGCTGCTGGCGCAGCCGCGTGAGCTCGTCGGGGTCGCAGAGATCTTCGGCCTCCACCACCTCGTCGAACTGGGTGGTGAAGGCGCGGTAGCGCGAGCTGTCCTCGACCTGGGGCGGTTCGCGGCGGGCCTGGGGGCCGCCGGGCTTCTCGTCGCCCTCGGCGGCCGCCCCCTCCTCCTCGGACTCCTGGGCCTCCTCCTCGGCGGCGTCGCCCTCCATGGTCTCGGGCTCGGCGCCCTGCATGGCCTCCTGGTCCATGGACTGCGCCTCGCCGGGCGAGGCCTGGTCCTGCTGGCTCGCCTCCTCGGCGCCCTCGTCACCCTCCTGGTCGTCCTCGGCCTCGGAGTCGAGCTCGGCCTCGGCGAGGTCCATGGCGGCAAGCAGCTTGCGCGCGGCGCGGGCGAAGGCGTCCTGGTCGTCGGTGGCGGCGGCGAGCTCCTCCATCGCCGCGCTGGCCTTCTCGTCGAGATGGCCGCGCCAGAGCTCGAGCACGCGCTGCGCCGCGGGCGGCGGCGGCTCGCCCGTGATCTTCTCGCGCGCCATCAGGGCCAGCGCCGCGTGCAGCGGAAGCTGGTCCTTGCGCGTCATGCGGTCATAGCCCTCGGCCTCGCACTCCTCGGCGAGGCGGGCACGGAGGTTGGCGGCCACTCCGGCCATGTGGCGGGCGCCCACGGCCTGCACGCGCACCTCCTCGAGGGCGTCGAACACCTCGCGCGCCTCCTTGCGGGCGGGGGCGCGGGCGGCGTGGGTGGCCTCGTCGTGATGGCGCAGCTTCAGCGCCACGGCATCGGCCGCGCCGCGCAGCCGCGCCATCTCGGCCGGCGGCAGGGCGCGGGTGGGCAGCGGCAGCCGCGCCCGCTTGCCCGACAGGCCGGGAGGCCCGGGCTGGAAGGCCACCTGCACCTCCGGCCCCTGCTGTGCCAGCGCGCGCAGGGCGCCGGCCGTGGCGCGCTTGAACTCTTCCTGGCGGGTGAGGTCCTGCTTGCTCATCGGCGTGCGGTCACGGGATGGCGGAAGGGGCGGCGGCGCGGCGGCCTGGTCTCCGGCCCTGCCCTCGACCTGGCGTCATCCCGCCTTCCTGTAGAGACCTGTCGGGATCTCCTCGTTGAAGCAGCGCTGGTAGTACTCGGCGACGGTGGCGCGCTCGGCCTCGTCGCACTTGTTGAGGAAGGTGAGGCGGAAGGCGAAGCCCACATCGCCGAAGATGCGCGCGTTGTCGGCCCAGGTGATGACGGTGCGCGGCGACATCACGGTGCTGATGTCGCCCGCCATGAAGCCGGCGCGGGTGAGGTCGGCCAGCGCCACCATCGCCTCCACCTGCTTGCGCATCTTCGGATCGTTCGTGGCGCCGAGCTTGGCGAGCACGATGTCCACCTCCTGCGCGTGCGGCAGGTAGTTCAGCGTGCAGACGATGTTCCAGCGGTCCATCTGGCCCTGGTTGATCTGCTGCGTGCCGTGGTAGAGGCCCGTGGTGTCGCCGAGCCCCACCGTGTTCGCGGTGGCGAAGAGGCGGAAGCACGGATGCGGGCGGATGACGCGGTTCTGGTCGAGGAGGGTGAGCTTGCCCTCCACCTCCAGCACGCGCTGGATGACGAACATCACGTCCGGCCGGCCGGCGTCGTACTCGTCGAAGACCAGCGCGCAGGGGTGCTGCAGCGCCCAGGGCAGGATGCCTTCGCGGAACTCGGTGACCTGCTTGCCGTCGCGCAGAACGATCGCGTCCTTGCCGATCAGGTCGATGCGGCTGATGTGGCTGTCGAGGTTGACGCGGATGCAGGGCCAGTTGAGGCGCGCGGCCACCTGCTCGATGTGGGTGGACTTGCCGGTGCCGTGATAGCCCTGGACCATCACGCGGCGGTTGTGCGCGAAGCCCGCGAGGATGGCGAGCGTGGTCTCGCGGTCGAAGCGATAGGCGGCGTCGAGTTCGGGCACATGCTCGGTGCGGATGGAGAAGGCGGGCACCTGCATGTCGATGTCCACGCCGAAGACCTCGCGCGCATTCACCGTCCTGTCGGGCATGTTGATCGCGCTGGTCGGCTGCACGTCGCCGATGGGGGCCACCTGGTTCATCGCGGATCCGCTTCGCTCGTGTTCGTCGCGTGATGTTAGGCCAAGCCCGGCGAGGGGGCTACCCGTGCGCCCGCGCTTCCGCGGCGGATGAGGAGGGCGGGGGGGCCGGAAAGGCCTCGGCGCAGGAGAGGGCGCGCGCCTGCGCCATCACCTGGCCGCGCGAGAGCGTGCCCGCCACCGCCACCGGCAATCCGGCCGCGGCCAGCGCCTCGGCCGTCCAGGTGTTGCAGGTGTAGGCCAGGGAATAGCGGCGCGCCGCCGCCAGGAAATGCCGCGCGGGCGGCAGGGAGAGCAGCGGCGGCGGCAGACGCCCCCCCGCGTCGCGGGCGAAGGAGGCGGCGAGGAAGCGCGCCAGCCCCGCGCGCCCGCCGCTGAGCGGCACCACCTCGAGCGCAGC
This sequence comes from Roseococcus sp., assembly GCA_026414745.1. Classification (GTDB taxonomy): domain Bacteria; phylum Pseudomonadota; class Alphaproteobacteria; order Acetobacterales; family Acetobacteraceae; genus Roseococcus. Next base: position 65,681 of record JAOAIK010000040.1, read on the forward strand.
GCCGTGGCGAGGCGGCGCGTCCGCGAAGTCGGCGCGGATCACCGCCGGTCCCGGGGCGAGGGCGGCCAGCGCCTCGGCCAGGCCCGGGCGCTCGGCCATGAAGAAGTCCCGCTGGCCGAAGCCGAGCGAGACCAGCGCCGCGCGTGGGGCGAGCGGGGCGAGCTCGGGCAGCCAGTGGACGGGGACCAGCACCTCGCTGTGCCAGTCGCTGGCGGTGACGTGGAAGGGCGCGCCGGGGCCGCAGACCGGCCGCGGAGGCGGCGGCCCCGGCAGCGCGCAGGCCGGAGCGAGGGCGGGCAGGGCCAGGGCGAGGGCCGCGCGGCGCGGCAGCCTATCCGGCCGCCGCATGGGGCGCGGCCGGCTCGGCGCGCGGCAGGCGGCGGCGCAGCAGGGAATAGGCGCGGTTGATGTCCTTCAGCCTGTCCTCGGCGACGCGATCCCCGCCGGTCGCGTCCGGGTGGTAGCGCTTGGCGAGCTCCTTGTAGCGCGCCTTCAGCGCGGCCGGATCGAGCGGCCAGTCGAGGCCGAGCAGGCCGAGCGCGGCGCGCAGTTCGGGCGGCGCCTCCTCGCGCGCGGGGGGGCGGGCCCGCGCCTGCGGCCCGCCCTCGCGCAGGATGCCGAGCGGATCGGCCAGCCGGGCGGGGTCGAGGCGCGCGCCGCCCAGCCGGCCGAGCGGCCAGGTCGGGCGTTGCCAGCCCGTATCGGCGCGGATGGCGTCCTCGATCTCCGCCGGCCCCATGCCGCGGTAGTAGTCCCAGGCGGCGTTGTAGGCGCGCACATGGTCGAGGCAGAACCAGTGGTGGTCACGCAGGGTGCGGTCCTTGGGCGCGCGGAACTCGCCGGGCTTGCCGCAGCCGGGCGCGTCGCAGGGGCGGGGGGGCTCCCTGGGGTCGCGCTGGGGCTGGAAGGCGTGGCGGCGGGCCATTGGCCGGTTATGGGTGCCGCGCCCCGGCTTGTCCATCGGCGCGGCTCGGGCACATTGCGGCCATGCAGACCCGTGCAGATCGAATCCGCGCCGCGCTGGAGGCCCGCTTCGCGCCTCTCGCCCTCGAGATCACCGACGAGAGCCACCGCCATGCCGGCCATGCCGGCGCCCGGCCCGGCGGCGAGACGCACTACAGCGTGGTGCTGGTCAGCCCGGCCTTCGCGGGCATGGGGCGGGTCGCGCGCTCGCGCGCCGTGCACGAGGCGCTGGCGGGCGAGTTCGCCGCCGGCCTGCACGCGCTGTCGCTGACGCTGCGCGCGCCCGAGGAGCTGGGCTGAGGCCGTGATCGAGCGGCTCTCCGCCCTGCCGGACGGGGTGCGGGCGGAAGCCGACCTCGCCATCATCGGCGGCGGGGCGGCGGGCATCGCGCTCGCCCTTGCGCTGCGCGGATCGGGGCTCTCGGTGGTGCTGGCCGAAAGCGGGGGCGCGCCGGAGGAGCCGAGCCTCGATGCGCTGAACGAGGTCACCCTCGCCGGCCACCCCTTCGCGGGCGCGCGCGAGGGGCGGGCGCGGCGGCTGGGCGGGGCCACCACCCTCTGGGCCGGGCAGTCGCTGCCGCTCGACCCGATCGACTTCGAGGCGCGCGACTGGGTGCCGCACAGCGGCTGGCCCATCGCCTATGCCGAGGTGGCGCGCCATTACGCCGCGGCTGAGCGGCTGCTGCGCCTCGAGGGGATGCGCTACGACGCGGCCGCCTGGGCGCATCTGGGCGAGGCGCCGCCGCCCTTCGACGCGGCGCTGCTGCGCCCGCAGGTCTCCTGGCTGGCGCGGCACCGGGATTTCGGGGCGATGTATCGCCGCAGCCTCGCCGGCGACCCGGCCACGCGGGTGCTGCTGGAGGCGACGGCCACGCGCATCCGCCCGCCCCGCGGCGCGGAGGCGCGTTTCGTCGTGGAGCTCGCCTCCCTCTCGGGCCGCCGGGCCGAGCTGCGCGCGGCCCGCGTGGTGATCTGCTGCGGCGGGCTGGAGACGCCGCGGCTGCTCCTCGCCTCCGGCCTCGGCAACGACCTCGTCGGCCGCTTCCTGCAGGATCACCCGACGGCCACGGTGGGCGAGGTGGAGGCGCCGGACTTCGCCCGGCTCGCCCACTGGTTCCGCCCCTTCTACCGGCGCGAGGGGCGGCTGTTCCCGAAGATCGCCCTGGCCGAGGCGGCGCAGCGCGAGGCGCGCGTGCTCAACGTCACCTCCGAGCTGGTGTTCACCGCGCCCGAGGACTCCCCCTTCGCCAGCGCCCGCGCCTTCTACGGCGCCTTCCGCGGCGGCGAGACGCGCGCGGCGCTCGGCCGCGCCCTGCGGCTGGCGATGGGCGGGCGCGAGATGCTCGGCTATGGCTGGACGCGGCTGGTCAAGCGCCGGTTGCCGGCGGCCCGGGGGGCGCGCATCACCCTCTGGGCGCATATCGAGCAGACGCCCGATCCCGAGAGCCGCCTCACCCTCGACCTGGTGGCGCGCGACGCCCTGGGCATGCCGCGCGCGCGGCTCGACTGGCGGCTGAACGAGCTCGATCGGCGCAGCTTCGAGGTGTTCGCCGAGGTGGTGGGGCGGGAGTTCGCGCGGCTCGGCCTCGGGCGGCTGCGGCCCGCGCCCTGGCTCGGCGCGCCGGGCTGGCGGGCCGAGGTGCAGGATTTCTTCCACCACATCGGCACCGCGCGCATGGGCGCGAGCCCGGCCGAGGGGGTGGTGGACGCCAACCTCGAGGTGTTCGGCTGCCCGGGCCTCTATGTCGCCTCCAGCGCGGTGTTCCCCACCGGCGGCGCCTCCAACCCGACGCTGACCATCCTGGCGCTGACACTGCGCCTCGCGGAGCGGCTGCGGGCGGGCTGAGCTATTCCGCCGCGGGCGTCCGGGCGAGGTCGCTCCACTCCGGCCATTTGCGCCGCACCACGGGGCTGTCCGGCGCATAGGCGAAGCAGGTGCCGAGCAGGGCGGGGCGCTTTTTCGGCGCGCCGGCGGCCTCGGCCGCGCGCTCAGCCTGCTGGCGGCGGCGGCGGAGCGGCCAGAGGGTCTGGAAGGCGACGGTGGCCATCTGGGCCAGCACCTCGCGCAGATGGGTGCAGCCGGCCACGCCGCCCACGCGCTCGTTCACCGCGCGGTTGAAGCCGGGGCCGATGGTGAGGCCGGCGAGCCGCGCGAAGTTGGGCGCGGCGCCGGGGCAGACGGCGAAGGGGGTGTGGTCGGAGGCGGCCTCGCAGGCGACGATGACCATGTCCTCGTTCACCGTCATGCGCACCCACATGCCGTGGATGGGCTCGCCCGGCTTCACCTCGCCCCGATCCTCGGAGGGGAAGCCGTAGGTCTTCGTGTCGGTGAGATGGGCCTCGATGTCCACAAGCCCGTCCTCGCGCAGATAGCCGCGCAGCGCGATGTCGCGCAGGTGTTCGAGAGTGCGGGGGGCGGGGGCGGAGAGCGGCATGCGACAGAGATAGGCTCTCGCTGCGCTGCCGCAAAGACGGCCGGCGCGGGCTTCCGGCACCGCGCGGCGCGTGGTAGCGCCCCGGTGCATCTGCCTGCGCGGCATCCCGCCCCGCCCGCCCCGGCCCGGGGTGTGCCGCCCCAACCGGAAGGCCTCCATGTCCGACACAGCCAGCCCCGCTCCCGCCAACGGCAATGGCGCGCCGCCCCCGCCTCCCCTCGTGATCGAGATCCAGTACGTGAAGGATCTCAGCTTCGAGGTGCCCAACGGCCCGCAGATCTTTGCCATCCTGCGCGAGCAGCCGCAGCTCGACCTCGACGTGGACCTGGAAGTGAAGCAGCTCCAGGAGAATGCGAACCTGTTCGAGGTGGCGCTGATCCTGCGCGTCGAGACCAGGGCGCAGGACATGGTCTGCTACATTCTGGAACTCACCTACTGCGGCGTGTTCACGCTGAACCTGCCGCCCGAGCACGCGCAGCATGTGCTGGGCGTGGACTGCCCGCGGCTTTTGTTCCCCTATGCGCGGAGCATTATTTCCGAGGTGAGCGCCCAGGGGGCCTTCCCGGCGCTGATGCTGCCGCCGGTGGACATCGCCCAACTCATTCACGCGAAACGTATGCGACAGCAGGCACAAGCCTCGGGAATTGCGTGAAAAAAGGGGGCAAAGCTCCGGACACGCCTAGATTTATGGCGCTGCGCACGCAGATTCTTGCGGCGCTGTCAACGTCTCAAGAGTTGTAAAAGGAGGTTTTCCACACGCGCCTGGCTTGCATCGGGGCGGGAAGAGGTTTTAATCGGCGCCAAAGCTGAATGAAGGGTTAACGCCGATGGCGCCTCCGCCCTCCGCTTCGCCGGTGTCCAGTGCTGCCATCCTCCCGTTCCGACGGGAGATTCCGCCCCCGCGGCGCCCCGTGCCCCTCGCGGCGCCGGCGCTGTCGGGGCGCGAACTCGGCGCGCTGGCCGCCGTGCTGGAGAGCGGCTGGCTCGCCCCCGCCGGCCCGGCGCTGGCGGCCTTCGAGGAGGCGATCGCCAAGGCCACCGGCCAGCCCGAGGCGCTGGCCACCGCCTCGGGCACGGCGGCGCTGCACCTCGCCTACCGCGCGCTCGGTGTCGCGCCGGGCGACGAGGTCTGGACCACCACCCTCACCTTCATCGCCACCATCGCGCCCGCCGTGCAGATGGGGGCGGTGCCGCGCTTCCTCGATGTCTGTCCGGAGAGCTGGACGCTCGATCCCGAGCGGTTGCGGCGCGATCTCGCCTCGGCCGCCCGGCGCGGCCGTCTGCCGCGCGCCGTGGTGCCGGCCGACCTGTTCGGCCAGCCCGCCGACATCGCCGCCATTCGCGAGGCCTGCGCGCGCTGGGGCGTGCCCGTGCTCTCCGACAGCGCCTGCGGGCTGGGCGCCACCCAGCATGGCCGCCCGGCCGGAGACGGGGCCGATCTCGTCGTCACCAGCTTCAACGGGAACAAGATCGTCACCGCCGGCGGCGGCGGCGCCCTCTCGGGGCCGAACTCGGCGCTGCTGGCGCGCGCGCGGCACCTGGCGCACCAGGCGCGCGAGCCGGTGGCGCACTACCAGCACGAGACGACGGGGCACAACTACGCGCTGAGCTCCGTGCTCGCCGCCATCGGCCTCGCCCAGTTGCCCGACCTCGCGGCGCGCGTGGAGGCGCGGCGCGCCCGTTTCGCCCGCTATCAGGCGGGGCTGTGCGACCTGCCCGGCCTCTCCTTCATGCCCGAGCCCGGTTGGGCCCGCGCCACGCGCTGGCTCACCGTGATCCAGGTGAACCCCCGCCGCTTCGGGGCGGACCGCGAGGCCATCCGCCTCGCCCTCGCCGCCGAGGGCATCGAGAGCCGCCCGGTGTGGAAGCCGCTGCACCTGCAGCCCGCCTTCCGCGACGCGCCGCGCTCCGGCGGGGCGGTGGCGGCGGGGCTGTTCGAGCACGGGCTTTGCCTGCCCTCCGGCCATGGCATGAGCCGGGCCGAGGAGGGACGTGTCATCGCCATCATCCGCGAGATGGCGCGCCCCGGTCGGGGCTAGGCCCGCGCTTGGCGCGGCTTCTCTATCTGCACCAGCATTTCTCGACACCCGCCGGCGCGGCGGGCACCCGCAGCTTCGCGCTCGCCCGGGCGCTCGCGCAGGCGGGGCATCGCGTCACCCTGGCCACCGGCCAGTGGCAGGGGGCGGTGACGGGGATCGAGGGCCCCTTCCGGCGCGGCGCGCGCGAGGGGGCGGTGGCGGGCTTCCGCGTCGTCGAGTTCGCCATCCCCTGCGCCAACGCCATGGGCCTCGCCGCGCGCAGCGCCGCCTTCCTGCGCTACGCCTGGCGCGCGGCGGGCCTGGCGCGGGGCGAGGCCTGGGATCTCGTCATCGCCTCCTCCACCCCGCTCACCGTGGTGCTGCCCGCGCTGGCGGCGGCGCGGCGCGGCATCCCCTTCCTGTTCGAGATGCGCGACCCCTGGCCCGAGCTGCCGCGGGCGCTGGGCCTCGCCAACCCGCTCGCCCTCGCCGCCATGGAGCGCATGGCGGATGCCGCCTGCCGCCGCGCCGCCGCGGTGGTGGCGCTGAGCGAGGGGATGGGCGAACTCGCCCGGGCGCGCGGCGCGACTCGGGTGGAGGTGGTGCCCCAGGGCTGCGACCTCGACCTGTTCGGGCCGCAGATCCCGCCCTGGCGCCCCGAGGCGGCGGCGAGCCATGAGCTGCTCGCCGTCTATGCCGGGGCGCATGGGGTGGCGAACGGGCTCGGCGCCCTGGTCGAGGCGGCGCGGGAACTCGCCCGGCGCGGCGAGCGGCGCTGGCGCCTGCTGCTGGTCGGCGAGGGGGGCGAGAAGCCCGCCCTGGTCGCTGCCGCGCGGGGGCTGCCCAACATCAGCTTCCTCGACCCGCTGCCCAAGCGCGACCTCGCGCGGCTGCTGGCGGGCAGCCAGGCGGGGCTGCTCTGCCTCGCCCCGGTGCCGGCCTTCGCGGAATGGACGGCGCCGAACAAGCTGATGGACTACCTCGCCGCCGGGCTGCCCGTGCTCTCGACCCTGCCGGGCGAGGCGGCGCGGCTGCTGGCCGAGGGCGCGGGCGAGACGGTTCCCCCCGGCGACGCCGCGGCGCTGGCCGATGCGCTGCAGCGCCTGGCCGATGCGCCCGCGCGGCGCGCGGCGATGGGCGAGGCGGCGCGGGCGCTCGCGCTCCGGCGCTTCGACCGGCGGCTGCTGGCCCGGCGCTTCGTGGAGACGGTCGAGGCATGCCTGCGCTGATCCTGCTGCTCTCCGCCGCCCATCCGCCCGACGACATGCGCGTGGTCCGCAAGGAGGGGGCGGCGCTGGCCGCGGCGGGCCACCGGGTGCTGCATCTCTGCCCCGGGCCGGGCGGGGCCTTGCCGCCCGTGGCCGGGGTGGAGATCGAGACCATCGCCGCGCCCTCGCGCCGGGCCATCTGGCGGCCGCTGTGGCGGCGGGTGCTGGCGCTGCGCCCCGCCGTGATCCATGCCTCCGAGCCCGATGCCTGGGTGCTGGCGGTGCTGGCGGCGCGGCGGCTGGGCGCGCGGGCGGTGCTGGACGTGCACGAGCACTACCCCTCGCGGCTCGATGCGCGGCTGCCGCGGCCGCTGCGCCCCCTCGGGCGGCTCCTGCTCGGCGCCGCGCTGCGCGCCATCGCCGCGCGGGCCGATGCGCTGGTGCATGCGAAATCCGGGCTGGCGGCGGATTTCCCGCGCCCGGCCCGGCAGGTGGAGGTGCGCAACCACGCCCTGGCCCCCGAGGGCCTGCCGCGCCGCGCCCATGGGCCGGGGCCGCTGACGCTGCTGCATCTCGGCGCGATCGGGGTGAAGCGCGGCTGGCCGCAGATGCTGGCCGCCCTCGCCCTCTGCCCGCCCGACACGCGGCTGCTCGTGATCGGCCGCTTCACCGACGGCAGCGAGGACGCCTTCCGGGCCGAGGCGGCGCGGCGCGGCCTCGCGCAGCGGATCGAACTGGCCGGCTGGATGCCGGCCGAGGCAGCGCTGGCCCGGGCGGCGGCCGAGGCGGATGTGAACCTGATCCTGTTCCAGCCGGGCGAGGAGAACCACCGCCTGGCCCTGCCGCACAAGCTGTTCGACGGCATGGCGCTGGGGCTGCCCGTCATCGCGCCCGCCTTCGCCGCGCCGGTGGCCGAGATCCTGCGCGGCGCGGGCTGCGGCCTGCTGGTGGACGTGACCGAGCCCGCCGCCATCGCCGCCGCCGTGACGGAACTCGCCGACCCCGCGCGGCGGGCCGCGCTGGGCGAGGCGGGCTGGCGGGCGGCGCGGGGCGAGTGGGGCTGGCCGGCCGAGGCGGCGCGGCTGGTCGCGCTGTATCGGGAGCTGCTGGCGTGATGCGGCCGGCGGCGCGCCGGCGGGCGGGGGCCGGGCCGCGCCGGGCGCTTTGGCGGCGCGGCCGCTTGCCTCTATAGCTGGCGCGATGGCCCAGACCCCGCCGGCCCGGCACATCCTGAACTTCGCGCTGGACGCGGCGCTGGCCGCCCTGGCGCTGCCCGCCGCGCTGTGGCTCGCGGGGCCGGGGAACTGGCCCGCGCCCGGCTGGTGGTGGGGCGGGATCGCGCTCGCGGTCGCCACGCTGCTGCCCATCGGCTGGGCGCTCGGCCTGCACAAGCAGTACTGGCGCTTCGCCGGGCTGCGCGACCTGCTGGCGGTGCTGGCCGCCGCGCTGCTCACCGCGCTGGCCTTCTTCTGGCTCCTGCGCGCGGCCGATGCCTGGCATGGCGACAACCCGGCCTTTCCGGTGCTGCACGCCATGGTGCTGGCCGCGCTGCTCGGCGCGCCGCGCCTGCTGAGCCGCGCCCAGGCGCTGCGCCGCGCCATGGAGATGGCGGGGGCGCCCGCCGTGCTGGTGGCCGGCAGCGCCGACCAGGTGGACGTCTTCGCCTCCGCCCTCGCGCGCGCGCGCAAGCCGCCCTATCGCATCATGGGCATCCTGACGCGCCGCACGCGCCAGGCGGGACGGCGCATCCAGGGCCACCCCATCCTCGGCGCCATCGAGGAGGCCGAGGCGGTGCTCGAGCGGCTGCGCGCCGAGGGGCGGCTGCCGCAGATCCTCGTCCTCGCCTCGCCCGACCTGTCGGGCCCGCCGCTCGCGCGGCTGCTCGACGCGGCGGACCGGCACGGGGTGCCGGTGCGCGCCGCCCCGCAGCCCACGGCGCTGGCGCACGCCGCGCGCGATGGTCTGGAAGGACCGCGGCTCGATCTCCGCCCCGTTTCCATCGAGGAGCTTCTCGACCGCCCGCAGGTGCCGCTCGACCGCGAGGGGATGGCGCGGCTGGTGCAGGGGCGGCGCGTGCTGGTCACCGGCGCGGGCGGCACCATCGGCGGCGAGCTCTCGCGCCAGGTGGCGGCGCTGGGGCCCGCCATGCTCACCCTGCTCGACCACGGGGAATACGCGCTCTACGAGATCGACCTCGAGCTGCGCGAGCGCCACCCGGAGGTGCCGCGCCGCGCCGTGCTGGCCGACATCCGCGACGAGGCGCGCATCCGCCGCATCATGGAGGAGGCGCGGCCCGAACTCGTCTTCCACGCCGCCGCGCTCAAGCATGTGCCGATGGTGGAGGCGGACCCGCTGGAGGGCGTGCTGACCAACGCCTTCGGCACCCGCGTGGTGGCCGAGGCGGCGCGCGCGGCCGGCTGCGCGCTGATGGTGTTCATCTCCACCGACAAGGCGGTGAACCCCACCAGCGTGATGGGCGCGACCAAGCGGCTGGCCGAGATGTACTGCCAGGCGCTGGACAAGCTCGCGCGCGCGGGCGAGGGCGGCATGCGCTGCATCACCGTGCGCTTCGGCAATGTGCTGGGCTCCACGGGCAGCGTGGTGCCACTGTTCCGCCGCCAGCTCGAGCGCGGCGGGCCGCTGACCGTGACGCACCCCGACATGCGGCGGTACTTCATGACGGTGCGCGAGGCGGTGGGCCTGGTGCTGCAGGCCGCCGTGGTGGGCGCGGCCGACCGCGCCGAGGCGCCCGATCCGGCCGCGGCGGAGGAGGCCGCCCCGGGCCTTGCGGATGTGCAGCGCGAGCTGCGCGAGGGCGGGATCTTCGTGCTCGACATGGGCGAGCCGGTGAAGATCGTCGACCTCGCCCGGCGGATGATCCGCCTCGCCGGTCTGCGACCCGACGTGGACGTGGAGATCCGCTTCACCGGGCTGCGCCCGGGCGAGAAGCTCTATGAGGAGCTGTTCCACGGGCAGGAGCCGCCGCGGCCCACCCGCTTCCCCGGGCTGCTGGTGGCCACGCCGCGCACCGCCGATCTCGCCCTGGTGGCGCGGGCGCTCGAGGAGATCGCGGCCTCGGCGCGGGCCGGGCAGGTGCGGCTCGCCCTCGCCCAGCTCTCGCGCCTCGTGCCGGAGTTCGAGCACGAGGCCAACCCCGCGCGAAGCGGCACGGCGGCGCGTTAAGGGGGCAGGGCGGGGCCGCCGGCGAGACCCGTCCCGTCCCGATCGGGCGGCGCCGGCGCCGGCGCCGCCGAGGCCGTGTCAGGCCATGTTCACCATGATGGTCTTCTTGTGGGTGAAGTGCTCGAGCATCGCCTCCAGCGAGGCCTCCTTGCCGAGCCCGCTCGACTTCACCCCGCCATAGCTGAGATTGGCCTGCACCACGAGGTTCTGGTTGACCTGCACGAGCCCCGCCTCCAGCCGGTGCGCGAGATCGAGCGCGACCTTGAGGTTGTTGGTCCAGAGGCTCGCGGCCAGCCCGTACTCGCTGTCGTTCGCCTCCGCCAGCACGGACTCGGGATCGTCGAAGGGCTGGATCACGGTGACGGGGCCGAAGATCTCCTCGCGCACCAGGCGGCTGTCCTTCGTCAGCCCGGTGAAGATCACGGGCCGGAGGAACAGGCCCTTCTTCAGCGCCGGGTCGGAGGGCAGGGCGCTGCACTCGTGCGCCACCGCCCCGGGCGTGGCCTTGCCCTCGGCGATGTAGGCCTGCACCTTCTCGAACTGCGCGGGGGAGATGATGGTGCCGATGTCGGTCTTCTCGTCGAGCGGATCGCCCATCACCATGCGGTCCACCGCCGCCTTCATCGCCGCGAGGAAGCGCTCGAAGAGCGGGCGCTCGACATAGATGCGGCTCGCCGCCGTGCAGGACTGGCCCTGGCGCGTGAAGCGCATCGAGGTCAGCGCGCCCTGGACCGTGCGCTCGAAGTCGCAGTCGGCGAAGACGATCATGGGCGACTTTCCGCCGAGCTCGAGCGTGACGGGCACGAGCTTCTCGGCCGCCGCCTTGGCGACGATCTTCCCCGTCTCGACCGAGCCCGTGAAGGTCACCTTGCGCACCAGCGGATGCGCAACGAGCGGCGCGCCGCACTCGGGCCCGTAGCCCGAGAGAATGTTGAAGCAGCCGGGCGGCAGCACGCGGTTCATCAGCTCGCAGATGCGCAGCACCGCAAGCGGCGCTTCTTCCGCCGACTTCACCACCACCGTGTTGCCGGCCACCAGGGCGGGCGCGACCTTCAGCGCCATCAGCAGCATCGGCACGTTCCAGGGGATGATCGCGCCGACCACGCCGAGCGGCTCGCGCACGGTGACGCTGAGCACATTGGGCGCGAAGGGCACGCTCTCGCCCTTCAGCTCGCTCCCGAGGCCGCCGTAGAACTCGAAGATGTCGGCGACCACCCCGGCCTCGACGCGGCTTTCGGTGCGCAGCGCCTTGCCGGTCTCGAGCGCGATGAGGCGTGCGAGCTCCTCCTGGTGCTCCTTCAGCAGGGCGGCGCACTGGTGCACCAGCGCGCCGCGCTTGCGCGCGGGCATCTTCGCCCATTCCTTCTGCGCGCGGGCGGCATCCCGCACCGCGGCGTCCACATCGGCCGCATCCCCCTCGGCGGCCTTCGCCACCGGCTCGCCGGTCGCGGGGTTCACCACGTCGAAGCTCCTGCCCGAGAGCGCCGGCACATAGCGCCCGCCGATGAAGTGCAGGCCGGAGAGGGCGGCGGCGAGCCGGCGCTCGTCCAGGGTGACGCCGGCAGGGGTGGGGTGGGGCGTGTCGAGCATGGGGCGGTCCTCCGTCCCCGCCTGCCTACACCCGCCGCCGCGGGGCGAAAAGCTCAGCCCCGCTCGATGCGGAGGTTGCCGGCCCGCACCACCTCGCGCCAGCGCGCGATCTCGGCGCGGATATGCGCGGCCGCGCTGTCGGGCGTGCTGGTGGTCACCGGCTCGGTGCCGATCTCGGCGAGGCGCCGGGACACCTCGGGCTCGGCCACCGCGGCGTTGAGGGCGGCGTTGAGGCGCATCACCACGGGCGCGGGGGTGCCCGCGGGGGCCACCGCCATGGTCCAGGAGCCGGCGTTGAAGCCCTCGAGCCCGCTCTCGTGCAGCGTCGGCAGCTCGGGGAAGGCGCGGGAGCGCGCGCGCGTCGCCACCGCCAGCGCGCGCACGCGCCCGTCGCGGATGGCGCCGGCCAGCGTGGCCGTGGTCTCGATGGTGAAGCTCGCCTCCCCCGCCGCCACCGCCTGCAGGGCCGGGCCGCCGCCCCGGTAGGGGACATGCAGGAAGTCGAGCCCGCCGGCGGCCTGGCGGAACCACTCGCCCGCGAGATGGGTGATGGAGCCCACGCCCGCCGAGGCGAAGTTGTGGCGCCCGGGCTCGGCCCGCAGCAGGGCGATGAAGCCCGCGACATCGGCCGCAGGCAGGCGCGGGTTCACCGCCAGCGCCTGTGGTGTCACGCCGAGCAGCGCCACCGGGGCGAAGTCCCGCTCCGCGTCATAGGGCAGGTCGGGGAAGACGGCGGGGTTCACCCCATGCGTGGAGGCGGTGGCGAGCAGGATGACGCTGCCGTCGGGCGCGGCGCGCCGCGCCTGCTCGGCCGCCACCGCCCCGCCCGCGCCGGGCCGGTTCTCCACCACCACCGGCGCGCCGAGCGCGCGGCCCAGCGCCTCCTGGATCAGGCGGGCGGCGATGTCGGTGGTCCCGCCCGGGGCGAAGGGGACGATGAGCACCACGCCGCGCGACTGGGCGCGCAGCGGCGCAGGCAGCAGCGCGGGCAGGGCGAGCAGGGCGCGGCGGGCGAGGGGCATGGCGGGCTCCGGCTGGGGGCACCCGGGCCTATCGGCGGCGGATGACCGGCGCACGACGATGCGATGACGCCCCGATGAAGCCGCCGGGCCGCCCCGCGGGCTTGCCCGGCCGCACGCCCTGGCCGATACCCTGGCGGCCTGCGGAACTCTCGGAAGCCGAAGCCCATGACCACGCCCACCGGCCCGCTGAAGGGGCTGCGCGTCCTCGACCTCACCCGCGTCCTCGCGGGGCCCACCTGCACGCAGATGCTGGGCGACCTGGGCGCCGAGGTGATCAAGATCGAGCGGCCCGAGGCGGGCGACGACACGCGCGGCTTCGCGCCCCCCTATTGGCCCGAGACGCGGGAGAGCGCCTATTTCCTCGGCGTCAACCGCAACAAGCGCTCCGTCACCCTCGACATCGCGCGGCCCGAGGGCCAGGAGATCGTCCATCGCCTGCTCGAGCACTGCGACATCCTGGTGGAGAACTTCAAGGTCGGCGCGCTGGCGAAATACGGGCTGGGCTGGGAGCAGCTCAAGGCGAAGCACCCGCGGCTGATCTACTGCTCCATCACCGGCTTCGGGCAGACCGGCCCCTATGCGCCGCGCCCCGGCTATGACGCGCTGATCCAGGCCATGGGCGGGGTGATGAGCCTGACGGGCGAGCCCAAGGGCAGCCCGCAGAAGGTGGGGATCCCCGTGGCCGACCTTTTCGCCGGGCTCTACGGCTGCATCGGCATCCTCGCCGCGCTGAACCACCGGCACCTGACGGGCGAGGGCCAGCACATCGACATCGGCATGCTGGACACGCATGTGGCCTGGCTCGCCAACCAGGGGATGAACTACCTCGCCACCGGCGAGAACCCGCCCCGGCTCGGCAACCAGCACCCCAACATCAGCCCCTACCAGGAGTTCCCGACGAAGGACGGCTACATCATCCTCGCCATCGGCAACGATCCCACCTTCGAGCGCTTCTGCCGGGCCTTCGGCGTGGCGCATCTGCTCGAGGACCCGCGCTTCCAGACCAACGCCAGGCGCGTCGAGAACCGCGACCTGGTGACGGAGACGCTCACGCCCGTCATGCGCTCGCGCAGCACCGCCGAGTGGGTGGAGGCGCTGGAGCGCGAGAAGATCGGCTGCGGGCCGATCAACACGCTGAAGGAGGTGTTCGCCGACCCGCATGTGCAGGCGCGCGGCATGGTGGTGACCATGCCGCATGCCTCCGGCGCGGAGATCAAGGTGATCGCCAACCCCGTGAAGCTCTCGGCCACGCCGCCCGACTACCGCGCGCCCCCGCCCGTGCTGGGCGAGCACACGGCCGAGGTGCTGGGCGGGCTGCTCGGCCTGGGCGAGCAGGAGATCGCCGCGCTGCGCGAGAAGGGCGTGCTGTGAGCCCCCGGGCGGGGCAGCTCCGCGCCGATCTGCCGGGCGGCCCCGTGCTGCTGCGCTGGACGGAATGGGGGCCGCCCGAGGGCGCGCCGGTGCTCTGCGTGCATGGTCTGACCCGCAACGGGCGCGACTTCGACGCGCTGGCCATGGAACTCGCCCGGCGCGGCCGGCGCGTGCTCTGCCCGGACATGCCGGGCCGCGGCCATTCCTCCTGGCTGGCCGATGGCGCGCTCTACGCCGTGCCGAGCTACCTCGCCGTGCTCGCGCCGCTGCTGGAGGCGCTGGGCGAGCATGACTGGGTGGGCACCTCCATGGGCGGGCTCATCGGCATGGGGCTCTGCGCCACGCCGGGCGCGCGCATGCGCCGCCTCGTGCTGAACGACATCGGCCCCTTCGTGCCGGTGGCGGCGCTGGAACGCATCCGCGACTACCTCAGCGTCCCGCAGCGCTTCGCCAGCCTCGACGCCCTCGAGGCCTATCTGCGCCGGGTGCACGCGCCCTTCGGCCCGCTCTCGGACGCCGAGTGGCGGCATCTGGCCGTCCATTCCGCCCGCGCCACCGCGGCCGGCGAGCTCGCCCTGCACTACGACCCGGCGATCGTGCAGCCCATGCTCGCCCCGCTCGCCGATCTCGACCTCTGGGCGCTCTGGCCCGCCGTGACCCAGCGCCCCGTGCTGGTGCTGCGCGGCGAAAGCTCCGACCTGCTGCTGCCCGAGACGGCGGCGCGCATGGCCGAAAGCCCCGCGGTGCGGCTGGCCACCATCCCGGGCTGCGGCCATGCCCCGGCGCTGATGGAGCCCGCGCAGATCGCGCTGGTGGCGGATTTCCTCTCCTGACGGGTCTGGTTTGATCCCGAGCAGTTGCGCGGCCGCCGCGCCCGTATTAAACGCCTCGCTTATCTAAGGCAGCGAGCATATATCTCTCGCGCAACGAGAGGCTGTGCTCCAGGCGAGGAGACGAGGCGGTGCAGCAGGCATGGGCGGCGCTCGGGCGGCGCGGGGTTCTGGCCGGGGCGGGGGCCCTGGCCGTGATGGGGACGGGCGGCGCGCCGCGCGCCGCGGTGCGCACCCGGGCGAAGATCCTCATCATCGGCGCCGGCGCGGCAGGGCTGGCTGCCGCCAACCGCCTCGTCCAGCGGCTGGAGGGGGCGGAGATCACGCTGCTCGACAAGCGGCGCGAGCATCTCTACCAGCCCGGCTTCACGCTGGTGGCCGCGGGCATCAGGCCGCGCGACTATGTGCTCTCCACGACGCGCGAGTATCTCTCCTCCGGCCTCACCCTCATCGAGGAGGCGGCGGCCGAGATCGACCCTGTCGCCAAGACCGTCACCACCGATGCGGGGCGGCGGCTCTCCTATGATTTCCTGATCGTCGCCCCGGGCCTCGAGCTGCACTACGAGGGGATCGAGGGCATGGATGTGGCGCGCATCGGCCAGAACGGCCTGGGCAGCATCTATGCCGGCCCCGCCCAGGCCGAGGCCACCTGGCGCGCCATGTCGCAGTTCGCCGACCGCGGTGGCATCGGCGTCTTCCACCGCGCGGGCACCGAGATGAAATGCGCCGGCGCGCCGCTGAAATACTGCTTCCTGACGGAGGATGCGCTCGCGCGCCGCGGCAACCGCTCGCGCGCCGAGCTCATCTACCACGCGCACAACCGCGTGCTCTTCTCCGTGCCCATCGTCGCCGAGAAGGTGAGGATGCTCTACCAGGAGCGCGGCATCCAGGTGAAGCACGAGCATGTGCTGACGCGGATCGACCTCGACCGGCGCATCGCCACCTTCCGCACGCCCCAGGGCGAGCGCGAGCAGCCCTACGACTTCATCAACGTGGTGCCGCCCATGCGCGCGCCCGCGGTGGTGCGGAACTCGCCGCTCGCCTGGCGCAGCGGCCCCTGGCGGGCCGAGGGCTGGGCGGAGGTGGACCGCGCGACCCTGCGCCACGTGGTCTTCCCCGAGGTGTTCTGCGTCGGCGACATCGCGGGCGTCCCCAAGGGCAAGACGGCGGCCAGCGTGAAGTGGCAGGTGCCGGTGGCGGTGGATCACCTGGTCGCCGCCATCGAGGGCCGAAACAGCGCCGAGCGCTACGAGGGCTACACCTCCTGCCCGCTCATCACGCGCGTGGGGCGGGCCCTGCTGGTGGAGTTCGACTACCAGGACAATCTCGTGCCCTCCTTCCCCGGGCTCATCGCGCCGCTGGAGGAGCTCTGGATCACCTGGATGATGAAGGTGGTGGGCCTGAAGCCGACCTACCTCGCCATGCTGCGCGGCCGCGCCTGAGAAGGGGAACAGGCCATGAAGGAACTCGACATCGCCACTCTCCTCGCCGTCTTCCAGGAGATGCTGGGCTGGACGCTGTGGCCGCTCGTGGCGCTCTCCGCCGCGGCCACAGTCGCCTTCCTCTTCGTGCTCTGGCGCGACCGCGGGGTGGTGGCGCGCCGCCTCGTCTGGGCCGAGGCCATCGGCCTCGCCGGCGGCATGGCGGCGGTGCTGGTCATGCAGGCGGTGACGCATTCGCGCTTCGCCGATCTCGGCGGGCCGGTCGATTGGCTGCTGGTGGTGGGCATCTTCGCCGCGGGGCTGATCGGCAGCGCGGTGGGCGCCTATGCGCTGCTCGGGCTGCTGGCGGGCGCGCCGCAGCGGCAGGCGGAGGCGGGCGCGCGCGCCCGGGCGGTGCGGGCATGAGCGCGCGGCGTCTCGCGGCGCTGGCGCTGGCGCTGGCGCTCTCCCTTCCCGGCATGGCGCGGGCCGAGGCCCCGCCGCGGGTGCTCGCCCTCGTCACCTCCTCCGATCCGCAGGTGCAGGGCATGGCCTTCGTGCTGCTCAACCAGATGCGCCAGCAGGGCGTGACGGTGGAGGTGATGCTCTGCGGCGCCGCGGGCGATCTGGCGCGGCGCGAGCCGCCCGAGGCCGCGCCGCTGCGGCCGCTCGACGCCACCCCGGCGCAGATGTTCCGCACCCTCGTGCAGGCCGGCGTGCGGGCCGAGGTCTGCGCCCTCTACCTGCCCAATGCGGGGCTGGGGCCGGAGGCGCTGATCGAGGGGGTGCGCCCCGCCGCCCCGCCCGAGATGGCCCGGCGCATGCTGGCGGCCGCCACGCGGGTGCTGCCCTTCTGACCATGCACCTCGTCTGCCCCCGGTGCGACGCGGTGAACCGGGTGCCCGAGGCGCGGCTCGGCGAGGGGCCGCGCTGCGGCGCCTGCCGCCAGCCGCTCTTCGACGCCAGGCCGGTGGCGCTGGACGCCGCGCGCTTCCGCCATCACGTCGCGAAGAACGAGATCCCGGTGCTGGTGGATTTCTGGGCCTCCTGGTGCGGGCCCTGCCGCGCCATGGCGCCGCAGTTCGAGGCGGCGGCGGCGATGCTGGAGCCGCGCATGCGGCTGGCCAAGCTCTCCACCGAGGAGGCGCCGGAGATCGCGGCGGAACTCGGCGTCACCGGCATTCCGCTGCTCATCCTGTTCAAGGGCGGGCGCGAGGTCGCGCGGCAGGCGGGTGCGATGCCGGCGCGCCAGATCGCCGCCTGGGCCCAGGCCCATCTGTGACAACCCCCCTTCCCGTCAGGAGGTGACCGCATGACCCCCCGCCGCGCCCTGCTCGCCCTGCCGCTGCTCGCCCTGCCCGCCACGCTGCGGGCCCAGGGCGCCGGGATCCGTTGCTTCGGGCCGGGCGGCCCCGCCCCGGCGATGAACGCCGCCGCCACCGCCTTCCGCGCCGCGACGGGCGTCGCGGTGGAGATCGTCGCCGGCCCGACGCCGAGCTGGGCCGAGCGCGTGCCGGGCGAGGCCGACCTCCTCTTCTCCGGCGCCGAATACATGATGGACGAGTTCGTGGCGCGCTGGCGCGAGGCGGTGGAGCCCGCCACCCGCCGCACCCTCTTCCTGCGGCCCTCCGTGCTGCTCGTCCGCAAGGGCAACCCGCGCGGCATCACCGGGCTGCGCGACCTGCTCTCCCGCCCGCCCGCGGAGGCGCGCATCCTCGCCACCGGCGGGGCAGGGCAGATGGCGCTGTGGGAGGACGTGGCCGGCCGCACCGGCGACATCGCGCTGGTGCGCGCGATGCGCGAGCGCATCGTCATGATCGCCCCCAACACCGGCACGGCGCAGCGCGAGTGGCGCGAGAAGCCCGAGGCCTACGACGTCTGGCTCGTCTGGAACCACTGGCAGATCGCCGCCCCCGAGCACGCGGACATCGTCGAGATCGAGGAGCCCTTCCGCATCTGGCGCGCCGCGGGCTCGGTGCTGACGCGGCGGGGCGCGGCGCGCGAGGAGGTGCGGCGCTTCGACGCCTTCCTGGCGGGGCCCGAGGGCGCCGCCGCCTTCCGCCGCTTCGGCTGGCAGGGCTGAAGGGCGCGGCGCGGCCTCAGCCCGCCTTGAGCCGCCGCGCCGCCTCCAGCGCGAAGTAGGTGAGCACCCCGTTCGCCCCGGCGCGCTTGAAGCAGATCAGGCTCTCCATCATGGCGCGGTCGTGATCGAGCCAGCCACGCTCCACCGCCGCCATCACCATCGAATACTCGCCGCTCACCTGGTAGGCGAAGGTGGGGGCGCCGAACTCGCGCCGGACGCGGTGCACGATGTCGAGATAGGGCAGGCCGGGCTTCACCATCACCATGTCCGCGCCCTCGGCGAGGTCGAGCGCCACCTCGCGCAGCGCCTCGTCGCTGTTGGCGGGGTCCATCTGGTAGGTCTTCTTGTCGCCGCGCAGCGCCGCGGTGCTGCCCACCGCGTCGCGGAAGGGCGCATAGAAGCCCGAGGCGTATTTCGCCGCGTAGCTCATGATGCGCGTGTGGATCAGGCCCTCCGCGTCCAGCGCGGCGCGGATCGCGCCGATGCGCCCGTCCATCATGTCCGAGGGCGCCACCACATCCACCCCCGCCCGCGCCATCAGCACCGCCTGGCGGCAGAGGATGGCCACCGTGTCCTCGTTGTGGACGTAGCCCTCGCGCAGCACCCCGTCATGGCCGTGCACCGTGTAGGTGTCGAGCGCCACGTCGCCGATCAGCCCGAGCCCCGGATGCGCCGCCTTGAGCGCGCGCGCGGCGCGGCAGACCAGGTTCTCCGGGTCGAGCGCGCCGCTGCCCTCCTCGTCGCGCCGCTCGAGGGGCGTGTAGGGGAAGAGCGCCACGGCGGGGATGCCGAGCGCGACGGCCTCCGCCACATGCTCGGCCGCCAGGTCGGGGCTCACGCGCAGCACGCCCGGCATGGAGGGCACCGGCACGCGCTGGCCCGTGCCTTCCGTCAGGAAGACGGGCCAGATCAGGTCGGCGACCGAGAGCGCGTTCTCCGCCACCAGCGCGCGCGTCCAGGCGTCGCGACGGTTGCGCCGCATCCGCGTCGAGGGAAAGGCGCCGGCGAAGTGCATGGCCCTACTGCCCCAGCGCCTGGTCGAGATCGGCCAGGATGTCGTCGATGTGCTCGATGCCGATGGAGAGGCGCACATAGCCCGGCGTCACGCCGCTCGCCGCCTGCTCCTCCTCGTCGAGCTGGCTGTGGGTGGTGGTGGCGGGATGGATGGCGAGGCTGCGCGCATCGCCGATGTTCGCCACGTGGTAGAACATCTTCAGGCGGTCGATGAAGCGCTGCCCCGCCTCCTTGCCGCCCTTCAGCTCGAAGCCGACGAGGCTGCCCATGCCGCCCTTGAGGTAGGCCTCGGCCCGGCGGCGCGCCTCGCCCTCCTGCACGGAGGGGTGGATCACCCGCGCCACCGCCGGATGCGCGGCGAGATGCGCGGCCACGCGCAGCGCGTTCTGGCAGTGGCGCTCCATGCGCAGCGGCAGGGTTTCCAGCCCCTGCAGGAAGAGGAAGGCGTTGAAGGGCGACATGGGCGCGCCGATGTCGCGCAGCAGGCAGGTGCGCATGCGCAGGATATAGGCGATGGGGCCGAGCGGCTTCGCCGCCTCCGTCCACACCGCGCCGTGATAGGAGGGATCGGGCTTGTTCAGCGTCGGGAAGCGCTCGCCCCACTGCGCCCAGTCGAAGTTGCCGCCGTCGATGACGACGCCGCCGATGGAGGTGCCGTGCCCGCCGATCCACTTCGTGGTGGAGTGCATCACCACCGCCGCCCCGTGCTCGAAGGGCCGGCAGATGACGGGGGCGGCGGTGTTGTCCATGATCAGCGGCACGCCGAGCCGCCGGCCGATGGCCGCGACCTCGCCGATCGGAAAGACCTGGAGCTTCGGGTTGGGCAGGGTCTCGGCGTAGTAGGCGCGCGTGCGCGCGTCGGTGGCGCGGGCGAAGGCCTCCGGATCGGCCGGATCGACGAAGCGCACCTCGATGCCGAACTGCTTGAGCGTGTTGGCGAAGAGGTTCCAGGTGCCGCCGTAGAGGTCGGTGGAGGAGACGATGTTGTCCCCCGCCTCGCAGAGATTCATCACGCTGAAGGTGGTGGCCGCCTGGCCCGAGCCGAGGGCGAGCGCCGCCGCACCCCCCTCCAGCGCCGCGATGCGCGTCTCCAGCGCGTCGCAGGTGGGGTTCATGATGCGGGTGTAGATGTTGCCGAGCTCGGCGAGGCCGAAGAGGCGCGCGGCGTGGCCCGTGTCCTTGAACTGGAAGCTCGTGGTCTGGTGGATGGGCACCGCGACCGAGCCCGTGTGCGGGTCAGCGCGGTGGCTGCCGCCGTGCAGGGCGATGGTCTCGGGGTGGGTGTAGCCGCTCATCTGCCGCGCCTCCTCGTGCTCTTGGCGCGGAGCCTGCCATCATCCCCGGGCGGGCGGAAGCCTCAGCGCGGGCGGGCCGTCTCCCGCCCCGCGGCGAAGGCGCCGATCACGGTCCACACCCCCTCGAGCACGTCGCCCGGCTTGATCTCGTAGATGCCCATGCCGGTCTGGTTCTCGCCCAGGCTGAAGGCGGTGGCGAGCGTGAGGCCCGAGACCATGCCCACCCCTTCGAAGGTGTCGGCGCCGATGTTCCAGACGATGCGGAAGCTCGAGAGCCCCACCTGCTGGAGCATCATCGTGCCCGTGTATTCCGTGCCGTCCGGGTTGGTGCCCGTGACCTCGTAGACCGTGCTGCGCTGCGCCGCGGCCGGCAGGGCGAGGCCGATGGCGACCAGCGCGGCCAGGAACAGTCTCTTCATCGCGGACCCCTCATTTCACCGTCGCCACGCGCAGCGCGTTCGTCGTCCCCGGCGTGCCGAAGGGCACCCCGGCGGTGACGACGATCTCCTCCCCGTGCCGGGCGAAGCCCTCCTGCTGGGCGGCGCGGCTGGCGCGGGCGACCATCTCCGTCATGGAGTGGATATCCTGCACGAGCAGCGGATGCACCCCCCAGACGACGCCGAGCCGCCGCGCCGAGGCGAGATGGGCGGTCAGTCCCAGGATGGGGCAGTCCGGCCGTTCGCGCGCCACGCGCAGCGTCGTGGAGCCGGTGCTGGTGAAGGTGGCGATGGCCTGGGCGGAGATGGTGCGCGCCACCTGCGCCGCCGCCGCCGCGATGGCGCCGGCGCTGCTCTGCTCGGGGGCGGGGCGCTGGGCGTCGGTCTGCGCGCGCCAGCCGGGGTCCTGCTCGGTGCGGGCGAGGATGCGGTCCATGATGGTCACCGCCTCGACCGGATACTGCCCGGCCGCCGTCTCGGCCGAGAGCATCACCGCATCCGCCCCGTCGAAGACCGCGGTGGCCACGTCGCTCGCCTCGGCGCGGGTGGGGGCGGGGGCGCTGATCATGCTCTCCAGCATCTGGGTCGCCACCACCACGGGCTTGCCCAGCGCCCGGGCGGCGCGCACCAGGCGCTTCTGCACCAGCGGCACCTCCTCGGGCGGCAGCTCCACGCCGAGATCCCCGCGCGCCACCATCACGCAATCCGCCGCCGCCAGGATGGCGTCCATGTTCTCGACGGCCTGGGGCTTCTCCATCTTCACCATGATCCAGGCGCGGCCGGCGGCGATGGCCTTCGCCTCCTCCACATCCTCGGCGCGCTGGACGAAGCTGAGGCCGATGTACTCGATCCCCTGCGGCAGCACGAAGGCGAGGTCGGCGCGGTCCTTCTCGGTCAGCGCGGGGATGGGCAGGGCCACATCCGGCAGGTTCACGCCCTTGCGGTCGGAGAGCGGGCCGCCCACCACCACCTCCGTCTCCAGGTGGTCGCCCTCCACCTGGCGCACCACGCGCAGGCGCAGCTTGCCGTCATCGAGCAGCAGGGTGGTGCCGATGCGCGCGGCGGCGATGATCTCGGGGTGCGGAAGCTGCACGCGCTGCACGTCGCCCGGCGTGGGGCTGAGGTCGAGGCGGAAGCGCCGGCCGGGCGCGAGCTGCACGCGCCCGGCCGCGAACTTCCCCACGCGCAGCTTCGGCCCCTGCACATCGGCCAGGATGCCGATGGGCCGGCCCACCTTGCGCTCCACCTCGCGGATCGCGGCGATGCGCGCGGCGTGGTCCTCGTGGCTGCCATGGCTGAAGTTCAGGCGGAACACGTCCGCCCCCGCGCGGTAGAGGCGCTCGATCATCTCGGGCGCCGAACTCGCCGGGCCGAGGGTCGCGACGATCTTGGTGCGGCGGTGGCGGCGCAGCGGGATGCGGGCGGGCATGGCTCAGGCCTCCGCGACCAGGATGGCGCGCACGTCGTTCACGTTGGTCAGCGTCGGGCCCGTGCGCAGCGCGCCGCCGGCCGCCTCGAACACCTCGAGGCTGCGATGCGCGGCCAGGGCGGCGCGCGGGTCGAGCCCCGCCGCGCGCGCGGCGGCCAGCGTGCCCGGCCCGCACCAGGCGCCCGCCGCCTCCGACCGGCCGTCAATGCCATCCGTGTCGGCGCAGAGCGCCCAGATGCCCGGCGCGCCGTTCAGCGCGAGCGCCAGCCCGAGCAGCGTCTCGGTGTTGCGCCCGCCGCGGCCCTCGGCGCCGGGGGCGAGGGTCACCGTCGTCTCGCCGCCCGACAGCAGCACGCAGGGGGGGGCGATGGGCAGCCCGTGCCGGCGGGCGGAGAGCGCGATGCCCGCCAGCGCGGTGCCCACATGCCGCGCCTCCCCCTCCAGCGCATCGCCGAGGACGAGCGGGGCGAGCCCCTCCGCCCGCGCCGCCTCGGCCATGGCGCGCAGCGCCATCATCGGCGTGGCGATCAGCCGGAACTCGGCGCGCGCGAGGCGCGGATCGCCGGGCTTCGGAGTCTCCTCCTCCGCGGCGGCCAGATGCGCCGCCACCGCCGCGGGCAGGGCGAGGCGGTGATGCGCCGCCAGCGCCCGCGCCTCGGCGAAGCTGGTCGGGTCGGCCACCGTGGGGCCGGAGGCGATCACCTCCGGATCATCGCCGGGCACGTCGGAAATGGCGAGTGTGACCACGCGCGCCGGATGGGCCGCCGCCGCCAGCCGCCCGCCCGAGAAGGCGGAGAGATGCTTGCGGATGCAGTTCATCGCGTGGATGCCCGCGCCCGAGGCGAGCAGCGCGCGGTTGGTGGCGATCAGGTCCTCGAGCGTCAGCCCCTCGGCGGGAAGCGTGGCCAGCGCCGAGCCGCCGCCCGAGATGAGCGCGAGAACGAGGTCCTCGGCGGTGAGGCCGCGCAGCAGGCCGAGCATCTCGCGCGCCGCGGCCGCGCCGGCCGCGTCCGGCACCGGATGCGCCCCGAAGCGGAGCGCGATGCGCCCGAGCGGCAGCCCCGCACCGTGCGGGGCGATGACGAGGCCGGTGAGCGGCACATCGGGCCAGGCGGCCTCCACCGCCTGCGCCATCCTGGCCGCCGCCTTGCCCACGCCCACCACCACCACCCGCCCTGCGCGCGGCGGCTCGGGCAGATGCGCGGCCAGCACGGCCAGCGGGTCGGCCGCGCGCACCGCCGCCTCGAACATCGCCCGCAGCGCCGCCGCCGCGCGCGCCTCGCTCCATTCGCCCGCCATCGCCTTCCTTTCCCTCCTCCCCTTATGGCCCCCCGCGGCGCACCGCGCCAAGCCCGATGGGCTTCAAAACCGCGCGCGGGCATGCGATGCCTCGCCACCGCAACAGAGGGAGGATTCGCCATGCGCACGCACCGGATCGCCGCCATCCCAGGGGATGGCATCGGCCAGGAGGTGATCCCCGCCGGGCTCGAGGTGCTGCGCGCGCTGGCCGAACGCGCGGGCGACTTCCGCCTGGATGTGGTGGAGTTCCCCTGGGGCAGCGACTTCTACCGCGCCACCGGCCGCATGATGCCGGAAGACGGGCTCGCCACGCTCAAGGGCTTCGATGCGATCTATTTCGGCGCGGTGGGCGACCCGCAGCTGCCCGATGACGTGACGCTGTGGGGGCTGCGCCTCGCCATCTGCCAGGGCTTCGACCAGTACGCGAACATCCGCCCCACGCGGGTGCTGCCCGGCATCGAGAGCCCGCTGCGCGGCCTCGCCCCCGGCGCCATCGACTGGGTGATCGTGCGCGAGAACAGCGAGGGCGAATACGCGGGCCATGGGGGGCGCGCCCATCGCGGCCACGCCATCGAGGTGGCGACCGAGACCGCCATCTTCACCCGCGCGGGCGTGGAGCGGATCATGCGCACCGCCTTCGCCATCGCGCGCTCGCGCCCGCGCCGGCTGCTCACCGTCGTCACCAAGTCCAACGCGCAGCGCCACGGCATGGTGTTGTGGGACGAGGTCGCGGCCGCGGTCGCCGCCGATTTCCCCGATGTGCGCTGGGAGAAGGAGCTGGTGGACGCGATGGCCGCGCGCATGGTCCGCCGGCCGGCCAGCATCGACACCGTGGTGGCGACGAACCTGCACGCCGACATCCTGAGCGACCTCGCGGGCGCGCTGGCGGGCTCGCTCGGCGTGGCGCCGACCGCGAACCTCGACCCCTCGCGCGCGCATCCCTCCATGTTCGAGCCCATCCACGGCTCGGCCTTCGACATCATGGGCAAGGGGGTGGCGAACCCGATCGCCACCTTCTGGACCGCCTGCATGATGCTCGAGCACCTGGGCGAGACGGAGGGTGCGGCGCGGCTGATGCGCGCGATCGAGGCCACGACCGCCAGGGGCGTGCTGACGCCCGACCTCGGCGGCACGGCCCGCACGGCGGAGGTGACGGCGGCGGTGATCGCGGCTATCCGGGGAGACAACGCATAAGTCTCCCCGGGGGGAACCATGATCCGTCGCCGCGCCGCGGCCGCGCTGCCCATGCTGCTCGCCACCCCCGCGCTGGCGCAGCAGGGCTTCCCGAGCCGGCCGCTCACGCTGATGATCCCCTTCGCCGCCGGCGGGCCGACCGACATGATCGGCCGCCTCCTGGCCGAGGGCATGGCGAAGGATCTCGGCCAGCCCGTGGCGGCCGAGAACGTCACGGGCGCGGGCGGCACCATCGCCGCCGCGCGCGTCGCGCAGTCGCGCCCCGACGGGCACACGCTGCTGATCCACCACATCGGCCTCGCGGCGGCGGCGACGCTGTATCGCCAGCTTCCCTTCAGCATCGAGCGCGGCCTCGCGCCGCTCGGCGTCGTCTCGCACACCGGCATGACGCTGGTGGCGCGCCCCGATTTCCCGCCCGCCGGGCTGCAGGGCTACATCGCCCTGCTGCGCGAGCAGGGGGACAGGCTGAACCTCGGCCACAGCGGGCTGGGCGGCTCCAACCAGCTCTGCGGCATGCTGCTGCAGCACCTCGCGGGGCGCAGCGCCACCACCATCGTCTTCCGCGGCAGCGCGCCGGCGATGACGGAGATGATGGCCGGCCGGCTCGATATCTCCTGCGAGCAGGCGACGGTGGCCGCCCCCTTCGTGCGCGAGGGGCGCATCAAGGCCTATGCGGTGACGCTGCCCGAGCGCATCCCGGGCTTCGACGTGCCCACCGCGCGCGAGCAGGGGGTGGACCTCGTCATGTCCGCCTGGCACGGCCTCTATGCCGCGGCGGGCACGCCGCCCGAGGTGCAGCAGCGTCTCGCCGCCGCCATCCGCGCCGCGCTGCGCGAGGAGCGCCTGCGCCAGCGCTTCGCCGAGACGCTGACGACCGTGGCCAGGGAGGACGAGGCCACCCCCGACCACCACGCCCGCTTCCTGGCGAGCGAGATCGCCCGCCTGCGGCCGCTCATCCTCGCCGCCGGGCAGTTCGCGGATTGAAGCGGCACGCGGACGGGGGCATCTGAGGGGGCAGCGAAGGAGACTCCCGATGCCCGCACCCCAGCCCGAAGCGAATCTCGCGCTCGGCGCCGCGGCCGCCCTCGACGCCGCGACGCGCGAGAAGATCGAGGCCGCCGCCTTCCGCAAGCTCGTGCAGCACCTGCGCGAGCGCACGGACGTGCAGAACATCGACATGATGAACCTCGCCGGCTTCTGCCGGAACTGCCTCTCGCGCTGGTACCAGGAGGCGGCGGCCGAGGCCGGCCTCGCCCTCGAGACGCCGGCGGCGCGCGAGGTGATCTACGGCATGGACTACAAGGCCTGGCAGGCGGCCCACCAGAAGGAGGCGAGCGAGGCGCAGAAGCAGGCCTTCGCTGCCGCCATGGCCAAGCATGGCGGGGCGGGCTAAACGCCCGCGCATGGCGACCAGGGACGACAAGGAGGTCGGCGGCATCGCCGCCGACCGGTTGCGCAGCATCGTCGAGCGCATCGAGCGGCTGGAGGAGGAGCGCAAGGCGCTCGCCTCCGACATCAAGGACATCTACGCCGAGGCGAAATCCGCCGGCTTCGATGTCAAGGTGATCCGCCAGCTCATCCAGCTCCGCCGCAGGGAGCCCGCGGAGGTCGAGGAGCAGGAGACCCTGCTCGACCTCTACCGCCGCGCGCTCGGGATGTGAGGGCGGGGGAGCGGCTTCGTCGCCCGCCGCGGGGGCCATCCGCCCCGGTGCCGCCTCGGCCGGGCAACAGGTCCGGGGCGGGGGCGAGCCGATCCAGCCTCCTCCCTCATCCCGCCCGCCGCGCCTCCTGCGCGCGCACATGCAGCAGCGCGAGGTCGTGCCAGCCCGTCTCCATGCCGGCGCGCGCTAGCGCCTCGCGCAGGAAGCCGAGCACATGCTCGCCCTCGGACCGGCGCCCGGCCTCGATGTCCCGCAGCATCGACGTGGCGTAGGCGCTGGCCGGGTCGGAAAAGAGGGCGCGGTATTCGGCGAGGAAGGCCCCGGGCATCGGGTGGCCCTCGGCGGCGGCGAGCGCGGCGTGGCGGTCGAGCAGCGCGTGCAGGAAGGGCGCGCCGCCGGCCCGCACGATGGCGCCCACCGGCGCGCGCATCAGCACCGTGCCGAGCGCCGCCGTGCCGAGGTGCACGAGCTTCTCCCACATGCGCTGGCGGATGTCCGGCACCGCCTCGGCGACCACGCCGCGGCAGGGCGCGAAGGCCGCCGCGATGGCGCGGACGCGCGGGCTCCCCTCCGCGTCGCGCTCGCCGAAGACGAGGCTGCGCCAGTCGTTGAGGTGATGCACCCCCCCCTCCTCGTCCAGCCGCGCCTGGATCTTCGCGAGCCCGCCCAGCACCGCCTCGCGCCCGAAGGCCTCGTCCAGCGCCGCGAGGTGGGACATGCCGTTGAGCACGGGCAGGATGGCGGTGCGCCGGTCCACCGCCGGGCGCAGCGCGGCGATGGCCTCCGCGAGGTCATAGGCCTTGCAGGCGAGCAGCACGAGGTCGTAGCCCGGCGCGACCGCCTCGGGGGTCACCGTCCGCACGGGCAGATGCGCGTCGCCGAAGGGGCTGCAGAGGCGAAGCCCCCGCGCGGCCAGCGCCGCGGCGCGGGCCGGGCGCAGCAGGAAGGTGACATCCGCCCCCGCCTCGGCCAGCCGCCCGCCGAAATAGCCGCCGACCGCCCCCGCCCCGAGCACCAGACACCGCATGTGACATTCTCCCAGAAAGGCGCAACATGCCGGTTACACCCGGGGGCTAGCATCCCGAAGCCATGCGCAAGCGCCTCATCGCCATTCCCGTGCTGATCGCCCTCGCGGCGGGGGGCTATGTCTACGGCCAGCCGGCCCTTGCCGCGCTCGGCCTCGCCTGGGGCCGGGGGGAGGCGAACGGGCCGCGGCTGCGCAGCGCCGCGGTGGACCGCGGGCCGATCACCGCCGTGGTCTCCGCCACCGGCACGGTGAACCCGGTGGTCTCCGTCATCGTGGGCAGCCAGCTTTCGGGCCAGATCCGGGAGCTGCCGGGGGATTTCAACCAGCGTGTCAGGGCGGGCCAGCTTCTGGCGCGGCTGGACACGCAGCAGCTCGAGGCCGCGCGCGCCGCCGCCGAGGCCGATCTGCGTGCCGCCGAGGCGGCGGTGGCGGTGGCCCGCGCCTCGGCCGAGCGTGCGGCCGCCGATGCGGACAGTGCCCGCGCGCAGCTCGCCTCCGCCCGCGCCGGGGTGGCGCGCGTCGAGGCGCTGGCGCGGGACGCCGAGTTCGAGGCCCGCCGCACCGAGGAGCTGCGCCGCAGCGGCGTGGGCGCGGTGCGCGACGCCACCCGCGCCGGCTTCACCGCCGAGAGCGCGCGCGCCCAGCTCCTCGCCGCCCAGGCGGAGGCGCAGCAGGCCGAGGCGCTGGTCGCCTCGGCCGAGGCGGTGGCGCGCACCGCCCGCGCCCAGGTGCAGGCGGCGGAAGCCACCGCCGCCCAGCGTGCCGCCCAGCTCCGGCAGGTGGACGTCTCGCTCTCCTTCGCCTCGATCCGCAGCCCGATCGACGGCGTGATCGTCTCGCGCAGCGTGGATCTGGGGCAGACCGTGGCGGCCTCGCTGCAGTCGCCCACGCTGTTCACCATCGCCGCCAACCTCGACGAGATGGAGGTCTGGGCCACGGTGGACGAGGCCGATATCGGCCGGATCCGCCCGGGCCAGGCGGTCACCTTCACCGTGGCGGCACATCCGAGCGTGAACCTCCAGGGCCGGGTGAAGGACATCCGCCTCAGCCCGACCACGGTGAACAACGTGGTCACCTACACGGTGGTGGTGAGCGCGGACAATCGCGAGGGCCGCATGCTGCCGGGCATGACCGCGACGCTGCGCATCGTCACCGACGAGCGGGCGGACGCGCTGCGCGTGCCCAACGCGGCGTTGCGCTGGCGCCCGCCGGGTGCGGCGGCCTCCGGCCCCGCCCAGGGCCCGCCCGCCAGCCCGCTCGAGGCCGCGCTGCGCGAGATGGAGGACCTCACCCCCGCCCAGCGGCAGGAGATCGAGGCGGCGGGGCGCGAGCTGCGCGAGCGCATGGCCGCCCTGCCCGCCGATGCCGAGGCGCGGCGCCAGCAGGCCCAGGCGGCGCGGCAGCGCTTCCAGTCCCGCCTCTCGGCGGTGCTGACGCCCGACCAGCGCGCGCGCCTCGCCTCGGCCCGCGGCCAGCGCGGCGCGACCGGCACCGTCTATGTCCTGGAGGGCGAGGGCCCGCCGCGCGCCGTGACCATCCGCACCGGGCTGACCGACGGCAGCGTGACCGAGGTGCTGGGCGGGGCGCTGGCCGAGGGCATGCTGGTGGTGACGGGAACGGAGCGCGCCGGGGCCGCGCCGCGCCCCGCCGCCGGCCGGCCGCTGTTCTGAGCCATGGCGATCGCGGCCCCATGCTGATCGAGACGGAGGGCCTGACGCGCCACTACCCCTCGGGCGAGGGCGTGGTCGCCGCGCTCGAGGACGTCAGCGTCGGCATCGCTCCGGGCGAGTTCGTCGCCGCCATGGGCCCTTCGGGCTCGGGCAAGTCCACCTTCCTCAACCTGATCGGCTGCCTCGACCGGCCCACGCGCGGGCGCTACCGGCTGGCGGGGGAGGAGGTGGCGCGGCTGTCCACCAACCGCCTCGCCGCGGTGCGGGGCGAGAAGATCGGCTTCGTCTTCCAGTCCTTCCACCTGCTGCCGCGCGCCGATGCGCTGGCCAATGTGGAGATGCCGATGCTCTACCGCGGCATCCCGCGCCGCATCCGGCGCGACCGCGCGGCCGAGGCGCTGGCGCGCGTCGGGCTCGCCGACCGGATGCACCACACGCCGAGCCAGCTCTCGGGCGGGCAGCAGCAGCGCGTGGCCATCGCGCGCGCCCTCGTGAACGGGCCGGAGCTGCTGCTGGCCGACGAGCCCACAGGCGCGCTCGACAGCCGCACGGGCCTCGAGATCATGGCGCTGTTCCAGGCGCTCAACCGCGCGGGCGTGGCCATTCTCTGCGTCACCCATGACGCGGACGTGGCGGCCTTCGCCGGCCGCACCCTGCGCTTCCGCGACGGGCGCATGATCGAGGACACGCGCCATCCGCCCGTCGATGCGGCGGCGCGGCTCGCCCAGAGCTTCGCATGAACGCGCCGCTGCAGGCGCCGCGCGCGGCCTCCCCTGCGGCTGCCGAGCATCCGCGCCCGCTGCCGCCCCTGCCGGCGGGGCGGGCGGGGCTCTCGCTCGGCCAGGCGATGCTGGCGGCGCTGGCGGCACTGGCGGCGAACAAGCTGCGCGCCGCGCTCACCGCGCTTGGCATCTTCATCGGCGTGGCGGCGGTGATCGTCACCGTGGCGGTGGGCGCGGGGGCGCGCCAGCAGGTGCTGGCGCAGATCCAGTCGCTCGGCGCCAATCTCCTCGTGGTCTGGGGCGCCAATGTGCGCATGGGCGGCGTCTCGCTCGGCGCGGGGCAGCGGCCCAACATGAGCTGGGACGACGCCCAGGCCATCCCGCGCGAGATCGCGGCCGTGCAGGTGGCGGCCGGCACCATCCGCCAGCAGCAGCAGGTGGTGGCGGGCAACCAGAACTGGGCCACCACCGTCATCGCCACCGATCCCGACTGGTTCGTGGCGCATGACTGGACGCTGGAGGAGGGCCGCTTCTTCACCGCCGAGGAGGCGATGGCCGGGCGCAAGGTGGTGCTGCTGGGCCAGACCGTGGTGCAGAACCTCTTCGGCGAGGAGAACCCGATCGGCCGCGAAATCCGCATCCGCGCCACCCCCTTCGAGGTGATCGGCGTGCTCGGCCGCAAGGGCCAGAACCCGATGGGCCAGGACCAGGACGACGCGGTGGTGATGCCCTACTGGACGGCGCGGCGCAGCGTCATGGGCGCCTCGCGCGCCTTCGCCCGCGCCGTCTCCACCATCAGCGTGAAGGTCCATGAGGGCGAGGACATGGCCGCGGTGGAGGAGGAGCTGCGCCAGCTCTTCCGCCAGCGCCACCGCGTCGCGGCCAATGAGCCCGACACGGTGCAGATCCGCAACCTCAGCGAGATCGCGGCGACGCGCGACGCCTCGGCGCGCACCCTCTCGCTGCTGCTCGCCGCGGTGGCCGCCGTCTCGCTGCTGGTGGGCGGCATCGGCGTGATGAACATCATGCTGGTCAGCGTGACCGAGCGCACGCGCGAGATCGGGCTGCGCCTGGCCGTCGGCGCGCGCCCCGCCGACATCCTGCGCCAGTTCCTGCTGGAGGCGGTGCTGCTCGCCCTGCTGGGCGGCGCGGTGGGGGTGCTGGCGGGCATCGGCCTCGCACACGGGCTGGCCGGCGCGGCGGGCTGGCCGGTGCTGATCCAGTGGGACGCGGTGGCGCTGGCGGTGGCCGTCTCCGGCCTCACCGGGCTGTTCTTCGGCTACTGGCCGGCGCGGCGGGCCGCGAGGCTCGATCCCATCGCCGCCTTGCGCTTCGAGTAGCCCTACAGCATCGCCAGCGGCCGCTTGCGCCGCGGCGGGGGGAAGGCGGCGTCCAGCGCCGCCAGCTCCTCGGGCGAGAGAATGATCTCCGCCGCCGCCGCGTTCTGCCGCACATGCCCGGGGTCCACCGCCTTGGGGATGCTGACCACGCCGGGGCGCGAGAGCGTCCAGGCGATGGCCATCTGCCCCGGCGTCGCGCCGCGCGCCGCCGCCACGGCCTTGAGCGCGGGGTGGCGCAGCAGCGCGCCCCCCTGGCCGAGCGGCGAATAGGCCATGACCGGCATGCCCCGCGCCGCGCAGAAGGGCAGCAGATCGTATTCCGCGCCGCGGTGCGCGAGGTTCAGCAGAACCTGGTCCGTCGCGCAGTGCGCGAGCGCGGGGCCGAGCTCCTCCAGATCCGCCACGTCGAGGTTGGAGACGCCCCAGTGCCGGATCATCCCCGCCTCCCGCAGGCGCTCCATCGCCTCCGCCGTCTCGGCCAGCGGCACGGAACCGCGCCAGTGCAGCAGGTAGAGATCGAGGCACTCCACCCCGAGCCGCCGGAGGCTGCGCGCGCAGGCCTGCGGCAGGCCGCGCCGCGAGGCGTTGTGGGGATAGGCCTTGGAGACGAGGAACACCGACTCGCGCCGGCCGCGGATGGCCTCGGCCACCACCTCCTCGGCGCCGCCCTCGCCATACATCTCGGCCGTGTCGATCAGCCCGAGGCCGAGATCGAGGCCGAGGCGCAGCGCCGCCACCTCTGCCGCGCGGTCGCGGGCGCGCTCGCCCATGCGCCATGTGCCCATGCCGAGGCGCGGGATCTCCCCGCCACCGGGCAGCCGCAGCCCTGTCATGCCGCGCCCTCCTTCGCCGTGCTACTGATATCGCATGCGCTCTGCCGCCATCACCCTCGCCCTGCTGCTGGCCCTGCCCGCCGCCGCCGGGAACGCGGCCGAGGAGATCGGCCCCTGGCGCCTCTCCTGCGTCACCGACCGCATGACCGACCGCAGCGACTGCACGCTGCGCCACCGCGACCCGGTGGAGCGCTCGGCCGTCGGGCCCGCGCTGACGCTGGAAATCCTGGAGCGCCACGGCCAGCTCCTCCCGGCGGTGACGGCGCGCGAACTCGGCCTCGACGGGGCGGCGCGCGGGCTGCTCGCGATCACCGGCACGGCGCAGCTCCGCTTCGACCGCAACCCGATGATGGAGCTGCCCTGCGGGCTGGAGGGGCGCAGCCTGGTCTGCGCGCCGCGCGCCGCGGACGCGCCGCGCGCGGCGGCGGAGCTGCCCGGCGCCGAACGCGCGCTGGTGCGGATGACCGGCCTCGGCGCCCAGGCCGGGGCGGCGGAACCCACCGAGCTGCGCCTCTCCGACACCCGCGCGGCCATGGAGCGGCTGCGCCGCCTCCAGCCGCCCGGCAGCGCGCCCCCGCCCCCGCCGCCCGTCCTCGACCTGCGCGAGCTGCTGGGGCGGCTGCAGCGGCTGATGCCCTAGGCGCTACAGCCGCGGGCTGACGCCCGAGACCCCGCTCGCCGCCTCCAGAGTGGCGAGGGAGGAGAGATAGGCCGCCCGCGCATTGTTCGCCGCCACCCGCGTGGCGTTCAGCGTGCGCAGCGCGTCGAGCACGTCGATCAGGCTTCGCCCGCCGGCGAGGAAGGCCTGTTCGGTCGAGCGGTAGGCCTGCTCGGCGCGCCCCAGGGCCGCGCCCGTGTAGAGGCGCAGCAGCGCGCGGGACTGTTCGTAGGCCGTCCAGGCCGCGGCCACATCGGCGCGCGCCTGCAGCAGCGCCGCCTGGGCCTGGGCCTCGGCCTGCGCCTGCTGGCCCTGCGCCACGCCGATGTTCCCGCGCACGATGCGGTCGGTGAAGATCGGCACCGAGAGGCTGAAGGTGAACTGGTTGTTGGCGATCAGCGACCGGCTCGATTCCGGCTGGTCCTGCGAGAGGCGCGAGCGGTCCCAGCCGCCGTTCAGCGTCACGTCGCGCCAGCGGCCGGCCTCGGCGAGGCTGGTGTTCGCCCCCGCCGCCTGGGCCTGGCGCAGCGCCGCCACCACGTCGGGGCGGTTCTGCGCCGCCTCGACCAGCGCCGCGCGCGGCACGCCCGGCTCGGCGGCCGTCTCCAGCCGCCCGCGCAGATCGAGCGCCACCGCCGGCAGGGCGGAGGCGCGCCCGGGCGGGGCGGTGTTCGCCGCATCGAGGGCGAGCAGCGCCGCCACCTGCGCCACCGCAGCGGCATAGGCGGTGGCGGCGGCCGTCACCTCCGCCTCGAAGGGCAGGCGGCTGGCCTGGAAGCGCAGCAGGTCGCCTTCCGGCAGGGCGCCGTCCTGCACCTGGCGGCGCAGCAGCGCCTCGGTGCGGTCGAGGCTCGCGCGGTTGGCCAGCGCCACCTCGAAGTTCGCCCGCGCGCCCAGGGCGGCGATGAAGGACTGCCGGAGCTGGAGAAGCTGCACGCGCA
Organism: Roseococcus sp.; assembly: GCA_026414745.1. GTDB lineage: Bacteria > Pseudomonadota > Alphaproteobacteria > Acetobacterales > Acetobacteraceae > Roseococcus. The sequence continues at coordinate 99,325 of JAOAIK010000040.1, forward strand.
GCGCGTCCAGCACCTGCGCCTCGGCCACGCCGATGTTCTCCTCCGCCAGCCGGGTGCGCAGCTCCCGCTTCCCGCCCAGCTCGATCAGCACGGAGAGGCCGACTGTCACGTTGCTGTCGAGGAAGCGTCCGCGCGGGGGCTGGGGGCCGCCGCGCAGCTCGCGGAACTCGGCGAAGGTGTTGCCCACGCTCACCGAGGGCGGCGGCCGGGAGGAGGCGATGAGGCGCTGTGCCCGCGCCGCGTCCACCCCGCGCTGGGCGGCGATGACGGCGAGGTTGCGCTCGACGAGCCGCCGCTCGGCCTCCGCCAGCGTCAGGCTGCGCGGGCCCGGCGCGGCGGCCGCGGGGACGGGCTGGGGGCGGTTCTGCTGCGCCGCCGCCGCCCAGGGCGCGAGCAGCGCGAGCGCGAGGAGCAGCGCCCTCATGTCGGAAGCCCCGCGCGGGCACGCCGCGCCGCGAGCGAGGCCTCCTGCTGCGCGAGATCGGAGGGACGGCCGAAACGGTCGATCAGCGCGGGGAAGACCACCAGGATGAACACCGGCACGAGCCCGATGCCCCCCACCACCACGAGGGCGAGCGGCTTCGTCACATCGGCGCCGATGCCGGTGGCGAGCGCCATGGGCAGCAGGCCGAAGAAGCTCGCGAAACAGGTCATGAACACCGGGCGCAGCCGGTCCTGCCCGGCCTGGTCGAGCGCGGCGCGCCAGGGCATGCCCTCGTGGCGCAGGTGGTTGAAGTGGCTGAGCAGGATGATGCCCTCCATCACCGTGATCCCGAACAGCGCGAGGAAGCCGATCGCCGCCGGCACCGAGAAGTTGAGCCCCGCCGCCGCCAGGGCCAGGATGCCGCCCACCAGCGAGCAGGGCACCATGGCCATCACCAGGAAGGTCTCGCGCAGGTTGCCGAACTGCACGTAGAGCAGCACGCAGATGATGAAGAGCGCAATCGGCACCACCAGCACCAGCCGCGCCACCGCCTCCTTCAGGTTGCGGAACTCGCCCAGCCAGTCGAGCCGGTAGCCGGGCATGAGCTGCAGCTCGCGCTCCACCAGCGCCTGCGCCTCCTGCACGGCCGAGGCGGGGTCGCGCCCGCGCACCGAGAAGCGGATGGGCACGTAGCGGCTGCCGTCCTCGCGATAGACATAGGCGGTGCCGGAGACGAGCTCGATGCGCGCGACATCGGCGAGCGTCGCCCCGCGCGGCCCGCCCACGGGGATGCGGCCGATGGCCTCGAGATTGTCGCGGTAGGGCGCATCGAGGCGCACCACGATGGGGAAGTTGCGATCGCCGCCGGTCTCGTAGAGGCGGCCCGCCTCGCGCCCGCCGATGGCGGCCTGCACCACGTCGTTGATCGCCTCCACCGGCAGGCCGAAGCGCGCGGCGCGGGCGCGGTCTATGGCGATGGAGACGGTGGGCTGGCCGAGGGTGGGGAACACCGCGATGTCGGTCAGGCCGCGCACCCGGTTCAGCAGCAGGCGGATCTGCTCGGCCTTGCGCGTCAGCACCTCGAGGTCGGGGCCGAACACCTTGATGGCGTTCTCGCCCTTCACGCCCGAGGCGGCCTCCTGCACGTTGTCGCTGATCATCTGCGCGTAGCTGAACTGGATGCCGACGAAGCGCTCCTCGAGGCGGCGGTTGATCGCGGCCACCAGCTCGGTGCGGGTGCGGCCGGTGCGCCACTCGGCGGGCGGGCGCAGCGGCACGAAGAACTCCGTGTTGAAGAAGCCCGCGGGGTCGGTGCCGTCATCGGGCCTGCCCTGCTGCGAGGTGACGGTGATGGCCTCGGGGAACTCCATCAGCGTGGCACGGATGGCCTGCACCGTGCCGTGCCCCTCCTCGAGGCTGATGGTCCCGGGCATGGTGGCGCGCACCCAGAGGTTGCCCTCCTCCAGGGTGGGCAGGAACTCCGCGCCCAGCAGGGTGAGGATGTAGAGCGCCGCGACGCACAGCCCCCCGCCGACGGCCAGCGTCAGCGCGCGCAGCCGCATGCCGAGCGCATAGAGCCGGGTGAAGCCCGCGCGCAGCACGCGCATCAGCGCGGTGTCGCGCTCGCGGCTGTGCTCGCTCAGCAGCACGGAGGAGAGGGCGGGCACGATGGTGAAGGCGGCGATGAGCGAGCCCGCGATGGCGTAGGCGTAGGTCTTGGCCATGGGGCCGAAGATGCGCCCCTCGATGCCGCCCATGGTGAAGAGCGGGATGAAGGCGACGATGACGATGAGCAGCGCGAAGGCGATGGGCTTGCCCACCTCGCCCCCCGCCTTGAGGATGATGAGCGAGATGCCCGTCAGCCCCCCGCTCGCGCGGCGCCCGCCCGCATAGGCCGCGGGGTTGCGCCGCGCCATGGCGATGTGGCGGTAGATGTTCTCGACCATGATGATGGTCGCATCCACCAGCAGCCCGAAATCCAGCGCGCCGACGCTGAGCAGGTTCGCGCTCTCGCCGCGCGCCAGCATCAGCAGCACGGCGAAGAAGAAGGCGAAGGGGATGGTGGCGGCCACGACGATGGCGCCGCGCAGGTCGCCCAGGAACAGCCACTGCATGACGAGGATGAGCACCACGCCGAGGATGATGTTCTTCACCACCATCCTGGTGGTGATCTTCACCAGCTCCTCGCGGTCGTAGATCACCTCGAGCCGCACGCCCGGCGGCAGCACGCCCCCGGCGTTGATGCGCGCCACCTCCCGCTGCACGGCGCGGATGGTGGGCATGGTCTGCTCGCCCCGGCGCATCAGCACGGTGGCGAGCAGCACGTCCTCGTCCTGCTCGTGCCCGGCGATGCCGAGCCGCGGCAGCGCCCCCACCTCGACGCGCGCCACGTCCGAGAGCAGCACGGGCACGCCGCCCGCATCGGCGGCCAGCACGATGTTCTGGATGTCCTCGATGGAGCGGATCAGCCCCACGCCCTGCACCACCGCCGATTGCGGGCCGATGTTGATGGTGCCCGCGCCCACCGTGACGTTGCCCGCGCGCACCGCGGCGATCACCTCGGGCAGCGCGAGGCCGTGCGCGTTCATCCGCGGCAGGTCCACCACCACCGTGTAGGCCTTGCTGCGCCCGCCGAAGCTCGTCACGTCCACCACGCCGGGCACGCGGCGCAGCCGGCGCTCCAGCACCCATTCCTGCAGCGTCTTGAGATCGTCCGGAGAGAAGCCGGGCGGGCCGCGCAGCCGGTAGCGCATGATCTCGCCGATGGGCGAGAGCGGGCTGATCGTCGGGTTCGCGCCCTCGGGCAGCTCGCGCAGCGTGGCCAGCCGGTTCAACACCTGCTGCAGCGCCTGCTCGTAGGTGTAGGCGAAGGTGAACTGCACCCGCACGTCCGAGAGGCCGAACAGCGAGGTGGAACGGATGGAGGTGAGGTTGGGCAGCCCCGCCATGGCCAGCTCGACGGGGATGGTGACGTAGCGCTCGATCTCCTCCGCGCTCTGCCCCGGGTTCTGCGTGATGATCACGACCTGGGGCGGCACCGGGTCCGGGTAGGCCTCGATGTTCAGGCGGGTGAAGCCATAGGCGCCGGCGCCGAGGAAGATGGCGAAGAGCAGCAGCACCAGCGCCCGCTGCTGGAGCGAGAAGGCGACGATCTGGCGCACGGGCGAAGGCTATTCGATGCGGGAGGCGCGATCGATGAACAGGGCGCCGCCGGTGACCAGCCGCTCGCCGGCCGCAAGCCCCGCGCGCGCCTCGATCATGCCCTCCTGGCGCAGCCCGGTCTCGATGTGGCGCAGCTCGAAGCGGTTGCCGGGCAGCGCCACCCAGACATGCGCCTCCGCGCCGCGGAAGATGACGGCGGAGGTCGGCACCGCCGGGGCCTCGCGCGGCTCGCCCACCTGGATGCGGAAGGTGGCGAACATCTCGGGGCGCAGCAGCCCCTCGGGGTCCTGCACCTCGGCCATGACGGTGAGGCGGCGCGTGAGCGGATCGAGCCCGGCGGCGGTGCGCACCAGCCGCGCGTCGAACACGCGCCCGGGCAGCGCGCCCACCTCCACCTGCACGGGCTGGCCCACGCGGATCAGCGGCGCATCGAGCTCGCGCACCTGCGCCACCAGCCAGACGGTGGAGAGATCGGCGATGGTGAAGACCGGCTCGCCCTGGCCGGCCTGCAGCCACTGCCCCGGCCCCACCCGGCGCTGGGTGACGGTGCCCGCAAGCGGCGCGGTGACGGTGATGAGGCCGCTGACCTGCCGGCCTTCCTCGATGCGCGCGATCTCGGCCGGGCTGCGGCCCAGCACGCGCAGCCGGTCCCGCGCCGCGTCGAGCTGCGCGGTGGCGGAGCGGGCCTCGGCCTCGGCCGCCAGCGCCGCCGCCCGGGCCTGCTCGAGGTCGCGCTGCGAGGCGGCGCGGGCGGCGAAGAGCGATGCCTGGCGCGCCTCCTCCCGCCGCGCCTGGTCCAGCGTGGTGCGCGTCTTCTGCACATTGTCCAGCGCGGCGAGCAGTTCGTTCGCGGCGGAGGCGACGTCCTGCGTCTCGATTTCGTAGAGAGGCGCGCCGGCTTCGACACGGTCGCCCACCCGGGCGAAGGCGCGGAGGACCCGGCCCGTGTAGGGGGCGAACATGGGCGTCGCGCGGTCGTCGTTCACCGCGATGCGCCCCTCGGCCACGCGCTCGGGACGGAAAACCATGCTGCGCACCGGTTCGATCCGCAGGGCGCGCATCTCGGCGTCGTTCAGCCGGAACTCGCCCGGGGCGCGGGTGGCGGCGACCGTGGCCGGAGCGGGCTGAGGGGCTTCGCCGCGGCCAAGCAGGAACCACGCCCCGGCGCCGGCCGCCACGACAAGCCCGAGCAGCCAGGGCCAGCGCGCCGGCCGGGCCGGCGAGGCGACGGCAGAGTCCTGCGGGCGGCTCAGCGCCTCCTCGGCTCTCTGGTCGGCGCGCGGTGGCTGTTCGATGACGGTCATGACGGCCCCGGACCTTTCCTGCACGGCGGATCCCCCTGGTCTCCCGCCGCCTGCCGTTACGCTTAACCCAAGCTGAACGGCAAGGCCAGAGGAATTTCATGGGGCATATGGTCATCCCGCCGCCATGGAGAAAAATGCGGGACTCGGGCCGTTTCGCGGCGGCGGCGCGCTGTTTCGGAGGCGCCGCTCACCCCTCCAGCAGCGGCTGCGGGTCGAGCCAGGTGCGGAACCAGGAGAGGCTGAAATGCAGGTGCGGCCCGGTGACGCGGCCGGTGGCGCCCATCTCCGCGATGGTCTCGCCCTGCGCCACCTCCTGGCCCTCGCGCACCAGCAGGCGCGAGAGATGGGCGTAGAGCGTGTTCACCCCATGCCCGTGCTCCAGCACCAGAAGCTTGCCGAAGAAGACGAACTCGGCGGCCAGCGTCACCCGGCCGGCCAGGGCGGCCGCGACGGGCGTGCCCACCGGCCCGGCGATGTCCAGCCCGTAATGGGGCTGGCGCGGCTCGCCGTTCAGCACGCGCTGGCTGCCGAAGACGCCGCTGATGCGCCCGCGCGCGGGCCAGCGCAGCGGGGCGGCGAAATGCGTCGCCGCGCTGTCCAGGGCGCGGGCGGCGGCGAGGCGCTCCCGCTCGGCGCGGATGCGCGCCAGCGTCGCGGCATCGGGCGTCACCTGGGCAGGGGGCAGGCCGGTGATGTGCTGCACATCCCAACTGCGGGGGGCCACCTCGATGGCGCGGGCCGCGCCGTCCACCGAAAGCGTGGCGCGCGGCCCGTGGTCCCGCCCGAAGCCGAAGACGAAGAGACCCTCCGGAGAGACGCGCAGCGGCGCCCCGTCCAGCGCGAGGCGGCGGCCCGCCGCCCCGGCCCCGCGCAGCATCCCGCCCTGCTCGGCCCTGCCCTGCCAGGAGAGGGCGCGCGCCGGGGCGGCGAGCAGCAGCGCGGGCAGGGCCAGCGCCGCGCGGCGGATCACAGCAGCGCCCCCTGCTCGGGGCCCGCGCGGCGGCGCTTCGAGGGCCGCGCCTCGCCCTCGGCGGTGGCGCGGCGCTGCCCGTCCTGGAAGGTGAGGCGCAGCGCCTGGCCGGGCGCGACCTCGGCGGCGCGGGCGATGGCCGCGCCGGACTCGTCCTGCACCAGGGCGAAGCCGCGGGCGAGCACGGCGTGGTAGCTCACCGCCTCGAGCCGCGCCGCGAGGCCGGCGAGCCGGGCGCGCCGCTCGCGCAGCAGCGCCTCGATCGGGGCGGGGGAGAGGCGCGCCAGCGCGGGCGCGGCGGCGCGGCGCTGCTGCCCGCGCGCCCAGGCGGCCTCCAGCCGTTGCACCCGCTGCGCCAGCGCCGCCCTGGCCGCCGCCAGCACCTCGCGCGGGTGGCGCAGCCCCGCCGCGGCGGCCGAGAGCGCCGCGCGCTTCGCCCCCAGCATCTGCGGCAGTGCGCCGGAAAGCCGCTCGGCCCGGTCCTCCAGACGCTGCCGGGCCTGGGCCAGCAGGGCGGGCGCGTCGGGCAGGCCGCGCTCGGCCCGGCTCAGGGCGAGATGCGCCGCGCGCAGCCGCGCCAGCAGGGACTGGTCGAGCCGCGCGGCCTTCTGCGCGAGGTCGGCCAGCAGATCGGCCCGGGCGGGCACCGCCATCTCGGCCGCCGCGGTCGGGGTGGGGGCGCGGCGGTCGGCGGCGAAATCGATCAGCGTGGTGTCCGTCTCGTGGCCCACGGCGCTGATCAGCGGGATGGAGCAGGCGGCCGCGGCGCGCACCACCGCCTCCTCGTTGAAGGCCATCAGATCCTCGAGCGACCCGCCCCCGCGCGCGACGATCAGCACATCGGGCCGCGGCCCCGGCCCGCCTGCCGGCAGTTCCGAGAAGCCGCGGATGGCGCGGGCGATCTGCTCCGCCGCCCCCTCGCCCTGCACCGCCACGGGCCAGAGGATGATCTCGCGCGGGAAGCGGCGCGCCAACGTGGTACGGATGTCCTGGATCACCGCCCCGCGCTCGGAGGTGACGACGCCGATGACGCGCGGCAGCAGCGGCAGGGGGCGCTTGCGCTCGAACAGTCCCTCCGCCAGCAGCCGCTTGCGCAGCGCCTCGATGCGCGCCAGCAGCGCGCCCTCGCCCGCGTATTCCAGCTTCTCGATGACGAGCTGGTATTTCGAGCGGTCGGCGTAGGTGGAGAGGCGGCCGGTGGCGATCACCTCCACCCCGTTCTCCGGCTTGAGGCCGAGTCGCGGCACGGCGCTCTTCCACACCACCGCCTCGATCTTCGCGTTCTCGTCCTTCAGCGAGAGGTAGATGTGGCCCGAGGGGTAGGGCTTGAGCTCGGTGATCTCGCCGCGCACACGGATGCGCGCGAAGGCGCCCTCGAGGGTGCGCTTGATGGCGCCGGCCAGTTCGCCGACACCGTATTCGGGAATGTTGGCGCCGGGCGCGTCCATGCCCGAGCCATACACCAGCTTTCATCCGTTTCGGAGACACGCCCCATGAAGCTTCTCGTCGTCGGGTCCGGGGGGCGGGAACACGCGCTCTGCTGGGCGCTGGCCGCCTCGCCCCTGCTCACGAGGCTGTGGTGCGCGCCGGGCAACCCGGGCATCGCCGAGGTGGCGGAGTGCGTGCCCATCGCCGCGCTCGACATCCCCGCCCTTGTCGCCTTCGCCCGGCGCGAGGGGGTGGACCTCGTCGTGGTCGGGCCCGAGGCGCCGCTGACGGCGGGGCTGGCCGATGCCTGCGCGGCCGCGGGCATCCGCTGCTTCGGGCCGAGTGCCGCGGCGGCGCGGCTCGAGGGCAGCAAGGCCTTCTTCAAGGAGGTGGCGCTGGCCGCCGGCGCCCCCACCGCCGCGCATGCCGTCTTCACCGAGGCCGAGGCGGCGCGCGCCTATATCCGCGCGCGCGGCGCGCCCATCGTGGTGAAGGCCGACGGGCTGGCCGCGGGCAAGGGCGTGGTGGTGGCGATGACCGAGGCGGAGGCGCTCTCGGCCGCCACCGCCATGCTGGAGGGCGGGCTGCACGGCGAGGCCGGCCGCCGCATCGTGGTCGAGGAGTATCTGGCCGGCGAGGAGATCAGCTTCTTCGCCCTCTGCGACGGCGCCACCGCCCTGCCGCTGGGCGCAGCGCAGGACCACAAGCGCGCCTTCGACGGCGACCGCGGCCCCAACACCGGCGGGATGGGCGCCTATTCGCCCCCGCCGGCCTGGACCCCCGCGCTGGAGGCCGAGGTGATGGCCACCTGCATCCGCCCCGTGCTCGCCGAGATGGCGCGGCGCGGCGCGCCCTTCACCGGCGTGCTCTTCGCCGGGCTGATGCTGACCGAGGCGGGGCCGAGGCTGCTCGAGTTCAACGTCCGTTTCGGCGATCCGGAATGCCAGGCGCTGATGCTGCGCCTGCGCTCGGACCTGCTGCCCGCGCTGCTCGCCGCCACCCAGGGCGAGCTCGCGCTGTTCGACCTGCGCTGGGAGCGTCTCTCCTCGATCCTGGTGGTGATGGCGGCCGAGGGCTATCCGGACGCGCCGCGCACGGGCACCGAGATCAGGGGCCTCGAGGCCGCGGCCCAGGTGCCGGATGTGACGATCTTCCACGCCGGCACGGCGCGGCGCGAGGACGGGGCGCTGGTGGCGGCCGGCGGGCGGGTGCTCGGCATCGGCGCGGTGGGGGCGACGCTGGCCGAGGCCCGCGCCGCCGCCTATGCGGCGGTGGACCGCATCGACTGGCCCGGCGGCTTCTGCCGGCGCGACATCGGCTGGCGCGCGCTCGCGGGCTGAGCCTCAGCCCACCCCCTGGTCGAGGGCGGCGCGCAGCGCCCTGCCCTCGGCGCTCTCGGGCGGGATCAGCCCCTCGCGCAGGAAGAGGTCGATCAGCACGAGGTTCACGTTGAACTTCACCGCGTCCGTCTCGCGCACGCAGTCGAGCAGGCGGCGCGCGGGCCAGAGCTCGAAGCGCTCGACCTCGTCGTCCTGCGGGACGGGGAGGAAATCCTCCGGCAGCTCGAGGTCGTAGAGGTGCAGCACGTCGCGCCGCAGCCCCTCGGGCAGGGTCAGGATGTAGGAGACGCGGCCCACGGGGCGGGCGCGGGCGGCGAGGGCGGCGGGGATGGACGCCTCCTCCTGGGCTTCCTTCAGCAGCGTCTCCCGCGGTGTCAGCCCCGCGGGCACGCCCCCGCCCACGAGATTGTCGAGCTGGCCCGGCGCCACCGCCTTGTTGCGCGCGCGCACGCCGACCCAGACATGCAGCCCGTCAGCGCGGCGCACCAGCCCGTTCAGGTGAACCCCGTGCCCGATCACGCCGAAGGCCGGGATCGCCCCGCGGTCCAGCCGGGCGAGCACCGGGCCGGCAGCGGCGGCGCGGATGTCGAAGAGCTCGCCGCGCAGGCGCAGCCGGCGCTCGGCGGCGAGGCTGCGGCAGGCCGAGGCGAGGGTCGCGCTGCGCGCCTCGGGCGAGGCGGGATCCGTCGCCAGTGCCAGCCCCTCGCGGTCCAGGCGGAAACCCTCGGCCCGCGCGGCCAGCGCCTCGGCGAGATCGGGCGCGACATGGCCCGCCACTGCCCCGCCGAGGCGGAAGGGCAGCAGATGGGCGAGGGAGGGCGTGTTGTGGCACGCCTCGACGTGGCGCATGAGGGAGAGGGACATGGCCGCCATGTAAGGCCCCCCGCCCCTTTTCCAAAACGCGGCTTCCGGGCCATCTGGGGGGCATGAGCCCGCCGCACGCCCCGAGCCACCGCCACGCCCTGCTCTCCATCCTCCCCTATCTCTGGCCGCGCGGCGAGGCGGAGATGCGGCTGCGCGTGGTGCTGGCCGTGCTGTTCCTCGTGCTGGCCAAGGCCGCCAATGTTCTGGTGCCCATCGCCTATGCGCGGGCGGTGGACGCGCTGGCGCCGAAGGACGGGGTGGGGGCGATGCTCGCCATCCCCGTGGCGCTGGTCGTCGGCTACGGGCTGCTGCGCGTCATGGCCTCCGCCTTCGCCGAGCTGCGCAGCGCCATCTTTGCCAAGGTGCAGGCGCGCGCCTCGCGCCGGGTGGCGCTCAAGGTGTTCGAGCACCTGCACGGCCTGTCCCTGCGCTTCCACCTTGACCGCGCCACGGGCGGGCTGTCGCGGGTGATCGAGCGCGGCACGCGCGGCATCGCCATCGCGCTCAACTTCCTGCTGTTCAACATCATTCCCACCATTGTCGAGATCCTTCTGGTCGCGGTCATCCTGTGGTGGATGTTCGCCGCCTCCTTCGCGCTGACGGTGCTGCTGACCATCGCCGCCTATGTCGCCTTCACGCTGCTCTTCACCAATTGGCGGCTGCGCTTCCGCCGCGCGATGAACGCGATGGACGAGGAGGCGAACACCAAGGCGGTGGACAGCCTGCTGAACTACGAGACGGTGAAGTACTTCAACAACGAGCGCCACGAGGCCCGCCGCTACGACGAGAGCCTCGCGCGCTACGAGCGCGCCTACACCCGCAGCGAGACGACGCTGAACATGCTCAACGCCGGCCAGGCGACCATCATGGCCGCGGGGCTGACGGTGGTGATGCTGCTGGCCGGCGACGGCATCGCGGGCGGGAGCATGACGGTGGGCGACTTCGTGATGGTCAACACCTACCTCATCCAGCTCTACCTGCCGCTGAACGTGCTCGGCTTCGCCTATCGCGAAATCCGCCAGGGGCTGACGGACATGGAGCAGATGTTCCGCCTGCTCGAGGTGCCGGCCGAGGTGCGCGACGCCCCGGAGGCGCGGCCTCTGCCCGAGGGCCCCGGCGAGGTGACCTTCGAGGAGGTGCGCTTCCACTACCGCCCCGACCGCGAGATCCTGAAGGGCGTGAGCTTCACCGTGCCGCCGGGGCGGATGCTCGCCATCGTCGGGCCGACGGGGGCGGGGAAATCCACCATCTCGCGCCTTCTCTTCCGCTTCTACGACGCGACCGGCGGGGCGGTGCGCGTGGACGGGGCCGATGTGCGCACCGTGACGCAGGGCAGCCTGCGCCAGGCCATCGGCGTGGTGCCGCAGGACACGGTGCTGTTCAACGACAGCATCGCCTACAACATCGCCTATGGCCGCCCGGGCGCGACGCAGGAGGAGATCGAAGAGGCGGCGCGGCTCGCCCAGGTGCATGAGTTCGTGATGCGCCTGCCCGAGGGCTACCGCACCCGGGTGGGCGAGCGCGGCCTCAAGCTCTCGGGCGGGGAGAAGCAGCGCGTGGCCATCGCGCGCACCATCCTCAAGAACCCGCGCATCCTGATCCTCGACGAGGCGACCAGCGCCCTCGACACCCGCACCGAGCAGGAGATCCAGGCCGCGCTGCGCGGGGTGGCGCAGGGGCGCACCACGCTGGTCATCGCGCACCGGCTCTCGACCGTGGTGGAGGCCGACGAGATCCTGGTGCTGGACGAGGGGCGGGTGGCCGAGCGCGGCACCCATGCGGAGCTCATCGCCCGGGGCGGCCTCTACGCCGAGATGTGGCGGCGCCAGTCGGAAGCGGTGGCGGCGGCCGAGGCCGCGGCCCGGGCGGAGGCCGAGGCCCGCTTCGGCCGTGGCGTCAGCGCATGGGCCGAGGGCGAAATGTCTGCATGACGAAGGGGTAACCTTTGCCCCCTTCCCGCCGGGGCGCGGCTGCCCCATGTCGCGCGCAGTCGAATGCCGGGGAGATCAGCCGCCATGGACCAGCAACCGCCCGAGGATCTGAGCCACGCCGGATCGGTCGTGGACAAGGCCATCGAATACATGATGGAGCAGGGGATCGCGCCTCTCTCCGCGGCCTCCGCCCTTCTGGGCGGGGCGCTTGGGCTGCTCGCGCGCAGCATGGACGACCGCTGCATCGCCGCGGTGCTGCGCCAGGCGCTGAACAGCGTGGAATCGGGCGAGCTGCGCGAGTTGCCGACCCTGCCGCGCTGAGCCGCGCTTGACTCGCGCCGGGCGCTGACGCAAACAGCCGGCTTCGCATGCCTTCGCGCGCGCGGCCTTGCGCGCGCCCTTCGTTCGGGATCAGCACCATGTCGCGCCGTTGCACCATCACCGGCAAGGCCGTCCTCACCGGCAACAACGTCAGCCACGCGAACAACAAGACGAAGCGGCGCTTCCTGCCCAACCTGCAGCAGCAGTCCTTCTGGTCCGAGACCTTGGGCACCTCGGTGCAGATCCGCGTGACGGTGAACGGCATCCGCACCATCGAGCACAATGGCGGCCTGGACGCCTTCCTGCTCGGCACGCCCGATCGGCGCCTGCCGCCCGAGGCCATCGTGCTGAAGCGCCGCATCGCGCGCGCCCAGGCGAAGAAGGCGGCCTGAGCGGCGGATGGGGGCGGCCGCGACCGGCGCGGGCCGCCTGCGCGTGATCCCCGGCACCGCGCCTTAGCGCGGCGTTAACCGTGCCGCGCCATGCTTCCACCATGGCGCTTGACGTCTCCGATCTGATCCTGGCGCTGCTCGCCTCGGGCCTGGGTGCGGCGGTCATAGCCGGGCGTGCCCGCTTGGCCGGGCAGACGGCCGAGGTGCAGACCGCCCAGCACCTCGCCGCGGAGCGCGGCCGCGCCCTTGCGCTGCTCGCGCAGGAGGTCCAGTCCACCTCGCTCTCCCTTCTCGGCCGCGCCCAGGTGCTGGGCGGCGAGGCCGGTCGCGCCTTCGAGGCCGAGGCGCGCCACCTCCTGTCCCTGTCCGACCAGGCGGCCGAGGCCGGCAGCGAGCGCGAGAGGACGCCCAGCCTGAAGGAGGAGCGCTTTCCTCTGGCCCCCCTGCTGCGCGAGACCGTGGCCTTGACCGCCCAGCGGCTGGGTCCGGGCCGGCGCCTCTGGCGGGTCGAGCCGGCGCTCGAGGCGGTGACGCTGCGGGCCGATCGGCGCGCCCTGCGCGCCGCGCTGCTGGAGGTGCTCACGCGCGCCGTCCGCGCCACGGGCGAGGGCGATGCCATCGATCTCAGGCTGGAACGCGCCCGCGACTCCCTCGCCCTGGTGGTGGAGGACGAGGGGCTTGGTCTCGGAGCGGAGGATCTCTCCCCCGCCGTGCACGATGGCGGCGCACCCCGCTCGCGCGGGCTCGGCATAGGCCTCGTGATCGCGCGCGCCCTGCTGCGCGCCCATGGCGGCGAGCTGGTGCTCGAGGCGGCCGAGGGGGTGGGGGCGCGCGCCTTCCTCTCCCTGCCCGCCGAGCGCTGGGCGGGCGGCTAGGCTGCGCGGAGGCGGTGTGCCGCAGTCCGCCTCCGCACGCCCATCGGCGCCCCTGCGGGCGCGCGGCGCCGCGGCGTCAGCGGCACATCAGCACGGGGATTTCCGCGTTCTCCAGCACATGGCGCGTCACGCCGCCGAGGATGAGCTGGCGCAGACGGGAATGGCTGTAGGCGCCCATGGTCAGCAGATCCGCCCCGAAATCCCGCGCCGCGCCGAGCAGCCCCGCCCCGACATCCTTCGTCATCGGCTTGAAGGGGACGGCCTCGGCGGTGATGCCGTGCCAGTGGAGATAGGCGAGGATGCCCTCCACCGGCGGGCCGCGGCGCTGGTATTCGTCGGCATAGAGCACGCGACGCGCGCTGGCGCGGTGCAGCCAGGGTAGGGCGGCGGCCATGGCGGCCGCGCTCTCCGCCGTGCCGTTCCAGGCGCAACAGACCCGCGTGCCGATGGTGGCGGGCGCCTGGCGCGGGGCGATCAGCACCGGCCGGCCGCTGTCGAAGAGCACGGCGTGCAGCGCGTCGCTGCTGCTGACGTCCTCGTCCGCCTCGGGATGCGGCACCACCGCCATGTCGTAGAGGCGCGACTGCTGGGCCACCACGTCCTCCTCCCGGCCCGCGATGGATTCGAAGGAGAGGGTGGGCCCGCCGGATTTGAGCGCCGTCTCGGCCGAGGTGGCGATGGTGACATCGCCCGCGGTGCTGGCGAAGCGCTCGAACAGGGCGCGCACGCGCGCCGCGCGTTCGCCGCTCTCGCGCTCGGTGGCGGCCATCATCTCTTCGATCATCGCGCCGGAGAGGCCCTCGCCGGCCAGTGGCGCCACGTCGCGCGCATCCACCCGCACATGCAGGCAGTGCACATGGGCGTTCCAGATGCGCGCGACCATCAGCGCCGTGGCCAGCGCAGCCTCGCCGGCGGCGGTGCCCGTCAGCGGCAGGAGCAGGCGTCGGTAGGCCATGGTCCCGGTTCCTCAACCCATTCGTTTCGCGCGTGGTTATGGCGAGGGCGGGGGGGCGGAGTCCAGCAACTTCCGCACCGCGGGCAGCGGGTCGTCGCTGGCGTCCACCACATGCCAGGCGATGGGCCCCGTCGCACGCGTCGCCGCCTGCTCCAACACCGCCACCGTCGCGTCCGAGGCGTCGCCGCGGCGGGCGGCGATGCGTGCGCGCAGCAGCGGCAGCGGGGCGGTGAGCCAGATGCCGGTGAAGGGCGCGCCGGCGGCGGCGATCAACGCCCGCTCCTCCTCGCGCAGGAAGGCGGCATCGGCGATCGCGGCGTGCCCGCCCTCCAGCGCGGTGCGCGCCATGGCCGCGAGCTCCGCGAAGACGGCCGCGCTTTCGGCGGCCGTGTAGGCGGCCTCCGGCAGGCGCTGTTCGGGCGCCACGCCCCATCGGCGCTTGCGGATCTCGTCGCTGCGCAGCACCAGCGCACCCGGCGCGGCGCCGAGTGCCGGCGCCAGCGCACGCGCAAGGCGCGACTTGCCCGTGCCCTGCAGCCCGCCGATGGCGAGAAGCCGCGGCGGCGCGGGATCGAGATAGGCCCGCGCCGCGGCCAGCAGCGGGCGCGGGTCCTCCCCCTTGCGCGCCGCCACATGGGCGCGGATGAAGGCGCGCAGCGAGAGCCAGAGCGGCAGGCCGCGCACCAGCGCCGCATCGCCCGTGCGCGCGACATAGCGGTTGAGCACGCGGTTCGCCGCACGCCGGTCCTGGCGCTGCTCCAGGTCCATGAGCAGGAAGGCGAGGTCGTAGCCGAGGTCGATGGTGGCCAGCCCCTCGTCGAACTCCAGCGCGTCGAAGGCGTGCGGCGCGCCCTCCAGCAGGCAGAGGTTGCCCAGATGCAGATCGCCATGGCAGCGGCGCAGGAAGCCCGCCGCCGCGCGCGCCGCGAGCCATGGGCGCAGCGCCGCATGCCGTGCCGAGGCCGCCGCGTGCCAGGCCCGCGCCTCGGCCGGATCGAGCCCGGCCGAGAGCGCCGCCTCGAGATTGCCCGCGAGCGTCGCCTCCATCCCGCCTTCGCCCGTCCGGCGCGGGGCGCGGGCGTGGAGCGCGGCCACCGCATCGGCGGTCGCGTCGAGCAGTGCCTCGTCGAGGGGCCCATGCGCGTCGAGGAAGGCCTCGGCCGGCAGGCGGCGCATCCGCAGCACCCATTCGATCGGCTCGCCCGGCCCGTCGAGGGCGAGGGTTCCGTCCGGCGCGCGGGTGACGGCCGAGACGCCGAGGTAGAGGCCGGGCGCGTTCGGGGCGTTGAGCGCGAACTCATGGTGCAGCAGCCGCGCGCGCTCGGCGAGGCGCGTGAAGTCGAGGAAGCCGAGATTCACCGCCTTCTTGAGCTTCAGCGCCTCCTCCCGCCCCAGGAAGACGGCCGAGATATGCGTCTGCACCACCCCCTCGCCCGCGCGACGGGCGAGGAAGGCGGCCACCTCCCGCTGCTCGGGCGGGATCTCCATCAGGGGTAGAGCAGCTCCTCCCGCCAGCGCGCGTCCTCCAACGGGCCCTCGCGGTGGAAGACGCGGCGTTCGTGCAGGCGGAAGGGCATGTCGCGCCAGAACTCGATCCGATCGGGCACGACGCGGAAGCCCGACCAGTGCGGCGGGCGGGGGATCTCGCCCAGGCCGAACCTCAGCGTGTAGTCCGCCACCGCCTTCTCGAGCGCCCAGCGCCCCTCGAGCGGGCGGGACTGCTTCGAGGCCCAGGCGCCGATGCGCGAGGGGCGGGGGCGCGAGGCGAAATAGGCATCCGCCTCCTCGGGCGAGACGGGCTCCACCTCGCCTTCCACGCGCACGCTGCGCGCCAGCGTCTTCCAGTGGAAGCACAGCGCCGCGCGAGGGTTCGCCGCCAGCTCCCCGCCCTTGCGGGAGTCGAGGTTGGTGTAGAACACGAAGCCGCGCGCGTCCTGGCCCTTGAGCAGCACCATGCGCGCCGAGGGCCGCCCATCGGGCGTGGCGGTGGCGAGGCACATGGCGTTGGGGTCGTTGGGCTCGGAACGGGCCGCCTCCGCCATCCAGTCGGCGAAGAGGGCGTGGGGGTCTGTCATGGGGTCCGCATCCGGGGTTCGGGGGCCTTGCCCGCCTGTGGGGCATGTGCCACCACGCCCCCCGCCCCGCAACCGCCAGCACGGATGACCATGACGGAAGACGCCGACTCCGCCCTGCCGACCGGAACGCTGATGCAGGGCAGGCGGGGCTTGATCATGGGAGTGGCCAACAACCGCTCCATCGCCTGGGCCATCGCGCGCGCCGTGGCGGCGCAGGGGGCGGAACTCGCCTTCACCTACCAGGGCGAGGCGCTGGAGAAGCGGGTGCGACCGTTGGCGCAATCCCTGGGCAGCGACATCGTGCTGCCCTGCGATGTGGCGCGCGACGATGAGATGGACGCGGTCTTCGGCGCCATCGAGGAGCGCTGGGGCCGCCTCGACTTCTTCGTCCACGCCATCGGCTTCGCGGACAAGCAGTATCTGCGCGGCCGCTTCCTCGACACGCCGCGCGAGGCCTTCCTGCAGGCGCTCGACATCTCCTGCTACTCCTTCGCCGCCACGGGGCGGCGGGCGGCGGCCCTGATGGGGCCGGGCGGGGCGCTGCTCACCCTCACCTATCTCGGCGCGGAGCGCTGGATGCCGCACTACAACGTCATGGGGGTGGCCAAGGCCGCGCTCGAGGCCAGCGTGCGCTACATGGCCGCCGACCTGGGCGGGGAGGGCATCCGGGTCAACGCCATCAGCGCCGGCCCGATCAAGACCCTTGCGGCGAGCGGCATCGGCGACTTCCGCTACATCCTGAAGTGGAACGAATACAACTCACCGATGCGTCGCAACGTGGCGCTGGACGAGGTGGGCGGCGCGGGGCTCTACCTGCTCAGCCCGCTCAGCGCCGGCGTGACGGGCGAGGTGCACCATGTGGACTGCGGCTATCACATCGTCGGCATGAAGCACCCCGAGGCGCCCGATCTCGCCATCGAGAAGGGCTGAGGCGGACGGTGTCATGGCCGGGCCAGGGGCGGCGGCCGGCGAGGCTCAGCCCGCCGCGCGCGGCGGCTCCACCGCCTCCGGGCCGCGCAGCAGCTCCGCTTCGCGCTTGAGCCGGCGGTAGGAGCGCGCGGAGAAGAACAGCATCCCCACATAGATCACGCCGGCCAGCGCCAAGGCCGCCCAAGGTTCGGTGACCAGGAAGGCGAGATAGGCGCCCACGCCGAGGAAGAGGGGCAGCACCCGTTCGGCGGGGATCTTGAAGTTCTTGAAGGACCAGGTGGGCAGGGTGCTCACCATCAGCCCGCCCACGAGGAAGAGCATGGCGGCCGAGAGCGCGGGGTGGCGGATCGCCTCGGCCGTGGCCGCCCACCCCGATTCGGTGAAGGCGAGCGAGGCGAAGAGCGGGAAGAGCGCGAGCCCCGCGCCCGCCGGCGCCGGCACCCCGGTGAAGAAGTTGTAGGCGTAGGCGGGCTTGAGCACCGGCGGCGCCCCCGGCTCGGCGATGCTGGCCGCGTTGAAGCGGGCGAGCCTGAGCGCGCTGCACACGGCGAAGAGCACGCAGGGGATGAAGCCGATCGGCCCCGCGTGCTGCAGCGTCCAGAGATAGAGCACGAGCGCCGGCGCCACGCCGAAGCAGAGGAAGTCCGAGAGGCTGTCGAACTCCGCGCCGAAGCGGCTCGTGCCCTTGAGCAGCCGGGCGATGCGCCCGTCCAGCCCGTCGATCACGCCGGCGGCGACGATGAAGGCCGCCGCCTGGGCGAAGCGCCCCTCGAGCGCGAAGCGGATGGCCACCAGCCCGGCGCAGAGCCCCATCATGGTCAGCAGATTGGGGATCACGCGGTTGAAGGAGGGGCCGCGGTAGCGCGGCCGCTGGCGCGGGCGCAGGCGGCGCAGCCGCGTGCGCAGACCCTCGCGCGTCACGCCCCCGTCCCCGACGCGGCGAGCTCGGCGAGGATGGTCTCCCCGCCGATCATGGTCTGGCCCGGCAGCACGAGCGGCCGCACGCCCTCGGGCAGATAGACGTCGACGCGGCTGCCGAAACGGATGATGCCGAAGCGCTCGCCGGCCGAGAGATGGTCGCCTTCGCGCACGGTGCAGACGATGCGCCGCGCCACCAGCCCCGCGATCTGCACGCAGCCGAGGCTGCGCCCGTCCGGCAGATCGAGGCGCAGCGCGTTGCGTTCGTTCGTCTCGCTGGCCTTGTCGAGGCTCGCATCCAGGAAGGCGCCGTGGCGGTAGGCGATCCGCGCCACGCGCCCCTGCACGGGGCTGCGGTTCACATGCACGTCGAACACGGAGAGGAAGATGGCCACGCGCCAGCGGGGGGCTGCGCCCATCTCGAGCTCGGGCGGGGGCGCGGCCTCGTCCACCAGCACCACCTTGCCGTCCGCGGGTGCGAGGACGAGGCCGGGGCGGGGCGGCGGCACCCGCTCGGGGTCGCGGAAGAAGTAGAGGCAGAAGAGGGTGAAGGCCGCGCCGAGCCAGAACAGCCAGGCGCCCAAGATCAGCCCGCCGAGTACCGCCACGCCCGCGCCGGCATAGACGAAGACGCGCCCGGCCGGGTGCGGCGGCGCGAGGACGAGGGACAGGCTGCGCGGAAGGGGCATGGCGAGGTTTATCCTCTCTTAACCAGCGCGGGGCAAGCTTCGCCCCATGCTGACGCTCGGCCCCTTCGTCGTCGCGCGCGACGGCAGACTCACTCCGCGCGAGCCCGGTGTGCGGCCCGCGCTCCGTTTCGACTGGCGCGGCCGCCGCTGCGAGGCCGAATGGCAGGGAGACAGGCTGCGCCTGCGCGCCATCGCCGGCCGCATTCCCTCCAGCGCCGAGCCCGGGGCCAACCGGCGCCTGGCGTTCGAGGCGGCGGCCCGGCTGCCGCAGGAGCTGCCCGAGGGCTGGCGCCTGCGCCTCACCCCCGATCACCGCATCGCGCTCGAGGCCGAGGCCCCCTCGCGCGAGACGGCGGTGGAACTGCTGGGCGAGATGGTGCGCTTCGCCCTCGCCCTCGACCCCTGGATCGAGCGCATCGAACAGGCGGGGGTGCGGGCCTGAGGCAGCCCGCCTCCCTCACGCCTCCGGCCGGCGCGCCAGGATCTCGCGCTTGCCCACATGGTTCGCGGGGCTGACGATGCCCTCGCGCTCCATCTGCTCGATGAGCTTCGCCGCGCGGTTGTAGCCGATGTTGAGGTGGCGCTGGACGAAGCTCGTGCTGGCCTTGCCCTCCCGCACCACGAGCTCGACGGCGCGGTCGAAGAGGGATTTCTCGGCGTCCGAGGCGCTGGCGATGTCGAGCGGGCCCCCGCCCTCCTCCTCCTCCACCTCGGTCACCTCGTCCACGTAGTCGGGCTCGCCCTGGGCGCGCAGCCAGTCGGCCACCTTCTCGACCTCGGCGTCGGAGACGAAGGGGCCGTGCACGCGCGTCACGCGCCCGCCGCCTGCCATGTGCAGCATGTCGCCCTGGCCGAGCAGCTGCTCGGCGCCCTGCTCGCCCAGAATGGTGCGGCTGTCGATCTTGCTCGTCACCTGGAAGGAGATGCGGGTGGGGAAGTTCGCCTTGATGGTGCCGGTGATCACGTCCACCGAGGGGCGCTGGGTGGCCATGATGACGTGGATGCCCGCCGCCCGCGCCATCTGCGCGAGGCGCTGCACGGCGGCCTCGATCTCCTTGCCGGCGACGATCATGAGGTCCGCCATTTCATCAATGACCACGACGATCATGGGCAGCTTCTCGAGCGTGAGCGGCTGCTCCTCGAAGACGGGCTTGCTGGTCTCGGGGTCGAAGCCGGTCTGCACGCGGCGCGTCAGCACCGTTCCCTTCGACTGCGCCTCGGCCACCTTCTCGTTGTAGGCCTGGATGCCGCGCACGCCGAGCTGGCTCATCGCGCGGTAGCGGCGCTCCATCTCGCGCACCGTCCATTTCAGCGCGCCGATCGCCTTGGGCGGTTCGGTCACCACCGGGGCGAGCAGGTGCGGGATGCGGTCGTAGACGCTGAGTTCCAGCATCTTCGGATCGATCATGATGAAGCGCACCTCGGCCGGGCCGAAGCGGTAGAGCAGCGAGAGGATCATGGTGTTGATCCCCACCGACTTGCCCGAGCCCGTGGTGCCCGCGATCAACAGATGCGGCATCCGCGCGAGGTCCTGGATCACCGGCGCGCCGCCGATGTCCTTGCCCAGCACCAGCGGCAGGCGCCCGGTGTTGCGTCGGTACTCCTCGCTCTGCAGCATCTCGGAGAGGAACACCGTCTCGCGCTTCGCGTTGGGCAGCTCGATGCCGATCACGCTGCGCCCGGGCACGGTGGCGATGCGCACCGCCACCACGCTCATGCTGCGCGCGATGTCGTCGGCAAGGCCGATGACGCGCGAGGACTTGGTGCCGGGCGCGGGCTCGAGCTCGTAGAGGGTCACCACCGGGCCGGGACGGATTTCGACGATCCGCCCGTTGACCCCGTAGTCGGCCAGCACCTGTTCGAGCATGCGCGCATTGGCCTGCAGCGCCTCGGCGCTCGGGCCCGAGGCGATGCGCGCGGGCGGCGGGGCGAGCAGCTCGAGCGGCGGGGTGCGCCAGCCCGCCACCGGGAGGTCGAGCTGCGGCTGCACCGGGGCCGGCCGGCCTTTGGGCGGCGTGGCGACGCGCGGGGCGGTGCGCGGCGCGGGGGCGCCGGGGGCCGGGGGGCCGAGGCGCGGCTCGGCGCGGGCGGGGGGCGGGGCCTCGGCCGCCTTCTCGGCGGCGCGCAGCACCGCAGCGAGATCCTCGCCCGGCCCCTGGCTCCGGCGCGGCCAGAGGCGCCGCGCCGCGAGGAAGGGCCGCAGCCAGATATGCCGCTTCCCCGCCGAGAAGCGCGCCGCGTGCTCCGCCCCGCGCGCGGCGGTCTCGGCGGTGAGGCGCGCCGCCCGGCCCCATTCCCCGAAGGAGAGACCGAAGGCCGTGTAGGTCAGCCACAGCCAGAGCGCCGCGAGGCCGATGCGCGCCGCGAGCGCCCCGGCGGGGCCGAGCCCGTCGGCGAGGAAGCTGGTCAGCGCGCGCGCCAGCAGTGGCCCGGCCGCCCCGGCCTCCGCCCCCGGCAGCCCGGCCAGCAGCGCGGCGCCGAGCGGCAGGGCCAGGAGCAGCGCGGTCAGGCGCAGCGGCAGCAGCCGCAGCCCGCGCCGGGCGGCGAGGCGCAGCGCCCAGGCGAGCAGCACGAGCCCGGGCAGGAAGGCCATCCAGCCCACGCCCTGGCGCAGCACATCCGCCACCACCGCGCCCGGGGTGGAGAGCAGGTTGGCCACCGGCCGCGCCGTGGCGGTGGAGAGCGAGGGGTCGGCCGGGTCGTAGCTCGCCACGGCCAGCAGCAGGGCGATGCCGCCGAAGCCGAGCAGCAGGGCGGCGAACTCGCCGAGGCGGCGGGCGATGGCCGCGCGCACCGCCGGCGAAGCGAAGCGGCGCGGGGCGGCCGCGGCGGAGGTGGCGTCGCGCGCCATGGCGGTCGGACCTCGTTGGGGGGGAGGTTCAGGACAGCCGGGGGGAAGAGCAGGATACCAGCCCCGCCCGCGCGCCGCTACAGCCCCTCGAACAGCTCGGTGGAGAGGTAGCGCTCGGCGCTGGAGGCGGCGATGCCGAGGATCAGCCGGCCCGCCATGCCCGGCCGGGCGGCGAGGCGGCGCATCGCCACCAGCACCGCGCCGGTGGAGATGCCGACCGCGATGCCCTCGGCGCGCGCCGCCTCGCGCGCGGCGGCGAAGGCCTCGCGCTCGGCCACCCGCTCCACCCCGTCGAGGGCGGCGAGGTCCAGCACCGCGGGGCAGAAGCCCGCGCCGATGCCCTGGATGCGGTGCGGCCCCGGCTCGTCGCCGCTCAGCACCGCCGATTCGGCGGGTTCCACGCCGATGACGAGGAGTCCGGGCCGGCGCGGCTTCAGCGTGCGGGCCACGCCGGTCAGCGTGCCGCCGGTGCCGACGCCGCCCACCACCGCGTCCACCGCCCCGGCCGTGTCGCGCCAGATCTCCTCGGCGGTGGTGCGGGCATGGATGGCGGGGTTGGCGGGGTTGTCGAACTGCCGGGCCATCCAGGCATGGGGCGTGCGCGCCACGATCTCCTCGGCGCGCTGGATGGCCCCGGCCATGCCGCGCTTGGCGGGGGTGAGCTCCAGCTCCGCGCCCAGGTGGCGCATCATCTTGCGCCGCTCCAGCGAGGCGCCGTCGGGCATCACCACGATCAGCCGGTAGCCCTTGGCCGCCGCCACCCAGGCCAGCGCGATGCCGGTGTTGCCCGAGGTGGGCTCGACGATC
Organism: Roseococcus sp.; assembly: GCA_026414745.1. Taxonomy (GTDB): domain Bacteria; phylum Pseudomonadota; class Alphaproteobacteria; order Acetobacterales; family Acetobacteraceae; genus Roseococcus. Next base: position 121,561 of record JAOAIK010000040.1, read on the forward strand.
ACCGACCGGCCGGGGGCGATCTCGCCGCGCGCCTCCGCGTCCTCGACCATGGCGAGGCCGATCCGGTCCTTCACGCTGCCGCCGGGGTTGAGGAACTCGAGCTTGAGCGCAAGGCGCGCCCCGGCCTCGGCCGAGAGGCGGGGCAGCAGCACGGCGGGGGTGTCGCCCACGGCGGCGAGGATGCCGGGCAGAAGCCGCCCGGCGGGGGGCGTGGTCGCGTCCATGGGCGCTTCCTAGAGCGGATCGCACATGGCTGGAATCAGCCATGGCGTGAATCCGCTCTCTCCCGCGCGCGGCCGCGCCGGAATCGGCGGGCGCCGGGCGGGGCTCACGAATCCGCGGTGATGTTCGCCCGGCGGATGACCGCGCCCCAGCGTTCCAGCTCCTCGCGCATGTGGCGGGCCAGCAGCTCGGGGCCGCCGCCCAGCGCCTCCACCCCGTTGCGCTCCAGCGTGGTGCGCGTCTCCGCCTCGGCGAGCGAGGCGGCGAAGATGGCCGCGAGGCGCTGCGCGACGGGCCCGGGCAGGTTGGCGGGGCCGAACAGCGCCCACCAGCCCTCGGCGTTGATGCCGGGCAGCCCCTGCTCGGCGAAGCTGGGCACCTGGGGCAGCAGCGGGCTGCGCGCGCCCCCCGTGATGCCGAGGCCGATGAGCTGCCCGGCCTCGATCTGCGCGCGCACGAACTGCGTGTGGTAGAACATGGAATCGAGCGTGCCGCTCAGCGCGTCCGTCATCGCCCGCGCGCCGTCGCGGTAGGGCACATGGGTGGTGGTGGCGCCCGTCGCCTCGCTCATCGCCGCGTGGTTGAGGTGCCCCGCCGTGCCGGTGCCCGAGGTGCCGACCGAGAGCGCGCGCGTGCGCGCCAGCGCCACGAACTGCTCCATGGTGCGCGGGCCGAGCTGCGGGCGCGCCACCAGCAGCAGCGCCGTCTTGGAGTGCAGGAACAGCGGCGTGAAGTCGCGCAGCGGGTTGTAGGCGAGGCCGGGCATCAGGTGCGGGTTCACCGCATGGGTGCCGATGGTGCCGAGCAGCAGCGTGTGCCCGTCCGGCGGCGACTGCGCCACGAACTGCGAGCCGATGGTGCCGCCCGCCCCGGCGCGGTTGTCCACCACCACCGCGTGCCCGTTGAGCGCGCGGGAGAGCTGCCCCGCGATCATCCGGCCGATGATGTCGGTGCTGGTGCCGGCCGCGAAGGGCACGACGAGCCGGATGGGCCGATCGGGCCAGGCCTGAGCGCGCGCGGCGTTGCCCGCCGCGAGGGCGGGCAGGGCGAGGCCGGCGGCCAGGGCGGTGCGGCGGTTCATGGCGCGTCATCCCGTCTGGATATGGTTTCCGGATCGCACAGCAGCCGGCCCTCGCGCAAGGCAAGGCAGGCCTCGGGGAAATCCGGGGTGAAGGCCGCCCCTGCATCGGCCAGGGTCCCCAGCACCCGGTCGAGGTGGCGCATCGCGTCGGCGCGCAGGTCGTGCAGCACCATCAGCACCGGGGCGGCGGCGGCGCGGCAGAGGGCGAGGGCGCGCTCCGGCCAGCCATCGGGATCGTCCCAGTCGCGCGGGACGGCGTTCCACAGCACCACCGTGTAGCCCCCGGCGGCGAGGTGGGCCAGCGCGGCGCGGCGCAGCAGATGCGGCCCCAGCGCGCCGCCGCCGCCATTGGGGCGGAACAGGCGCTGGCGGTTGAGCGGGCCGAGCAGGCCCTCGGCCGCCGCGATTTCCTCGACCGCCTCGGCCGGCGGGCGCAGACCGAGCGGGGCGCCATGGGTCAGGGTGTGGTTGCCGATGCGGTGGCCCTCGGCCAGGGCGCGCTCGGCGAGCCCCCGGCGGGCGGGGTCGCGCAGCTTCTCGCCGATGACGAAGAAGCTGGCGGAGAGGCCGCGCCGGGCCAGCGCCTCCAGCACCAGGGGCGTGGCCTCCGGCTCGGGGCCGTTGTCGAAGCTGAGGCAGATGGGCGGCACGCGGCCTTTCTAGGGCGGAAGCGCGCCTCGGGGAACGCCGCGCCCGGCGTGCGGGCGCTTTGCCCTGCCGCGCCGCGATGCTAGGGAGACAGGCCCAACGGGCGGCGATTCGGCCCAGCAGCGGCGGGAAGGGGTTCGGGAGATGAAGTTCAGCGTCGAGCGCGCCATCCTGCTCAAGGCCCTCGGCCACACCCAGTCCGTGGTGGAGCGCCGCAACACCATCCCCATCCTCTCCAACATCCTGCTGGACGCGACGAAGGAGGGCCTGCTGCGCCTGACCGCGACCGACATGGAGATCGCGGTGGTGGAGGAGGTTCCGGGCGTTCAGGTGGTCCGCGCCGGCCGCACCACCGCCCCCGCCGCCACCCTCTTCGAGATCGTGCGCAAGCTGCCGGAGAACGCGCCGGTCGAGCTCGACCACGCGGGCAGGGACGCGCCGCTCAAGCTGCGCGCCGGCAAGTTCCACACCACCCTGCAGGTGCTGCCTGTGGAGGATTTCCCCTCCATGACCGAAGGCGCCCTGCCGCACGCCTTCAAGCTGGAGGCGGCGAAGCTGCGCGGCATGATCGACCGCACGCGCTTCGCCATCTCGACGGAGGAGACGCGCTACTACCTCAACGGCATCTACCTGCACGTGGCCGAGAGCGAGGGCCGCAAGGTGCTGCGCGCCGCCGCCACCGACGGCCACCGCCTCGCGCGCGTGGAGGAGGAGCTGCCCGAGGGTGCGGGCGGCATGCCCGGCGTCATCATCCCGCGCAAGACGGTGAACGAGGTCCGCAAGCTCGCCGAGGAGACGCGCGACGAGATCGAAATCCGCCTCTCCGCCACCAAGATCAGCTTCCGCATCGGGCCGGTCACCCTCACCTCCAAGCTGATCGACGGCACCTTCCCCGACTACGAGCGCGTGATCCCGCGCGCCAACGACAAGGTGCTCGAGGTGGCAAAGCAGCCCTTCGCCGAGGCGGTGGGGCGCGTCGCCTCCATCTCGACCGAGCGGTCGCGCCCGGTGAAGCTCTCGCTCGACCGCAACCATCTGCTGCTCACCGCCTCCTCGGCCGAGACCGGCCAGGCGCAGGAGGAGCTGGAGGCGGATGTGGTGAGCTATGCCGCCGCGCCCATCGAGATCGGCTTCCAGGCGCGCTACCTGGCCGACATCACCGACCAGGTGGGTGAGTTGCTGCGCTTCCGCTTCTCCGACAGCAGCGCGCCCACCCTGGTGCAGGACGCGCGCGACGACGCGGCGCTCTACGTGCTGATGCCCATGCGGGTGTGACGCGGCGGGCGTGCTGCGCCTCACCCGCCTGCGCCTCGCCCGCTTCCGCAACCACCACGCGCTCGATCTGCGCTTCGCCGCGCGGGCGGTGGTGTTCACGGGGCCCAACGGCGCGGGCAAGACCAACCTCCTGGAAGCGATCTCCCTGCTCGCGCCGGGGCGGGGGCTGCGCGGCGCCCGCGTCGCCGAGCTCGCCGAGGGCGGCAGCGGCCCCTGGGCCGTCAGCGGCCGCTTCGAGGATGCGCTGGGCCCTTTCGAGATCGGCACCGGCACGGCGGAGGAGGGCGGGGCCGAGCGCCGCGCCTTCTTCCTGGATGGCGCGCGCGTGCGCAGCCAGGGCGAGATCGCCGAGCGCGTGGCGGCGGTCTGGATCACGCCGCAGATGGACCGGCTGTTCCAGGAGGGCGCGGGCGCGCGGCGCCGCTTCCTCGACCGGCTCGTGCTGGCGCTGGAGCCGCACCACGCGCGCGAAGTGGCGGCCTATGAGGCGGCGATGGCCCACCGCAACCGGCTGCTGGCCGGCGGGCGCGGCCGCGACCCCTCCTGGCTGGCCGCGCTGGAGGATGCGATGGCCCGGCACGGCGTGGCGGCCGCCGCCTCGCGCCGGGCGCTGGTGGCGCGGCTGAACGCGGCCATGGCGGGGGGCGTGGCGGGCGCCTTTCCGGCCGCGCGGCTCGATCTGCGCTGCCCCGCGGCCGCGCTGCTCGAGGCCATGCCCGCCCTGGCGGCCGAGGAGACGCTGCGCGCCGAATGGGCGTCGGGCCGGACGCGGGATGCGGCGGCCGGCGCCACTCTGGCCGGGCCGCACCGGGCCGATCTGCTCTTCACCCACGCGGAGAAATCCGTGCCCGCGGCGCTCTGCTCCACGGGGGAGCAGAAGGCCCTGCTGGTCTCCACCGTGCTCGCGCATGCGGCGCTGATCGGCCGCGCGCGGGGCTTCGCGCCGCTGCTGCTGCTCGACGAGCTGCCCGCGCATCTGGACGCCGCGCGCCGCGCCGCCCTCTTCGCCGCGCTGGCCGCCCTGCCGGGTCAGAGCTTCCTCACCGGCACCGAGGCGGCGCCCTTCCAACCCCTTGCCGGGGAAGCGGAATTTTTCGCCCTTGAGCCGGGCGGAATCGGCCCCTCCCCCCTGGGTTGAAGGGCGCGGAGATGTCATACTGCGGGCGAGCACTCCCAAGGTTTTCCCCCGCCCGATGACCAGCCACTCCGCGCCGCCCGCGACCTCCAACGGCGAGGACTACACCGGCGCTTCCATCACCGTGCTGCGCGGCCTGGAGGCCGTGCGCAAGCGCCCCGGCATGTACATCGGCGACACCGATGACGGCTCGGGCCTGCACCACATGGCCTTCGAGATCATCGACAACGCCGTGGACGAGGCGCAGGCCGGCTACGCCACGCGCGTGGACGTGGTGCTGAACGGCGACGGCAGCGTGACCGTGACCGATGACGGGCGCGGCATTCCCGTGGACATCCACCCGGAGGAGGGCGTCTCGGCCGCCGAGGTGGTGCTGACGCGGCTGCACGCGGGCGGCAAGTTCAACCAGAACTCCTACAAGGTCTCGGGCGGGCTGCACGGCGTGGGCGCGGCCGTCGTCAACGCGCTCTCCGAATGGATGGAGGTGCGGATCTGGCGCGACGGGCGCGAGCACCGCATCCGCTTCGAGCATGGCGAGACGGTGCGGCCGCTCGAGGTGGTGGGACCCGCCGCGCGCGGCTCCGGCACCGAGGTGACCTTCAAGCCGAGTCCGGCCACCTTCACCCGCACCGAGTACGACTTCCACATCCTGGAACGCCGGCTGAGGGAGCTCGCCTTCCTCAATTCCGGCCTGCGCATCAGCCTGCGTGACGATCGCCATGTGCCGGCCCAGCAGGTGGAGTTCGACTTCGCCGGCGGGCTCACGGCCTTCGTCGAGTGGCTGGACAAGGGCAAGGAGCCGCTCTTCCGCCCGCCGATCAGCGTGGCGTCCCGCGAGACGGACGGCATCCGCGTCGAGCTCGCGATGTGGTGGACCAGCACGCCGCGCGAGGTGATGCTCTGCTTCACCAACAACATCCCCCAGCGCGACGGCGGCACGCACCAGGCGGGCTTCCGCCAGGCGCTCTCCCGCGTGGTGGCGAAATACGCCGAGGAGCTGGCGAGGAAGGAGAAGGTGGAGCTCGCCGGCGAGGACATGCGCGAGGGGCTGACCTGCGTGCTCTCGGTGAAGGTGCCGGACCCCAAGTTCAGCAGCCAGACCAAGGACAAGCTCGTCAGCTCCGAGGTCCAGCCGGTGGTGCAGGCGGCGGTGGCGGATGCGCTCTCCCACTGGTTCGAGACGCACCCCAAGGAGGCGCGCCAGGTCCTCGAGCAGGTCGTGCTCGCCGCCGCCGCGCGCAAGGCCGCGCAGCTCGCGCGCGAGAAGGTGGGGCGGAAGAACGCGCTCGACATCTCGACGCTGCCCGGCAAGCTCGCCGACTGCCAGGAGAAGGATCCGGCGAAGAGCGAGCTGTTCATCGTCGAGGGCGACAGCGCCGGCGGCTCGGCCAAGCAGGGGCGCAACCGCGTCAACCAGGCCATCCTGCCGCTCAAGGGCAAGATCCTGAACGTGGAGCGCGCGCGCATCGACAAGATGCTGAGCAGCGCCGAGATCGGCACGCTCATCACCGCGCTCGGCACCGGCATCGGCCCGGGCGACCCGGCGAAGGGCGGCTTCGACATCAACCGCCTGCGCTACCACCGCATCGTCATCATGACGGACGCGGACGTGGACGGCAGCCACATCCGCACCCTGCTGCTGACCTTCTTCTTCCGCCAGATGCCCGAGCTGATCGAGCGCGGGCATCTCTACATCGCCCAGCCGCCGCTCTACCGGGCGAAGCGCGGCAGCGAGGAGCGCTACCTGAAGGACGACCGCGCGCTCGAGGACTTCCTGCTGGAGAAGGCGCTGCAGCAGGCACGCCTCGCCCTCTCCGACGGGCGCGTGCTGGAGGGGGCGGAGCTCGCCGCCTTCGTCGGGACGCTGCGGCAGGTGGCCGCGCGCATCCGCCGCCTCGCGGCCGAGGCGCCGGCCGCGGTGATCGAGCAGGCGGCGCTGGCCGGCGTGCTCACGCCCGATCCGCAGCGCGCGCTGGCGGGCGCGGGCGAACTCGCCGCGCGGCTCGATGCGCTGGCCCCGCCGGCCGAGCGCGGCTGGAAGCTCGCGGTGGACGAGGCGGGCCTCTCCCTGCACCGGGTGGTGCGCGGCGTGGCCGAGCGCCACCTGCTCTCGGCCGCGTTGCTGCGCAGCGCCGAGGCGCGTTGGCTGGACGAGCGCCGCGGCGCGCTGCGCGCGGATTTCGCGGGGGGCGCCCGTCTCGGCCTCGAGGGAACGGAGCTGCCCCTGCCCGGGCCGCTGGCGGTGCTCGAGCGTCTGCTCGCGCAGGGCCGCAAGGGCCTCTCCATCCAGCGCTTCAAGGGGCTCGGCGAGATGAATCCCGACCAGCTCTGGAGCACGACGCTCGATCCAGCCGCCCGCACCCTGCTGCAGGTGCGCATCGAGGACGCGGAGGAGGCGGAGAGCGTCTTCTCCACCCTGATGGGGGATGTGGTGGAGCCGCGGCGCGAGTTCATCGTCAGCAACGCGCTCAAGGTGGCGAACCTCGACATATGAGCGAGCCGCCCATTCGCGACTGCCCGGGGCCCGATCCCAGCCCGCGCCGCCCCGCCATGCCCGTCCCGGCCGGCGCCTGCGACACCCACGCGCATGTGTTCGACGCCGCGCGCTATCCCTATCAGCCGAGCCGCGCCTACACCCCGCCCGACAACGGGGTGGAGCGGCTGCTCGCGCTGCACGACGCGCTCGGCCTCTCGCGCGGGGTGGTGGTGCAGGCCAGCGTGCACGGCACCGACAACCGCGCCGTGCTGGAGGCGGCGGCGGCGCACCCGCAGCGTCTGCGCGCCGTGGTCAGCGTCACCGAGGAGGTGACGGAGGCCGAGGTCGCCGCCATGCACGCGCAGGGCGCGCGCGCCATCCGCGTGAACCTGGTGGACCGCGGCGGCATGCCCTTCCGCTCGCTCGAGGCGCTGCGCGGCGTGGCCGAGCTGCTGCGCCCGCATGGCTGGCACGTGGAGCTGCTGGTCCATGTCGAGCAGAATCCGCAGGCGCTGCGCGCCCTGGCCGAGACCATCCGCCTGCCCATCTGCGTCGGCCACATCGGCTACACCAAGGTGGCGCGGGGCGGGGCGGCGCATCCGGGCTTCCGCGAGTTCCTGGCCATGCTGCGCGACGGGCTGTTCTGGGCGAAGCTGACCGGGCTCTACCGCCTCTCGTCGCAGGCGGAGTTCCCCTACGCCGACACCCACGCGATGGCGCGCGCGGCCATCGCCGCCGCCCCGCAGCGCATCCTCTGGGGCAGCGACTGGCCGCATGTGAACCACTTCGCGCCCATGCCCAATGACGGCGACCTGCTCGGCCTGCTGGCCGAATGGGCGCCGGAGAAGGCGCTGCGGCGCGCCATCCTGGTGGAGAATCCGGCGGCGCTCTACGGGTTCTGACGGCGCGCGATCACCGCCACCGGCCCGCCTCCGTCCGGCCCCTGGTGCTCGGCGCCGCCCGAGACGAAGAGATCCGTCCGCCCCGTCGCGGCCGCCGCCACCCCGCCCACCAGCGCGCGCGCGTGGCGCGTGGCGTGGATGTCGCTGTCGTCCCACATGATGTGGCGGCGGCCGCGGATGCGGCCGGTGCTGCTCGGCTCCGCCTTGCACAGCAGCGCGACGAGGCGCGCGCCCTCGGCCTCCGGCAACTGGCCGCCGGCGGCATCGAGCCCCGCCGCCGCCAGCGCGCGCTGCACCGCGGGCAGGTCGATCGCGTCGCGCATCACGTCATGCGCGATGACGAGCGGCCCGCCCCAGGCCGCGCTGTTGCCCAGCACCACGATCTCGTTGCGCGCGAGTTCCACGCCCGCCGAGCAGCTCGCCCGGCCGGAGAAGAGCGACCAGTCCCGCCCCACCGCCGCGTCCGAGAGCGCGGCCTCCGCCACCTCGCCCAGCGCCAGCGCGACGCCGAGCGCCGAGGCCCCGCGCGAGAGGCCCATGGAGGCGTAGGTGTCCTCCGTCGCGCAGAGGGCGCCGCGGGCGCGCGCCTCGGCCAGGCGCTCGCTGGTCAGCAGCGGGCATTTGACCTGCACGTAGTGGACATCCTCGGCGCGGGCGATGGCGGCGTCGCGCATGGCGCGCCGCACCGCCTCGGCGGTGGCGCGGATCTGCGCCATGCGTCCCAGCTCCTCCGGGCGGAACTCGGGCGTGAAGGCCACGCCGAGCGCGAGCGCGGGGCCCGGCATCGCCGCCGCCGCGTGCCGCATGCCGAGCACGAGGAAATGCGGCGAGAGCCCGCCCTCCGTCCCGCCCGACATCACCATGGCCACGCGGCCCAGCACCGCCTCGGGCGTGAGGCCGAGCCGCGCGGCGAGCATGGCGGCCAGCGCCTCCACCGCATAGGCGCGGGTGAAGTCGTTGACGCAGCCATTGCCCTCGGTCTTGCCCAGGATGGCCACCACCTCCTCCGGCCGCAGCGCGCCCTGGTCGAACAGGGCGGCCACGGCCGCCGCATCGCCCGGGTGGCGGGCGGGAACGAGGAAGGCGAGGGCCTCGCGCGGGGCTGGGGTCATGTCCTCTCTCCTGGGGTTCGGGGCCGCAGCCTGGGCGCGCGGCGGCGCGCAGGCAACGCGGCGGCGCGAGGTTTTCAAGCCTCCGGGGATGGGCTAACCCCGAAGGCCGCCACGGGGGCCAAGGGATACAGGGTTGGCATGAGTCGGGTCCGCATCGCTCCCTCGCTGCTCGCCGCCGATGTCGCGCGCCTCGGCGAGGAGGTGCGTGCGGTGGAGCGCGCCGGGGCCGACTGGCTGCACCTCGACATCATGGACGGGCATTTCGTGCCCAACATCAGCTTCGGCCCGGGGCTGGTGAAGGGGCTCAGGCGACATTGCGCGCTGCCCTTCGACGTGCACCTGATGATCGCGCCGGCCGATCCCTACCTCGCCGCCTTCGCCGAGGCGGGGGCGCGCGTCATCAGCCTGCACCCCGAGGCCGGGCCGCATCTGCACCGCAGCCTGCAGAGCATCCGCGCGCTGGGCTGCGCGGCCGGGGTGGTGCTCAATCCGGCCACGCCCGTCACGGCTGTCGAACATGTGCTCGACCTCGTGGACCTGATCCTGGTGATGACGGTGAACCCGGGCTTCGGCGGCCAGTCCTTCCTCGCCTCGCAACTGCCCAAGATCGCCGCGCTGCGCCGCATGATCGCGGCGAGCGGCCGGGAGATCGCCCTCGAGGTGGACGGCGGCGTGACGGCCGAGACCGCGCCCGCCTGCATCGCCGCCGGGGCGGATGTGCTGGTGGCCGGCACGGCGGTCTTCGGCGCGCCGGACTACGCCGCCGCCATCGCCGCGCTGCGCGGGGGCGGCTGATGGCGGATCTCTTCCGCGGCGCGCGCCGCTTCCTCTCTCGCCTGCGTCCCGTGCGCGTGCCCGACGCGCCGGCCCGCGCCTTCCGCGACCTCTGGCCCGGGGATGCGCAGCGCGGCGCGCGGCTGCTGCGCGGCGAGCTCGAGGTGATGGGCAGCGCGCGCAGCCTCACCGGCTGGGGGCCGGAGGCGGGGCCGCTGCCCTGGCGCCAGGCCCTGCACGGCTTCGCCTGGCTGCGCGATCTGCGCATGCTCGGCACCGACGCCGCGCGGGTCGAGGCGCGCGACATCACCGAGGAGTGGCTGGCCGCCGGCGCGGCCGAGCCGCTGGCCAGCCTGCCCGAGGTGGCGGCAGCGCGCATCTCCGCCTGGCTCGGCCACTGGGATTTCCTCGCCGCCAGCGCCGACGAGGGCTTCCGCCGCGCGCTGATGCAGCGCCTCGTGCAGGATGGCCGGCTGGTCGCCGCGAATGTGCCCGACGAGGCGGCGCACCGCGGCGCCCTGGTGGTGCTGAAGGGCGCCGTCGCCGCCGCCATCGCGCTCGGCGAGGAGGCGTGGATGGTCCGCGCGCTCAAGTTCCTCCCGGCCGAGCTCGAGCGCCAGTTCCATCCCGATGGCGGGCATGTGGAGCGCAGCCCGGCGGTGCAGCTCCTCGCCTTCCAGGACCTCGTGGAGCTGCGGAACCTGCTCAACGGCAGCGGGGTGCTGGCGCCGCCGCAGCTCGCCACCGTGATCGAGCGCGCGGGCCAGGCGCTGCGCCTGTTCCGCCACGGCGACGGCACGCTGGCGCTGTTCAACGGCACGCGCGAGGAGGCGGCCTCGGCGGTGGATCTCGCCCTCACCCAGGGCCAGGCCAAGGGGCGCGCGCCACTGCTGCTGCAGGAGACAGGCTTCCACCGCCTCGCCGCGAGCCGCACCCTCGTGATCGCCGATTGCGGCCCCCCGCCCCCTGGCCGCGCGCCCGATCCCGCCACCGGCGCGCCGCGCGGGGCGGATCGCTTCGCCCATGCCGGCACGCTCTCCTTCGAGATGTCGGTGGGGCGGGACCGGCTGATCGTGAACTGCGGCGCCGCCCCTGCGGGGGAAGAGGGCTGGTGCATGGCGCTGCGCTCCACCGCGGCGCATTCCACCCTGGTGCTGGCCGAGACGAACAGCGCCGAGCTGCGCCGCGAAGGGCTGGGCCGACGCCCCGAGCGCGTCGAGGCCGAGCGCTTCGAGGCGCAGGGCGCGCAATGGCTCGAGGCGAGCCATGACGGCTATCGCCGGAGCCATGGTGCCGTGCACCGCCGGCGCCTCTACCTCTCCGAGAACGGCGACGACCTGCGCGGCGAGGACGTGATCGAGACCGAGGGCGGCCCTGCCCCGCCCTGCGTCGTGCGCTTCCACCTCCACCCTTCGGTGGATGCGCTGCTGCAGGAGGAGGAGGGCGGGGTGCTGATGCGCCTGCCCGGCGGCCAGGGCTGGCGGCTGCGCGCGCGCGGCGCGGCGATCTCGCTCGAGGAGAGCATCCACATGGCGGGCGAGGCGCGCCGCACCAGCCAGATCGTGCTCGCCGCCGAGGCCGCGAACGAGGGCATCCAGTGGGCCATCACCCGCGTCGCGGCGGCCGAGCCGCCCGGCCCCGCGAAGCCGGCCGCCTGAGGCGTTGCGCGTCCTCGAGGTCACGAACGTCGATTTCTCGCTGCGGCACTTCCTCCTGCCGCTGATGCGCGCCGCCCGCGCGCGCGGGCACGAGGTGGTGGGCATGTGCGCCGAAGGCCCGCTCCTCGACCTGCCGCGCGCCGAGGGCTTCCGCATCATCTCCGTGCCGATGGCGCGCAGCCTCTCGCCGCGCGCGAATCTCGCGGCGCTCTCGGCCATCCGGAGCGCGCTGCGCGCCGAGCGCTTCGACCTCGTGCACGCGCACATGCCCATCTCGGGCTTCCTCGCACGGCTCGCGGCGCGGCTCGAGGGCGTGCCGCGCATCGCCTACACCTGCCACGGCTTCCTGTTCAACCAGCCGGGCCCGCTGTGGCGGCGCGCGCTCTCGCTCGGGGTGGAGTGGGCGGGCGGCCGGCTCACGCAGGATTTCCTGACGGTGAGCGAGGCGGAAGCCGCCGATGCCCGCCGCCTGTGGGTGCATCGCGGCGCGGTGGCCGTGGGCAATGGGCGCGACCCGGCGCTGTTCCGCCCCGATCCCGCGGCGCGCGCGGCGGTGCGCGCCGAGCTCGGCATCCCGCAGGCGGCGGTTGTGGTGATCGCGACCGCGCGGCTGGTGCGCCACAAGGGCTGGCCCGAGCTGCTCGAGGCGATGGCGCGCCTGCCCGATGCCCATCTGATCGCGGTGGGCGAGCGCCTGCCCTCCGACCACGGCGAGGACATGGCGCCCCATTTCGCCCGCGCCGCGGCCGCGATGGGCCCGCGCCTGCACGCGCTCGGCTACCGGCATGACGTGCCGCGGCTGCTCGCCGCCGCCGATGTGTTCTGCCTGCCCTCGCATTTCGAGGGGCTGCCGATGAGCGTGATCGAGGCGATGCTGACCGGCCTGCCCGTGGTGGCCACCGACATCCGCGGCTGCCGCGAGCAGGTGGTGCCGGGCGAGACGGGGCTTCTCGTCCCGCCCATGCGGGCCGCACCGCTCGGCGATGCGCTGGCGCGCCTATGCGCCGATGCGGCCCTGCGCGAAAGCATGGGGCGTGCCGGCCTCGCGCGCGCGCGCGCCCTCTTCACCGAGGAGCGGGTGCTCGCCCGCACCCTCGACCTGCTGGGACTGTGACCATGACCGAGACCCTGCCCGTCCGCCGCGCCCTGCTCTCCGTCTCGGACAAGACGGGGATCGTCGCCTTCGCCCGCTTCCTCGCCGAACGTGGCGCCGAGATCCTCTCCACCGGCGGCACCGCGGCGGCGATCCGCGCCGCCGGCATCCCGGTGAAGGACGTGAGCGAGCACACGGGCTTCCCCGAAATCCTGGATGGGCGGGTGAAGACGCTGCTGCCGCAGGTGCATGGCGGGCTGCTCGGCCGCCGCGACGACGCCGCGCATGCGGCGCAGATGGCCGCGCACGGCATCGCTCCGATAGACCTCGTGGCGGTGAACCTCTACCCCTTCGAGGCGACGGTGGCGAAGGGCGCCGGCTTCGAGGACTGCATCGAGAACATCGACATCGGCGGCCCCGCGATGATCCGCAGCGCGGCCAAGAACCACGCCCATGTGGTGGTGGTGACCGAGGCCGCGCAGCTCGAGGAGGTGCGCGCCGAGATCGAGGCTTCGGGCGGGACGAGCCTCGCGCTGCGCCGCCGCCTCGCGCAGCGCGCCTATGCGCGCACCGCGGCCTATGACGCGGCGATCTCGACCTGGTTCGCGGGGCAGCTTGGCGAGGAGTTCCCCCCGCGCCTCGCCCTCTCCGGGGAGATCGCGCAGACGCTGCGCTACGGCGAGAACCCGCACCAGCGCGCCGCCTTCTACCGCGACGGCTCGGTCCGCTTCGGCATCGCCACCGCGCGCCAGGTGCAGGGCAAGGAGCTGAGCTACAACAACCTCAACGACACGGACGCGGCCTTCGAGTGCGTGGCGGAGTTCGACCGCCCGGCCATCGTCATCGTCAAGCACGCCAACCCCTGCGGCGTGGCCGAGGGCGAGAGCCTCGCCGCCGCCTTCGAGGCGGCGCTGCGCTGCGACCCCGTCTCGGCCTTCGGCGGCATCGTCGCGGCCAACCGCAGGCTCGACGCCGCGGCCGCGGCGCGCATCACGGAAATCTTCACCGAGGTGGTCATCGCCCCCGACGCGGAGGAGGCGGCGCTCGCCATCTTCGCGCGCAAGAAGAACCTCCGCCTGCTGCTGACCGGCGGGCTGCCCGATCCGGCGGCGCCGGGCATGGTGGTGCGCAGCGTCGCCGGCGGCTTCCTCGCGCAGTCGCGCGATGCGGGGCGCATCGATCCGGCCGCGCTGAGGGTGGTGACGCGCCGCGCCCCCACGGCGGCGGAGATGGCCGATCTGCTCTTCGCCTTCCGCGTCTGCAAGCATGTGAAGTCCAACGCCATCGTCTATGCGAAGGGCGGGGCGACGGTGGGCATCGGCGCGGGGCAGATGAGCCGGGTGGATTCCGCGCGCATCGCCGCCTGGAAATCGGGGGAGGCGGCGCGTGCGTCCGGTTCGGACGTGCCGCTCGCGCAGGGTTCCGTCGTCGCCTCCGACGCCTTCTTTCCCTTCGCCGACGGGCTGCAGGCCGCCGCGGCGGCGGGGGCGACGGCGGTGATCCAGCCCGGCGGGTCGGTGCGCGACGCGGAGGTGATCGCGGCCGCCGATGCGGCGGGGCTGGCCATGGTGTTCACCGGGATGCGGCATTTCCGTCATTGATCGCCGCGACGCCGTGGCGGCCGAGGGGCGCCGGCACAGCGTCGCGGGGGGCGATGATGGGCGCGTCATCCCGGTGGATCGGCTCATCCTCGCATGGCAAAGCCACGCGAGGGCAACGGGGGGCGGATGATGGCGCTGGATGGCGTGCTGCTGATCGCGGTTCTGGTCCTGCTGCTGGCGGTGCTGTTCGTGCTGATCGCCCGCAAGCCGGGCGCTGATCCGACCATCCCCCTGCTGCAGGCGGCGCAGGAGCGGCAGGGCGAGCGGCTCGCGGCGCTGGGCGGCGAGGTGAAGGCCGCGCTCTCGGCCACCCAGACGGTGCTGGCGCGCGAGATGTCGGCGCTGACCAGCCAGACGATGCAGGTGCAGGCCGCCGCCGCCCAGGCGCAGAAGGAGGACGCCGCGGCGCTGCGCGCGGAGGTGGCCGAGAAGCTCGCGCGGATGAACCTGGTGGTCGAGCAGCTGCGCGCCGCCCTCGCCGAGGCGCAATCGGCGATGAAGGCCGCCATCGCCGCCGAGATGGCCGCCGCGCGCGACCTGATCGACCGCAAGGCCACCGAAAGCCGCCTCGAGGTGGAGGCGAAGCTGAGGGAGATGCGCGAGGCGAACGACAAGCGCCTGGCCGACATCCAGGCGAGCGTGAACGAGCAGCTGGGTGCGGCCGTCGAGAAGCAGATGAGCGAGAGCTTCACCCGCGTCATCGACCAGTTCAACGCCATCCAGGCGATGATGGGCAATGTGCAGTCCGTCGCCGCGCAGGTCGGGGACCTCAAGCGCCTCTTCTCCAACGTCAAGACGCGCGGCGGCTGGGGCGAGGCGCAGGTGAAGGCGCTGCTCGACGATTTCCTGCCCGAGGGCAGCTACGAGACCAATGCCCGGCTGCGCGAGGGCAGCGCCGAGGCGGTGGAGTTCGCGATCCGCATGCCCGCGCCCGGCGGGGCCGAGGTGCGCCTGCCGGTGGATGCGAAGTTCCCGGTGGAGGACTACGAGCGCCTGCTCGCCGCGCACGAGGCCGGTGACGCGGAGGGCGAGGCGCAGGCCCGGCGCGCGCTCGAGAACCGCATCCGCGCCGAGGCGCAGAAGATCCGCGAGAAATACATCCACCCCCCGGCCACGACCGAGTTCGCCGTGATGTATCTCCCCACCGAGGGGCTCTATGCCGAGGTGGCGCGCATCCCCGGGCTGCTCGACGAGTTGGGCAAGAAGGCGCGCGTGTTCATCGCCGGCCCCTCCCTGCTGCCGGCGATGCTGCGGACCATCCAGCTCGGGCATGTCACGCTCGCCCTGTCGAAGAACGCCGAGGCGGTGCGCGAGCTGCTGGCCGCCACCAAGGCGGAGATGGCGAAGATGGACGATGTGCTGGCGCGGGTGGTGCGGCAGGTGGGGACGGTGGGCAACACGCTCGGCGAGGCGCAGCGGCGAACCCGGGCCATCGCCCGCCGGCTGAAAAGCGTCGAGGCGCTGCCTGCCGAGCGGTCGGCGGCGCTGCTCGGCGTCGAGGCGCCGTCGCCCGAGGAGGTGGAGGAGGAGGAGGAGGGCGGGTGAGCGCGCTGCAGCTCCAGTCGCTGGCCGGGCTGTGCGGGCTCTGCCTGATCGCCTGGGGGGCGGGCGGCTTCCGCCCCGGCGTCCGGCCGCGGGTGGTGCTGGGCGGCCTGCTCGGCATGCTCGGGCTGGCGGCGCTGCTCCTGAACCTCCCGCCGCTGCGCGCGGGGCTCGCGGTCCTCGGCCAGGCGGTGGAGGCGCTGGCGCGTGCGACCCGGGCGGGGACGGCGCTGGTCTTCGGCTATCTGGGCGGCGGGCCGCTGCCCTTCGCCGAGACGGCGCCCGGCACCTCCTTCATCCTGTTCTTCCAGGCGCTGCCGCTCGTGCTCGTCATCGGCGCGCTCTCGGCCGTGCTGTATCACTGGCGCGTGCTGCCGCTGGTGGTGCGCGGCCTCGCCGCACTGCTGCGGCGCGGCCTCGGCCTCGGGGGGGCGGCGGGCTTCGCGGTCGCGGCCAACGTCTTCGTCGGCATGGTGGAGGCGCCGCTGCTCATCCGCCACTGGCTCTCGCGCCTCACGGAAAGCGAGCTCTTCGTGGTGATGGTCGCGGGGCTCGCCACCATCTCCGGCAACACGCTGGTGGTCTATGCGCTGATCATCGCGCCGGTGGTGCCGGATGCGGCGGGGCAGCTGCTCACCGCCTCGCTGATCGCCGCCCCCGCGGCGGTGCTGGCCGCGCTGCTCATGCGCCCCGGCGAGGCGGGAACCGAAGGCGGGGGCGAGGCGCCGCCGCGCTATGCGAGCACCATGGAGGCGCTGGTGCAGGGCACGGGCGAGGGGCTGCAGCTTCTGCTCGGCATCATGGCGGCGCTGATCGTCTTCGTCGCGCTGGTGGCGCTGGCCAACGAGGCGCTGCAGCCCCTGTTCGGCGTCTCCTTGCAGCATCTGGCGGGGGTGGTGTTCCGCCCGCTGGCCTGGCTGATGGGCGTGCCCGGGGAGCAGGCGGGCGCCGTCGCCGCCTCGCTCGGGGTGAAGCTGGTGGTGAACGAGTTCGTGGCCTATCTCGACCTCGCCCGCGGCGGGGCGGAGGGGCTGGACCCGCGCAGCCGGCTGATCCTGACCTACGCGCTGTGCGGCTTCGCCAATCTGGGCTCGGTCGGCATCCTGATGGGCGCGCTCTCCTCCCTCTGCCCCGAGCGGCGGGCGGAGGTGGTGCGCCTCGGCCTGCCGGCGCTGGGCTGCGCCACCCTCGCCTCCTGCATGGTGGGGGCGGCGGTGGGCGTGCTGACGCCGCCCTGAGCCGGTGCTAAGCGCACGGCGATGAGCGAGGTCGAACCCGGTCTGTCGCGCGAGGAGGTGGTGCTCGGCTACCGCCTCATGCTCGGCCGCCTGCCCGAGAGCGAGCAGGTGATCGAAGCCCACCGCAGCGCCCATGCGAGCCTGGAGGCCTTCGGCCTCGCCATCCGTGCAAGCGAGGAGTTCCGCGAGCGCCTCGCCGGGGGGGAGCCGCACCGGCTGCCTCCGCTCGACGCGCCGCCGCTGGAGGCGGAGACGGCGGCCGATGCGCAGACCCTGGCCCGGCTGCTCGGCCATGTGGCGGGCTACTGGTCGCAGGTGGGGCGGAGTGCGCCGCACTGGTCGGTGCTGACCGAGGAGCGCTTCCTGCCCGAGCGTTTCGCCGAGCATCGCGCCGCCTTCTTCGCCTCCGGCGAGTGGGACGCGCAGGTGCTGGACGCGACGCTGGCCCGTGCCGGACGGATGCGCGAGGAGTTCGTCCACTGCGTCGAGTACGGCTGCGGCGTGGGGCGCGCCACCGTCGCCCTGGCCGTTCGCTTCGCCCGTGTCACGGGGCTCGACGTGTCGCGCCCGCACCTCGACCTCGCGCGGCAGGAGTTGGCGGGGCGCGGCATCGCGAATGTGCGCCTCGCCGAGGTGACTCCCGCGGCGCTCATGCCGGCCGAGGACTACGACCTCTGGTACTCGCACATCGTGCTGCAGCACAATCCGCCGCCGGTGGTCATGGCCATCCTGCGCCGCGCCTTTCTGCGTCTGCGCCCGGGCGGCATGGCGGTGTTCCAGGTGCCGACCTGGATCGAGGGCTACCGCTTCCGCACCGCCGAGTATCTCGCGGCGACGCCGGGGGCGGAGATGGAGATGCATGCCGTGCCGCAGGCGGCCATCCTGGAGCTTGCCGCCGCGCATGGCCTCGTGCTGCGGGACCTGCGCGAGGACAACGACCTCGCCGGCCGTCCGGGAAAGGCGATCTCCAACCGGTTCGCCTTCGAGAAGCGCGGCTGACGCGCAGCCCGGCCTGCTCTAGGCTTCGCCCATGTCGCATCTCGTCCACCGCAGCCTGCGCGCCGATCCGCCCATCGCCGTCTCCGGCCGGGGCATCTGGCTGCAGGAGAAGAACGGCCACGCCGTCATCGACGGGTCGGGCGGCGCCGCCGTGGCCTGCCTCGGCCATGCCCACCCGCGCGTGCTGGCGGCCATGCGCGCGCAGATGGAGCGCCTGACCTACGCGCACACCAGCCTCTTTTCCTGCGAGAGCGCGGAGCGCCTGGCCGAGAAGCTGGTCGGCCACGCCCCGGGCGGGCTGACCCGCGCCTATTTCGTCTCCTCCGGCAGCGAGGGCATGGAGGCGGCGCTGAAGATGGCCCGCCAATACCATGTCGAGCGGGGCGAGCCGCAGCGCGTCCATGTCATCGCGCGGCGGCAGAGCTACCACGGCAACACGCTGGGCGCGCTGGCCGCCGGCGGCAACATGATGCGCCGCGCGCTCTACGAGCCCATCCTTTCGCCAGCCTTCCACCATGTCTCGCCCTGCTACGCCTACCGCGACCGCGCGGCGGAGGAGAGCGAGGCCGACTACGTGCGGCGCCTGGGCGAGGAGCTGGAGGCGGAGTTCCGGCGCCTCGGCCCCGAGACGGTCATCGCCTTCTGCGCCGAGACGGTGGTGGGCGCCACGCTCGGCTGCGTGCCCGCGCTGCCCGGCTATTTCGAGACGGTGCGCGCCATCTGCGACCGGCACGGCGCGCTGCTCATCCTCGACGAGGTGATGTGCGGCATGGGCCGCACCGGCACGCTGCACGCCTGGGAGCAGGAGGGCATCACGCCCGACATCCAGGTGATCGCCAAGGGGCTCGGCGGCGGCTACCAGCCGATCGGCGGGATCCTCGTGCATGGGCGCGTCATCGCGGCGCTGGAGGCGGGCTCGGGCGCCTTCATGCACGGCCACACCTACCAGGCGCACCCGATGGCCTGCGCCGCCGCCCTGGCCGTGCAGGAGGCGATCGAGGAGGAAGGGCTGCTCGCCCGGGTGCGCGAGATGGGCGCGCGGCTCGAGCAGGGGCTGATCGAGCGGCTGGGCAACCACGCCCATGTGGGCGACATCCGCGGCCGCGGCCTGTTCTGGGCGGTGGAGCTGGTCGAGGACCGCGCGAGCAAGCGCCCCTTCGACCCCGCGCGCCGCATGAACGAGCGGGTGAAGCAGGCGGCCTATGCGCGCGGCCTCGCCTGCTATCCGATGGGGGGCACCATCGACGGTCGGCGCGGCGACCATGTGATCCTCGCCCCCCCCTATACCGTCACGGAGGCGGAGCTCGAGATGATCCTCGACCGCTTCGCCGCCGCCATCCAGGACGCCCATTCCGGATGAGGCCTTCGGCCTGACCCGCGAGGAGGGCATCCTCGCCTGTCGCCTGATCCTGCTGCGCGACCCGGAGAGCGGGGAGGTGATCCGCGCGCACCGGCACAACTGGGCGGATGTGCGGGCCTGCGGCGAGGCCCTGGCCGGGCGCGAGGAGTTCCGCCGCCGCTTCCTGCCGCCCGAGCCGGAGGCGCTGCCGCTCGACCTGCCGGCCGATGCGGCGCGGGCGGAGGCCCATGCGGCGGCGATCGCGGAGATGCTCGCCGCCCAGCGCGGCCACTGGGAGCGGATCGGCGAGGCGGCGCTCGCCGCCGCGGGTGCTGTGGCCGCGGCGCGCGGCGCTGCGCGCGCTGGCGCCCGGGGGCGCTCGCGGCGGTCCGGCTCCTCACCTGGACCGCGGGCTAGGCCTTCGAGACGGCGCCCCATCTCGCTGCGTCGCGGGGCCGGGAGATGGAGCTGCACGCGCTGCCCCAGCCCGCCCTGTTCGCGCTGCTGGCCGAGACGGGTTGCCGGCGGCGCGGGCTGCGCGAGGCGCCGCGCGCGGGCGACCGGCCGGAGCGGCTGCTCTCGCCTCGGGGCGGCGGAGCGGGTGGGGTAGGGCGCGTCTTCCGCCTCACGCCTCGCGGCGGGCGCGCAGGGCGGTGGCGAGCGTCCCCTCGTCCAGCGCATCGAGCGTTCCGCCCACCGGCACCCCCTGGGCGGGGCGGCTGAGCGCCACGCCGAGCGGCCGCAGCCGGTCGGCCAGGTAATGGGCCGTGCTCTGCCCCTCCACCGTGGCGGGCAGGGCGAGGATCACCTCGCGCACCCCGCCCTCGGCGACGCGCGCGAGGAGCGGCGCGATGCGCAGCTCCTCCGGCCCCACCCCGGCCAGCGCCGAGAGGCTGCCGCCCAGCACGTGATAGGCCCCGTGATGGGCGTGGGCGCGCTCCAGCGCCCAGAGATCGGCCACCCCCTCGACGACGCAGAGCAGCCCCTGGTCGCGCTCGGGATCGGTGCAGAGGCGGCAGGGGTCGCTGCTGTCGAGGTTGCCGCAGCGTGCGCAGGGGCGCACCGCCTCGGCGGCCGCGCGCAGCGCCTCGGCCAGCGGGCGCAGCCGCTGCTCGGGCTCCATGAGCAGCCGCAGCGCGGCCCGCCGCGCGCTGCGCCGGCCCATGCCGGGCAGACGCGCCAGCAGCGCGACGAGACGATCGACCGGATCGGGCGGCATCACGCGCGCGCGGGGCTCCGGGCGACGCCGCCCGGCATGGCGGGCGGCATCAGAAGGGCAGCTTGAGGCCCGCGGGCAGGCTCATGCCGGCGGTGGCCTTCTGCATCTCCTCGGCCATTGCCGCCTCCACCTTCTGCTTCGCGTCGGCATGGGCGGCGACGATCAGGTCCTCGAGCATCTCGCGGTCCTCGGGCGTGATCAGCGAGGGGTCGAGGCGCACCCGGCGCAGATCGCCCTTGCCGGTCAGCGTCACCGTCACCATGCCGCCGCCGGCCTGGCCCTGCACCTCCATGGCCTCGAGCCGCGCCTGCATCTCCTGCATGCGCGCCTGCATCTGCTGGGCCTGCTTGAGCATGTTGCCGAGGTTCTTCACTCAATCCTCCTCCGGGAGTTCGTCGTCATAGCCGGGCTCCGTGTCCGGGGGCGCGACCTCCGGCGGGGCGGAGGCGGCCGGGCCGAGGCCGTAGTCGTCGAGCGTCGCGTCGCGGACCGCCTCGAGCCGCGCGCCGGGGAAGGCGGCGAGGATCGCCTGCACCATCGGGTGCTGCGCGGCCGCGGCGCGGCGCTCCTGTTCGGCGGCGGCGGCCTGCTCGGCAAGGGTGGGCTCGCCCGGCGCGTTGGAGAGCGCGATGGTCCAGCGCCTGCCGGTGCGTGCCTCGAGCAGCGCGGCGAGCTGCGCGGCGAGGTCGCGCGGGGCCTCGGGACGGACGCGGATCTCGATGCGCGGCGGGTCCAGGCGCACCGGGTGGACGTCGTGCAGCAGATGGGCGTGCAGCAGCGGCTCGCCGCCGCTGGCCAGCGCCACCACCTCCCGCCAGCTGGCCGGTTGCGGCAGGGGGGTGGGCGCGGGGGCGGCCGCGGCCGCCGCGCCGCCCGCGGAGACGGCGCGCAGGCCGCTGCCCGGCGGGGCGGGGGCAGGCGCGGGGGCGCGCGCGCCGCCGGCCGCCGCCCCGGCCCCCGCGTCGAGCCGCTTCAGGATGTCCCCCGGGGTGGGCATCTCCGCCACATGGGCGAGGCGGATCAGGATCATCTCCGCCGCCGCCCGGGGGTCCGGCGCCTCGCGCAGCTCCTCGAGGCCCTTGAGCAGCATCTGCCAGGCGCGGGTGAGCACCGGCACCGAGAGGCGCGCGGCGAGCGCCGCGCCGCGCACCCGCTCCTGCTCCGGCAGGCCAGGCTCCGCGCGCAGCGCCGGGATGGCGGCGAAGCGCGTGAGCATGTGGACCTGCTCGAGCATGTCGGTCAGCACCGAGTGCGGGTCCGCCCCGCGCTCATGCGCCTCGCCGAAGCGGGCGAGTGCCGTGGGCAGATCGGCCGCCATCACCGCCTCGAGCATGTCGAAGACGAGGCTGCGGTCGGCGAGGCCCAGCATCTCGCGCACGCTTTCGGCGCGCAGCCGCCCGCCCTCGCCGGCCAGCGCGATGGCCTGATCGAGCAGCGAGAGCCCGTCGCGCACCGAGCCGTCGGCGGCGCGGGCGAGCATGGCCAGCGCATCCTCCTCCGCCGTGAAGCCCTCGAGCGCGGCGACCCTGCCGAAATGCGCGCGCAGCCGCGCCTCCGGCACGCGCTTCAGCGCGAAGGTCTGGCAGCGGCTGCGGATGGTGACGGGCACCTTGCGCAGCTCGGTCGTCGCCAGGACGAAGGTGATGGCGGGCGGCGGCTCCTCCAGCGACTTGAGCAGGGCGTTGAAGGCCTGCTCCGTCAGCATGTGGACCTCGTCGAGGATGAACACCTTCTGCCGGCCCTGGGCGGGGCGGAAGCGCAGCGCCTCGCGCAGCTCGCGCACATCGTCGATGCCGCGGTTGGAGGCGGCGTCCATCTCGATCACGTCCGGGTGGCGGTCGGCGAGGATGGCCTGGCATTCGGGGCAGGCGCCGCAGGGGTCCGCGGTGGGCCCGCCCGTGCCGTCCGGGCCCACGCAGTTCAGCGCGCGGGCGATGATGCGCGCGGTGGTGGTCTTGCCCACGCCGCGCACCCCCGTGAGCAGGAAGGCGTGATGCACCCGCCCGCGCGCGAAGGCGTTGCGCAGGGTGCGCACCATCGCCTCCTGCCCGATCAGGTCGTCGAAGCTCTGGGGCCGGTACTTGCGCGCCAGCACGCGATAGGGCGCGGGCCTGGCGGCGGGGGGCGCGGCGGGCGGGGGCGGGGCGGGGGCGGCCGCCGGCGCCGCGGCGAAGTCGAACAGGCCCGGGCCCTCGGGCGCGGGCGGGTCGGGGAGGCCCTCCTCCTCGGGGCCCGCGTCGCGGTCGCGCTCGCTCGTCATGCGTCCTGGTGGCTCGGGGCGGAGGGGTGGAAGGCCGGTGAGCGACCCGAGCGAGAACCCGTTACGGCTGCTTCCTTCCGGACCTGACCGGGTTGGCGGGGAGCCCGTCCGCGCCGACCTTCCGCGAGAGCATATAGCACGCCCGCGCCATCCTGGCATGGGGGGCGGCCAGATTGGCGCGCCTGGCCGCCCGGCGTAGGGTGCGCGCCATGCGTCCCATCCCCGCCCGCCGTGCCAATGTGTATACCGGCAGCCCGCTCGACCGTGCGGCCAAGCGGCGCGAGGATGCGGAGTGGATCGCCGCCGCCCTTGCCGCCGAGGAAGCGCTTTTCGTTCCCGTCTGGCGCGCGCGCAGCCTCATGCGCGGCGTGGAGGAGGGCCGCCCCGAGGCGGTGCTGCTGACGCGCGAGGCCGCCGCGGCGGTGCGCATGGCGGGCGGGCCCTGGGCCTTCCTCGGCCTCTGGGACGAGCGGCCGGTCTTCGCCGTGGACTGCTCGGCCGCCGATGACCCGCTGCCGCTGCTTCCCGCCGGCATGGGGGCTTTCACCGATCTGCGCGCCGTGGCCGGGCTGCTGCCCGCGGGCGAGGCCAGCGTCCTCGCGCATGCCCGCGGGCTGATGCACTGGCGGATGCGGCACCGCTTCTGCGGCGTCTGCGGGGCCGTGTGCGAGCCGCGCAGCGCCGGCCATGCCATGCGCTGCACGGCCTGCGGGGCGGAGCATTTCCCGCGCACCGACCCGGCCGTGATCATGCTGGTGGTGCGCGGCGATCGCTGCCTGCTCGGCCACTCGCACCGCTTTCCCAACACGACCATGTACTCGACGCTCGCGGGCTTCGTGGAGCCGGGCGAGAGCTTCGAGGAGGCGGTGCGCCGCGAAGTGCTGGAGGAAACGGGCGTGCGGGTGGGTGCGGTGGCCTATCACTCCTCCCAGCCCTGGCCCTTTCCCTCCTCGATCATGATCGGCTTCCACGCCGAGGGGCTCACCGAGGAGATCGAGATCGACCGCGAGGAGCTGCGCGACGCGCGTTGGTTCACCCGCGCCGAGCTGGGCGACCCCGCCGCCCATGGCTTCCACCTGCCGCGCCCGGACTCCATCGCGCGCCGGCTGATCGAGGACTGGCTCGCCGCATGACGCGCTTCGCCCTGCCGCTCGCCCTGCTGCTCGCCGCTTGCGCCGCATCGCAGCCGCGCGAGCCCGCCATGCCCGCGATGGACCATGCCGAATGCCGCACCGAGGCGCTGGCCGCGGCGGATGTGCGCGAGATCGGCCGCCGCGCCAACCCGGACAACCCGGAACTCATGGCGCGCCTGCGCGAGGAGCTGCGGGATGCGCAATGGAACGCCTATCGGCGCTGCCTGCGCGCCCGCGGCCTGCCCAGCCCGGGCGGGGTGGAGCGCGTGCGCGCCCCCTCCTGAAGGGCGCGGCCTGCGTCATCCTTTTGTTGACCGCAAAGGCGCGGCGCCCATGATGGGGCGGTGCTCCGTCCCCGCCTCATGGCCGCTCTTCTCGCCCTGGCGCTGGCCGGGGGGAGCGCTGCCCGCGCCCAGTCGGCCGAGCCGCCCGAGGTGGAGCTGCTTCGGCGCGAGCTCATCCAGGGCTGCCTCGCCCGGTCGGGCCAGGCGCCCAGCTTCGGGCCGGATTTCCTGCGCCGTGCCAATCTCTCCCCCGATGGCGTGCCGGATCTGGTGGTGGATGTGGCGGCGATGAGCTGCCCCGGGGCGGCCGGCGCCTTCTGCCGCGGCGCCGCCTGCCCGGTGCAGGTCTTCGTCAGCGTGCCGGGCGGATACCGACGGGTTTTCGACGGCTTCGTGGAGGGTGTGGCCCTCCGCCCCGGCGCGGATCGGGACGTGGTGGTGCTCGGCCATCGCGCCATGACCTGGGACGGCGACCGCTTCGTGCCGGTGGCCATGGCCGCGCCGCCCGCCGCCCCGCCGTCGCCGCCACCCGTGGCGGCGCGCGCCGTCCCGCCGGTCCCTGGCGCCTGGCGCCTGGAGTCGCGGGCGCGCGCGACAGCGATCGGCGAAGGCGTCGGACAGCTCCGGCAGCTCTCCTTCTTCTGCGAGGGACCGTTCACCCCCGTGGTGGAGGCGGAGTTCCGCACCCCCATGCCGGCGCGGGTGGAGATCGCCCTCGAGGCGGGCGGGCAGCGCCTCGCCGCCCCCCTGCTGCGGCAGAATCCGCTGGAGCCCGTCTGGCGGGCCGACGCGCATGGCGCGCCGGAGATCGCCCGGCTGCTGGCGGGCGCGGCGGGGGCGGTGGAGGTGGCGCTCGACGGCTTCCCGCAGGGGGCGATGGGGCTGGAGGGGGCGGCGGCCGCGATCCGCTCCGCCCTCGCGCGCTGCCTGCGCCTGCCGGCGCGCTGAGCGCGCGCCGCTCCGTGCCGCTCAGGGCCGGCGCCAGACGCCCCGCACCACCTCCGCAAGCCCCTGGTGGCGGGGGCCCTCGTCGAGACGCACCGCGCCCTCGGTCACCTCGAGCACCTCGAGCGGCGCGAAGAGGGACTCGGCGATGGCGCGCGTCCAGAGCAGCTCGGGCTGCTTCGGCCCGCCGCTGCGCCGGCCCTCCTGCGCGGGCGAGAAGCATTCCAGCACCAGCAGCCCGCCCGGGCGCAGGGCGCTGACGCAGCCGGCGGCGGCGGCGGCGCGCTCGGCCGGAGGCAGGTGCAGATAGATCCAGGCGATGAGGTCGAAGGCCGCGGCGGGGTAGTCCCAGCGCGCGGCGTCCGCCACCCGGGCATCCAGCGCCACGCCGCGGCGTGCGGCGAGGGCCCGCGCCTTCTCGACGCCGACCGGCGACCAGTCGATGGTCGTCACCGCAAGCCCGAGCCCGGCGAGGAAGACGCCGTTGCGCCCCTCGCCATCGCCCACGGAGAGGGCGCGCTGCCCGGGGCGGAACCGCCAGGCCTGGGCGCGAAGATATTCGTTCGGCGCTTCGCCGAACTGGAACTCCGCGCTTGCGTAGCGCTCGTCCCAGGCGAGGCTGGTGCTCATGCCATCCCCTCCGGCGCCCAGCCCGGCGGCGCCATCTCGAAGCCGGCGAACTCGAAGGCGGGGCTGACGGTGCAGCCGAGCAGCGCCCAGTGGCCGAGCGGCTCGGCCGCCTGCCACCAGCCCTTCGGCACGAGGCGGAAGGGCGCCTGCCCCGCGCCGAGATCGGGGCCGAGCAGCCGCCGCTCCGCCCCGCGCCCGTCGGGCGAGAGGAAGAGCGCGAGCGGCGCGCCCGCATACCAGTGCCAGGCCTCGGCCGCGTCCACCCGGTGCCAGTGGCTGCGCTCGCCGGCGGCGAGAAGGTAGTAGATCGCCGTCCCCGCCCCGCGCCCGCCGCCCTCGGGCGCGTCGCGCCAGATCTCGCGGAAATGCCCGCCCTCGGGGTGCGGCCGGAGGCCGAGCGCGGCGATCACCGCCGCCGCCTCCAGCCCCGGGTCGGCGAGGTTCATCGCCCCCTCATCCCTGCGGCACCGTCTCCGCGAAGATCGGGTTCTTCATCTGCGCCTCGTAGAAGGCGGCGAGGCGGGGGCGGCCGGGCCGCCAGTCCTCGTGGCCGAAGCGGAAGTCGAGGTAGCCGAGCGCGCACACCACGCCGAGCCGGCCGATGTCGAGCGGGCCTGCGAGCTCGCCCGCCTCCAGCGCGTCGAGGGCGCGGGTGATGGCGGCCTTCTGCCGGGCGTCGTATGTCTGCCGCCCCTCGTCCTGCGGCAGCTGCGAGGACATGCGCCGGCCCACCGCCGCGTCGAGGATGCCATCGGCCAGCGCGGCCATGGCCAGCGCCTTCCAGCGTGCCGGGCCGGGGGCGGGGAAGAGCTTGGGCCCCGTGCCGATGTGGTCGAGATACTCGCAGATGATCGGGCTGTCGTTCAGCGCCAGCCCCTCGTCGGTCACCAGCGAGGGCACCTTGGAGAGCGGGTTGTCGGCCAGCAGGTGGTCGGGGCTGAGATGCGGGTTGGAGGCCACGCGCTCGAGCGCCAGCCCGTGGTGCAGCGCCACCGCGACGCATTTGCGCACGAAGGGGCTGGCGGGGGAATAGTGGATTCGCATGGCGTTCCTCCTCAGCGGAAACTGTCCTTTGCGGCGCGGCGGGCGGCAAGCTCCGCCACGTCCTTCGCGCGCAGGAAGGGGTTGATGGCGTGCTCCTGCGCGATGGTGGTGGGCACGGTGGGAAGGCCCTGGGCGCGGCGCGCCTCGGCCTCGGCGGCGAAGGCCGCGATGGCGGCGTTCCCGGGCTCCACATGGCGCGCGAAGCGCAGGTTGGAGAGGGTGTATTCGTGCCCGCAGCAGACCCGCGTCTCCGGCGGCAGCGCGCCGAGCGCGCGCAGCGAGGCGAACATCTCCTCCGCCGTGCCCTCGAGCAGCCGCCCGCAGCCGGCGGCGAACATCGTGTCGCCGCACAGCACCGCGGGGCCGTCGGGGAAGTGCCAGGCGATGTGCCCGCGCGTGTGGCCGGGGGTGTCGAGGATCGCCGCCTCGCTCTCGCCCAGGCGGAAGCGGTCGCCGGGGCGCAGGGCGAGATCGAGCTTGGGCAGGCGGTGCGCGTCCGCCGCCGCGCCGGCGACCTTCGCCCCGTAGCGCGCCGCGAGCTCGGGAATGCCCGCGATGTGGTCGCCGTGGTGGTGCGTGATCAGCAGCCAGTCCAGCCGCCCGCCGCGGGCCTCGAGGAAGGCGGCCACGGGGGCGGCCTCGGCGGCGTCGGCCACCGCCACCGCTCCGGTCGCCGCGTCGCGCAGGAACCAGGCGTAGTTGTCCGTGAGGATGGGGATGGGCTCGATCGTGAGCGGCATGGCGGCCTCCCTCGGCGGCGTGGCGCCGCCTATATCCCCCGCATGAGCGGAGAGGTCCACGGCCTGGCCCAGTTCTACGCCAGCCCGGCCGGCCGGGCGGCGGCGCGGCTGATCGGCCAGCGCATCGCGGCGCTGTGGCCGGACTGCACGGGGCTCGACCTGCTCGGCCTCGGCTGGGCCGCGCCCTACATGGGGCTCTGGGCCGGGCAGCGGGGGCGGCGCATCGCCCTGGTGCCCGCGAGCTTCGGCCCCGCCCCCGGCTGCGCCCTGACCGACGACCACGAACTGCCCCTGCCCGACCGCAGCCTGGACCGCATCCTTCTGGTGCATGGGCTGGAGGCGAGCGAGCGCGCCCGTCCCCTGCTGCGCGAATGCTGGCGCGTGCTGCGCGACGACGGGCGGATGCTGGTGGTGGCCCCCAACCGGCTGGGCTGCTGGGCGCTGTTCGACCACACCCCCTTCGGCCAGGGCCGGCCCTATTCGCGCGGGCAGTTGCAGCGGCTGCTGGAGGCGCAGCTCTTCCACGTGCTGCGGCGCGAGGCGGCCCTCTTCGTGCCGCCTTTTCCCTGGGGCTTCGCGCTGCGCGGCGCGGGGCTGTGGGAGCGCTGCGGCCGGCGGCTCGCGCGGCGCCTCGCGGGGGTGACGCTGATCGAGGCGGAGAAGGACATGTTCGCCGCCCTGCCCGCGGGGGCGGCGGCGATCGGCCGGCGCGTGGTGCAGGCCCTGCCCGCGCGCTACGCGGCGCTGGGCGAGGTCAGAGGAAACGCCCCGGATCGGTGATCCACTCCTCGCGCTCCCAGGCGAGCAAGGCGCGCGTCACCCTCGCCGCGCCATAGAGCCAGACGAGGAGGAGCAGCGGCTCCGTCGCCCCCACCGGCATGGCGGCCAGCGCGGCCAGCGCGCCGAGCAGCACCATCCAGAAGCTGCGCACCGCATAGGCGTGGTGCGTGGCCCAGAGCGTGCCGCGCGCCGGCCCCCAGCGATGCGCGAGCACCCCGCCCGCGAGCCAGGGCAGGCCGAGCGCGAGCCCCGCGCCGAAGAGGATGTTCACCCACAGGATGCGCCGGCGCGGCGTCATCCCCCCGCCAGCTCCAGCGCCCGGGCATAGACGCGCTTGCGCGGCAGGCCGGTGGCGGCGGCCACGCTCGCCGCCGCGTCGCGCAGCGAGAGGCTTTCCATCGCCCGGCGCAGCAGCGCATCCAGCGCCTCGCCCTCCGCCGCGGGCGGGGGCGGGGCGGGGCCGATGCAGACCACCAGTTCGCCGCGCGCCTCATGCGCCGCGTAATGCGCGGCGAGGTCGCCCAATGGGCCGCGCCGTACCTCCTCGAAGCGCTTGGTCAGCTCCCGTGCCACCGCGGCGGGGCGCTCGGCGCCGAGCCCCTGGGCGAGCGCGGCGAGGCTGGCCGCCAGCCGGTGCGGCGCCTCGTAGAGCACGAGGGTGGCCGAGAGCCCCGCCCGCTCGAGGCCGGAGAGGCGCGCGATCTCGGCCGCCCGCGCCCCCTCCTTCGCCGGCAGGAAACCCAGGAACAGGAAGGGGTGCGGCGGCAGGCCCGAGAGGGTGAGGGCGGCGAGCGCGGCGCTCGGCCCCGGAACTGCCGTCACCGGCAGCCCGGCGGCGATGGCCGCGCGCACCAGCCGGAAGCCGGGGTCGGAGAGCAG
This sequence comes from Roseococcus sp., assembly GCA_026414745.1. GTDB lineage: Bacteria > Pseudomonadota > Alphaproteobacteria > Acetobacterales > Acetobacteraceae > Roseococcus. The sequence goes on from JAOAIK010000040.1 coordinate 150,570, forward strand.
CGGCGTGCCGGCATCGCTGACCAGGGCGAGCCGCGCCCCCTGCCGCATCCGCTCCACGAGGCGCGGGGCGAGCTCCGCCTCGTTGTGGTCGTGCAGGGCGATCATCGTCACCGAGATGCCCTGCCGCGCGAGCAGCTTCCCGGTTACCCTGCTGTCCTCGCACAGCACCGCCTCCGCCGATCGCAGGGCGGCGGCGGCGCGGGGCGAGAGATCGCCCATGTTGCCGATGGGCGTGGCGACGAGCGTGAGCCCGCCCCCGGGGAAGGGGGTGGGGGAAGGGAGGTCGGATGCGGTGTCGTTTTCCATCCTGGGGCGTGCTCGCGGCCCTGTTCCTTCCGCTGATCGGCTGCGCCCCGCAAGAGCCGCGCCGGCCCTTCCCGGCGCCGACGCGCCCCGGGCTGAGCCTCGCACCGCCGCCCGCCGCCGCGCCCGCCACGCCGGTCACCGCGCGGGTGGGGCTGCTGCTGCCGCTTTCGGGGGGCAATGCGCCGCTCGGGCAGGCCATGCTGCAGGCGGCGGAGCTTGCCCTCTACGACCAGGGCGACCGCGGCATCGCCTTCCTGCCCCGCGACACGCGCGGCACCCCCGCCGGGGCCGAGGCGGCGGCGCGGGCGGCGGCGGCGGAAGGGGCGCGGGCCCTGGCCGGCCCCCTCACGCTCGGCGAGACGGCGGCGGTGGCGCGCGCCACGGGGCTTCCGGTCTTCGCCTTCACCTCCGACGACACCCAGGCCTCGGCCCAGGTCTGGGTGCTGGGGGTGACCCCTGCCCAGATGGTGCGGCGGGTGATGCAGGCGATGGGCGAGCAGGGGGTGCGGCGCTTCGGCCTGGTCGCGGCCGATGACGCCTTCGGCCAGCGCCTCGCCGCCGCCATGCGCGCCACCGCCGCGCTGGCGGGCTGGCCCGCCCCGGTGATCCACCTCGCGGGCCGGGGCGGGGATGTGGCCGCCGCCGCCGAGGCCATGCGCGCGGGCGGGGCGCAGGCGGTGCTGATCGGCCATGCCGGCGAGGCGGCGCGCAGCCTCGCGCAGGCGCTGGCCGCGCTGCCCGCCCCGCCGCGCCTGCTCGGCACCACGCTCTGGGCCGCCGAGCCCGGGCTCGGCAGCGAGCCCGCCCTGGCCGGCGCCCTGTTCCCCGGCCCCGATCCGACGGGGCGCGAGCGCTTCGACAGCCGCTATGCGGCCGCCTTCGAGGGCCGCCCGCCGCGCCTCGCCGGCACCGCCTATGACGCGGCCGCCCTGGCCGCGCGGACGGCACGGGAGGGAAGGCCGCCCGTCGGCATGGCCTTCCTCGGCGCCGATGGGCCGCTGCGCCTGCTGGAGGGCGGGCAGGTGCAGCGCGGCCTCGCCCTGTTCGCGCTGCGGCCGGAAGGGGAGCCCATGCTCGTGCAGCCCGCCCCGCTGCCCGGCCTGGCGGGGAGCTGACCCGGCGCGATGCCCTCCCTGGCGCGTCTGCTCGCGGTCGCCGCGCTGCTCGCCGGCGCGCCGGCGGCGGCGCTGCTGCTGCTGGTGGCGACGGGCGAGCTCGCGCCGCTGCCCGGGCTGCTCGCGTTGCTGGGCTGCGCGGCGGCGGCCGGGGTGGTCGGCTGGCTGTGGCTCTCCGGCCTCGCGCGGCTGTCGGATTCGCTGCGCCGCGCCGCCACCGAGCAGGGGCCCTTCAGCGCACCGCTGCCCGTTCCCCGCCTGCCCGGCCTCGGCGAGATCGAGGAGGGGCTCGCGCGCCTCGCGCGGTCGCTGCAGGCGCGCGCCGCCCTGGTCGGACAGCTCCGCGCCGCCGACGAGGCGATCGTCGAGGCGCTGCCGGACCCGCTGCTGGTGCTCGGCCCGGACCGCGCCCTGCTGCGCGCCAACCGGGCGGCGCGGCGGCTGTTCGGCGTGGGCACGGGGCAGAGCATGGTGCTGGCGCTGCTGCGCCACCCGCTGATGGCCGCGGCGCTCGACCGCGCCCTGGCCGAGGGCGCGCCGCAGGAGCTGGACCTCACCCTGCCCGCCGCGGTGACGCGGGAGCTGACGGCGCAGGTGCTCCCCATGCACCCGCCGCTGGCCGATGGCGGGCGCATCGTGGTGGTGCTGACCGACCGCACCGCCGCCCGCGCGGTGGAGCGCATGCGCGTGGATTTCGTCGCCAACGCCTCGCACGAGCTGCGCACGCCGCTCGCCTCCATCATCGGGCTGATCGAGACGCTGCGCGGCCCCGCCGCCGACGACCCGGCGGCGCAGCAGCGCTTCCTCGCCATCATGGCCGAGCAGTCCGAGCGCATGCGCCGGCTGGTGGACGACCTGCTCGGCCTCTCGCGCGTGGAGGCGAGCGAGCACCTGCCGCCTTCGGGCACGGCCGATGTGGCGGCGCTGCTGCGCGCCGAGGCGGCGGCGATGGAGCCGCTCTTCGCCCGGCGCGGGGTGGCGCTGCGCCTCGCCCTCTCCGAGGCGTTGCCCCCGGCCGCCCCGGCCGATGCCGACCAGATCGCCCAGGTGGCGCGCAACCTGCTGGACAATGCGCTGCGCCACGCGCGTGCCGAGGTGGCGCTCTCGGCCGCCCCGCAGGACCAGGGCGGGCGTCCGGGCCTCGTCTTCGCGGTGCGCGACGACGGGCCGGGCATCGCGCCCGAGCACATCCCCCGCCTGACCGAGCGCTTCTACCGGGTGGACCGCGGCCGCGCCCGCAGCGAGGGCAACACGGGGCTCGGCCTCGCCATCGTCAAGCACATCGTCAACCGCCATCGCGGGCAGCTTCTCATCGAGAGCGCGCCGGGCGAGGGCGCCTGCTTCCGCGTCTGGCTGCCGGCGGGGCGCTAGGGCGACCCGGGCAAAGCGGTTCAGGTGCGGCGGCGCCCTGCGGCGGCGATGCGGAGAGGGCGGCTGTGCCGGCCCAACAGGTGCTGTTCCGGCACAGGCCCGCAGGCGGGCAGGCCCGGCCCGGGCGGCGGTCCGGCGCTGTGTCCATGCCTTCGCTCCCTCGAGCCGCCGGGCTTGCGGGACGGCGTCGGCGATCCCCGTCCTCGGCGCGTGGCGGTTGGGCCCGGTCCATGCTCGGCCCCGGACGCGATCGAGACCTGGTTCCGCCTTCCGCCGCCTCCGCGCCTGCTTGCTGATCCAGCGCGCCTGCATCGGGGGTAAGCGTGCGCGCGGCGAGGTGCCGGCGGGACAGGCGGCGAAATGACGCTTCCTCTCGGTGGTCGCGCGCCGGTCGCCGATGCGGCCTGGGGAGCCCGCCATCGGCGGGCCTTTCTCGCGCCCCCCTCGAGGGGCCTACCCCGCCGCGGCCTTGGCCGGCGCGCGCTCCAGCCGCTCGATCAGGGCGGGGCGCTGCACGGGCTTGCCGAGATAGTCGTCCATCCCGGCCTCTCGGCACATCGTCTCGAAGCTTGGCCCCACTGCGGCGGTCAGTCCGATGATGAGCGCCCGCCGGTTGGGCCCCTGCCCGGCGCGGATGCGGCGCGTGGCCTCAAGCCCGTCCATCCCGGGCATCTGCAGGTCCATCAGGATGAGGTCGAAGGGCTGGCGCTCGGCCTCGGCCACCGCCGCCGCACCGTCGCCGGCCACCACCACCTCGCAGTTCAGCTTGCCGAGCAGCGTCGTCATCACGAGCTGGTTGGTCGCATTGTCTTCCGCCAACAGCAGGCGGCGGCGCGGCATGGGCGGCAGGGCCGCGGCGGCGCCCGCAGTCGGGGCGGCCTCGTCCCCGCGGGCGGCCGGCTGCCGCGCGCCCAGCAGCGCGTCCTTCAGCCGCTGCGGCAGCACGGGCTTGAGCAGGGTGGCGTCCACCAGGGCGGCATCGGGCTGTTCGCGCGCCAGCTCCGCGCCCGAGCTGCACAGCACGATGGCCAGGCGCGGCATGGGCTGGGCCGCGCGCAGCCGCCGCGCGAGGTCGAGGCCGCTCGCCTCGCCGAGCCGCCCGTCCAGCACCACGGCCTGCACGGGCGCCCCCGCCTGGGCGGCGCGGGCGAGTTCGGCCAGGGCCTCGCGCGCATCGGCGGCGACGCGCACCTCCGCCCCCATGGCGGCGAGCTGGCGGGCGAGGATGTCGCGGTTCACCGGCAGGTCATCCACCGCCAGCACGCGCAGCCCCGAGAGATCGGCCCCGCGCGGCGGCGCGCCGGCCGCCACACCGGCGCGCAGCGTGAAGGTGAAGCGGCTGCCGCCGCCGCGCGGCAGCTTCGGATCGCGCGGGCCGGCCTCGATGCCGCCACCCATCTCCTCGGCCAGCCGCTTGCAGATGGCGAGGCCGAGGCCGGTGCCCCCGTATTTGCGGCTGATGGAGGCATCGGCCTGGGTGAAGCGCTCGAACAGCCGGGGAATCTGCGCGGGATCGAGGCCGATGCCCGTGTCGGTCACATGACAGGTCAGGCGCCATTCGCGCTTCCCGGCGAGACGCTCGGCCGCCACCTCGAGGGCGATCCAACCGGCCTCGGTGAACTTCACCGCATTGCCCACGAGGTTGAACAGCACCTGCCGGAAGCGCCCGGGATCGCCCACCACCTGCTGCGGCAGGGCGGGATCGAGCGCCACCACCAGCTCCACCCCCTTCTCCGCCGCGCGCGGGGCGAACAGCTCCACGATGGTGCCGATCTCGCGTTCCAGGGAGAAGGGCAGGCGCTCCAGCTCCACCGCCCCCGCCTCCAGCTTCGAGAGGTCGAGGATGTCGTTCAGCACCATCAGCAGGTGCTCGGCCGAGTTCTGGATGGTCTCGGCGTAGCGGCGCTGGATGGGGTCGAGCCGCGTGTCGAGCAGCAGCCCGGTCATGCCGATCACGCCGTTCATCGGGGTGCGGATCTCGTGGCTCATGGAGGCGAGGAAGTCCTCCTTGGCACGGAAGGCGGCGCGCGCCTCGCGCTCGCTCTCCGCCAGCCGCCGCCCCTGCGCCTCCAGCGCCTGCGCCTGGCGGATGACGAGGCCGAGCGCGCCCATGATCGCCACCGCCGCCAGTGCGATGCCGCCGAGCAGGAGCCAGCCCAGCGCGCGCAGCGGGCCGAAGGCGTCGCGCCGGGCGCGCACCACCTCGACCACGAAGAGCCCCTGGCGTGTGACGGCGAAGCTGCCGATCACCTCCACCCCATCCTGGTCGGAGCCGACATAGGTGCCGCTCTCGCGCCGCGGCAGGAAAGTGCGGAAGGGCCAGGCCGCCGGATGGATCATCCCGATGCCCTCGCGCCCGCCGTCCGAACGCGCGAGCAGCGCGCCGTTCAGGCCGTGCAGCCGGACGGTGACGCCGAAGGCCGCCGCGTACTGCTGCAGCACCGAGACGAGATAGTCGGGGTTCAACAGCGCGATCACCGCCCCCTCGAAGCCCCCCCCGGGGGCACGGATGGCGCGGGCGAGCGGGATGGACCACAGCCCTGTCTCGGCGATGGCGCGCGGGCTCGGCCCGGCGAGGTAGCGGCCCGCCTCGGGCTGGCCCAGCCGCAGCGACTGGCCGCCGAAGCGCAGCACCCGGAACCAGTCCCGGTTCTCGATGGAGAGGCCGACCAACCCCTCCGTCGTCGCGTTCACCACCACGCCCCCGGCATCGGCGACAGCGACGGCGCGGATCTGCGTCAGGTCGCGCAGCAGGCCCGAACGGTCACCGGCGAAGGCGGAGCCGACGCGCTCGCGCGGGCGCTCGGCGAGGTCGAGCAGCACGAGGTCCACGGTCTGGATGGCGCGGGTGAGCTGGTCGGCCAGCGCCGCCGCCACCGCCTCGGTGAGCTGTTCCGCCTCGCGCTGCGCCTCGCGCTCGCCGCGGTGCATCACCACCGCCCAGACGCCGAGCAGGCAGGCGATCACCACCCCCGCCACCAGGGGATAAAGCCGCGCCGAGCGCACGGGCGCCACCGCGGAAGGCCGGGTGCGCGGCGCGCGGGACCGAAATGAGGGAAGGCGGAGGGCCATCGGCCGCCACTCTGCCAGGAAAACCTTGGCGCCGGGAGGCGCGCGCCGCCCCCTGCCGTGCCGTTGCGTCGGCCATCGGGCCGCCGTGGTCTCCCCGCCCGGGTCCGGAGCTTCCATCCCGGCGTCTCGCGCGCGCGGCGTGCAAGGGCCGGCGCCCCCCACGCCACGGGCCATCCGGCGGCTGCCGGCCACGCCAGCCCGGCAGGCGACGGGTCAAGCCCGCCCCTTCCAGGGCACGAGACGCCGCTCCGCGAGGCGCATCAGCAGGTCGAAGAGATAGGCGAAGGCGCCGATCACCACGATGCCCATCACCACGAGGTCGGTGCGCAGGAAGTTCGAGGCGTTCAGCACCATCTGCCCCACGCCGACATTGGCCGCGACCATCTCGGCGGCGACGAGCGTCGTCCAGCCGAAGCCGAGCGCGATGCGCATGCCGGTGAGGATCTCGGGCATCGCGGCCGGCAGCACGACGTGGCGGATCAGCTGCCAGCGCGAGGCGCCGAGCGAGAGCGCCGCGTTCACCTGCTCCGGCGCCACCGAGCGCACCCCGGCCCGCGCCGCGAGCGCGAGCGGCGCGAAGCAGGCGAGGTAGATGAGGACGACTTTCGACGCCTCCTCGATGCCGAACCAGATGACGACGAGCGGCAGATAGGCGAGCGGCGGCAGCGGCCGGTAGAACTCGATGGGCGGGTCGAAGACGCCGCGCGCCAGGCGCGAGACGCCCATCGCGATGCCGATCGGGATCGCGGTGAGGCAGGCGAGGCCGAAGGCCGAGAGCACGCGGAACAGGCTGAGCGCGATGTGGCCGTCGAGCGTCGCATCCCCGATCGGCGTGTGGAAACCGTCCCACAGACGCTCGGCCACGACGAAGGGGTGCGGCAGGAAGAGCGGCGGCAGCCAGCGCCGCTCGGTGGCGAGCCACCACAGCAGCAGCAGCGCCGCGATGGTGGCGAGGCTGATCAGCGTGGCCGAGCGCGGATCGGGCAGGGTGACGCGCGGGCGCGCCGGGCGGGGCGCGTCGCTCACGCCGCCTCCGATCGCCGGAGGGCGCGGCGTCGCCGCCGGCGGAGGCGTGAATCGGCGGCGCCGATCACGCCGCCGTCTCCCGCACCCAGGCGAGCGCCTGCTCGCGCAGCGCGATGAAGCGCGCGTCGCTCTTCACGCGGCGTGCGTCGCGGCAGGCGATGAACTCCCGCCCGAAGCCGACTTCCATGCGGTGGGTGATCCGGCCCGGGCGGGGGCTCATGACGATGAGCTCGGTGGCGAGGAAGAGCGCCTCCTCCACGCCATGGGTGATGAAGAAGATCGTCTTGCCCGAGGCGGCCCAGACCTCGAGGAGCAGCTCCTGCAGGCTCTCGCGCGTCAGCGCATCGAGCGCGCCGAGGGGTTCGTCCATCAGCAGCACCTCGGGGTCGGCGGCGAGCGCGCGGGCGATGCCCACACGCTGCTGCTGCCCGCCCGAGAGGGCCCAGACCGGCCGGTCGGCGGCGTCGGCGAGGCCGACGAGCGCGAGCGTCTCGCGCGCGAGCTCGCGCCGGCGCGCGCGCGGCATGCCCTTGAGCATGGGCCCGAAGGCGACGTTCTCCCACACCGGCAGCCAGGGCATCAGCGCGTGCTTCTGGAACACCACGCCGCGGTCGGCGCCGGGTGCGGTCACACGGCGGCCGGCCACCAGCACCTCGCCCGTCGAGGGCTCGATGAAGCCCGCAATGGCGTTGAGCAGCGTCGTCTTGCCGCAGCCCGAGGCCCCGAGGGCGACGGTGAAGCCGCCTTCGGGGATCTCGAGGTCCACATCCTTCAGCGCGTGCAGCACGCCGCCGCCTGCCAGCGGGAAGGCGACGGACAGGCCGCGGACGGAAACGGCGCCCACTCAGGCGTTCGCGGCGAAGCTTGCGAAGCGCGGCGTCACATGCGCGGCGATGTTCGCCGGCACCGCCTGGATGCGGCCCTGCGCGGCGAGGAACTCGGCCGTGTGGCGGATGGCGCGCACGCAGCCGCCCTCCGCGCCGCCGCCGAGCCAGGCGGCGGAGGCCTGCTGCGCCGCCGGGACGAAGCGGTAGAGCTTCATCATCTCGGGCACGTCCTCGACGCGCGCGCCGGTGATGCGCGCCGTCGCGGCTGCGTTCGGCGTGCCGGGGCCCCAGAGCGCCGGGTTGGCGGCATAGGCGGCATCCGCGCGCGCCATGGCGCGGGTGTAGGCCTGCATGAAGGCCTCGTTGGCGCGTGCCCAGGGCCGGTCCACGATGACGCCGTCGAAGGTCGGCCGCCCCCAGGAGGCGAGCAGGCCCGAGGTGAGCAGCACGCGGCCGTTGCGCAGCACCGCCGTGCGCGTCGGCTCCCAGACGAAGGTCGCGTCGATGTCGCCGCGCTCCCAGGCGGCGGCGATCTCGGCGGGGCGCATGTTGAGGATGCGCAGGCTGTTCGCGGGGATGCCGAACTGCTCGAGGGCGAAGAGCAGGTGGAAATGCGTGGTCGAGACGAAGGGCACGCCCACGCGCTTGCCGCGCAAATCCTGCGGCGCATTGATGCCGGAGCCGTGGCGCACGATCAGCGCCTCGGCGTCGGCGATGTCGGTCAGGATCCAGAACAGCTCGACGTCGAGGCCCTGGGCGATGGCGGCCGTGGTCGGCGAGGAGCCGACCTCGCCGATCTTCACGTCGCCCGAGGCCATGGCGCGGATCACGTCGGCCCCGGCCTGGAACATGCGCCAGTTGATCCGGTAGCCGGTCTCGCGCTCCACCTCCTGCGCCGCCATCGCCACGCGGAAGGGCACGACCATGTACTGGTGCGCGATCGTCACCTCACGTGCCTGGGCGAGCGCCGGGGCGGCGAGGACGGCGACGCCGGCGGCGAGCGCGGCGCGGCGGGAGGGCATCGGGTGGGACATGCGGCTCCGCTCCTCTGGACCTTGCGGCCCCAGACGAAGCAAGAAGCTTGCCAGCCGATCACTCCGCCGCCGCGCGCGTTCCGCCGCCAAGCTCCGCCCAGGCCGCGTCCAGCCCCTGCCCGAAGCGGCGGCACATCTCGGCCACCTCCGCCTCGGTGATGACCAGCGGCGGGGTGAAGGCGATGCGGTCGCCGATGGCGCGCACGATCAGCCCGGCCTCGTGGCACTTCTGCTGCACGAGCAGCCCGACCTTGCGCGCGGGCGGGAAGGGCGCGCGCGTCCCCTTGTCCTCGACGAGCTCGACGCCCGCGATGAGGCCCACGCCGCGCACGTCGCCGACCAGCGGATGGTCGCGGAAGGCGCCGAGCCCGGCAAGGAAGGCGGGGGAGACGCGCCGCACATGCCCGACGATGTCGCGCTCGGCGTAGATGGCGAGGGTCTCGAGCGCCACCGCGCAGGCCACCGGGTGCCCGCCATAGGTGAAGCCATGGCCGAAGGTGCCGTGTTTCCTCGATCCCTCGACCAGCGCCTCCTGGATCGGGCGCGAGATCAGCGTGGCCGAGAGCGGCTGGTAGGCGGCGGTGAGCTGCTTCGCGCAGGTCAGGATGTCGGGCCGGATGCCGTAGGTCTCGCAGCCCCACATGTTGCCGGTGCGCCCGAAGCCGCAGATCACCTCGTCGGCGACGAAGAGGATGTCGTGCTTCCTCAGGATGGGCTGGATGAGCTCGAAATAGCCCTCGGGCGGCGTGATGGCGCCGCCGCCGCCCTGCACCGGCTCGGCGAAGAAGGCGGCGATGGTCTCCGGCCCCTCGCGCTCGATCAGCGCCTCGAGTTCGGCGGCCATGCGCGCCGAGAAGGCGCGCTCGCTCTCGCCCGGTTCGGCGAAGCGATAGACGTTGGGATTGCTCACATGCAGGAAGCGGTCGCCATAGGGCAGGTCGAAATCGGCCTGCATGTGCGGCTGGCCCGAGAGCGACGCCGTGGCCACCGTGTTGCCGTGATAGCCGCGGATGCGGCCGATGATCTTCTTCTTCGCCGGGCGGCCGCGCAGGTTGTTGTAGTACCAGATCAGCTTGATCGCGGCGTCGTTCGCCTCCGACCCCGAGCACTGGAACAGCGCATAGGGCAGATCGCCCGGCGCCAGCTCCGCGAGCTTCTCGGCGAGCCGCACCGCGGGCTCATGCCCCTTCTGGAAGAAGGTGTGGTAGTAGGGAAGGGTGAGGAGCTGGCGGTAGGCCGCCTCCGCCAGCCGCCGCTCCGAGAAGCCGAGCGAGGCGCACCACAGCCCGGCCATCGCCTCGATGTAGTCCCGCCCCTCCGTGTCCCACACGCGCACGCCCTCGCCGCGCGCGATGAGCACCGCGCCCTCGCGCTGATGGGCCGCGATGTCGGTCTGCTGATGGACCATGTGGGCGATGTCCGCCACATGCAGGTTGTTCGCGCGCATCCTCTGGCCTCCCGCCGGAAAGCGGAAGGTTAGACCCGCGGCAGCGGCGATGTCAGCGCCCGGCCGGCGTCAGGCCGGATCGCCCGTGTCGGCCACGAGGCCCGCAGCCTCGATGCCGGCCACCGCCGCCTCCTCGTCCTTCGCCGAGAGGTCGCCCGAGACGCCGACGGCGCCGAGCAGGGTCATGGCCGCGTCGCGCACCAGCACCCCGCCCTGGGCGGGCACGGCCCTGCCGCCGGTGAGGTCGGAGAGCGCATTGGTGAAGCCCGGCATGGACTGGGCGCGGCGCGCCAGCTCGCGCGTGCCGAAGCCCATGGCCAGCGCGCCATAGGCCTTCCCCGTCGCGATCTCGGGGCGCAGCAGGCTCGCCCCGTCCTCGCGCTTGGCCAGCTTGAGATGCCCGCCCGCGTCCAGCACCACCACGCAGAGCGGCAGCAGGCCGAGCGCACGGCCCCTGGCCAGCGCCGCATCGGCGATGGTCTCGGCCTGCGCGAGGGTCAGGCCGTTCACGGCGGCGGGATGGGCGGGCTGGGGCATGGCGGGGCTCCGGGTTGGTCGGGGCGGCGGATAGCGCCGATTCGCCGCCCCGTCACATCCGCAGCAGCGGGCGGGGGTCCACCGGCTCGCCGCCGCGCCGCCACTCGACATAGAGGGTGGGGCGCGGGCCCTGGCCCAGCACGCCCAGCGGCTCGCCCGCGCGCAGGCGCTGGCCGGCCTCCACGTCCAGCCGCTCGAGTCCGCCCAGCACGAGGTGCTGGCCGGGCGCGCATTCGAGGATCACGAGCCGCCCATAGCTGCGGAAGGGCGCGGCGAAGGCGACCAGGCCCGCGCAGGGGGCGACGACGCGCGCCCCCGGCGCGGCGACCAGCGTCACGCCGCGCGCCGGCCCGCCCTCGCCGGGGCTCATGAAGCCGCGCACCACCTCGCCCACCACGGGTGGCGGGCCGGCGGCGAGGACCGCGGGGGTGGGGGCGGGGCCTGTCTCCGGCGCCGGCGGGGCGCGGCCGCGGGCGGGGCGGCGGGCGGTGCGGGCGCGCGCCTCCTCCTGCTCGAGGCGGGCCAGCGCCTCCTCCAGGCTGCGGGCGCGGGCCATCGCCTCCTCGGCGCGGGCGGCGGCGGCGCGCTCGGCCGCGCCATACTGGGCGGCGCGGCCACGGGCGGCCTCGAGCTGGGCGTCGAGGGCGGCCGCCGCCTCCCGCGCCGCCGCCTCGGCCAGGCGCAGCCGCGCCCGCTCGCGCAGCGCCTCGGCCGCCTCGCGCACGGCGCGGGCCTCCGCCTCGCGCAGCGCCTCGGCCAGGGTTTGCGCCTCGCGCACCATGGCGCGCATGGCGGCGAGGCCGAGCGCCACCTCCTCCGGCGGCAGGGGCGCGGCCAGCAGCAGCGGGGCGGGCTGGGTGGCCACCCGCGCCAGCACGGGCAGCAGGGGGGCGATGCGGCGCGTCAGCGCCTCGGCCTCGGCGCGGGCGGCGGCCTCGGCGGCGCGGGCCGCCTCGGCGCGGCGGGCGGTGGCGAGCAGCTCGCGCTCCGTCGCCTGCACGCGGGCGGCGCCGGCCACCCGCGCCTCGGCCAGGCGCTCGGCCTCGGCCTCGGCGGCGGCGCGGCGCTCCCGCGCCTCGGCGGCCTGGCGCTCGGCCTCGGCGGCGCGGGTGCGCGCCTCGCGCGGCGTCTCGGCGGCCGCGGGCAGGGCGAGCAGGCAGAACAGGGCCAGGAGAAGGCGGGCCATGCGGCCAGCCTACCACCTGTTCCGCCCCGGCGCGCGCCATGCCAGAACCGGCGCGAAGGAGACCGCCATGCCCGAAGGCCGCCTGTTCCTCGGCACTCGCCGCTATTCCTCCTGGTCGCTGCGCGGCTGGCTCGCGGTGCGCCTCGCCGGGCTCGATGTCGAGGAGGTGGTGATCCCGCTGGCCGAGGGCCCCACCCCCGCCATCAAGGGCGCCATGCCCGCGGGCCTCGTGCCCGTGCTGGAGCATCGCGGGCTGCGCATCTGGGACAGCCTCGCCATCGCCGAATACTGCGCCGAGCTCGCCCCCGGGCTCTGGCCGGCCGAGCGCGCGGCGCGCGCCCATGCGCGCAGCATCGCGGCCGAGATGCACGCCGGCTTCCGCGAGCTGCGCCTCGCCATGCCCATGAATCTCGGCCGCAGCTTCCCCGGGCGCGGCCGCACCCCGGGCGCGGCCGCCGACATCGCGCGCATCGAGGCGCTCTGGGCGGAGTGCCTCGCCGCACGGGGCGGGCCCTTCCTGTTCGGCGCGGCCTTCACGCTCGCCGACGCCTTCTACGCCCCGGTGGTGACGCGCTTCCTCACCTGGCAGCCGGACCTCTCGGAAACCAGCCGCGCCTACATGGCGGCGGTGCGCGCGCATCCCCTGATGGAGGCCTGGTACGCGGCGGCGCTGGCCGAGCCCGCGGCCTGGCTGCTCGACAAATACGAGAACCCGCGCGCATGAGCGCGACCGCCCTCGCGCTCGACCATGTCGGCGTGTGCAACCGCGACCTCGCGCCCATGGCCGCGGCCTACGAGACGCTGGGCTTCACCCTCACCCCCATCGCCCAGCAATCGGGCCGCCGCACGCCCGAGGGGCCGCTGGAGCGCTTCGCCACCGGCAACCGCTGCGCCTTCCTGCGCCACGGCTACATCGAGCTGCTCGCGATCCTGGAGCCCGGGCTGTTCGACAACCGGCTGGGCGCCTTCCTGGCGCGCTACGAGGGGCTGCACATCCTCGCCCTCGCCATGGACGACGCCGAGGCGAATCTCGCGCGGCTGCGGCGCGGCGGGCTCGACATCCCCGGCATCTCCCCGCTCGAGCGGCCGGTGGAGGGGCCCGAGGGGCCGCGCGCCCGCTTCTCCCGCCTGCCCTTCCCCGATGCGCCGGAGGGGCGCATCCAGCTCGTGCAGCACCACACGCCCGAGCTGGTCTGGCAGCCGCGCTGGATGACCCACGCCAACGCCGCCGAGGCGCTGGAGGAGGTGATGCTGGCCAGCGCCGCCCCGGCGGAGAGCGCGGCGCGCCTCTCGCGCCTCGCCGGGCTGCCGCTGGAGCCCGACCCGGCCGGGGGCTATCTGCTGCGCCTGCCCGGGGCCGCGCGCGCCGCCGGCCCCGAGGCCCCGGCCATGGAGACGCGGGTGCGCATCCTCCCGCCCGAGGCGCTGGGGGCGCTGCTGCCGGGCCTCGCCATCCCCTGCCTGCCCTTCCTGGCGGGCTTCGTGCTGCGCACCGGCGACGGCAATGCCGCCGCGGCGCGGATCCTGGCCGGGCGGGGCGTGGCGCTGCCGGGCGGGCGGCTGATGGCGCCGCCCGCGCTGGCCGCCGGCGCCGCGGTGGTCTTCGCGCCATGACCGGCGTCGCGGCCTTCCGACGCTCGCTGCGCCTCTACCACGCGCCGGAGCGGCGGGCACTGCTCGATGGCTTCTACGCGCGCTTCCTCGGGCCCGGGGACCTCGCCTTCGACGTGGGCGCCCATGTGGGCGACCGCACGGCGAGCTTCCTGCGCCTCGGCGCGCGGGTGGTGGCGGTGGAGCCGCAGCCGCGCCTCGCCCGCGCGCTGCGGCTCATGTTCCGCGCCGAGCCCTGTTTCGCGCTGGAGGAGGCGCTGCTCGGCAGCGCACCGGGCGAGGCGCTGCTGCGGCTCAACACCGCCAACCCCACCGTCGCCACCGCCAGCGAGGCCTTCATCCGCGCCGCCCAGGGCGCGCCCGGCTGGGAGGGGCAGGTCTGGGACGCGGCTCTGCCCCGCCCGCGCACCACCCTCGATGCGCTGATCGCCCGGCACGGCGCGCCGCGCTTCGCCAAGCTCGACGTGGAGGGCTTCGAGGCGGAGGTGCTGCGCGGCCTCTCGCGCCCGCTGCCGGCGCTGAGCTTCGAGTTCACCACCATCCAGCGCGAGGTGGCGCGGGAGTGCCTCGCGCGCCTTTCCGCCCTCGGGCTGCGGCACTTCAACGCCTGCCTGGGCGAGAGCATGGCCTTCGCCTTCCCGCGCGCGGTGGACGAGGCCGGGATGGCCGGCTGGATCGCCGCCCTGCCGGCCGAGGCGAACAGCGGCGATGTCTATGCCGCGCTCGATCCGGGGCCGGTCGGGGGCTGACGCTCCTCGGGCGTCGCGCAGAGGCCGCGCGCGACGAGCCAGCGGCCGAAGCCCGGGGCGGTGGTGAGCACGCAGAAGGGGATGGCGCAGAGCAGCCCCCCGGCCCAGAGCAGGGCGAGGGGCAGCGCCCAGGCCGCCGTGGCGGCCACCGCCGCCATCGCCAGGGCGCCGAGCAGCGTGTGCGGCCAGAGCAGCCGCGCCGCATCGCCCCAGGCCACGCCGCGATCCGCCCGGTTCTGCGGCTTCCAGCCCATCCGCACCCCGAAGGGCAGGGCCAGCAGGAAGCCCGACTGGTGCACCACGCGGATGGGCTGCAGCACCGCGCTGAAGGCGAGCTCGGCCAGCGCGCCGCGCAGGAAGGCGCCGCGCCCGCCATAGGCCGCCGCGCGCTCGGGCCGCAGCAGCATCTCGGCATAGCCGGCGAGCTTGGGCGCATGCACCAGCGCCCAGACCAGCAGGAACACGCCGAGCAGCGCGGCGCCCGAGGCATGCTCGAAGCCGCCCGTGGCGGCGACCAGCGCGGCCGCGGCGAAGGCGAGCGCCCAGAGCGGCGCGCAGGCGAAGAGCAGCACCGCCTGCAGCAGCTGCCAGCGCGCCGCGAGATCGAGTCCCGGCGCACGCAGCAGCGCGAGGTATTGCATGTTGCCCTCGGCCCAGCGCAGGTCGCGCGCCAGGAACTCGGGCAGGGCGGGCGGGTTGCCTTCCAGGCTGCCCTCCTCCTCCGGCACCACCCAGACGCCCCAGCCCGCGCGCTGCAGCCGCACCGCCTCCACCTGGTCGTGGCTCAGGATGGCCGAGCCGTCGGGCAGCGCCTCGAGCCGGCCATGCTCGCGGAAGGGAGCGATGCGGATCAGCGCATTGTGCCCCCAGTAGGGGCCGCGCGCCTGCTGCCACCAGGCCTGCCCCGTGGCCCAGGCGCGCATGCCCGCGCGCATGCCGAACTGGAACAGGCGCGGGAAGGGGGTGGCCACCGGCCGGCCGACGATGAGCTGCTGCAGGATGGCGATGCGCGGGTTCGCCTCCATGGTGGCGATCAGCCGCGCCACGGCGCGCGGCGTCATCTGCGAATCCGCGTCGAGGCAGAGCAGGAAATCGTAGGCGGCGCCCTCGTTCTCCAGGAACTCCATCACATTGCCGGCCTTGAAGCCGGTGTTGCGGGCGCGCCGGCGCAGGTGGATGCGCGCGGCGTGCTCGGGCAGCCGGGCGCGCAGCGCGGCGATGGCCGCATCCTCGGCCGAGCGGTGCGGCTCCTCCGCGGTGTCGGAGAGGAACCACAGATCCACCTGCGCCCCCGGCAGCCCGGCGAGCAGCGGCTCGAGCGGCGGGATCACCGCCGCCATCTCCTCGTTGCGCAGACAGACGCCGATGGCGGTGCGGCTGGCCAGCGGGCCCGGATCGCGCCGGAAGCCGGGCAGCACGGCCGCGACCGGATCGCGCGCGAGAAGGCGGAGAGAAAGACCGATCAGGGCATTGGCTGCCGAGAGCCCGATCCAGGGCGCGATGAGCGCGACCGCGAGCCAGAGGAGCGCATCGGGCAGCGAAAGGCCGTCGGCGGCGAGCAGCGTGGCGAGCGCGGCCAGCGCGGCGGCGGCGGCGGCGAAGGCGAGCACAAGAAAGGCGGCATGCCGGGGGGACATGCCGCCGAACCTAGACCGGTTGCCGGGGGCGGGCAGCCGCCCCGCCGAGACCTCGAAGAGAAGGGAAGGAACGGGCCATCCTCGGGACGCCGCGCGGGCGCCCCCGATCGTTTCATGTCGAGGCGATCTTCCAGAACACATGCCCCAGCACGCCGATCAGGCTGGCGGCGCAGGCGATGACGGCGAAACGAAGCGCGAACAGGGCGATCTCGCCTCGCCGGGCAACGGGATGGTCGGGCATCTGTGACTCCACACACGGAGGTTGTCCACGAGCTTGAAGATACTCCAGGAAACGAAGCCTCACAACATGAGAATCGTCTTTTGGCGCACCTTTTGTCCTTTCAATGCGCGAATATAGCAAGATTGTCACACCCGAAGACCCACGCCCCGTGCCTGCCGTCGCGCCTCCCGCACCGAGATCGCCGCCCCAGGCGTGAGACGGCCCCGCGCCAGCCTTCGCCCGGCCGAGGGCGAGGGGCGCCGCGCCGCCCCGCGGCCCGGCCCCAGGGTGGGCCCGCAGTGGGATGACCGCGGGCGCCATCCCGCCTTCCGGATCCCTGGCCGAGCGCGGGACAGTCCGCTGTTGCGGAGCCACCGGGCGAGCCGCGCCGCGCGGGGCGCGAGAGGCCCGTACGCGCGCCGCCGCGCGCGACAGCCCCGCGCGCGAGGGGCGACGCCGGCGGGCAGGCGCCCGGCTGCGACCTCCTCGATCGTTCCGACCCCGCGGAGGGTCCTGCCGCAGGCGCGAGCCACGCCGGCGCTCTTCGCCCGGTTCGACCCGCGCGTCGGCGCAGAGGCCCGGGCTCTCCCGCCGGGGCAGGATCCTCGGATGTGACATCGACCAGGGACGGGGGAGCGGCGAGGCCGCGCTCTAATCCGCCATGTCCCGCCGGAACTCGTCGAGAAGGCGCAGCGACCCGTCCGGCCGCAGCAGGTGCCAGAAGGTCCAGCCATTGCAGGAGGGCGCCTCCTGCACCGCCGCGCCGACGGCGTGGATGGACCCGCGCGCCGCGCCGCAGGCCAGGCTGCCGTCCACCATCACCCGCGCCTCCCAGCGGCGGTGGCGGTCGGTCAGCACATCGCCGGGGCGGATCAGCCCGCGCTCCACCAGCGCGCCGAAGGCGATGCGCGGCTGTTCGCGCTTCGAGGGCGCGCCGGCCAGCGTCGCCTCATCGAGCGGCCGGACGGCGGCGATGCGCGCCTCGGCCGCGGCGGCATAGGTGGGGTCGCGCTCGATGCCGAGGTAGCGCCGGCCCAGCCGCTTCGCCACCGCCGCCGTGGTGCCCGTGCCGAGGAAGGGATCGAGCACCACATCGCCCGGCCGCGTGCAGGAGAGGATGACGCGGTGCAGCAGCGCCTCGGGCTTCTGGGTGGGGTGCAGCTTGTTCCCCGCCGCGTCGCGCAGCCGCTCATGGCCGGTGCAGAGCGGGATGAACCAGTCGCTGCGCATCTGCACGTCGTCGTTGAGCGCCTTCATCTGCGCGTAGTTGAAGCGGTAGCGCGCCGAGGGCCCGTGCGCGGCCCAGATCAGCGTCTCGTGCGCGTTGGTGAAGCGCCGGCCGCGGAAGTTCGGCATCGGGTTGGCCTTGCGCCAGATCACGTCGTTCAGGATCCAGAAGCCCAGATCCTGCAGCGCCGTGCCGAGGCGGAAGACGTTGTGGTAGCTGCCGATCACCCAGATGGTGCCGTCCTTGCGCAGCACCCGCCGGCATTCCTGCAGCCATTCGCGCGTGAAGGCGTCATAGGCGGCGAGGTCGACGAAGCGGTCCCACTCCTCGTCCACCGCGTCCACCTTGCTGTGGTCGGGGCGATGGAGTTCGCCGCGCAGCTGGAGGTTGTAGGGCGGGTCGGCGAAGATGGCGTGCACCGAGGCAGGCGGCAGGGCGCGCAGCACCTCCACGCAATCGCCGATCATCACCTTGTCGAGCGGCAGATCGAGGCCGGCGCCCACGTCCCGTTCCTTCGCGAATCGCGGCCCGACTTTGGGAGTCCCCGACTCGCCCCGTCAACCGCCCCGCGCGGCGCGCGCCTCTTCCACCGGGCCGAAGCCCGGGCGATGGTGCGGGCAGGGCCCGTGCCGGGCCAGCGCCGCGCGGTGCGCCGCGGTGGGATAGCCCTGGTGCGCCGCGAAGCCGTATTGCGGCCAGCGCCGCGCGAGCTTCGCCATGCCGCCGTCGCGCACCGTCTTGGCGAGGATGGAGGCGCCGGCGATGGAGAGCGACAGCCCATCGCCGCCCACCACGCAGCGCACCGGGCAGGGCAGGGGGGGCGCGCGGTTGCCGTCCACCAGCGCCAGGGCGGGCCTCACGGGCAGCCGCGCCAGCGCGCGGGCCATGGCGAGGTGGGTGGCGGCGAGGATGTTGAGCCGTCCGATCTCGGCCGCCGAGGCGGCGCCGAGGGCGAAGGCCAGCACCCCCTCGGCCGCGGCCGCGCGCAGGGCCGCCGCTGCTCTCTCCCGCACGGCGGGCGGCAGGCGCTTGCTGTCGTCGAGCAGCGCGGCGAGAGCGGGGGCGGGCGGGCGGAGGAACACCAGCGCCGCCGCGACCACGGGCCCCGCGAGCGGCCCGCGCCCGGCTTCGTCGAGGCCCGCGACGGGGCCTTCGGTCTCGGCTTCGAGGGAGAGGTCGGGCATGCGGGGCGCGGTCAGAACAGCCGCCCCTGCGGATCGGCGGCCCGCCCGTCGAAGGCCGCGGTGGAGAGCCTCTCCCTCTCCTCGCTGCGCCGCTCGAGGCCGCACCGGCGCATCGCCACCTCGAAGCGCCGCGCCAGCATCTCCGCATAGGCGCCCTCGCCGCGCTGGCGCCGCTCGAAATCCGCATCATAGAGCTTCCCGCCGCGCGTCTGCCGCACCAGCGCCAGCACCCGCGCCGCGCGGTCGGGGTAGTGGCGGTGCAGCCACTCCTCGAAGAGCTGGCGCAGCTCGTGCGGCAGGCGCAGCAGCACATAGCCGGCGCTGGAGGCGCCCGCCTCGGCCGCCGCGGCGAGGATGCGCTCCAGCTCCGCGTCGTTGATGCCCGGGATCATCGGCGCGGCCAGCACCGCCACCGGGATCCCCTGCCCGGCCAGCTCCCGGATGGCGGCGAGCCGCCGCGCCGGGCTCGCCGCGCGCGGCTCCATGATGCGCGCGAGGCGGGGATCGAGCGTGGTGACCGAGATGCACACGCGCACCAGCTTCCGCGCCGCCATGCGCGCCAGGATGTCGGCGTCGCGCAGCACGCCCGCCCCCTTGGTGACGATGCTGACCGGGTGGCCGAAGCGCTCGAGCACCTCCAGCGTGCGGCGCGTCAGCCCGGTGCTGCGCTCGACCGGCTGGTAGGGGTCCGTGTTCGCGCCCAGCGTGACGGTGCGCGGCACATAGCCGGGGCGCGAGAGCTCCTTCTCCAGCAGCGCCGGCAGATCGGGCTTGAACAGCAGCTTCGTCTCGAAATCGAGCCCGGGCGAGAGGCCGACATAGGCGTGCGAGGGGCGGGCGAAGCAGTAGACGCAGCCGTGCTCGCAGCCGCGATAGGGGTTGAGCGAGCGGTCGAAGGTCAGGTCGGGGCTGTCGTTGTAGGTCAGCGCCGATTTCGCCGCCTCGCGCGTCAGGGTGGTGGCGAGCGGCGGCATCTCCTCGGTCAGCGTGCCCCAGCCGTCGTCGAAGGGCTCGAGCGCCGTGCGCTCGAAGCGCACCGCGGGGTTGGAGGCCGCGCCGCGGCCTTTCGGCGCGGGCGGGAAGCGGCGATCATCGGGCATGCCCATCGCTCCCTTCTGACCCTCGCAGCGTCCTGGCATGGCCGACCGCTCCGACAGGGCAGACCCTGGACAAAGCCCGCCGGCGGGTCAATGCGCGCGCGGCGCGCTCGCGTCGGTTTCGGTCGTGATCCCGACCCTGAACGCCGCCGCCCGGCTGCCGCCCCTGCTGGCGCAGCTCCGCGCCGCGGGGGTGGGGGAGGTGATCCTGGCCGATGGCGGCTCCACCGACGGCACGACGGCCCTGGCCGGGGCGCGCGTCATCGCCGCGCCGCGCGGGCGGGGGGCGCAGCTGCGCGCCGGCACCGCGGCCGCGCGGGGGCCATGGCTTCTCGTGCTGCATGCCGATACGCGGCTCGGCCCGGGCTGGGAGGAGGCGGTGGCCGCCGCGCTCGCCGAGCCCGGCCGCGCGCGCCACTTCGCCTTCGCCCTCGACGACCCCTCGCCCCAGGCGCGGCGGCTGGAGCGCGCGGTGGCCTGGCGCTGCCGCGCCCTCGCCCTGCCCTATGGCGACCAGGGGCTGCTGATCCACCACGGGCTGCTGGCGGCGGTGGGGGGCTACGCGCCCATCCCGCTGATGGAGGATGTGGACCTGGTGCGGCGCCTGGGCCGCCGCCGCCTCGCGCCCCTCCCCGCCCAGGCCATCACCTCGGCGGAACGCTGGCGACGCGAGGGGTGGCGCCGCCGCTCGGCGCGCAACCTCGCGCTGCTCGCCCTGTGGTTCCTCGGCGCACCGCCCCGCCTCCTCGCCAGGCTCTACGGCTGAGGGGCGGGCGCGGCGGGGAAGGGCAGGGCCCCTCTCCAGCGCGCCTCCCTCAGCGCGTGGCCTGTTCGAGGAAGCGGATCAGGGCGGCCATGTCCTCGCTGTTGCCCACGGTCTGGACGGGCATGCGGGTGCCTGGGGTCACCACGTCGGGGCCGCGGGTGAAGAGGTCGGCGACGGTTTCGGGCGTCCAGGTGATGTCTCCGCGCGCCAGGCGTTCGGAGTAGGCGTAGCCCGGCACGCTGCCCATCCGCCGGCCGAAGAGGCGATAGAGGTGCGGCCCGGCCATGGGCGGCGCGTCCGGCCGCAGGGCGTGGCAGGCCTGGCAGGCGCGCCACACCTCCGCCCCGTGCGGGTCGAGCGCGGCGAGGGCGGGCTCGGCCGCCTCGGCGGCCAGCGGGCCCAGCGGCTGGGCATTGGCCGCGTTCCAGCGCCGCACCCGCCGGTCCTGCCCGCCGGTCCAGAGCGTCTGTCCGTCCGCGGCGAAGGCCACCGACCAGACCGGCAGCCCCGGCCCGTCGAGGCTGTGGCGCAACCGCCCCTCGGGCAGGGCGTAGAGGCCGACGCTGCCGCCGATGGTGCCCACCGCGAGGGTCCGCCCATCGGGGCTGGCGGCGAGGGCGATGACAGGCCGCGGCCCGCTGCGCAGCTCGCGCAGGGTTCCGTCGGGCGCGACGAGCCGCACCGTGCCGTCCACCCCCGCGCTGGCCAGGGTGCCGTCGGGCAGGGCGAGCAGCGCGTTCTGCGGCATGCCGAACTCGGCCAGGGTGCGCGGCGTGCCGTCGGCCTCCCAGCGGCGCAGCGTGCCGTCCTGCCCGGTCGAGTGCAGCACGCCCCCGGCGAAGGCCACGGCGTTCACATTGCCCTGGTGGCCGCGCAGCACCCGCGCCTCGCGCGTCGCCAGATCCCACAGCCGCACCGTGCCGTCCCAGGCGGCGGAGGCGAGCAGCCCGGGTGCGGCGGCGAGGCCCGCCACCGGCTCGCTGTGGCCCTCGAGCACCGCCTCCGGCGCCTCGCCGGGGCCCCAGAGGGCGATGCGCGCATCCTCGCCCGCCGAGGCGAGCCGCCCATCGGGCAGCACGGCCAGCGCGTTCACCGCCCCCTGGTGCCAGCGGATCACGCGCAGCGCCCGGCCCGCGGCGGGGTCCCAGAGGATCACCGCCTGGTCGAAGCCGGCGGAGGCGAGCCGCCCCTCCAGCACTGCCAGCGCCCGCACCGGGCCGCCATGGCCGGAGAGGTCCTGCGCCGGCGCGCGCAGCGGATGGGCGAGGAGCAGCCCCAGGAACACCGCCAGGAATCGAAGGATCATGGGCGGATGATGCCGGCCCCTACCCGGCCTGCCCAGCCTGGGTTGCACTTTCCACATGGCTGCCCTCTTGTTCACGAATGGTCCACACATTACCTCGCAGCCACTCCTCGGAAAGACAGGGAGGGAGGTCCATGGGAGCGAAGGAACGGGTTGACGGGCTGGGGATGGCGCTGCTCGTCCTCGGCGTGGTGCTGGCGGTGGCGGCCAGCCTCCTGCCGGCGATCCAGGTGAACGGCCGCAACGGGGTGGTGGCGCTGACCGCGTGGCAGGTGCTGCCGGTGTTCACGGCCATGAAGATGGCCGCGCTGGCGGCGCTGCTGGCCGCCGCCGTGCTGCCCGCGCTGCGGCCCTGGCGGACGGCGATCGCGGCGGGGGCGATCATCATGCTGTTCGTCCCGGCCCTCTCCACCTTCCTCTCGGCGCTCTACGCCTGGGGCACGGTGCGGGCCGATCTCGTGCGCCTCTCGGGCGAGCGGCAGCCCTTCGTGCATCCCGGCCCCGGCAACGCTCTGCTGGTGGCGGCGGCCTGCCTGCTGACCTATGCCGCCTGGCGGATCGAGCGGCTGGCCGGGCCCGCGCCCACCGCCGCCTCCGCCACGCCGGCCGGGGCCGAGGCGGCCGCCTGAGAGCCCCCGCGGCGATTCCGCCCCGCCCCGTCCTGCGCTAGATGATGCGACGCAGCGAAAGGGGCAGCCCATGGACGGAGTCGCGTTCGAGGATCTCGCCGTCGGCCAGACGGCGAGCTTCTCCAAGACCATCACGGAGGCGGACATCCTGATGTTCGCCGCCGTCTCGGGCGACACCAACCCGTTGCACATCGACGCGGAGGCCGCCGCGGCCTCCATGTTCAAGGAGCGCATCGCGCACGGGATGCTCTCGGCGAGCCTCATCTCGACCGTGCTCGGCACGCGCCTGCCCGGGCCCGGCGCCGTCTATCTCGGCCAGAGCCTCAGGTTCCGCGCCCCGGTCCGGATCGGCGAGACGGTGACGGCGCGCGTCACCGTCACCGCCCTCGACCCCGAGAAGCGCCGCGCCACGCTCGAGACGGTCTGCACCGTGAAGGGCAAGCCGGTGGTGGAGGGCGAGGCGCAGGTCATGGTGCAGCCCCGTGCCTGACGACACCGGGGGCCGCGGCGCGGGGCTGCGGCGCGTCTGCGTCTTCTGCGGCGCGCAGCCGGGGCGCGACCCGCGCCACGCCGCGCTCGCCGCGGCGCTGGGGCGGGCGATCGCGGCGCGCGGCCTCGGCCTCGTCTATGGCGGGGGCAAGGTGGGGCTGATGGGCATCGTCGCCGATGCGGCGCTGACCGCCGGTGCCGAGGTGATCGGCGTGATCCCCGAGGCGCTGATGGCGCGCGAGCTCGGCCATGGCGGGGTCACCACCCTGCATGTCGTGCCCTCCATGCACGTGCGCAAGCAGATGATGAACGACCTCTCCGACGGCTTCGTGGTGCTGCCCGGCGGCATCGGCACGCTGGAGGAGAGCGTGGAGATCCAGTCCTGGGCGCAGCTCGGCATCCACGGCAAGGGCCTCGTCTATCTCGACCGGGACGGCTACTGGGATCCCTTCTTCGCGCTGCTGGCGCGCATGACCGAGGCGGGCTTCGTGCGCGCCGAGCACGCCGGCCTCGCGCTGCGCGCCGACAGCCCCGAGGCCGCGCTGGACGCGCTGGCCGCCTGGCGCGCCCCCGGGCTCACGCGCTGGATGAGCGGGAAGGAGACGTGATCCACCAGGGCTGGCGCGGCCTGCCGCCCGAGGTGCGGGGCGGGGCGGTGGCGCTCGGCAACTTCGACGGCGTGCATCTCGGCCATGCCGAGGTGCTGCGCGCCGCCCACCAGGCGCGGCCGGACCTGCCGCTCGTGGCGCTCACCTTCGAGCCCCACCCGCGCGAGCATTTCCGCCCCGACGACCCGCCCTTCCGCCTCACCCTGCTGCCGGCCAAGGCGGCGGCGCTCGCGGCCCTCGGCGCGCGCGCGGTCATCGCCATCCCCTTCGATGCGGGCTTCGCCGCCCTCTCCGCCGAGGCCTTCGTGGAGGAGGTGCTGCACCAGGGCCTGGGCGCGAAGCACCTCGCCTGCGGGCCGGATTTCGCCTTCGGCCACCGGCGCGGCGGCGATGTGGCCTTCCTGCTGAGGGCGGCCGAGGCGCGCGGCATCGGCCTTTCGGTGGTGCCCAAGCTCGCGGATGCCGAAGGGCCGGTCAGCTCCTCGCGCATCCGCCGCGCCCTGCAGGACGGCTATCCGGAGCGCGCGGCGGCGCTGCTCGGCCGGCCCTGGGCCATCCGCGGGCCGGTGACGCAGGGCGACGCGCGCGGCCGGACCATCGGCTTTCCCACCGCCAATATCCCCCTCGGCCGGCATCTGGAGCCGGCGCGCGGCGTCTATGCCGTGCGCGCGCGGCTGCCCGAGGGGCGGCTGGTGCCCGGAGTGGCCAATATCGGTCGCCGGCCGACGCTCGGGGGCGATCCCGTCTCGCGCGTGGAGGCGCATCTTTTCGACTTCAGCGGCGACCTCTACGGCCAGGAGCTGGAGGTGAGACTGCTGCACTTCCTGCGCGAGGAACGCCGCTTCGGGGATGTCGCGGCGCTGTCGGCGCAGATCGCCGCCGATGCGGCGGCGGCGCGTGCGCTGCTCGGGGCCTGAGAGGGCGCGGCCGGGCCGCGCCCGGCTTGACCGCCCGCCCGGCGCGTCCGCATATCGCGCCATGGCATGTCCGCATGGCTGCCGGCGAAGGCCCGGCCCGGCCCTCGACTGACGGCCGGGACCTCATGCGCCTGCCCACCCCATCGCCCCGCGCCCGGCGGGGGACGAGAGCCCGATGAACGACGCCCCCGACAGCCCGGCCACACCCCCCGCGCGCGACTACCGCGCCACGGTCTTCCTGCCGCAGACCAGCTTTCCCATGCGCGGCGAACTGCCCAGGCGCGAGCCGGCGCTGCTCGCGCGCTGGCGCGTGCAGGATCTCTGGGGGCAGCTGCGCGCGCGCGGCGCCGGCCGGCCGAAGTTCGTGCTGCACGACGGGCCGCCCTACGCGAACGGCCCGCTGCACATCGGCCACGCGCTGAACAAGATCCTCAAGGACGTGATCAACCGCGCGGCGCAGATGGCGGGCTACGACGCCGACTACGTGCCGGGCTGGGACTGCCACGGCCTGCCCATCGAGTGGAAGGTGGAGGAGGAGTACCGCGCGAAGAAGAGGAACAAGGACGAGGTCCCCGTCCTCGAGTTCCGCGCCGAGTGCCGCGCCTATGCCCGGCACTGGCTCGAGGTGCAGCGCGAGGAGTTCATCCGCCTCGGCGTCGCGGGCGACTGGGCGCGGCCCTACGCGACCATGGACTTCGAGAGCGAGGCGGCGATCGCCGAGGAGATCGGCCGCTTCCTGATGAACGGCGCCCTCTACCGCGGCCTCCGGCCGGTGATGTGGAGCCCGGTGGAGAAGACCGCGCTCGCCGAGGCCGAGATCGAATACCACGACCATGTGAGCCCGACTCTCTGGGCGCGCTTCCCGATCCTGCGCGGCCCCGAGGCCGGCGCGAACGTCGTGATCTGGACCACCACGCCCTGGACCATCCCGGGCAACCGCGCCGTGGCCTATGGCCCCGAGATCGACTACGCCATCCTCCATGTGGAGGGGGTGCGGGAGGGCAGCCATCTGCGCCTCGGCGAGACGCTGCTCGTGGCGCTGCCGCTGCTGCCGAAGTTCGAGGAGGAGGCGGGCCTCGGCGCGCACAGCATCCGGCGCGTGATCAAGGGCGCGGCGCTGGCCGGGGCGGTGGCCGCGCATCCGCTGCGCGGGGCGGGCTACGAGTTCGAGGTGCCGCTGCTGCCCGGCGATTTCGTCACCACCGAGGCTGGCACCGGCTTCGTGCACATCGCGCCCGGCCATGGCGAGGACGACTTCGCGCTGGGCCGCGCGCATGGCCTGCCGGTGCCCGAGACGGTGAACGACGACGGCACCTTCACCCGCCACGCCCCGGGCTTCGAGGGGCTGCACGTCTTCAAGGCGCATGAGGCGGTCTATGCCGCCTGCGAGAAGGCGGGCACGCTGGTCGCCAAGGGGAGGCTCACGCACAGCTACCCCCATTCCTGGCGGTCGAAGAAGCCGGTGATCTTCCGCGCCACGCCGCAATGGTTCATCGCGATGGACGACGCCAACGCGATCCGCGACAAGGCGATGGCGGCCATCGCGGCGACGCGCTTCATCCCCGATTCCGGGCGCAACCGCATCGGCGGCATGGTCGCCGCCCGCCCCGACTGGTGCATCAGCCGCCAGCGCGCCTGGGGCGTGCCCATCCCCGTCTTCGTCGACCGCCGCAGCGGCGAGCCGCTGCGCGATGCCGCCGTCATGGCGCGCATCGTGGAGGCCTTCCGCGCCGAGGGGGCGGATGCCTGGTACAAGCCCGGCGCCGCCGCCCGCTTCCTCGGTGAGGGGCGCAACCCGGCCGACTACGAACAGGTGATGGACATCGTGGACGTGTGGTTCGAGTCCGGCTCCACCCACGCCTTCGTCCTCGGCCCGCGCGGCCTGCCCTTCCCGGCCGATCTCTACCTCGAGGGCAGCGACCAGCACCGCGGCTGGTTCCAGTCCTCGCTGCTCGAGAGCGTGGGCACGCGCGGCGTGGCGCCCTTCAAGGCGGTGCTGACGCACGGCTTCGTGCTCGACGAGCAGGGCCGGAAGATGTCGAAGTCGCTCGGCAACGTCACCGCGCCGCAGGAGGTGGTGGAGCGCTACGGCGCCGACATCCTGCGGCTCTGGGTGATGAACAGCGACACCGCCGAGGATCTGCGCATCGGCAAGAACATCCTCGAGCAGCAGGCGGAGCTTTACCGGCGCATCCGCAACACGCTGCGCTGGCTGCTCGGCTCGCTGCACGGCTTCGATGCGGCGCGGGAGACGCTGCCCTATGCCGAGCTGCCAGAGCTGGAGCGCTGGGTGCTGCACCGGCTTTCGGAGCTCGACCAGCGCCTCCGCGGCGCGGTGGCGAGCCATGACTGGACGGGCGTGATGCCCGAGATCCACGGCTTCTGCGCCACCGACCTCAGCGCCTTCTACTTCGACATCCGCAAGGACAGCGTCTATTGCGACGCGGTGGCGAGCCCGCGCCGCCGCGCCTGCCGCACCGTGCTGGACCGGCTGCACCGCTGCCTCTGCGCCTGGCTCGCGCCCATGCTGCCCTTCACGGCGGAGGAGGCCTGGCTCGCCCGCTTCGGCGAGCAGGCCGAGAGCGTCCACCTGCAGCTCTTCCCCGAGATTCCCGCCGAATGGCGCGATCCGGCGCTCGCGGCGGCATGGGCGCGCATCCGCGAGGCGCGGCGCGCGGTGACGGTCGAGCTCGAGCGCGCCCGCGCCGCCGGCGAGATGGGATCGAGCCTGCAGGCCGCCCCGGTGCTGGCCCTGCCCGAGGGCGATCTCGGCCTGCTGGACGCGGCGGGCTGGGCGGAGGTCTGCCTCACCTCGGGCTTCGCGCTGGAGCAGGGGCCCGCCGCCGCGGCCCGCTTCCTCCCCGCGCCCGGCCGCAAATGCGAGCGCTGCTGGAAGGTGCTGCCCGAGGTCGGCGCCTCCTCCCGCCACCCCGCGCTCTGCCGCCGCTGCGAGGCGGTGGTGGAGGGGGAATGAGCGGGCCGCTGCGCCTCGGCCTCGCCTTCGCCCTGCTGCTGCTCCTGCTCGATCAGGCCAGCAAGTGGTGGATCCTGGAGGTGGTGGAGCTGCCCTTCCGGCGGAACATCCCCCTGCTCGCGCTGGGGCCCGTGGGGCTCGACCTCACCATGGTGTGGAACCGCGGCGTCACCTTCGGGCTGCTCTCGGGCGAGGGCGCCTGGAACCAGGCGGCGCTGGGGGGCGTCGCGCTCGCGGTCGCAGCCTTCCTCGTCCACTGGCTGCGCCGGGCGGAGACGCGCCTCGTCGCCCTGGCGCTCGGCGCCGTCATCGGGGGGGCGGTGGGCAACGTGATCGACCGGCTGCGCTTCGGCGCGGTGGTGGATTTCGTGGATGTGCACGCCTGGGGCTGGCACTGGTATGTGTTCAACCTGGCCGATGCGGCCATCGTCTGCGGCGTGCTCGCGCTGGTGGGCGATGCGCTGCTGCGGCCGCAGGGCGGCAAGCCCGGCTCGAAGAAGGAGGCCGCTTGATGGCCCGCATCGTCCTCGCCGTGCTGGCCGGGCTGCCGCTCGCCTGCGCCGCCCCGGCCCCGCCGCCGCCCGCCGCCCCGGCCGCCGCGCCGGGCAGCGTCACGCGCAGCGCCACCCCGGCCCCGGTGCCCGGCGTGGCGGCCCGGCACCTGAGCCCCGTCGAGGGGCCCGGCGTCACCCACCGCGAGAGCCTGCTGCCCGATGCGGGCGCGCTGGGCAATGCGGGGCTGGACGGTACGCTGCCCGATCTCGCCCGGCCCATGCTGCCGCGCCGATGAGGGGCCTCCGCGCGCCCGCCTTGATCCGGCCGGAAAGGCGGCGCAAGGAGGGATCATGAAGCCCGTCCGCGCCGCCCCCTGTCTGCTCCTGCTCGCCGCCCTCGGCCCGCTCGCCGCCTGCGGGCCGGAGACCGCGCGCACCATCGGCCTGACGCGCGATGCCCCGGACGAGTTCCAGGTGACGACGCGCGCCCCCCTCTCCATGCCGCCCATGCTGGGCCAGCTCCCTCCGCCGCGGCCCGGCGCCCCCCGCCCGCAGGAGCTCGCCGCGCGCGACCAAGCCGAGGCCGCCCTCGCCCCCGGCGCCCTGCTCGGAAACCCGGGCCGCCCCGCCGCCCCCACGGCGGGCGAGCAGGCCCTGCTGGCGCAGACCGGCCGCCCCGCGCCCGCCGACATCCGCGCCACGGTGGACTCCGAGTCCACCCGCCTGGACCGGCCGAGCCGCAGCCTGGTGGACCGGGTGCTGTTCTGGCAGCCGCCGCCCGAGCCCGGCATCCCCGTGGATCCGGCGCGCGAGGCGCAGCGCCTGCGCGAGAACGCCGCGCTGGGCCGCGACCCCGGCGACGGGCAGACGCCCATCATCCAGCCGCAGCGCCGCACCCTCTTCACCGGCTGGCGCCTCTGGTGAGAGGCCGGCCGCCGGCCCTCCCGCCCGCCCCGCCCCGCGCTATATCGGGAGCATGAGGCCCATCCCCCGTCGCACCGCGCTGAAGGGCGCCGCCGCCACCCTGGCCCTGCCCGCCCTGCCCGCGGCGGGCGCCACGCCGGAGGCCCCGCGCCCCGCGCCCCGCCGGCCCGACGCCCCGCTCTTCGGTGCCGTCACCTGGACGCTGGCCAACGGGCTGCGCGTGGTGCTGGCCGAGAATCGCCGCGCCCCGGTGGCCGCGCACTACCTCTATGTCGCCGCCGGCGCGGGCGAGGATCCGGCCGGCCGCTCCGGCCTCGCGCATTTTCTCGAGCACATGATGTTCAAGGGCAGCCCGGCCATCCCCTCGGGCGCCTTCAGCCGCACCGTGGCGCGCGAGGGCGGGCAGGACAACGCCTTCACCAGCCGCGACGTGACCGGGTATTTCCAGACCGTCGAGGCCTCGCGCCTGCCGCTGATGATGCGCATGGAGGCCGACCGCCTCGCCGCTCCCCTGCTGCCGGAGGCGGAGCTGGAGCCCGAGCGCGGCGTGGTGCTGGAGGAGCGCCGCCAGCGCACCGACGCCAACCCCCGCGCCCGCTTCCGCGAGGCCTTCGACGCCGCCATGTGGGGCGCCCAGCACTGGCGCGGCCGCCCGCTGATCGGCTGGGAGGAGGACATCCGCGCCATCACCCGGCAGGACATGGTGGCCTTCCACGCCGCGCACTACGCCCCCGGCAACTGCGTGCTGGTGGTGGCCGGCGATGTGCGCGAGGCCGATCTGCGCCGCTGGGCCGATGAGTTCTACGGCCCCATCCCCGCCCGGCCCTTCGCCGGCCGCCGCCGCGCCCCGCCGCCTGCCGCCGCCCCGCAGCCTCGCCTCGAGCGGCGCGACCCCGCGGTGCGCGAGGCGAGCTTCCTCGCCGCCTTCGCCGCCCCCTCGGCGACCTGGGGCGAGACGGCGCTCGCCGACCCGCTGGAGCTCCTCGCGCATCTCCTCGGCGGCGGGCCGGGGTCGCGCCTGCACCGCGCGCTGGTGGAGGGCGGCCTCGCGGTCACCGCCGGCGCCGCCTATGACGGCGACGTGGCGGGGGTGGGCAGCTTCCATCTCTTCGCCACCCCGCGCCCTGGCGTGACGCCCGAACGTCTCGAACAGGCCATCCGCGACGAGGTGGCCCGGCTGCTCGATCAGGGCGCAAGCGAGGCCGAGCGCGCCCGCAGCCTGCGCCAGCAGACGGCCGGGGCCCTGCTCGCGCTGGACGGGCTGGGCGCGGCGCCGCGCATGCTGGGCGGCGCGCTCGCCATCGGCCTGCCGCTCGAGGCGGTCGAGCATTGGCCGCAGCGCCTCGCCGCCGTCACGCTCGACCAGGTGAACCGCGCGGCGCGGCAGGTGCTGGGCGCGCCCGCGCTCGCCGCCTCCGGCTGGCTGCTGCCCGCATGAGCCCCGCCCCCTTCGCGCGAAAGCCCCGCTGACATGTCCGAGACGGTGTTCGGGGTGGCGCTGCCGCCCCGCCGCGGCTTCTCCGTGCCCATCCAGATCGTCGAGGCCGCCGGCGTCACCGCCTGGCTGGTGGAGGAGCATTCCGTCCCCGTGGTCTCGCTCGCCTGGTCCTGGCCGGGCGGGCAGGCCATGGACCCGCCGGGGCGCGAGGGGCTCTCCGGCCTCGCCGCGGGGATGCTGACCGAGGGGGCGGGAGAGCTTCCCTCCCTCGCCTTCCAGGACGCGCTGCGCGATGCGGGCATCGGCCTCTCCTTCTCGGCGGGGCGGGACGCCTTCGAGGGCGGCTTCCGCGCCCTCACCGAGGCGCTGCCCGAGGCGGTGCGCCTCGCGCGGCTCGCCATGTCCGCGCCCCGGCTCGATGCGGAGGCGCTCGCGCGGCTGCGCGCGCGGGCGGTGCTGGCCGCGCGCCAGCAGCTCGAGACCCCGGGCGGGCTGGCGCGCCGCGCCTTCTGGGAGGCGGGCTTCCCCGGCGCTTCCGCCGGGCGGCTCAGCACGCCCGAGAGTCTCGCTGCCGTCACCGCCGAGGAGATCCGCGCCGCGCTCGCCGCCCAGCTCCGGCGCGAGGGGGTGCTGGTGGTGGCCGCCGGCGCGCTGGACGCGGGGGCGCTGCGCGCGCTGCTGGAGGCGCTCTTCGCGCCGCTGCCGGCCGGGGCCCCGCCCGCCCCCGCGCCCCTGCCGCCGCTCGCGCCCTTCGGCGTGGCCCGCCGGCCCATCGCGGCGCCCCAGTCGAGCCTCGTCTTCGGGCAGGAGGCGCTGCCCCCCGCCGATCCGGACTGGGAGGCGCAGCAGGTGATGCTGCGCATCCTGGCCGGCGGCGGCTTCACCTCCCGCCTGATGCGCAAGGTGCGCGAGGAGCGCGGGCTGACCTACGGCATCGGCGCGGGGCTCGAGGTGCTGCTCGGCCGGGCGCTGATCATCGGCGCGGTGGCGACCGAGAACGCCCAGGTGGGCGAGGTGTGGCGGCTGATCCGCGCCGCCTGGGCGGAGATGGCCGAGGCCGGCCCGACGGAGGAGGAGGTGGCGGAGGCCGTGGCCTTCCTCGCCGGCTCGCTGCCCCTGCAGTTCACCGACAGCCGCCGCACCGCCTCGCTGCTCCTCGGGCTGCGCCAGGCGGGCCGCGCGCCGGAGTGGCTGGCCGGGCGGCCGGCGCGCCTCGCCGCGCTCAACCGGGCCGATGTCGCCCGTGCCGCCGCCCGCGCCCTGCGGCCAGGCGCGCTGGCCCTCGCGGTGGCCGGGGAGCCGCAGGGGCTGTAGCTTTCCTGCGGTGGACGACGGCGGCCGGGGGGAGCGGAGCATGACCGAACCGGAGCGGGCCTGGGCGGAGCTGGCGGCGCTGGCCGCCGCGCCGGGGGCCGCGGCCATCCGCCCGCTCTTCGCCGCCGATCCGGCGCGCTTCGCCCGCTTCCACCGCGAGGCGGCGGGCCTGCTGCTCGACATCTCCAAGACCGCGATCAGCGAGGCGGTGCTGCAGGCGCTGCTGGCGCTGGCCCGCGCCGCGGGGGGGGAGGCGGCGCGCGACGCCATGGCGCGGGGCGAGGTGGTGAACGTCACCGAACGCCGCGCCGCCCTGCACATGGCCCTGCGCGGCCCCCTGCCGGGCGCGGGCGCCGCCGCCCATGACGAGGCGATGGCGGTGCTGGCGCGCATGCGCGCCTTCACCGAGGAGGTGCAGGCCGGCCGCATCGGCGGCGCGGGCGGGCGTTTCACCGATGTGCTGAACATCGGCATCGGCGGCTCCGACCTCGGGCCGGCGATGGTGGCGCGGGCCCTGGCGCGGCCGGGCGACCCGCTGCGTGCGCACTACCTCGCCAATGTGGACGCGCATGCCTGGGAAGCGATCCGCCCCGGGCTGAACCCCGCCACGACGCTGGTGCTGGTCGCGTCCAAGACCTTCACCACCCAGGAGACGATGGCGAACGCGCGTCTGGTGCGCGGCTGGATGGAGGCGGCGCTGGGGGCCGAGGCGGCGGCGGCGCAGTTCGCCGCGCTCTCCACCAACCTCGCCGCCACTGCCGCCTTCGGCATCGCCGAGGACCGGGTCTTCCCCTTCCGCGACTGGGTGGGCGGGCGCTTCTCGCTGTGGTCCGCGATCGGCCTCTCGCTCGCGCTGTCGCTGGGCTGGGACCGTTTCGCGGCGCTGCTCGAGGGGGCGCGGGCGATGGACGCGCATTTCCTCGCCGCGCCGCCGGCCGACAACCTGCCCATCCTGCTCGCCCTGACGGAGGTCTGGCACGTCAACGGCCTCGGGCTCGATCGCCGCGCCGTGCTGCCTTACGACGAGCGCCTGGCGCGCCTGCCCGCGCATCTCCAGCAGCTCGAGATGGAAAGCCTGGGCAAGGGCGTGACGCTGGCCGGCGCGCCCGTGGCCCGGGCCACCGGCCCCGTGGTGTTCGGCGAGCCGGGCACCAACGCGCAGCACAGCTTCATGCAGCTCGTCCACCAGGGGCCGCGCCCGGTGCCGGTGGACTTCATCCTGGTCGCGCGCCCCGACCATGGCCATGCCGGGAACCACCGCATCCTGCTCGCCCACGGCCTCGCCCAGGCCGAGGCGCTGCTGATGGGGCGCGAGGCGGCGGCGGTGGAGGCCGAGATGCGCGCCGCCGGCCTGCCCGAGGCCGAGATCGCGCGCCTTCTGCCGCACCGCGTCTTCCCCGGCGACCGGCCTTCCGTGACCATCCTGCTGCCCAGGCTCGATGCCCGGCATCTCGGCGCGCTGATCGCCCTCTACGAGCACAAGGTGGCGGTGCTCGGCGCGCTGTGGGGCATCAACCCCTTCGACCAGTGGGGGGTGGAGCTGGGCAAGGTGATGGCCGGCCCCCTGCTGCGCGCGCTGGAGGGCGGGCATGTGGGCGCGCATGATTCCAGCACGGCGGGGCTGATGGAGGCGCTGCTGAGGCTGCAGACCGAATGAGCCGCATCCGCCTGCTCCCCCCCGCCACCGCCGACCGCATCGCCGCCGGCGAGGTGGTGGAGCGCCCGGCGGCGGTGGTGAAGGAGCTGGTGGAGAACGCGCTCGACGCCGGGGCGCGCCACATCCGCGTGGAGATCGAGGAGGGCGGCGCGGGCCGCATCCTGGTCGAGGACGACGGCCATGGCATGTCGCCCGAGGACCTGGCGCTGAGCGTGGAACGGCACGCCACCTCCAAGCTGCCCGAGGAGGCGATGCTCTTCGCCATCGGCACGCTGGGCTTCCGCGGCGAGGCGCTGCCCTCCATCGGCGCGGTGGCCCGCCTCGCCCTCACCTCCCGCACCAAGGCGGGCGCGGCGCACCGCATCGCCGTGGAGGCCGGGCGCAAGGGACCGGTGACGCCCGCCGCCGGCCCGCCCGGCACGCGCGTCGAGGTGCGCGATCTGTTCTTCGCCACCCCCGCCCGCCGCAAATTCCTGCGCAGCCCCCGCGCGGAGGGCGAGGCGGCGCTGGAGGCGCTGCGCCGCCTGGCGCTGGCCTGGCCGCAGGTGGGCTTCGAGGCGCTGCTGGAGGGGCGGCCCGTGCTGCGCCTCGCCCCAGAGGGACGGGAGTCGCGCATCGCCGCCCTCCTCGGCGCCGACTTCGCCGCCGCCGCCCGCCCGGTGGAGCGGCAGGGCGAGACGCTCTCGCTCTGGGGCCTCGCCGGCGGCCCGGCGCAGGGCCGGCCCAGCACGGCCGGGCAGCATCTCGTGGTCAACGGCCGCCCGGTGAAGGACCCGCTGCTGCGCATGGCGCTGCGCGCCGCCTACCGCGACGTGATGGCCCCCGGCCGCCACCCCGCCGCCGCCCTCTTCCTCGATCTGCCGCCCGCGCTGGTGGACGTGAACGTGCACCCGATGAAGACCGAGCTGCGCTTCCGCGAGCCGGAGGCGGTGCGCGGGGCGGTGATCGCGGCGCTGCGCCGCGCGCTCGGCCTGCCGCTGGGCGAGGCCGGGGCGCGGCTCGGCTATGCCGGGCCGGCGGCGCTGCGCCTCGCCCCGCCCCCACCCCTCCCCGCGCCCCCGCCGGCCGGCTTCGCCGAGGCGCGGCTGCCGCTCGGCTTCGCGCCCCCGCCGCTTGCCGCCGCCGATCCCGCGCCCCCGCCCCCGGCCGAGCACCCGCTGGGCCGGGCGCTGGCGCAGGTGATGGACACCTACATCCTGGCCGAGGCGCCCGATGGCGCGCTGATCCTGGTGGACCAGCACGCCGCGCATGAGCGCCTCACCCACGAGCGGCTGCGTGCTGAGCTGCTGGCGGGCGGGGTGCGCGCCCAGCCCCTGCTGCTGCCCGCCGTGGTGGAGCTGCCCGGCGCGGCGCGGCTGCTCGAGGCCGCGCCCGATCTCGCGCGGCTCGGGCTGGAGATCGAGGGGTTCGGCCCCGGCGCGGTGCTGGTGCGCGCCCTGCCCGCCCTGCTCGGCGCCCCCGACCCCGCGCCCCTGCTGCGCGACCTCGCGGAGGAACTCGCCGAGGAGGGCGAGGGCGCGGCCCTGGCCCAGCGGCTCGACGCGGCCATCGCCCGGCTGGCCTGCCACGGCTCGGTGCGCGCCGGCCGCCGACTCGCGCCGGCCGAGATGGACGCGCTGCTGCGCGCCATGGAGCGCACGCCCCGCGCCGCCACCTGCTCGCACGGGCGGCCCACCTTCCTGCGCCTCGGTCCCGCCGAGATGGCCCGGCTGTTCGGGCGCGGGTGAAGATGGACTTCGCGTAAGATTCGCGGCATGGGGCGCGCATGACGCACCGCCGCAGCCTGCTCGCCCTGTCCTTCCTCGCACCCGGCCTTGCCGCCGCCCGCGCCGCCTTCCTGCCCGAGGCCGAGGGGGTGGCGCTGCTGCGCGCCGGCGGGCTGAACCTCTACATCCGCCACGCCATCACCGACCGCACGCAGCTGGACACCGGCCGGCGCGGCGACCGCGCGGGGCAGCGCAACCTCAGCGAGGCGGGCCGCCGCCAGGCCATCCGGCTGGGCGAGGCCTTCCGCGCGCTTCGCATCCCCGTGGCGGAAGTGCTGACGAGCGAGGTGTTCCGCGCCCTCGACACGGCCGAGCTCGCCTTCGGCGCGGCGCGGGTGCGGGTGGAGCGCGACCTGATCGCCGACGACTACACCCCCGGCGATGCGCGGGAGGATGCGCGGGCCGTCTCCCGCCGCCTGGGCGAGCCGGTGGCGGGCGGCAACCGGGTGATGGTGGGGCACATCGTCCCGCTGGGCATGATCCTGGGCCGGAGCCTCGCGCAGGAGGAGTTCCCGGAGGGCGGGCTCGCCCTGTTCCGCCCGCTGGGCGGGCGCTGGGAGCATCCGGGCATGGTCTCGGCCGAGCAGCTGTTCCGCGCCGCCGGGCTGCCGGGCTGAGACGGGCGGCATGCCGCGCCCCCCCCCTTTGACGCGCAGGGGCGGCGAGGCGGCGGCGCGCTGGAACGCAGGCGCGCCGAAAAGGGTTGAACCGCGCCGCGCGCTGGGGCATCTGCGCGGTGGTTGCCGGCTTCGGCCGGCGTCAGGAACGGAACCGAATGGACTGCCACCAACGCCGTGGCGCCCTCCGCCCGAGGCGGCCGGGGGCGCCCCGGCCCACAGCACAGGGTCTGCCGGCGCTGCGGCGCCGGGCGTTCCGGTCGGGGCCCCTGCCCGCCTGACCACGCCCGCCTCCGCAAGGCCGACCCGGCCCGAGGAGGTGCACGATGCGTCTCTTTGCCGCCCTTCGGCGCCGCTGGCTTCCTGCCGCCGCGCCGCGAACCCGCCCCGGCCCGGAGCTGGTCTGGGCCGGCGTGGTGCGCCTGCGCCTCTCCCGCGCGCGCGCCTTGAGCCCCATCCCCCAGTGA
The DNA here is from genome assembly GCA_026414745.1 of Roseococcus sp. Taxonomy (GTDB): domain Bacteria; phylum Pseudomonadota; class Alphaproteobacteria; order Acetobacterales; family Acetobacteraceae; genus Roseococcus. Next base: position 186,580 of record JAOAIK010000040.1, read on the forward strand.
CGGAGGCCGCCATGGACGAAGGCAGTAGTCCGGCGGCCGTGCCGCCGGCACGCGGCGCGGCCCGCCCCTCCCCGCCATCCCTTTCCCTGATCCGCGCCCGCCCGGGGCGCGGCCGCGCCACCCCCATGCGGTGAGCGGCCGTCTCCGGCCGGGCCCGACCGGAGACGACCCATGACCCTGCGCGCCGAAGCCGCCGCCATCGCGGCCTTCCTCGCCCGCGACGACGCGGGCTCCGCCGCCGCCGCCCTGGAGGGGCTGCACCCGAGCCTCGTCGCCCATCTCCTCGGCGACCTCACCGCCGCCGAGGCGGTGCGCGCCCTCTCCCTGCTGCCGGTTCGCCGCCGCGCCCAGGTCTTCGGCTATCTGGAGCCGCCCGAGCAGCTCCGCCTCGCCGCCGTGATGCCGCGCGAGGCGCTCGGCGCGCTCTTCGCCGCCATGGACCCCGACGAGCGCGCCGACCTCTACAAGCGCCTGCCCGAGCCCGTGCGCGAGGCGATCATGCCCGGCCTTGCCGCGGCCGAGCGCGAGGACATCCGCAAGCTCGCCGCCTATCCCGAGACGCAGGTGGGGGCGGTGATGACCTCCGCCTACGCCGCGCTGCGCGCCGAGCAGACGGCCGCCGAGGCCATCGAGACGCTGCGCCGCGAGGCGCCGGACCGCGAGACCATCTACGACGCCTATGTGATCGACGAGGGGCGGGCGCTGCTCGGCGTCGTCTCGCTGCGCGACCTGCTGCTCGCGCCGCCCGAGGCGCGGGTCGGGCGCTTCATGCGCAGCGAGGTGATCAAGGTCGCGGCCGACGCCCCGCGCGCCGAGGCGGTGCGGCTCATCCGCGAATACGACCTGCTGGCCCTGCCGGTGGTGAACGGGGGCGGCAAGCTGGTCGGCATCGTCACGGCCGATGACGCCATGGACGTGGCCGAGCGCGAGGAGCTGCGCCGCATCCAGGCCTTCGGCGGCGCGGCCGCGCTGGGCGGGCCCGACCTCGACCTGCTGAACTCGCCGCAGCGGCGCATCTTCTCCGCGCGCTTCCTCTGGCTCGCCATCCTCACCGTCTTCGGCCTCGGCACCAGCCACATCGTGGCCGGGCAGCAGGAGATCCTGGAGAAGGCCATCGTGCTCGCCGCCTTCATCGCCCCCATCGTGGACATGGGCGGCAACACCGGCAGCCAGACCGCGACCATGGTGATCCGCGCCATGGCGCTCGGCCAGGTCGCGCTGCGCTTCGCCGATTTCTGGCGCGTCCTCAAGCGCGACCTGCCGGTGGCGCTGGCGCTCGGCGTCTGCGTGGCGCTGCTCGAGGCGGTGCTGGCCGTCGCCACCAAGTCCATCGGCTGGGAGGTGGTGGCGGTGGTGGGCCTCTCCATGCTGGCCTGCACCACGGGCGGCAGCCTGGTCGGCCTCGCGCTCCCCTTCGCGGCGCGGGCGATGCGGCAGGATCCGGCCACGCTGAGCGCACCTGTCATCACCTCGATCATGGATATGGTGGGCGTGATGATCTACTTCGGCATCGCCTGGATCTTCCTCGGCCATCTGCTGGCCGGGGGCTGACCTCCGCCAGGGCGGCGCGCCCGCGCCGCCCCTCCCGCAACCCCAAGCTCATCCCCCTCCGGCCGCAGAGAAACGCCATGCGCCAGACCCTCTCCCGCCTCTCCCTCGCCGCGCTCCTCGCCGGCGGCCTGCTCGCGGAGGTCCAGCGCCCCGCCGCCGCCCAGGGCTTCGGCAGCCCCGCCGTGCCCAATGTCGGGCCGCCCGAACTCGCCCTCTTTCCCGACCTCGCCGCCTGGCAGGACCGGCTGGAGGAGCAGGGCTGGCTGGTCCGCGGCCAGGCCACCTTCGTGCTGCAGGGCCACCCGCGCTTCCGCTCGCCCTATCGGGGCGAGGGCTCGCTGCACCCCGCGGCCCAGGCGCGCAACACCTTCGCCAGCGACCTCGTGCTCGGCCGCCGGCTTTGGGAGGGGGCGGAGTTGATCTTCAACCCCTCGGTGACGCGCGGCTTCGGCCTTTCCAACGCCACCGGCATCGCCGCCTTCCCCAACAACGAGGCCTTCCGGCTCGGCTCGCGCGAGCCGACCTTCTTCGTCCCGCGGCTGTTCCTGCGCCAGACCATCGCCCTCTCGGGCGAGACGGTGCCCAACGAGGAGGATCCGCTGCGCTTCAACGCGCCCCTGCCGCGCGAGCGCATCACCATCACGGCGGGCAAGTTCTCCGCCTGGGACATCTTCGACGACAACCGCTACGCGCATGACCCGCGCACCCAGTTCCTCAACTGGGCGCTGGTGGGCGGGGCGGCCTTCGACTACGTGGCGGACGCGCGCGGCTGGACCGAGGGCCTGGCCGTCGAGTGGGACAACGGCGCCTGGGGCCTGCGCGCCGGGGCCTTCCGCGTCGCGCGGCGGGTGAACGGGCTGTTCCTCGACCCCGCCATCACCCGCGCCTGGCAGGCGCTGGTCCAGCTCGACCGCTTCTACGAGATCGGCGGCCGGCCGGGCGCCTTCCGCGTGACCTACGGCGCCTCGCGCGCGCGCATGTCGAGCTGGGGCGAGCTCTTCGCGCGCGGCTTCGAGACCTTCGACCAGAACCCGCGCGGCTACCGCCTCAAGCACAATCTCAGCCTGAACTGGGAGCAGGAGCTGCGCGACGACCTCGGCGTCTTCGCCCGCGTCTCCTGGAACGACGGGCGCACGCAGAACTGGATGTTCACCGAGATGGACTTCGCCGTCTCGGGCGGCCTCGCGCTGCGCGGCGCGCGCTGGGACCGGCCGAACGACACGGTGGGGCTCGGCGCCAACATCGGCTGGGCCTCCTCCGGCCGGCGGCGCTATCTCGCGGCGGGCGGCATCGGCTTCATCACCGGCGATGGGCGGCTGAACTACGCGCCCGAATGGGTGACGGAGGCCTATTACGACGCGCGCGTCGCGGCGGGGCTGAACATGGCGCTGAACTACCAGCTCGCGGTCAACCCGGCCTTCAACGCCGATCGCGGCCCGGTGCACATCTTCGCGCTGCGGCTGCGCACCGCCTTCTGAGCGCGCGCCCATGCAGCCCGTGATCATGCCCGTGCTCACCCTGCCCGAGGTCGCCTTCAACCTCGCCCTCGCGCTGCTGCTGGGTGCGGCCATCGGCTTCGAGCGGCAGTGGCGGCAGCGCCTCGCGGGGCTGCGGACCAACACGCTGGTGGCGCTCGGCTCGGCCGGCTTCGTGGTGTTCTCGCAGCTCGTCTCGCACGAGATGAGCCCCACGCGCGTCGCGGCGCAGGTGGTCTCGGGCATCGGCTTCCTCGGCGCGGGCGTGATCTTCAAGGAGGGGCTGAACGTGCGCGGCCTGAACACGGCCGCCACGCTGTGGTGCTCGGCGGCGGTGGGGCTGCTCGCGGGCATCGGCCAGGCGCCGGCGGCGCTGCTGCTCACCGCGCTGATCGTGGGGGTGAATCTCGGTCTCCGGCCCCTGGTGGCGCGGATCGACCGGCAGGTGGCGCGCGGCGCGGGGGCGGAGACGCCGCACGGCTACCGCCTCTCCGTCACCTGCCCCTCGGGCGAGGTGGCGCGGCTGCGCGGCCTGCTGCTGCAGGCGGTGGCGGCGGACGCGAAGCTGCATCTGCGGCGGCTGGCCAACCGCGATGTCGAGGGGGCCGAGGAGGTGGAGGTGGTGGCGAGCCTCTGGTCCGAGGGCAGCTCGGACGCGGCGGTGGAGGCGATGGTGGGCCGCCTCGCGCTCGACCCGGCCGTGACGGCCGCGGCCTGGAGCCAGGAGGCGACGGCCGAGTAGCCCCGCGCGCCGCGCCCTTGCGCCCGGCGCGGGGCTGCGGCATCCGCCCTTCCCATGCCGCTTCCCGAAAGCCTCGATCGCCTGCTGGCGCGCGCCGAGAGCCTGCGCGCCGCGCTCGACCATGCCGGCGGCGCCGAGATCGGCGCGCTCTCGAAGGAGCTCGCGCAGCTCGAACCGCTGGTCGCGAAGGTCGCCGCCTATCGCGCGCTGGAGCGCGCCGAGGCCGAGGCCGAGGCCCTGCTGGCCGACCCCGAGATGCGCGCCCTGGCCGAGGTGGAGATCGCGGAGGCGCGCGCCCGGCTGCCCGCGCTGGAGCGCGAGATCCGCCTGATGCTGCTGCCGAAGGACGCCGCCGACGAGCGCAGCGCCATCCTCGAGATTCGCCCCGCCGCGGGCGGCGACGAGGCCGCGCTCTTCGCTGCCGAGCTCTTCCGCGCCTACCAGAAATACGCCGAATCCCGCGGCTGGCGCTTCACCGTCCTCGACTACGACGAGAACGAGCTGGGCGGCGTGAAGGGCGCCACCGCCGAGATCGAGGGCGAGGGCGTCTTCGCCCGCCTCAAGTTCGAGAGCGGCGTGCACCGCGTCCAGCGCGTGCCGGCCACCGAGACGCAGGGGCGCATCCACACCTCCACCGTGACCGTCGCCGTGCTGCCCGAGGCCGAGGAGGTGGACGTGAGGATCGAGGAGAAGGACCTGCGCGTGGACACCTACCGCGCGAGCGGGGCGGGCGGGCAGCACGTGAACAAGACCGACAGCGCGGTGCGCATCACCCACATCCCGACGGGGATCGTGGTGGCGATGCAGGAGGAGAAGTCCCAGCACAAGAACCGCGCCAAGGCGATGAAGGTGCTGCGCGCGCGCCTTTTCGACGCCGAGCGCCAGGCGGCCGCCTCGGCGCGTGCGGCGGAGCGCCGGTCCCAGGTCGGCACCGGGGACCGCAGCGAGCGTATCCGCACCTACAACTTCCCGCAGGGCCGCGTGACCGACCACCGCATCGGCCTCACCCTGCACAAGATCGAGCGGGTGATGCAGGGGGAGTTCGACGAGATCATCGACGCGCTGATCGCCGAGGACGAGGCACGGCGCCTCGCGGCGGCGGGGTGAGCGGCGGCGCGGCGGCGGAGACGGTGGGCGCGCTGCTCTGCGCCGCCGGGGCGGCGCTGCGCGCGGCCGGCATCGAGACCCCGCGCCTGGATGCGCGCCGGCTGCTGGCGCACGCCCTCGGCTGCACCCCGGAGGCGCTGCTGCGCGAGCCCCGCGCCCCCGTCCCGTCGGCGCAGGCCGCCGCCTTCCGCGCGCTGATCGCCCGCCGCGCCGCCCGTGCGCCGGTCGCGCTGCTCACCGGCCGCGCGGGGTTCTGGACGCTCGATCTCGAGGTGAGCGCGGAGACGCTGATCCCCCGCCCGGACAGCGAGGCGCTGGTGGAGGCGGTGCTCGCCTCGGGCCGCGCGCCGCGCCGCGTGCTCGATCTCGGCACCGGCACGGGGGCGCTGCTGCTCGCGGTGCTGCGGGAGTTCCCCGCGGCGCGGGGGGTGGGGGTGGACCTGCGCCCCGGCGCGGCGGCGCTGGCCGCACGCAACGCGGCGCGCCACGGCCTCGCCGGCCGCGCCAGCTTCCTGGCCGGGGACTGGGCGGCGGCGCTCCATGCCCGGTTCGACCTCGTGCTCTCCAACCCGCCCTACATCCCGAGCGCGGAGATCGCCGGGCTGATGCCCGAGGTGGCGGCGCATGAGCCGCCTTCAGCCCTCGATGGCGGGCCCGACGGGCTCGCCGCCTACCGCGCCCTCTGCGCCGCCCTGCCGGGGCTGCTCGCGCCCGGCGGGCTTGCGGTGCTGGAGCTCGGGGCGGGGCAGGCGGGGGCGGTGGCGGCGCTGGCCGAGGCGGCCGGCCTGCGCGTGGCCGGGCAGCGGGAGGATCTGGGCGGGGTGCCGCGCGCCATTCTGCTCGAATGCCGGCCCGGCCCCATTGTTGGAACGGCGTCGAACCGCTAATCTCCGCGATGCTTGTCAGGGTGCTGCCCGGCAGGCCGCCCGGGGCGGGTTCCCGGGCGCGTGGCAGCGGACCGCGCGCGACGCCGAGAGCGCCGCGCCTTCGTGAGACAGCGGAAGCGCAACAGCGGATGAACATGAAGCGCATGCGCCGTGGCCATCGCCACGGCGGCGGTGGTGGCGGGCAGTTCCGCCACAGCGGCGGCGGCGGGCAGCAGCCCCTGAACCGCAATCACGTCTTCGACTCCAACGGCCCGGATGTGCGGCTGCGCGGCACGGCGCAGCAGCTCTTCGAGAAATACCTCCAGCTCGGCCGAGATGCGACCAGCGCCGGGGACCGTGTGGCCGCCGAGGGCTATTTCCAGCACGCGGAGCATTATTTCCGCATCCTCGGCGCGATGAACGCGGCGCAGCAGCAGCAGCAGGCCCAGCAGCAGCAGGACCGCCGCCTGCGCGAGGCGCCGGTGGAGATCGCGCTGCCCGAGCCCGTCGACGGCGAGGCCAATGGCGAGATCCACCCCCTGGAGGCCGAGCTGGCTGGAGAGGCCGAGACCCTTCCGCTTCCCCCGGCGCGCCGCCCCGCCGCCCAGGCCGAGGACCCGCCGGCGCAATAGCCCGCGCCGCCGCTACAGACAGGGCGGGGCCGGGCCGCCTACACTGCGGCCCATGCACGGGCCCGCCACCCGCGCGGCGCGAGGCTGAGGGCGGATGTCCTCGCGCCGCCAGATGGAGATCACGCCGGAGCTCCTGCTCCGCGCCTATCGCATCGGCCTCTTCCCCATGGCCGAGAGCCGGCAGGCGCGCACCCTCTACTGGCTCGATCCGGAGCAGCGCGGCGTCATTCCGCTCGCCGGGTTCCACCTTCCTCGGCGCCTCGCCCGCACCCTGCGGAAACGCCCCTACGAGGTGACGGCGAATCGCGCCTTCGAGGCCGTGATCGACGCCTGCGCCGCGCCGCGCCCGAACAGCCCCGACAGCTGGATCAACGCCGAGATCCGGCGCCTCTTCGTCGCCCTGCACCGGCAGGGCCATGCGCATTCCCTCGAGGCCTGGCGGGCGGGGGAGCTGGTGGGCGGCCTCTATGGCGTGGCGCTGGGCGGCGCCTTCTTCGGGGAGAGCATGTTCTCCCGCGCCGACGACGCGTCCAAGATCGCGCTCGTGCATCTCGTCGCGCGGCTGAGGCTCGGCGGCTTCGTGCTGCTGGACGCGCAGTTCCGCACGGAGCACCTCGCGCAGTTCGGCACCATCGAGATCCCGCGCGCCGAGTACAAGCGCCTGCTGGCGCGCGCCGTGGACATCCCCGCCGCCTTCCCCGCCGACCCCGCGCCCGAGGCGCTGGCGGCCGAGATCGCGGCGCTGCGCGGCCCCGCTGCGCCCCCTGCCGCTACACCATCCTGAGCAGCGTGCCGTCGCGCCGGATCGCCTGGTGGAACACCACCGCCCCGATGTGGACCACCACCAGCGCGGCGATGAGCCAGCCCAGCCACGCATGGATCATCAGCACCCCCTCCGCGAGCGGCGTGTTGGCCTCCATGAACTTCGGCAGGTCGAACAGGCCGAGATAGGCGGTGGCGCCCTGCATGGGGAAGCCGAAGGCGTTGGTGGCGAGGAAGCCGAGGATGGGCTGGATGATCAGCGCCGCGTAGAGGGCGTGATGCACGCCATCCGCCGCCTTGCGCATCCAGGGCGGAATCCCCGCCTGCGGCGGCACGGGGTGGGTGAGCCGCCAGGCGAGCCGCGCCAGCGCGACGAAGAGGATGGTCAGCCCCGCGCTCTCGTGGATCGCGTAGAAGGCCATCTTGTCGCTGTCCTTGATGTGCTCGATGACGACGCCCGTGGGCAGCGCCACCAGCATCAGCGCGGCGGTGACCCAGTGGAACCACTTGGCGAGCGAGGTGTAGCCCATGGCGGCCTCCGTCTGCGGCCCCGCCATCCTGCCATGGCGCTGATCGCGGCGCACGCCGATTGGTCGGCCCATCCGGCCAAGCGCTGGGCGGCGCTGGCGCGGCGCGAGGGCGGGCGCTGGCGCGTGGAGGCGCCGCGGCCGGTCGGCGATCCGCGCGGCTTCGCGGCGGCGCTGCTGGCCGAGGGCGCGCCCGCCGCCCTCGGCCTCGACCTGCCGCTCGGCCTGCCGCGCGCCTATGCCGCCGCCCGGCCGGAGCCGGATTTCCCCCGCTTCCTCGCCGCCCGGGCGGGGGATGCGCGCTTCTTCGCGGTGAACGAGACGCTGGCCACCGTCGCGCCCGACTCGCCCTTCTATCCGCGCCGCGGCCTGCGGGGCATGACGCGCGCGGCCCATGCCGCGGCGCTCGGCCTGCCCGACGCGGCGGCGCTCAGCCGCTGGTGCGACCGCGCCACCGCCGAGCGCCCGGCCGGCGCGCCCCTGTTCTGGACGCTGGGCGCGAACCAGTCGGGCAAGGCCGCCATCGCCGCCTGGCGCGACTGGCTGGCCCCCGCCCTGGCCGAGGGCGCGCCCCTCGCGCTCTGGCCCTTCGCGGGGCCGCTCGACGGGCTGCTCGCGCGCGGGCGGCTCGCGCTGGCCGAGGTCTATCCGGCCGAGGCGCTGCGCCAGCTCGGCCTGCGGCTCGCGGGCAGCAAGCGCGCCCAGGCGGCGCGCCGCGCCCTGGCCGATCCGCTGCGCGCGCGCATGGCGGCGCTGGGGGCCGAGCCCGCGCCCGCGCTCAAGGACGCCATCGCCGAGGGCTTCGGCGCCGACGCGGCGGGCGAGGACCGGCTCGACTGCGTGCTCGGCCTGCTCGCCCTCATCCAGGTGCTGGACGGGCGCCGCGCCGATCTCGTGCCCGAGGACGAGGCGGTGCGCCGCTGGGAGGGCTGGGTGCTCGGCCAGCACGCGCTGCCGCGCGCTCAGCCCGGCTGAGCCGTCGCCTGCCGCGCCAGCGCCACCAGCAGCGCGAGCAGCGGCGTCGCCACCCCCGCCCGGCGGGCGAGGCGCAGCGGCGCCTCGAAGAGCGCCTCGAACTCGAGCGGCCGCCCGGCTTCCAGATCCTGCAGGATGGAGGGCTTGTGCGGGATGGTGACGGAGCGGAGGCTGCGCGCCTCCGCCCCCTCCGGCACCGGATGGCCGAGGGCGGCGGCGATCGCCATCCCCTCGCGCACCACCTGGCGCGCGGCCTCCAGCAGCACGGGGTCGGAGAAGCTCGCGCGCATGTCGCGGCGCGTGAGCAGGCAGATCGGCCCGTTGCTGAGATTGTTCAGCAGCTTGACCCAGATCTCGGTGCGGATGTCCGCCACCGCCTCGCCGCCCATGCCGCCGGCCTCCAGCGCCGCGGCGAGGCGCGCCGCGCGCGGCGTGACGCCGCCCGCGGGCTCGCCGATGAGCAGCCGGCTCGTCGCGCTCTGCACCCGCACCTGGCCGGGCGCGGTCACCGTGCAGGCGGACCACACCACGCCGCCCAGCACCCGCGCGCGCGGCAGGGCGGCGGCGATGGCCCCGCCCGGGTCGAGGGGGGAGGGCCCCTCCTCCCACCACCAGGGGATGCCGTTCACCACCACCACCACCGGGGTCTCGGGGCCGAGCAGCGGCGCGAGGGCGGGCGCCAGCGCCGGCAGGGAATGGGCCTTCACCGCCACGACCACGGCCTCCTGCGGGCCGAGGGCGGCGGGGTCCTCCTCGGCGCGCACGGGCAGGGTGAAGCGGCCATCGGGCGCCTCGACGGTGATGCCGCCCGCGCGCAGCGCCGCGAGCGCGGGCCCGCGCGCCAGCACGCTGACCTCGGCCATCCCGCCCTTCGCGAAGCGCAGGGCGAGATGCCCGCCGATGGCGCCCGCGCCGACGATGCACAGCTTCATGCCGGCAGGGCCCGCAGCGCGGCGCAGCCGGCCTCGACGAGCCGCGCGACGAGGCGCGCGCCATGCGCGGCACTCGCCCCGCGCGGGTCGGCGGCCGCCACGCCGCCCGGCGCCACCTCGTCGAGCTCGAGCGGCGCGCCGATCTCGGCCGGGCCCGCGCGCAGCGTGCCGAAGCCGCTCACCGGCAGGCCCAGCACCGGGGCGAGGGGCGCGCGCGGGGCGAAGCGCGCGGGCGCGCAGAGCTCGGGCAGGAGGTGCAGCGCCACCGAGGCGATGGGATCGCCCCCATGGCCCAGCGCGCCCGGATCGCCGCCCAGCTCCGCCTGCCAGGCGGCGGCGTTGCGCCAGAGGTGCAGCACCGGCGCGATCACTCCCGTGGCCCGGCGCAGGCCGCGCTGCGCCTCCTCGATGGCGGCGATGTTCCCGCCATGGCCGTTGAGGATCAGCAGCCGCCGCGCCCCGCCGGAGACGAGGCTGCCCAGCACATCGCCCAGCAGCGCCGCCAGCGTGGCGGGCGCGAGCGCGATGCCGCCCGGCAGGCCGCGGAAGACGTCCTCGCCGCCGAAGGGGATGGGCGGGGCCACCAGCGCCGCGCCATCGGCCGCGGCGATGCGCAGCGCGATGGCCTCGGCCAGCAGATAGTCGCCCATCGGCAGGCCGGGGCCATGCGTCTCCAGGCTGCCCATGGGCAGGATCACCGCCGCCCCCGCGGCGAGCCGCGCCGCCGCCTCGGGCGCGGCGAGCCCGGCCAGCCTCACCGCAGCAGGTCCAGCGCGATGCGGCTCAGCGCCTGCACGCCGAGGCCGATGCAGCGCTCGTCGGGCTGGTAGTCGGCGTTGTGCAGCCGGTCGTTGCGGCCCGGCGCGCCGGCGCCGATGCCGAGGTGGAAGGCGGGCGCGCGCTCGGCGAAGGCGGCGAAATCCTCGGCGCCCATGGAGGGCTGGCCCTCCTCCACCACCTCGCCGAACTGCGCGCGCAGGCTGGCGAGCGCGGGCTCCAGCACGCGGTCGTCGTTCACCAGCGGGCCGATCTTGCGCTGGTAGTCGAGCCGCGCCTCCAGCCGCATGGCGGCCGCCGTGTGTTCGACGAGGCGGCGGATGGCGGCCTCCGCCACGTCGCGCGCCTCGGCGTGCAGGGTGCGCACCGTGCCGCGCAGATGCGCGCGCTCGGGGATGATGTTGTAGGTGGTGCCCGCGTTCATCATGCCCACGGTGACGACGCAGGGGTGCAGCGGCTTCTGCTCGCGGCTGACCACGGTCTGCAGCTGGGTGATGATGTGCGCCGCGCCCACGATGGGGTCCACCGCCGCGTAAGGGTGCGCGGCATGGCCCGACCGCCCGCGCAGATGCAGGTCGAAGCGGTCGGAGGCGGCGAGGGAGGGGCCGCGCACATAGCCGAATGTGCCCACCGGCTTGTCCGGATGGTTGTGGAAGCCGATGGCCATGTCGATGCCCTCGGCCGCGCCGTCGGCGATCATCGCCGCGGCGCCTTCCAGCACCTCCTCGGCGGGCTGGAAGACCAGCAGGACGCGGCCGGCGAGCTGCGCGCGCAGCCCGCTGAGAACCTCCGCCGCGCCGAGCAGCGTGACGGTGTGGATGTCATGGCCGCAGGCGTGCATCTTGCCCGGCACGGTGCTGGCGAAGTCGAGGCCCGTCTCCTCCTCGATGGGCAGCGCGTCCATGTCGGCGCGCAGCGCCAGCGTGGGCCCGGGCCGCGCCCCCTCGATCACGCCGAGCACGCCGGTGCCGCCCACCCCCGTGCGGTGCGCGATGCCGAGCCGCGCGAGCTCGGCCGCGACGATGCCGGCGGTGCGGTGCTCCTCGAAGGCGAGCTCGGGGTGGCGGTGGATGTCGCGGCGCAGCGCGATCAGCCTCGGTTCGAGGCGCGCGGCCTCCTCGCGGATGGTCCGGGCGGGGTCGTTGCTCAGCATGGCGTGGTCCTTGCGCGGCGGTCTTCCAGGAAGGGGCGCGCCCCTCCCGCGTCACGTGCATGGTGGCAGGGTGGCGGGCCCTGTCCAGCATGCTTGCCGCCCGGGCGAACCCATGCGATAGCCGGCATCGCAACGAGGCCGCGAGGCCCAAGGCTGGGAAGGGGGAGAGGTCCGTGAGGCTGACGCGACGCGCCGCTCTGGCCGCGCCCCTCTCCGCGATCGCCGCGCCGTTGGCCGCCCAGGGATGGCCCGCGCAGCCCATCCGCCTGATCGTTCCCTTCGCGCCGGGCGGGACCACCGACCTCATCGCGCGCCTGATCGCCGCGCCGCTGCAGGAGCGGCTGGGCCAGCCCGTGGTGATCGAGAACCGCCCCGGCGCGGGCGCCACGCTCGGCAGCCAGATGGCGGCGCAGGCGGCGCCGGATGGCCATACGCTCCTGCTCTCCAACATCGCGAGCCACGCGATCTCGCCAGCGCTCTACGCCAACCTCCGCTACGACGCGCTGCGCGACTTCACGCACATCGCGCTGCTCACGCTCAACCCCTCGGTGATCGTGGCCAACCCGCGCGCGGGCATCGCCAGCATGGCCGATCTGGCGCGCGCGCACCGCGAGAGCCCGCGGGGCCTCGACATGGCCTCCTCCGGCGCGGGCTCCTCGAACCATCTGCTGATCGTGCGGCTGGGGCAGATGCTGGGGCGCGAGATCAACCACATCCCCTTCCGCGGCGCAGGCCCGGCGATGACGGCGGTGATCGCCGGCCAGGTGCCGCTGATGAGCGACAGCCTGCCCTCGGCCGCGGCGCATATCCGCCAGGGCAGCGTGCGGGCGGTGGCGATGTCGAGCGCCGAGCGCCATCCGGCTTTCCCCGAGGTGGCGACGCTGCGCGAGCAGGGCTTCGACCTGGTCACGAACTCCTGGTTCGGGTTGTCGGGTCCGGCGCGTCTGCCCGCGCCGGTTGTGGAGCGCCTGGCGCGCGAGCTGCGCGAGATCCTGTCGCTCGGCGAGATCCGCGCGCGCTTCGCCGAGTTCGGAGGCGCGCCGGGCGCCCTCTCGCCGGCCGAGTTCACGGCCTTCGTGGCCGCCGAACTCGCCGCCTGGGCGCCGCTGGTGCGCGAAAGTGGCGCGCAACCTGACTGACAAGTAAGATTGGAACGGATTTCCGGTTGGCGGCGGCCGGTTTAGTGCTTAGCGGACACCAGCCTCGGGAAGCGTGCGGGGGAGCGAGCGGATGCAGTTGAAGATCAGCACGAAGGACGTGATCTCGGGGATCTTCCTGATCCTCATGGCCGTGGTGGGCCTCTACCTGAACCAGGACCACAGCCTCGGCACCGCGCGCCGCATGGGCCCCGGCTACATGCCGATGATGACCTTCTACCTGCTGGGCGGCCTCGGCGTCTGGACGCTGCTGATCGGCCTGTTCAGCGGGCCTGATCCGCTGGAGAAGTGGACCGGCCTGGATGTGGGCACGCTGATCGCCGGCATGGCGGCGGGAGCGGCGACCTACTTCCTCGCCCCCTCCGTCTGGGGCTTCTTCGGGCAGACCTACAACGCGGTGGGCGTCGGCATCCTGGTGGGCATGCTGGTCTTCGCCGTCTCGCCGGGCTGGCGGCCGCTCGCCATCGTCTGCGCGGCGGTGGCCGTGTTCGGTCTCACGCTGGAGAAGGGCGGCTTCTTCCTCGCGCTGACCACGCTGATGCTGCTGAGCTGCGTCGCCGACCGCACGCACACGCTGCGCGGCGTGGCGGGGCTGCTGGCCTTCATGCTGGCGCTCTCCTGGTACGTGTTCATCCACGAACTCGACATCCGCGTGAACCTCTGGCCGGTGCTGTGACGGCGGGATAGGGCGACCCACATGGAACTGCTGCTTTCGAACCTCGCGCACGGCTTCGGCGTCGCGCTCTCGCTGCAGAACCTGACCTTCGCGCTGCTCGGCGCGCTGATCGGGACGGCGATCGGTGTGCTGCCTGGCATCGGGCCGGTGGCGACCATCTCGCTGCTGCTGCCGATCACCTTCGGCCTGCCGGCGACCACCGCGATCATCATGCTCGCGGGCATTTTCTACGGCGCGCAGTACGGCGGCTCGACCACCTCGATCCTGCTGAACCTGCCCGGCGAGGTGAGCTCGGTCGTCACCACGCTCGAAGGCTACAAGATGGCGCGCAACGGGCGGGCCGGCGCGGCGCTGGCCATCGCCGCCATCGGCAGCTTCTTCGCCGGGTCGGTGGCCACGATCCTCGTCGCCGCCTCGGGCCCGCTGCTGACGCAGGTGGCCCTCTCCTTCGGCCCGGCCGACTATTTCTCGCTGATGCTGCTCGGCCTGATCATCGCCTGCGTGCTGGCGCAGGGCTCGGTGGTGAAGGCGATCGGCATGGTGGTGCTGGGCGTCGCGCTCGGCCTCGTGGGCACCGACGTGCAGACGGGCCAGCAGCGCTTCACCTTCGGCATCCCCGAACTCTCGGACGGCATCGGCTTCGTGCCCATCGCCATGGGCATGTTCGGCATCGCCGAGATCATCCTGAACCTGGAGCGGCCCGAGGCGCGCTCGGTGCTGAAGTCCAAGGTCGGCTCGCTGTGGCTGACCAGGCAGGAATGGCTGCGCGCCACGCCCTCGGTGCTGCGCGGCACGGTGGTGGGCAGCTTCCTCGGCATCCTGCCCGGCGGCGGCGCCTCGCTCGCCGCCTTCGGCTCCTACATGATGGAGCGCAAGGTCAGCCGCGGGCGCCACGAGTTCGGCAAGGGCGCGATCGAGGGCGTGGCGGGGCCGGAGGCGGCCAACAACGCCGCCGCGCAGACCAGCTTCATCCCGCTGCTTACCCTCGGCATCCCCTCGAACGCGGTGATGGCGCTGATGGTGGGCGCCCTGATCATCCAGGGCATCCAGCCCGGGCCGCGCATGGTGGAGGCCCAGCCCGACCTCTTCTGGGGCCTCATCGCCTCCATGTGGGTGGGCAACCTCATGCTGCTGGTCATCAACCTGCCGCTGATCGGCATGTGGGTGAAGCTGCTGCAGGTGCCCTACAAGTTCCTCTACCCCTCCATCCTCGTGTTCTGCTGCATCGGCGTCTATTCGCTGAACAACAACGTGTTCGACGTCTACATGACGGTGCTGTTCACGGTGTTCGGCTACATGTGCAACAAGCTCCGGCTGGAGCCGGCGCCGATGCTGATCGGCTTCGTGCTCGGGCCGATGATGGAGGAGCATCTGCGCCGCGCCATGCTGCTCTCGCGCGGGGACTGGATGGTGTTCGTGCAGCGGCCGATCAGCGCCACCATGCTCGGCATTGCGGCCTTCGCGCTGGTGCTGATGGCGCTGCCCAACATCCGCAAGGGCAAGGACCAGGCGCTGGCGGGCTGAGCCCCGCCCGCCTCGGGCCGCATGCCGGCGCCGCGGGGCCACCCCGCGGCGCTTCGCGCATCAGGCGGGCCGCGCGGTCACAGCGTCCAGCCGCCGTCGATGATCAGCGCCTGCCCGGTCATGAAGGCGCTCTCGTCGCTCGCGAGATAGACCACCAGGGCCGCGATCTCCTCGGGCTGCGCGAGCCGTCCCATCGCCTGGCGCGCCACGAAGGCGGCGCGCGCCGCCTCCAGCCCGCCCGCCGCGGCGGCGTTCGCCGCGATCCGCTCATGCAGGCTCGGCGTGTCCACCGTGCCCGGGGCGAGGCAGTTGCAGCGCACCCCCGCCGCCACCGTGTCGGCCGCGACGGCGCGCGTCAGGCCGATCACCGCCGCCTTGGTCGTGCCGTAGACGAAGCGGTTCGGCGCGCCTTTGATGCTGGAGGCCGCCGAGGCCATGTTGATGATGCTGCCCCGCCCGCGCGCCAGCATCCCCGGCAGCACCGCGCGCACCGTGCGCCACATGCTGCGCACGTTGAGCGCGAAGGCGAAGTCCCACTCCTCCTCGGTGCAGGTCAGCGCGGTGTTCTGATGGACGAAGCCCGCGCAGTTGAACAGCACATCGAGCGGCCCGGCCTCGGCCAGGCGCGCCTCGACCGCCGCATCGTCCAGCACGTCGAGCACCGCGGTGCGGATCTTCGGGCCCTCAAGGCCCGCAAGCTTCGCCCCATCGCGGTCGGTGGCGATCACCTCCGCCCCTTCCGCGGCCATGGCGATGGCGGCGGCGCGGCCGATGCCCTGGCCCGCCGCGGTGACGAAGGCGCGCTTTCCGGCCAGCCGAGCGCTCATGGCGTCTCCCCTCCTTCCTCGATCTGTCGCGACATGTCGCGGGCGGGTGCCCCCCGCCCGGGGCGCAGCATGTCCCCCGCCTGCATGCCCCGCCAGGGGGGGCGATCACTCGTAGCGCGCGAGGCGCACCGCCGTGTGGCCGGGCTGAGTCACGAGGTTCGGCAGGATGAGCAGGCAGTCCGGGTGATCGGTGCGCACCTCGCGCCCGCCGTCATGGGCGATGAGGGTGCCGGCCTCCGGCACGATCTCGCCGCCGCGCCAGGGCCGGGTAAAGACGAAATCGGCGGTGCGGGCGGTGATGGTGCGCGTCACCCGCGCCCGGCGCGGCGGCGCCTCGGGCGGCGGCAGGGGGGCGGGAACGAGCCCTGTCAGCGCCAGCAGTCGCCGCACCGCCTGTTCCATCCGCGCCACCGTCTCCGCCTCCCAGTGCCAGCCGCCCTCCAGCAGGACGCCGCGCCGGCCGCTGCCGGGCGAAGCGAAGGGGCCGTAGTCGATCAGCCGCCGCCCTGCCGCATGCCCCTGGTCGGAGACGACGAGAGGCGGCGTGCCGAGTTGCAGGGCGAGCTCCATCGAGTCCGGCGAGCCGCCCACGAGATAGAGCGGGTCCGAGGGCCAGAGCATGGAGTGCAGGTCGAGGATCACGTCGGCCGTGTCGAAGAGCGGGCGCAGCGCCCGGGCGCGCTTGAGCTCGGCGCTGCGGCGGGGCCCCTCCAGCGCCGCGACGTCCCACAGCCGGTTCATGTCCTCCTCGAGGAAGCGCGAGGCGGTGGGGTCGGCCGGGTCGAAGCGCGCGAAGGCGTCGAGATTGGCGAAGACGAAGCTGAGCCGCCCGATGGCGGGGCGCAGCCCCTCGCGCAGCAGCCGGTCGAGCACGATGGCCCCGGCGAACTCGTTGCCGTGGATGAGCGAGACCAGGCAGACATGCGGCCCCGGCGCCGCGGCGGAGAAGCTCCACACGCCCGGCAGCGCGTTCCCGGCGCGCCAGGGCGCCAGGTCGGGCACCGGCAGCGCCAGCGGTCGGTCGGGCGCGCCGGCGCCGCGCAGCAGCGCCTCCAGCACGGCGGGCCGGGCGGTGCTCATGTCCCCCCGCGCCCCCGGATCGGGGCGGGGAGGGGCAAGGGGACCGGCGCGCCCCCCCGGACGGTCGCGGGAAGGCGCGCGGAGCGTTCCGTGGCGCGCTGCATGGCCGGAAGCTTATCCGTTCCTCATGCCCCGTCCATCCGGGGCGGCGCGTCGCCCTATCCGCGCAGCCGTGCGGTGAGTTGGCGCAGCGTCGCGAGGTCGGTCGCGCCAGGGATCAGAGTGGTCCCGCCGAGGATGGCGGGCGTGCCCTGGATGTCGAGGGCGCGGGCCAGGGCAAGGTTGCGGTCGATGCGCTGCATCACCGCGGTGTCGTCCATGTCGCGGCGCAGCCGTGCCCAGTCCAGGCGCAGCCGCTCCGCCTCGCGGCGGATCGCCGCCTCCGTCGGCTCCTCGCGCAGGCGCAGCAGTGCGTCGTAGAGCGCGACGTAGCGGTCCTGCCGCTGCGCGGCGAGCAGGGCGCGCGCCGCGAGGAGCGACTGGGGCCCGAGAATCGGGAAGTCGAACAGGTTCACCCGCACATCGCGCTCGGCGGCGAGGAGCTGCTCCATCACCGGATGGAGGCGCTTGCAGAAGCCGCAGCGCGCGTCGAAGAACTCGGCCAGAACCACGCGGCCCTGCGGGTTGCCCTTGAAGGGGATCTCGGGGTCGCGGAACAGGCGGTCGGCATGGGCCATGATGGCGCGCTGCTGCGCCTCGGCGCGTGCCTCCTCCTCGGCGCGCTCCAGGCTCTGGAAGGCCTCGCGCAGGATCGAGGGATCCTCGCGCAGGGCGCGGCGGAGAATCTCGATCACCTCGGTGCGCTGCGCCTCCGTCAGCGCCTGCGCCAGCGCCGTGCCCGGGGGCAGTGCCGCCGCGAGGCCGAGCAGTCTCCGCCGTTTCATCCCGCCATCCCTCTCGTCATGCCCCGGCGCGCGCGCCGTTTCCGCCATGTGGGAACGCATGTTCGCCCGCCCGGGCGCGTCGCGCAAACGCCGCGCGCGGTTGCCCGGCCGGGCGAAGGCCGGTAAGCCGCAAGCCCGGCCGGCCACGCGACTGCGGCCCGAGCAAGACCGGCCCGAGCGAGACAGGGATGAACCACGCCAGCATGACGCCCTCCCCCCGCGCCGCCCGTCCGCGCCCCGCCCCCCGCGCCGCGCTGGCACTGCTCGGGTTGCTGCTCCTGCCCGGCTGCGAGACGGCCCGCAGCCTCGCCTCCGGCCTCACCGGCCCCTCGATCCCCGCCGGCACGCCCGGCTTCGTGCAGGGCTTCCTCGGCGGCGTGGCGGCGGAGGAGCCGGTGGCGGCCAGCATCGCGCGCGACGTGCTCTCGGCCGGGGGCAATGCGGCCGATGCGGCGGTGGCGGCGGCCTTCGCCATGTCCGTCACCTACCCCTCGCGGGTCGGGCTCGGCGGCGGCGGGGCCTGCCTCGTTTACGATGTGCGGCGCAACGAGCCCGAGGCGGTGCTCTTCCTGCCCGGCCAGGGCGGCGGTGGGGGCGACAGGCCCGCCGCCGTGCCGCTGCTGGCGCGCGGGCTGTTCGCGGTGCATGCGCGCCTCGCGGGCGGGCGGCCCTTCGAGGAGCTGGTGGCCCCGGCCGAGCAGCTCGCCCGCTTCGGCGCGCCCATGTCGCGCGCGCTGCACGCCGACCTCAGCGCCGTGCGCGCGCCCCTTTTCGCCGACGCGCAGACCCGCGCCGTCTTCGGCACGGCCGAGGCGGGGGTGATCCCGGTGGGCGAGCGCTTCCGCAACGCGGCGCTGGCCGGCACCCTCTCGGCCATCCGCCTCGCCGGCGCGGGGGATTTCCACCAGGGCGCGCTGGCCCGGCGCATCGAGGAGAGCAGCCCGCAGGCCGGCGGTCCCATCCCGGGGGCCGATCTGCGCGCCGCCCTGCCGCGGGTGGTGCGCCCGCTGTTCATCGAGGGCCGCGGGGGCGACCGCATTGCCTTCCTGCCGCCCCCGGCCGATGGCGGCCTGGCCGCCGCCGCCGCCTTCCGCGCCCTGCAGGCGGGCCAGGGGCCGGCCGAGGCGCAGGCGCGCGCCATCGCCGCCGCTGCCGCCTTTCGCCGCGAGGGGGGCGAGCCCATGGCCATCCTCGCCTCGGCCGGGACGGGCGCGAGCCTGCCGCCGCTGCCCGCCAGCGCCGGGCTCGTGGTCTATGACCGCAACGGCAATGCGGTGAGCTGCGCCTTCACCCTGAACAACCTGTTCGGCACCGGGCGCATGGTGCCCGGCCTCGGCTTCCTGCTCGCCGCCGCGCCCAATATGGGGCGCGTGCAGCCGCCCCTGCTCTCGGCCGCCATCGTCTGGGCGCCGGTGACGCGCGCCTTCAAGATGGCCGCCGCCGGCTCGGGACAGGAGGCCGCGCCGATGGCGGTGGCCGCGGCGCTGGAGGCGGTGCTGCTGCGCGAACGCCCGGCCGCCGACGCCTTCGCCGCCATCCCCGAGCCCGGCCGCGCGCAGATCGGCGCCTGCCCGCGCTACCTGCCAGGCTGGCCGCAGCTCTGCACCACGGCGAGCGACCCGCGCGGCGCGGGCGTGGCGCTCGGCGCCACCGGGCGCTAGCGGCGGTGGCGCTCAAGGTCGGACGCGGGGCCGAGGCCCCGCCCTTCCTGGTGATGGACGTGATCGCCGCCGCCAATGCCCGGGCGGCGGCGCTGCCGCCAGGTGCGCCCGGCATCATCCGCATGGAGGTGGGCCAGCCCGGCAGCCCCGCCCCGCGCGGCGCCACCGAAGCCGCGATCCGGGCGCTGCGCGCGGGCGCGCCGCTGGGCTACACCGAGGCGCTGGGCAACCCCTCGCTGCGCGCGCGCATCGCCCGGCACTACGCGGCGCATTACGGCCTCGATGTGCCGGCGCGGCGCATCGCCGTAACCGTCGGCGCCTCGGGCGCCTTCCCCCTCGCCTTCCTTGCCGCCTTCGACCCGGGCGACCGCGTGGCCATGGCGGCCCCCTTCTACCCGCCCTACGCCAACATCCTGACCGCGCTGGGCATGCAGCCGGTGCTGCTGGAGTGCGGGCCCGAGACGCGCTTCCAGCCCACGCTGGCGATGCTCGAGGCGCTCGACCCCCGGCCCGAGGGGCTGGTGGTGGCGAGCCCCTGCAACCCCGCCGGCACCATGCTGGCGCCGGAGGAGCTGGCCGCCATCGCGCGCTGGTGCCATGCGGAGGGGGTGCGGCTGATCTCCGACGAGATCTATCACGGCCTCTCCTGGGGCACGGTGGCCGAGAGCAGCGCCGCCGCCTTCTCCGAGAGCGCCATCGTGGTGAACAGCTTCTCGAAATACTGGTGCATGACGGGCTGGCGCATCGGCTGGCTGCTGCTGCCCGAGGACCTTCTGCGCCCCGTGGAGCGCCTGGCGCAGAACCTCTTCATCAGCGCCCCGCATGTGGCGCAGGTGGCGGCCGAGGCGGCGATGGACTGCACGGAGGAGCTGGAGACGCGCAAGGCCGCCTATGCGCGCAGCCGCGCCCGGCTGCTGGAGGGGCTGCCGCGCGCCGGCTTCGCGCGCATCGCCGCGGCGGACGGCGCCTTCTACCTCTGGTGCGACATCAGCCACCTGACGGAGGACAGCGCCACCTTCTGCGCGCGCATGCTGGAGGGGGCGGGAATCGCCGCCACACCCGGCGTGGATTTCGACCGCCGCCGGGGACGGCGTTTCCTGCGCTTCTCCTACTGCGGCGAGGAGGCGGCGATGGCCGAGGCCCCGGCGCGTCTGGCCGCCTGGCTCGGCGCGGGCTGACCGCCCGCATCGCCCTCCGTCCGGGCCGGGCGGATGGGGCGGCTGGCGACAGGCCGGCCCCGCGCGCCGACCGGGACGCGGATCGTCGCCCCCTGCCGGTCGCTTGACCTGTCCGGGCGCATGAAGCCGGCAGCCGGCTGTCATCGCCGGGAGGGGCCCCCACGCCCGCGCGCCCGGCAGGGCACGATACCGCTCCGATCGGCCATGGCCCCGCCCGGAGAGCTCCGACCCGCGCGCGCCTGCGGGCGTGGTGCGGCGGGGAAGAGGACGACGCACGACTTTGCCCGCCGGAGACGCTGACAGCGCTGATCCCGGGGACCGGACGGACCTGCTCACTGGTAGTAGCGCCGCCACCATTCGAGCGGGTCGCGATCCTGGTAAACGGCGATATTGTCCCTCACCGTCACGACCCGACAGGTCGCTGTTCCGCCGTTTTTCGGTCCGCGCAGGCCTCGACCGACCATCTGCATGAAGCGCACGGGCGAAAAGACCGGGCGCGAGATGAGGATCATCTCCACGCCGGGCGCATCGAAGCCGGTCGTGAAGACCGCCGCGTTGCAGACCGCCCGGACTTCCCCGCGTTTGAACGCCGCCACCGCCTCCCGGCGTGCCGAGAGATCGGTGTCGCCGCTCACCGCCCGCGCCCGGATCCCGCGCAGGCTGAGGCGTGCGGTCAGCGCCACCGCGTGCTCCACGCTGTTGGCGAAGACAAGGATGGACCGCTCGGGCGCCTGTTCGATCGCGTGCAGGATCGCGTCATTCCGGTCGGCTTGCTCCGACAGACGCTCCAGCGCCGAAGGCGGCAATTCGCCGAAGGTCCCGAAGTGTCCGCGTTCCTCGGCCGTCAGGTCGAACGGCGCCGCGAGACTGATCGGCTCCATCACGACATCGGCCAGGAACCCTCGGCGACGAAGCATCTCGTAGAGGTCCGACTGTTCGCGCGGCACGACGCGACAATCGAAGCGTTGCGCAAGGCGCGCCGAATCCTCTTCGCCACCGCTGCGGAAGGGCGTCGCGGTCAGGCCCAGAAGACTGGGTTCGCGGTCGCGGCTGCGCCTCTGTCCCGTTGCGAGCCCCAAGGCGTTCAGCACCTCCGTGTAGCTCGGAGCAATCCCGTGATGGCTCTCGTCGATGATGATCATGAGCGCGTCGCGCAGCCATTGCAGTTCGCTCCGCCCGAAGCGCGTCTTGGCCGTCTGGATCAGCGTGACGACGACGGTCGGCCGGTCGGCCTCGCCATCGGGCGGCGTGGGCTGCCCGCCCCACAGGCGGACGATCCGCAGCTCGGTCTCCGGCAGGCCCTTCGTGCGCCAGACGCGGCGGAAGGCGTCCACGGCCTGCTCGCCAAGCTCCTCTGTCTGTGCGACCCACACGACCAGAGGTCTCTGGGCGTTGCCGCACCGGACCGCACGGATCGCGGCCTCGACGGCGACGCGGGTCTTGCCTGCGCCGGTCGGCAGGCTGAGGACGGCCCGTCGGCGATCCGCATCGGATGTCAGAAGGCCGTCGAGCTCGCGCAGGACCTCCTCCTGGTAGTCGTGCAGCGGCGGCAGAGGCTGGGGGCCGGGGACCAGCTCCTCCGCCGGCAATCGCGGCCTCGCAGCGCCAGCGAAGGCCAGCGGAAAGCCCAGCGCCTGAACGAACTGTCGGGCCTCGTCCGTGCCCCAGCGGGTCGGTGGGGCCAGCCCCGCGTCCCTGAGCTCCCCATTCAGTTCGCGGAGCGCCGCGGAGCCGTGCACATCGAGAAAGACGCGGGCAAGGTCGAGCGCGGACACATCCGGCGGGAGCGCCGCGCGCGCGGCGGCTGGCAGCCCTTCCCGCAAGGCGACCGGGCTGCGGACCGCCCGCAGGAGCCGCTGCGGCAGGTCGGGCTCGGCGCGAACCGCATCGCGCCGCCGGTCGACATCGCTGCGGTCTACCGCCGCGAGCACCTCCTCGGGCGGCTTCGAGAGCGGAACGAGTGCCGACACGGCCTCCAGAAGCCTCCGCAGCACGTCGCGCCGAGCGGCCGTCTCGATCCATGATCGGCTGACCAGCAGCCGGTTGCCGTCCACCAGCAGGTCGCCGGGAGTGGCGACGTCCTCCAGCCGGCGCTCGACCCTTTCGACAAAGCCGATGGCCGGCCCGTCTCCTTCGAGGAAGGCGGCGAGCCCGGGGATGTAGTCGGCTGCCGCGATCCAGTCGGCCGGCGCGCCGATGGCCTCCGTCCGGATGATCCGGCGCGCGTCGCGTGCTCCCCGCTTGACCCAAAGCTCGGCCGCGTCCCTGGCGAGGATGACGCACGGGATGCCGGCCTTGTCGGCGAGCTCGAGGTCGTCGGCGTTCGACGACACCAGGATGTCGGCAAGCGCAACCCAGCGCGCATCCGCATTCGAACCCAGCGGCACAAGAGCCGGCACATGGCCGCGGACCGCAGCCGCCTCCCAGAGGGCCCGGCGCTGGTCACGCGGCATGGCGGGTCGGGGCCGGAGCAGAGCTCGCCAGACGGCTGTGTCCGAGCCCTTGGGCTCCGGCCAGCCCGGCGCCCAGCAGTGCCTCAGCGGCGCGTCATCGGGCAGCAGCGACGCCAAGGCCTCGCGTTCGGCGGCGGTGAGGCCGCGGAGCAGCGCCGAGATGTCCTTCAGGTGGACCGCTTCCGGCCCGATCTGCGCGGTGCCGTGCTTCCAAAGGAACCAAGCCGACGGGTCGGGCGCCGGGATCGGGGGATACCGCGCCTCCGTGGACGGGCTGCCGCGGCCCCCGGCGTGGTGGGGCATGGGCGTCCCGTTGCGCAGGCGCTGGAGGAGCATATCCGTCAGGCGCGCACGGCATGCACCGTGGAGCGAAATGAGCAGCGGCAGGCCGGCATGGTATACTACAGGACCGAGATAACCGAGGGTGCCTTTTCGCGCGCTCGACGCAGACGGCCGGCTCTGCCGGTAGACCGTGGCGGCCGCGTGATCGAGCGCATCGAGCCAGGGGGGCGCCCCGTATCCGACCCGGCTGTCCTCGCGCCATTGATCCGCCGGGACGTCGGCGACCCCGAGGCGATCGAGGATCGGGCGTGCCCGGCGGGCGAACTCCGGATCGAGCAGCACCCACGCATGGGTGGGGGCGTCCTCCTCCGTCACGATGCGCCCCGGCAGAAGAACCTCATCGCGCGCCTTCCACCCGCCGGCCCGGGTCAAGAACCGCAAGCGGTCGGGATGGTCCTTGATGAACTTCAATCGCACCGCCTCCGGTGCCCCGAGGAGCAGATCCCAACCCGACGCGCACCGCTCCGCGTTCCGCTCGCTCGCTCCCGCCCAAGCTTCCTCGAGCAGCCTGAGCCATGCCGCCTCGTCCATGGTGCCGATGCCGAAGTCTCTCTCGAGCACCTCGCGCACCGCCTCGTCGGCGACCAGGTCAGGGTGTACGGCCTTGCGCCCGGCCGGCACCGCGCCGCCGGGCATGACCAGCGCCGAGGCTTTGGCGAGGCCTCCGCCCTGGGCGGGAATGATGGCCAGTTCGCGCAGGCGGTACCGAGGCAGCGCGTTCTGCTTGCAGAGTTCCGCGGCCAGCAACACCGCCTCTCGTCCAGACGCAGGGTCGGGACTGGCGATGGCGAGCAACCAGTCATCCGCAGACCACCGGTCAAGACGCGGCGTTCCCGGTTCGGGCGTGTTCTCGTCCTCGTCCCGGTCCTCCGCCGGATCCTGCTCCCGGGTGCCCTCCGGCGGCCGGCCCTGGACCGCCTTCGCCAGCCGCTCGAGCCGCGCCCGCCGGTCGGCCGAGGACAGGCAGGCGTGATGAACCGTGGTGGCGCGGTGCGCTTCCGCCGCGACAGCCTCCCAGCGCTGCTGCAGCGTGCTGTCATCGCGCGGCGGGCGGCGAAGTTCCGCAGGCCGTCGGAGGGCGCCGGTGCCGTCGGGCAGGAAGGCGATGGCCCGCACTTCCTGCCACAGCGCGTCATGCAGCGGCGCCGCCGGGTCGTCCCGCCGCTCGAGCTCGCGCGGCAGGGCATCGAGCGGAAGTCCCGGATCCCGCCTGCGGGCGAGGGCAGGCAGGCTGCGCGCGATCAGCGTCGCGGCGCAGCGCATGAGCGCGGCGTTCCACGCCTCGCCGGTGAGGGCGGTGCGGTCGCTGTTCAGCTTCCACCGGGCGTCGAGGATGCCCGGCACGACGTTGCCCGTCCTGGTCGGGAAGGCATTCCAGAGCTGCCCCGCGCGCCGCGGCCCGCCCAGGGGCACGGCCCAGGTGATGGTCACG